>NZ_JBITUP010000001.1:0-173772 GCF_044542535.1 Microbacterium sp. NPDC078428
ATGATCAGAGCCGCATGGAACTTCGGCGTTTCCATTCATGCATTCCTGCAGTACGCCCCCACGAATCTGATCACCCGCCGCCTGCGCGGCGCGCACGACCTGTCACGGGCAGCTATCGCACTCATTCTGGCAGCCACCTACTTCTTCGCTTTCGGTATCTGCTTCACGCTTCTTGATCGCGGCGGACCTATATGGCTCGCGTTCCTCGGATTCTTGATGTTCTGGAACGCGTGCAAGTTCGGATGGGTATTCCTGCTCACCCCAGCCAGCATCCTGCGGAGAGCAGTCAACCGTCGTCGCGCACGGAGCTAGGCTCTGGTGCCTCAGACGGGGAATGCACGCCACGGATGGCCGTGATGGTGCTGCTTTTCCGCTTGAACGCTGCTGCGACGATGCCCTCACCGTCGACGATGCGGAACCCGAGCCGTGCTGCGATCGTGTCGATGGTCGGATCGGGGGATGAGTCCTGGCCTTCGACCGGCGCGGGCATGTATTTCAACTGACTGCAAAGTCGGCACAGCGGGGCGACGAGGCGACGAGCGGATGCGTCCGACACCACTGTGCCGTGATTGCGCCAACTGTGTACACAGTCGCGCTTTCTGCTACAATGATCGCATGGATACGCTGTCTGGTGAAATCACGACCCGAGAGCTGCGCAGCCAGCTCTCCGATGTACTCGGTCGCGCCATGTACGCCGGCGAGCGTATCGGCGTGACCCGCAATGGCAAGCTTGCTGCCGTCGTCGTGAGCGTCGAGGATCTCGAAGCACTCGAGGCGTTCGAGATGGCACAGGACGTCGCTGCATACCGCGATGCCAAGAGCGCCGACGACGGTGCTCGTGTCCCGCTCGAAGATCTACGCGCTGAGCTCGCTTCGTGAGCTATCGCGTCGAACTCACCACGGCCGCAGCGAAGCGGATCAAGAAACTCGCCCGCCCGGCCCGTGACCGAATCCTCGAGGCGATCGAGGATCTCAGTGACGACCCACGGCCTCACGGTGCAAAGAAGCTCGTCGGCGAGCAGACCGCCTGGAGGATCCGTATCGGCGACTACCGAGTGATCTACGACGTGTTCGACGACGAACTCGTCGTGACGGTTGTGAGGGCCGCGCATCGCCGAGAGGTGTATCGGTAGAACGACCAGATCCGGGGTCTATCCATCATCCGTGGAACCTGCGAAGCCGCCGGGCTCGATTCTGTTCGCTTGCTGATACTTGGTCGCTCCTTCCGCATCCGCCGTGGTGGTCCATGGCTGCGACTGTGTTCGGAGGTCGTTGCGGAGAGCGCTCTATGGGTGACATATTTAATGCCTGTAGTCTCTCGAGACAGGGACGCTTCTCAGAGTTGAGCGCTCCGGCCACACCAGGCTCCGAGACGCCCTGGACTCGAGAACCGCCGAAAACTCTCCAAGTACCACTCGATCTGTGTCGATGTAACCAGCCGCGAACTGATAACATAGAGGTGCGCCGACGAGGTGCCGTACCCAGGAAAACCCAGGGCAATCGGTACTTTCCGACGTTGTAGGGGCTCCTTTCGAGGGGATTGAGTTTTCACTCAATTGCTCGAAGAGGTCCCAGGTTCAAGTCCTGGTAGCCCCACTCCTCACCCGCACGGGGCCTTAGCTCAGTTGGTAGAGCGCCTGCTTTGCAAGCAGGATGTCAGGAGTTCGAATCTCCTAGGCTCCACCACTGCCTGGTCGGCCCCCGGCCAGGCCACCCGCTCGGTCCCTCGGCAGGCCCCGGCTCGGTAGGGTGGGCGGATGGACATGCGGGTCGCGGCATACGCCGTCATCGTCGAGGACGACCGCATCCTGCTCGCGCGGTGGACGGAAGGACTCCGTCCCGCGTGGACCCTGCCGGGCGGCGGCCTCGATCCGGGTGAGGATCCCGCTGCCGCCGCGCGACGCGAGGTTCGGGAGGAGACCGGCCTCGACGCCGTCATCGGCGAGCTGCTCGGCATCCACTCCCGCGTCATCCCCGCCGCCAACCGGGTGACGGCCGGGGCGGCGGCCCCGCTCCACACGCTGCGCATCGTCTACCGCGCGCGCGTGCGGGGCGGAACCTTGCGCAACGAGGTCGGCGGTTCGACCGATCGCGCGGAGTGGGTGCGCCTCGACGAGGTGGACCGACGCCAGCGCGTGAGCCTCGTCGGCATCGGCCTGAAGATGGCCGGCCTGCGCTGACTCAGTTCGAGATGTCGGCGATCGTCGCGCCGAGGGCGCTCAGCAGCTCGGCGGAGTCGACGAAGAGGCTGAACCCGTGCGCTCCCGCGCCCATCGCGATGCGGCCGGAGATGCGCTCGTCGGCGAAGACGGGCCACGCGGTCGTGCTGCCGAGCGGCACGATCGTGCCCCGCTCGTAGCCGGTCGCCGCGAGGGCGACCTCGGGTTCCGGCAGCCTCAGCTTGTTGACGCCCACCACGCTCCGCAGCTTGGGCCACGCGATCTGGCGATAACCGGGCACCAGTGCGAAGAGGAACGTGTCGTCGCTGCGTTTCACGACGAGCGTCTTGACGATGCGCGCGGGTTCTATCCCGAGTCCGGCCGCGGCCTCCTCGAGGGAGTGGGCGGCCGGTCGCGGTACGACGCTGACCGCAAGCCCCAATGCGGATGCCGCGTCCCGCACTCGTGCGGTCGCGGCATCCGTCGTCGTGTCGGTGTCCGGATCAGGCATCCGGAGCGGCGAGCGGGTCGTCGGCAACCCAGAGCTCGTCGTCGGCGCGCAGCGTCTGCCACGCGGCGTACAGGACTCCGGCCGCGGCGAGCACGCCGAAGACGATGGCGATGACACCGCCGACGCCGGGTCCCGACTTCTTGGGGGCCGGCTCGAGCGCGGCGAGGCGCTTCGCGATCGCCTTCGTCGCCTGCTTGCGGTACTTGTCGGCGTTCTTGCCGACCTTCCTCGTGTCGGGGAACTCGAAGCCCTTGCCGGAGGCGATCCGGGCGCGCGTGTCGTTGGCGGCGTCCCACACCGAGAGGGCCGAGCCCACGACGGTGCCGACGGCGGGAACGACCTTGTGGTCGAGCGCGTGACGACCGGCGCGCACTCCCCTGTCGACGGCGGGGAGGACTCGGTCGGTGTAGGTGTGCTGCACGGTCGGAACGACCTGCTCACGCGAGTAGTTGCCGAGCTGGCGGCCGGCCTCGCGGGCCATCCCGGCGGCCTCTCCGACCAGCACCTGCTGTGACTCCCACAGTTTGGTGGCGGAATCCTGCAGCTTGCGGAGTTCCTTCTTGCGCTTACGGCTCAGGCTCACGGGGCCTCCTCGATCGCTGGTGGACGACAGGCGTCGTGCCCCCATCTTGCCACGTGCATGCCCCGGGGCCGGGTTTCCTCCCGATTCCTATGGGAGAATGGCGGGATGCCGCACCACTCCGCTGTCGCAACCCTGCACACCAATCACGGCGACATCGTCGTCAACCTCTACGGCGACCACGCCCCCCGCACGGTCAAGAACTTCATCGGGCTGGCCGACGGCACGGGTGAGTGGACCGATCCCGCGACGGGCAAGCCCGGCGAGGGTCCCCTCTACAAGGACGTCATCTTCCACCGCATCATCCCCGGCTTCATGATCCAGGGCGGCGACCCGCTCGGTCAGGGCACCGGCGGACCCGGATACAACTTCGACGACGAGATCCACCCCGAGCTCACCTTCGGCTCGCCGTACGTCCTCGCCATGGCCAACGCGGGACTGCGACGCAACGCGATCACCGGCAAGGCCGAGGGCACGAACGGATCGCAGTTCTTCATCACGACCGATCCGACGCCGTGGCTGCAGGGCAAGCACACGATCTTCGGCGAGGTCGCGGACGACGCGTCCCGTTCGGTCGTCGATGCGATCGCACAGGTGCCGACGGCCTCCGGGGACCGCCCCATCGAGCCCGTGGTCATCCAGTCGATCGACGTCGTCTCGCTCTGACGACGCGTGTCCGCCGGCCAGCCGCGCAACGCAGAGGACTTCTGCTACCGGCATCCTGATCGGCGCAGCTATGTGCTGTGTCAGCGCTGCCTGCGCACGATCTGTCCGGAGTGCCAGACCCAGGCGGCGGTCGGCGTCATCTGCCCCGAGTGCTTGGCGCAGCAGCGCCAGCAGACGCCGCCGCGCGTCAAGCGGGCGGCACGAAGGCTCGATTCGCGCCCGCTGGTCAGCTACTGGATCGTCGGGATCACCGCGGCCCTCTTCGTCGTCGCCCTCTTCGTTCCGCTGACCGGGTTCCTCGCCTTCAACAGCCTGTATCTCATGCCCGAGCTGGGCGCCTTCCAGCCGTGGCGGCTCTTCACGGCGCTGCTGGCGCACGGAAGCTTCTGGCACCTGGCGCTGAATATGCTCGCCGTCTGGCTCATCGGGCGCAGTCTCGAGCCCCTCCTCGGGCACATGAGATTCCTGGCGCTCTATCTCATCGCCGGGCTCGGCGGCTCCGTCGCCGTGGCGCTGCTCGCTCCGGGCACGTTCGTCATCGGAGCATCCGGCGCGGTCTTCGGGCTTCTCGGCGCGCTGCTCATCATCGGACGCCACATCGGGGCGAACATCACCGGCATCCTCGTGATCCTCGGCATCAACCTGGTGCTGAGCTTCCTGCCCGGATCATCGATCTCGTGGCAGGCGCACGTGGGCGGCCTGGCGGTGGGCGCGCTTCTCGGTCTGATCTACGCGCGCACCCGCGCCGCGAGCCAGGCGACGATGCAGAACCTGCTGGTGGGCGCCGTCGCCGCGGGTCTCGTCGTGCTCTGCGCAGTGCCGGCGCTCACCTGAAGCGTCGACTTCTCCACACCTTTATCCACAGTGTGGAGAAGTTACACGCGTGTAGTTCCTCGCCGCGTCAGCGCCAGCGGGTGGTCATCAGGAACCCGATGAGCGCGATCCCGAAGCCGATCGCGAGGTTCCACGCGGCGATCCCGGGGATCGGCAGGTTGCCGCCGCTGATGTAGAAGACGAGCACCCACACCAGTCCGAGCAGCATGAAGCCGACCATGAGCGGCTTGAACCACACGGGGTTGGGGGCGTCGGCGTCGCGTCGGGGCGCCTCGGGATCGACCTCGTCGGAACGTGCCATGCCTCCCAGTCTACCGGGCACCCGGCGTCCAGCCGGGTGCCTTAGGATCGCCGCGTGGAGTCTGACGACACGGGGAGGCGTTCGGAGCACCCCGAAGGCGCGCCGATCACGCGCGGTGAGCGATCGCGCCGCCGTGCGGGTGCCGCCCCGCGGCGGCGCGCGAGCGTCACCGGGGTGATCGGCGAGGTCCTGTTGACGGCCGGCGTTTTCGTGTTCCTCTTCGTCGCCTGGCAGATGTGGATCGGCGATCTCATCGGCGCGGCGCGCAACACCGCCGAGGCGCAGTCGCTCGCGCAGGAGTGGGAGCAGCAGGCGCAGTCGCAGACCCCGTCCGCGCAGCCCACGCCGGATGCCACGGCCACCGAGGCCCCGGTCGCTCCCGTCGAGCCGGTCATCGCGCCCGAACCCGCCGACGGGCAGGAGTTCGGCATCATGTACATCCCCCGCTTCGGCCCCGACTACCAGGTGCGCATCGGCGGCGGCGTCTCTCGCTCCCGCACCCTCGACACCATCGGGATCGGCCACTACCCCGACACCCAGATGCCCGGCGAGGTCGGCAACTTCGCGGTCGCGGCCCACCGCACCGGCTACGGCGGCGCCCCCTTCTACCGGATCGCGGAGCTGCACTCGGGCGACCCCATCATCGTCGAGACCCAGGACGGCTGGTACACCTACCGCTTCCGCAACCTGGAGTATGTGCGCCCGAGCGCCGTCGAGGTGCTGAACGCCGTGCCCCAGGACACGGTCGAGGGCACGGGCGAGCGCTACCTCACGATGACCAGCTGCTCGCCCAAGCACACGATCATGGAGCGCATCATCGGCTACAGCGTCTTCGAGTCCTTCACGCCCCGTTCCGCGGGCGCGCCCGCCGAGCTCGCGGGACGGGGGGCCTGATGTACGCGGCGCTGTGGCGCGTGCTTCCGGGACCCTGGTGGGTGCGGCTGCTCATCCTCCTCGTTCTCGCCGCCGCGATCGTGTACGTCCTGTTCTTCTACGTCTTCCCCGTCGTGGGTCTATGGCTGACCCCGGAGGAGGTGACGGTCGAGTGAGCTTCCGGGTGCTCGTGGTCGACAACGACGACAGCTTCGTACACACCCTCTGCGACTACCTCGAGCAGCTGGGTGCGCAGGTGCACGTGCGGCGCAGCCGTGAGATCGCGGCGGATGCCGCGGCATCCGCCGTCGCCGACGCCGACGCCGTGCTCGTCTCCCCGGGCCCCGGACGCCCCTCGGACGCCGGGGCCTCGATCTCGGTGATTCACGCGGCGGCCGAGTCCGGCGTGCCCGTGCTGGGTGTCTGCCTCGGCCATCAGGCGCTCGCGGAGGCGTTCGGGGGACGCGTCTCCGTCGCCCCCGAGCTCATGCACGGCAAGATCTCACGCGTGACGCACGCGGGCGAGGATCTGTTCGCCGGGCTCCCCGAGCCGGTGACGGTCGGCCGGTATCACTCGCTCGCCGTCGAACCCGACTCGGTCCCCCCGGTGCTCCGGGTCACGGCAACGACGGAGAGCGGGACCATCATGGCCCTCGCGCATCGCACGCTCCCGCTGTGGGGAGTGCAGTTCCATCCGGAGAGCGTGCTCACCGAGGGTGGACATCGCCTGCTGGCGAACTGGCTCGCGGTGGCCGGGATGCCGGGTGCCGTCGCGGCCTCCCTCGGGTTGCACCCGCTGGTGGCCGCCTCCTGAGGGACGCCCGGTCGTGATCAGCCTGAGGCGGGGCCGGTGCAGTACGTCAGCGAGATCGTCGACCCCACCGGCGCCTCTCCCGGGGGGAGGGACTGCTGCGAGACCGTCGGCGGCTCGGTCGCCGGGCAGTTCGGGTCTTCGATCTGTTCGACGGTGAGGGCGACGTCGGGCCCCTCGATCTCGGCCGTCGCCGATTCGAGCGTGAAGCCGACGTAGTTCTTCAGCGCTACCCGGCCCGTCGCGGTGACGAGGTTGACCACCGAGCCGACGATCACCTCGTCGCCCGCGACCGGGGAGGATGAGATGACCTGGCCCTCCGCCAGGCCGGGCACGCTGCGCGCGGAGATCTGCCCGATCTGCAGGCCGGCCGATTCGAGGGCCGCGCGCGCGTCGTCGGTCGAGAGGCCTTCCACGGGGGGCACCGAGACGGTCTCGGCCCCCGTCGAGACGTAGACGGTGATGTCCTGGCCGACGTTCACACTCGTGCCGGCGCCGGGTGTGGTGCGGATGACCGAGCCGTCGGGCACGATGTCGCTCGCCTCGCTGCGGCGCACAACACCGAGGTCCTCCTCCGCGAGGGCGCGTTCGGCCGACTCGAAGGTGGAGCCGACGACGTCGGGCACGATGCGCGACGTGGACGGGACGTCCGATCCCGGCTGGATGGTGACGATCCAGAAGAAGAGGGAGATGATGACCACCGCGAGCACGGCGAGCCCCGTCCAGATCCACGCGGCGGGAGGACCGCTCTGCGTGCGCGCCATCGTCGTGTCGGTGCTCAGCTGACGCAGCGAGCGAGCCGTCTCGGCCGCCTGCCGCGGGTTGGCGCCGTAGAGCTCGCTGGAGAGGGCCGTCACCTGACGCTTGCTGGGCGCGGCGCCGGCCTGGGTCTCGGCGAGGGCCTCGCGGAACTGGGCGGCTGTCTGGAAGCGCTGGTAGGGGTCCTTCACGAGAGCCCGGAGCACGATCGCGTCAAGGGCGCGCGAGACCTCCGGTGCGATCTCTGACGGAGCCACCGGCGCCTCGCTCACGTGCTGGTAGGCCACGGCGACCGGCGAGTCGCCCCGGAACGGCGCTCGGCCGGTGAGCAGCTCGAAGAGGACGACGCCCGCCGAGTACAGGTCGGTGCGCGCGTCGACCGTCTCGCCCTTGGCCTGCTCGGGCGAGAAGTAGGCCGCGGTGCCGAGGATCGTCGTCGTCTCGGCGACCGTCGACGAGGAGTCGGAGACGGCGCGCGCAATGCCGAAGTCCATCACCTTCACTTGCCCGGAGGGGGTCACCATGACGTTCCCGGGCTTGATGTCCCGGTGGACGACGCCCGCCCGGTGGGAGTACTCGAGCGCCTCGAGGATGCCGTCGACGTAGCGCACCGCGTCGGCTTCCGGAACCGGGCCCTCCGCGACGATGTCCTTCAGCAGGCGCCCCTGGACGAGCTCCATCACGATGTACGGCACGGTGTGGACGACGCCCGAGGCATCCGTCTCGTCGTCTTCCCCCGCGTCGTAGACGCGCACGATCGTCGGGTTCGCCATGCGCGAGGCCGCCTGGGCTTCGAGGCGGAAGCGGGTGCGGAATCCCGTGTCGTCGGCGAGCTCGCGCTTGAGGATCTTGATCGCCACGGCTCGGCCGAGGGTGAGGTCGAAGCCCCGGTAGACGCTGGCCATGCCGCCACGGCCGATGAGGTCGTCGACCCGGTAGCGGCCGGACAGCACACGTGGCTCGGTCGTCACGAAGTACTCCTCGGCGGGTGGAACGGGTGTCTGCCTAGCCTACGTGGCCGCGGGCGATCGGGTGAGCGCTGCTAGTCGCCCTCGTCGTTCTGGCCGTTCCCGGGACCGCCGCCGTTGCCGCTTCCGTTCCCGTTGCTGGCGCCGGACGCTTCCGCGATGGTCGCCTGCGCCTCGGGCGAGGTCGGCGAGGTGCGCTCCCCGCCGCTGCCCCCGGCACACGTGACCGTGTAGGAGACGATGAGCGACTGCCCTTCCGCATCGGCGACGGTCACGTCGATCGGACGCTCCGACGGTCCTGCGGAATACGTGGACTGTCCGTTGGAGAAGAGACCGTTGACCGCCGTGACGGTGTACGAGACGACCGATCCGCTTCCGGACGGGCAGCTGTAGCCGGTCCAGTTGACGGGCACCGACGATTCCGCCTCGACGGAGGAGGCGCCGCCGTCGATCGTCGGCGCGCTCGGGTCGGGCATCGGCGTGAGCGCGGCGTAGCGGGTGAGCGTGAGCGTCGTGCCCTCGGGGACGCGCGGCCCCGACGGATCGACCTCGTAGACGATGCCCACCTCGCCGTCGTTGGATGCCGCGTTCCCGTTGACGCACGAGGCGTTCAGGCCCGCGTCGGAGGCGATCTGGCGCGCCTGCTCGCACTCCATGCCCTCGAGCCCGAGCGCGTCGACGTCCACGGTCGTGGGCGTCGGCGTGTCGTCGGGAGTCGACTGCGACGGGCTCGGCGCCGAACTCGTGGGCGAGCCGCTCGGGCCGTCTCCGCCTCCGCGGTCGGAGAGCAGCGCCCACAGCGAGAAGCCCAGCACGAGAAGAAGCAGCGCGATGAGCGCCACGAGCGGCCACGTCCAGGGGCTGCGCTTGCGCTTCCCGGTCTCGGGGGGAAGCGCGCCGCCGGCGCCCGCACCGAGGCCGGCCGCCGCGGCCGCCGTCGGCGTGAGGACGCGCGTGGCGTCGTCGCCCGCGGAGGGGGTGAGCAGCTGGGTGGCGTCGTCGCCCGCGAACCCCGCCCCCGCGATGGCGGGCACCGCCGCGATCGCCGCGGTGAGATCGCCCCGACGCAGCGCGGAAGCGGCGCGAGCCACGGCGGCGGCGGACGCAGGGCGGTCCTCGGGCTTCTTGGCGATCATCGCCATCACGAGGTTGCGCACGGGCTCGGCGACCGTGGGGGGCAGCGGCGGAGGCTGCTCGTTGATCTGCGCCATGGCGATCGCGACCTGCGACTCGCCCGTGAAGGGGCGCTTACCGGCCAGGCACTCGTAGGCCACGATGCCGAGCGAGTAGATGTCGGTCGCCGGGGATGCCGGGTGGCCCGACGCCTGCTCGGGCGACAGGTACTGCACCGTTCCCATCACCTGGCCGGTGGCCGTCAGGGGCACCTGGTCGGCGATGCGGGCGATGCCGAAGTCGGTGATCTTCACCCGTCCGTCGGGGGTGATCAGCAGATTGCCCGGCTTGATGTCGCGGTGCACGAGCCCCGCGGCGTGCGCGGCCTGCAGAGCGGCGGATGTCTGGGCGGTGATGTCGAGCGTCTTGTCGCTCGAGAGGGCCCCCTCGCGCTCGAGGATCGTCGAGAGCGCCTCGCCCGGAACCAGCTCCATGACGAGGAAGGCGCTGCCGTTCTCCTCGCCGTAGTCGAAGACGCTCGCGATGCCCTCGTGGTTGACGAGCGCGGCGTGACGGGCCTCGGCGCGGAAGCGCTCGAGGAACCCGGGGTCGCCCATGTACTCGTCTTTGAGGATCTTGATGGCGACCGTGCGTCCGATGACGTGGTCGGTGGCTTCCCACACCTCGCCCATGCCGCCGATGGCGATGCGCGAGATCAGCTCGTAGCGTCCCCCGAAGGACACACCCTGTGTCGGTCTCATCCGTTCAGCACCGCCTCCATGACCGCCTTGCCGATCGGGGCGGCGATCCTGTTGGAAAGCCCCGACTGACCCAATCCTCCGCCGTCCTCGATCACAACGGCGACCGCGACCTGCGGGTCTTCGGCGGGTGCGAAGCCTGTGAACCAGAGCGTGTACGGGTCATCCGGTCCGTTCTCCGCCGTCCCGGTCTTCCCGGCCACCTCGACGCCCTCTATTCTTGCACCCGACGCGATGCCGTCCCGGACATTGGCCACCATCATCTGCGTCATCGTCGCGGCATCCTCCTCGCTCAGGGCACGCTCGAACTCGCTGTCCTCGAAGACCTGCTGCGTGGACAGATCCGGACCGATCACGCGGTCGACCATCCGCGGGTTCATCACGACGCCCTCGTTCGCGACGCCCGCCGAGACCATCGCCATCTGCAGGGGCGTCGCGCGGACGTCGCCCTGTCCGAAGCCGCTGAGAGCGGTCTGCGCGTCGTCGAGGGCACGCGGGTACGTCGAGGCGGTGGAGACCAGGGGGAGCTCGAACGAGCTGTTGAAGCCGTACTTCTCGGCCTCCTCGCGGATGGCGTTGTCGCCGAGCTGCACCGCGAGCTGCGCCATCGGGATGTTGCACGACAGGGCCAGCGCGGTGGCGAGGGTCACCGTCTCGCCGGGACCACAGGTGCCACCACCGGAGTTGCTGATCGAGTCGGAGGACCCGGGCAGCTGCCACCGGGCGGGGTTGTCGAAGGTCGACTCCGGCGTGTACTCGCCCGAGGCGAGCGCAGCCGAGGCGACGACGAGCTTGAAGGTCGATCCGGGCGGGTTGAGGGCGCCCGCGATCGCGCGGTTCCCGAGCGGGTCGAGGGGGTCGGCCTCCAGGGCGGCGTACGTCTCGGTCACCGCCGCGTCGTCGTGCACCGCGAGGAGGTTCGTGTCGAAGCTCGGCGAGCTCACCATTGCCAGCACGCGGCCGGTGTCGGGCTCGATCGCGAGGACGGCGCCCTGAAGGTCGCCGAGAGCTTCGTATGCCGCGCGCTGCACCTGGGGATCGAGGCTGATCGACACGTTGGACCCCCGGGGGGTCTGACCGGTGAAGATCTGCTCGACACGCTGGAAGAACGCCGAGCCGCTGGACCCCGAGAGCTCCTGATTCATGGCCGCCTCGAGCCCCGTAGCCGATCCGAGCATCGGGTTGATGTAGCCCGTGACGGGGGCCCACATCTCGGCATCGGTGTAGACGCGTTGGAACGAGTAGATGTCGTTCGACGGCACCGAGTAGGCGATCGCCGCACCCTCGGCGAGGATCGCGCCGCGCTGCACCTGGTAGCTGTCGTAGAGCGCACGGGTGTTGCGGGGGTTCTCCGACAGGGCCTCGGCCTGAACGACCTGGATCCAGCTGGTCGCGCCGAACAGCGCGAGGAACATCGCGAGGATGACGATGGAGAGGCGCCTCAGCTCCTTGTTCATCCGATCACCACCCGGGGCTTGGAACGCACGGCATCCGACAGGCGCAGCAGCAGGGCGACGATGATCCAGTTCGCGATCAGCGACGACCCTCCGGCGGCCAGGAACGGCGTGGTGAGCCCCGTGAGCGGGATGACGCGGGTGACGCCGCCCACCATGATGAACACCTGCAGGGCGATCGTGAACGACAGGCCCGTCGCGAGCAGCTTGCCGAAGTCGTCCTGACCCGCCATGCCGATCCGGATTCCGCGGCTGACGAAGATCATGTAGAGGCAGAGGATCGCGAACACCCCGATGAGGCCGAGCTCCTCGCCGAGGCTCGGAAGGATGTAGTCGCTCTGCGACAGCGGGGTGAGGTACGGCCGTCCCTCGCCGAGGCCCGTGCCGAGCAGCCCGCCCTGCGCGAGCCCGAAGATGCCCTGCACGAGCTGGTAGCTGCCGCGCGGCGCGTCGATCATGGCGGGGTCGAAGGCGTTCAGCCAGGCCGAGAACCGCGAACCGACGTACGACATCACCTGCGACGCCAGGAGGACCCCGGCGATGGCGAGTCCGAGGCCGATGAGCACCCAGCTCGTGCGGCTCGTGGCCGTGTAGAGCATCGCGATGAACATGCCGAAGATGAGCACGCTCGTGCCGATGTCGCGCTGGAGCACGATGATGCCGAGCGAGATGAGCCAGAGGACGAGGAGGGGACCGAACTCCCGCGCCCGCGGCCACGTGAGTCCGAGGAACCGGTGACCGGTGGAGGCGAGGCTCTCGCGGGTGCGTACGAGGTAGCCGGCGAAGAAGATCGCGAGCGAGATCTTCGCCAGCTCGGCGGGCTGGAACGTGAAGAATCCGCCGATCGACACCCAGACCGCGGCGCCCGCGCCCTCCGCGGCGAGGCCCGGGATGACGGGGAGCAGCAGCAGCGCGAGGCCCACGAACCCGGCGATGTAGGTATAGCGGAAGAGCACGCGGTAGTTGTGCAGGAAGAACACGACGGCCACGGCACCGGCGATAGCGATCGCCGTCCACGCCATCTGCCGGGTGGAGTAGGCGTTCCACCCCTCCACGTCGGTGGCGAGGTCGATGCGGTAGATCATCGCGATGCCCAGACCCGTCAGGGTCGTGGCGATCGGGACGACGAGCGGGTCGGCGTTCGGCGCGCGAAGACGCAGCACGACGTGCAGCACCAGCACCAGCGCCGCGAGCACGCCCGCGTAGATGAGGATCGACCAGTCCACCGCGCCGAGCGCACCGAGCTGCACGAGCGCGATGGCGCCACCGGAGACGGCGAAGGCGAGCACGAGCAGACCGAGCTCGCGATTGCGGTGGGTCTGCGGCATCCGCAGCTTCTTGAGGGCGCGGATGACGGTGGTGTCCGCCGCCACGGGGGCGGTGTCGTTCGTCGACGCGGTCATCCTGCCGCCTCCGCCTGTCGCCGGAGCCGGTCGACGATCTCGCGGGCCTCGGTCAGGGAGCCCGCCGAGATCGTCGTCTCGACGGTCTGACGGGTGAACTCGGGCAGGTCTGCGAGGTCGATGCCGGTCTGCTCGTACTCGCTCGACAGCGCGATGGGCCCGATGTCCTGCTGCACCCCGCGGTAGATCACGACGGAGGTCTCATCGGCGCCCACGAAGAAGCGCGTCTGCGTCCAGTTGTATGCGAGAACGAGCCCGCCGATCATGAGCGCGATCACGACGACCGCCCCCACGATCCAGCCGATCCGCCGGCGCCTGGCGCGTCGCCGGTCCTCCTCGATCAGCTCCTCGAGGAACTCCGCGTCGGGTTCGAAGTGCGTCGGCTCGTTCGCGGCCTGACGATTCGGGTGCAGCCAGCCGGTCCATCCCGGGCGGGCGGAGCTCGGCACGTCGATATCGAGCGGGGTCGATGCCGAACCGACGATCGTGGGCGTGCCCGTGACGACCGGGTGCGGGCCGCCGACGTCGACGATGACGATCGTGACGTTGTCGGGGGCCCCGGCATCCAGCGTCTGCTTGAGAAGCAGGTCGCACGTGCGGGCCGGGGTGAAGCCCTGCGAGAGGATCTTTGTGGTGTGGGCGTCGTCGACGACGCCCGAAAGGCCGTCGGAGCACAGCAGCCAGCGGTCGCCCGGCTGGGTCGCCATGATGAACGTGTCGACCTCGGGGTCGGGGTCCATGTCGCCGAGCACGCGCATGAGCACCGAGCGACGCGGGTGGTACCGCGCCTCTTCGACCGTGATGCGGCCCGAGTCCACGAGTCGCTGAACGAACGTGTGGTCGGCCGTGATCTGGGTGAGCTGTCCCTCGCGGAAGAGGTAGACCCGCGAGTCGCCGATGTGGGCGATGACGGCGTGCTGGTCGACCATCATGAGAGCGCTGACGGTGGTGCCCATCCCCGAGAGCTCGGGGCGGCGGCCCACCATGGCGATGATGTCGCCGGCCGTCCCCGTGATGGCCTCGCGCAGGCTGCGCTCCGCGTCGCCGCTCGAGGCGAACGGACGATCGAGATCCTCGAGGCGGCGGATCGCCAGCGACGACGCGACGTCGCCGCCCGCGTGGCCGCCCATGCCGTCGGCGACGACGAAGAGATTGGACCCGGCATAGCCGGAATCCTGGTTGTTCGAGCGCACCTTTCCCGTATGGGAGAGCGCCGCGGAGGAGCCCTGGAAGATGATCGGCCTACTTCCGCAGCTCGAACGTCGTGGCGCCCACCTTGATGGGCGCACCGATCTGCACGGGCGTGGGCGTGTGCACGCGCGCGCCGTCGTGCCACGTTCCGTTGGTGGAATCGAGGTCCTGGATCATCCACTGATCTCCCCACAGCACGAGCCGCGCATGGTGGCTCGAGGTGTAGTCGTCGCGGATGACGAGGCCCGACTCGCTCGAGCGGCCGATCGTGAGGGGCTCGGTGCCGAGCGGAAGCTCGAGACCCGTCTTCGGGCCCGACGTGATGACGATGCGCTGCACCGTATCGATGGTCGCCGCGCCGCCCTTGCCCGGCGAGGGGGCGCGGCGGGGGGCCGCGGCGGGTTCGGCTCGGGGTGCCGGCGTGGCCGGTGCGGGCGGCGCCGCGGCCTCGGCGGGAACCGGCATCTGCCGCACCTTCATCCCGAAGAGATCAGCGCGCATCGAATACACGACGACGAACACGAAGCCCCACAGCAGCACGAGGAAGCCGATGCGCAGGAGTAAGAGGGTGAGCTCGCTCATCCGCGCCCTCCTCTGTCCCGCGCGTCGAACACCTGGGTCGCGTCCGAGGGCCGCGGGGGTCGGGGCGGGGCGCTCGGACGCGCCTGCGCCACGACGCGGAACACGATCTGGGTGCGACCGATGCGGATGGTGGAGTCGGGGGTGAGCGGAGCCTCGGTGATCTTTCGACCGTCGAGCGTCGTGCCGTTCGTCGATCCCAGGTCGCGGACCATCGCGCGCTCGCCGTCCCACAGGATCTCGACGTGCTTGCGGCTGGTCCCGGAGTCGGCGAGCGTGATGTCGGCGTCGCTGCCGCGCCCGATCACGGTGCGACTGGCCGAGAGGGGATGCCGCGTGCCGTCGATATCGAGCACCGCGCGCCACGACACCTGACCCTCCTGGGTCGCGGAGGCGACGCGCAGGGTCCCGGGCGAGAGCTGCGGGTCCGCCGTGAGGGAGACGGAGACGGGGCCGGCGAACGAGTAGCCCTGCGCCTTGGCGTGGGACTCGACGAGCGTGTGCAGCTCGGTCAACAGCGCGGTTCCGAGCCCCGCCATGCGCGCGTGGTCGTCGGGCGAGAGGGAGACCTCGAGCGTGTTGGGCGCGAGGATGCGGTCGCGGCTGACGACGGCGGCCTTCGTGTCGATCTCGCGACGCAGGGCCGAGGCGATCTCGACAGGCTGGATGCCGCTGCGGAAGGTCTTCGCGAAGGCGCCGTTCACGGCGCGCTCGAGACCCTTCTCGAAGCTGTCAAGTATTCCCACGGGGCTCCTCAGGCCGGGCGGATGGTAGGCCCATCGTAGCCAGCCACCCTGGCAGGGCCCGCAAAAGGGGTGCGGATGGCGGCGAAATGCGGGTTCGGCGCCGTGATATCCTCGGAAAGTTGAGGTGCGGGCGAAGGCCTTCTCTCGATGCGCGAGTGGCGGAATAGGTAGACGCGCTGGCTTCAGGTGCCAGTGCCCGCAAGGGCGTGGGGGTTCAAGTCCCCCCTCGCGCACAGTGTGTCCTGAGTCTCGACATCGTTTACGAACGTGTCGTGGCTCAGGGCTTTTTGTGGCTTCAGTGAGTTGACGGTGACGGGCTGTCGGTGAGTCGGGTCATCGTGGACGGGGCGGTTCATGGCTGGCGGGGCTGGTAGTCGCGTGCCGGCTCCGGCGACCGCGAGCTGGCGTTGGTGGAGTCGCAGGAGTCGTCCGCGAGCCCCCGGATGCAGTTCGCCGTCACGCGGGTGCGCTGACCCCGCCCCGAGGCAGGCGAACGCCCGAGGACAGGAGGATCCTGGGCGAATTCCCCTGTCCCGGGGCGAACGCCTGCGCCCGCCCTGCCATCGTGATCATGCCAGCGGGCGGGAATCTACAATGCCGCCTACCGGCCGTCGAGGGTGGGCAGGAGCGTGTAGACGAGTTCGTCCACGTCGTCACCGACGCCCGGGGCGAAGACCGTCGAGCGGGAGACCTCGGTGAAGCCGCCGTGCTCGAGCACGGCGACCGCCGCGGCATTGTGGGCGGCGACGCGCGCGTAGAGCGGCCGGGCGGGCTCACGGTCCACGAGAAGCCTCAGGGCCTCCGAGGCGACGCCACGATGCCATGCGTGTGCGGCGATCCAGAGCGTCACCTCGCGGTCGTCGTCGACCGTGAACAGCGCCGCCGTGCCGGCGAACCCGCCGTCTTCGGTGACCACGAACATGTCGACGCCCGGCGCATCGCGATGACGCACGATCCACTCGTCGAACTCGGTGCGATCGTCGGGGTGCTCAGCGGTGAAAGCCGCCATCCGCCGCGCGTCTGGTTCGCGCATCATCTCGAAGATCGCGTCGAGGTCGTCGTCCTCGACGACGCGCAGGGACACGTGGGCCATGACGGACACCCTACGCGCGGCCGCGCCTCTGTCAGGCCAGACCGTGCTGGTCGCGCACGATCCGCTCTGCCTCGTCGGCGTCCCGGGTCTGGACGGCCCGATGCAGCGACCGGAACGATTCGGCGGCGCGCTCGCCGTCTCCGTCGTAGGGGAGCCAAGCGCCTACGACGCGGATGACGGGGACGTGGGTCTCGCGAATGACCGACGTCAGCATCCGGTTGCCGCTCGCGATGGTCGAGATGCGATGGAAGGCGACCATGCGCTCCATGAACCGGGCGGAATCGGCCGCCTCAGCGGCATCCACGATCTCATCGATCAGACCGCAGAGCTCCGCGATCTTGGCGTCGTCCGCACGCCGGACGGCCTGCCGGAGCGCGGCGGCCGAGACGTAGCCGATGTACTCGGTCGCCTCCGCGGCGGCGGCGTCGTCGGGGGTCGTGACCCGCGTGTACCGGTGGGCCGCGATCTCGACCAGCCCCTGTCGTTCGAGGCGCTGGATCGCCTCCCGCACGGGCGTGCGCGAGATGCCGTACAGCTGGGCGATCTCGACGTCGCGGATGTGCTCGCCACCGGCGAGGCGTCCGTCGACGATCGCGCTGGCGAGGAGGTCGTAGACCTCGTCGGCCAGGGCGGAGCCGTGGGCTTCCAGACGACGTTCGGGCGCGTCAAGGGGCATGGTGGAGCAGCCTTCGTTAGAGGCATGGCGGGAGAACCGCCGTTCGGGTGGTGGCGTCATCATACGTCGGTGATCGCGCCGTCGCACACACGCAGCCCGTTCCGCGGCGGGTCACCCGTGGCGCACCATGTCGATCCCGGCCGCGGCGAACTGGCGGAGCGTGGCGTCGGGAAGGAAGGCCCGGGTGAGCCCGGCGGCGATCACCGGCAGGTCGCCCTCGTCGCGGTACAGGAGGTAGATCGGCTCGTAGCGAGGGTTGAACTTGGTCTTGAACCGATGCAGGGAGCGGAACCCGTAGACGGGCTCGAGCGCCTCGGACAACGACGACAGCAACCCGGCGATCGCGCCCTCGTCGCGTGTGGCCTCGTGGGCCAGGGGGGCGCCCGACAGCGACAGGATGCTCGCCCCCTCCGCCGCGAAGTCGCGCGCGGATGCCCCGATCAGATACTCCATCACCGGCCCGAAACCGCCCTCGCGCCGACGCATGAGATCGAGGGTCCAGCCGCGGATCGCCCCCTCCGGCCCGAAGACCGGCAGCCACGAGAGGAACCCGTCGACGTCGCCGTTGGGCGCGATCGCGAGCGCCAGGCGCACCTCGGGGTCCTCCGCCTCCTGCAGGGTGCCCAGCGTGAAGCGCATCTCGGGCAGGCCCTTGTCGCCGACCCAGGACTCCGAGATGGCGCGGATCTGCTGGCGCACACCCCACGGCTCGTCGCCGAGGCGGGTCAGGCGGAACGACATCCCGTCGCGCTCGCCGCGGTTGAGGGCCTGGCGCACCGACGACCACGCCTTGCCGGTGAAGGCGAGGCCCTCGAGGTCGACGATCGTGTCGTCGGCGATGATCAGCGATCGCCATCCGGCGGGCGCCGCGTCGTGCGTCGCAGCGCCGCAGCTGAAGAAGCAGGGCGCCAGACCGGCGTTCTCGCTCGCTCGCACGAAATCGCGCACGGAACCAGGGATCGTCTCCGGAGCCCCGAGGGGATCGGCGAGGGCGATCGCCGCCCCCAGGCGCTCCTGGAAGGGGACGAGACCCCCCTCGGTGCGCAGGTAGCGCAGTCCGTCCCACGTGGCCATCCACGAAAGGTTCCCGCCGCCTTCGGCGCGGATCAGGTCGCGGACGTCGTCGGCGGTGACCGGCGCCTGGCCCGCGAAGCGCTTGCGACGGCGTACCCGGAACGCGCGGCGAGTCGCGATGAGGTAGACGCAGAAGGCCGCCCACAGGACCGTCGTGGCGAGGGTGGCGTCAGGATCGCCGTAGCCGTCGTGCATCTCCCGCGGTGCGGCGATGAACAGGGCGATGATCACCGCCGCCACCGCCAGGTTGACCCCCGACCAGATGACGGAGAGCACCCACGCCCAGCGGCGGCCGCCTCGCAGGCCGCCGCCGACGAGCAGTATGACGACCGTGTCGATCGCGACGTCCAGCCAGGGCCCCGCGAGGGGCTCGGTGGGGCCGAACGGGCCGTCGGTGGGGAGCACGAGGGTGAGGATCTGGATGACGCCGAGCGAGACGATGATGGCGAACGCGAGCAGACGCTGTTCGCGCACCGTCGTGCGCTGGATGCGGAACGAGCGGTCGACGAAGAGCACCAGCAGGATCGCGAAGGCGTGCTCGACGTCTGCGAGGTCGCTGAGCAGGAACATGCTGATCGCGGCATATGCGAAGACGATCACCCAGCCGCGCTGCCGCCAGGGCGCCGGGAGGAGGCCGACCGCGGCCGCGATGCAGGCCATCGAGCCGCCCGACGGTCCAACATCCAGCTGCAGCGCCAGGGCGTCCGCCCAGGGCCACGGCAGCAGGCTCCCCAGCATGAGGAATGCGGACGCGGCGAAGACCGCGAACAGTTGACCGAAGGCGAAGTAGAGCAGGGCGACGCGGGAGCCCCGGCGCCATTCGAGGTAGGCCATCCCGGCGAAGCTGAGGAGCGTGGGGATGTACACCAGAGGGTGCGCGACGAAGAAGGTGCCGGTGAAGGGCGTCCACCAGCGACCCTGCTCGAGGGCGGGCAGGCCGTAGGCGATCGCGTCGAACCAGGGCTGCTCGCGAGTCGGCACCCAAAGTCCCTGACCTATCGCGCCGACCGCGATCAGGAGGAGGGCGAGCGCGAGCGTGGCGGGGATGCGGTGCAGCACTCGCGCCGCGCGCGAGGGAGGGGATGCCGTGGCGGGGGACGCGGTCACGCGCCCCAGGCTAGCGAGCCGGGGGTAGCAGGAGGGAGCGAAGCGCCGAGACGTCGTCGGCGACCGCAGCCGCGCCCTCGGACTCGTGCGGCCAGCTGAAGCCCCACCGCACGAAGATGACGGGCAGGCCGTGCTCGGCGCCGCCCTCGACGTCGTGGTGCCGGTCGCCGACGAGCACGGGTCGCGAGGTGTCGATGCCCGCGGCATCCAGGCGTCGCAGCGCCTCGGCGACGATGTCGGCCTTGCGGCTCAGCGTGCGCTCGTCGGGCGTCGCGCCCACGAGGGTCGCGAAGCAGGGCTCGAGGGCGAAATGCTCCATGAGTATGCGCACCTGGCGTTCCGGCTTGCTGCTCGCGGTCGCCTGCGGCACACCGGCATCCGAAAGCTCGTGGATGAGGTCGGCCATGCCGTCGAAAACCTTGGCTCCCGCGGTGAAGCCCTCCGCGGCGCCGAGCTCGCGGTACCAGCTGACGGCGGTGGCGGCCAGCTCGGGGTCCATGCCTGCCTGCGCCTGGAAGGAGTCGAACATCGGGGGGCCGATCCAGTGAACCAGCTCGGCGCGGGTCGGCGCGGGTCGGCCGAAGTGCTCGAGGGTGGTCGTCAGCCGGCGCAGGATCCCCTCCGACGCATCGATGATCGTGCCGTCGACGTCCCAGAGGACGCAGGACCAGGGGGATTTCTCGGGCATGTCACCCAGCCTATGGGGGCGGGCGGACGTGCTCAGAACAGCCGGGGCGCCCCGGAGTCGATCCCCTTCATCTCGTCGTAGTCGAGAGTGAGGCAGCGGATGCCGCGGTCGGTGGCCAGCACGCGGGCCTGCGGCTTGATCTCCTGGGCCGCGAACACGCCGCGCACGGGAGCCAGATGGGGGTCGCGCCCCAGCAGCTCGAGGTAGCGGGTGAGCTGCTCGACGCCGTCGATGTCGCCGCGCCGTTTCACCTCAACCGCAATCGTGCCGCCGGCCGGGTCGCGCACGAGGAGGTCGACGGGTCCGATCGCGGTGGGGAACTCCCGCCGGACGAGGGCCACCCCTTCGCCGATCAGCCCCACCTGCTCGGCGAGCAGCCGCTGCAGGTCGGCCTCGACGCCGTCCTTCTGCAGCCCCGGGTCCACTCCCAGCTCATGGGCGGAGTCGTGCAGCACCTCGTAGATGCTGACGAGGAGCGCGTCGCCGCTCTTGCCGTGGGTGACCCGCCACCGTTCGATGACACCGACGGACGCAGCCTCCTCGTCGGGCTCCTCCCGCACGAGAGTGCACGGCGGGCTCATCCAGTTGAGGGGCTTGTAGCTGCCGCCGTCGGAGTGCACGAGCAGGCTGCCGTCGCTCTTGTGCATCAGCAGACGCGTGGCGAGCGGGAGGTGGGCACTCAGACGACCGGAGTAATCGACGGAGCAGCGGGCGATGACGAGGCGCACCGCACGAGCCTAACGGCGCCGTCGGCGACGGGGGGACGTGTCGGCGGCGCTGCCCGCGAGGGGACGCGCGGCCCCCGAGGCGAAGCCCGACACCACGATGAGCGCGACGACCACGTACAGGGTGTTGAGCAGCCCGACGTGCTCGCTGATGAGGCCGAGGATCGGAGGGCCGCACAGGAACGCGACATAGCCGATCGTGGCCGCGGCGCTCACCCGCGCCGCCGCGCGCGCCGGGTCGTCCGCGGCTGCGGACATGCCGAGGGGGAATCCCAGCGACGTGCCCGCCCCCCACAGCGCCGCGCCGACGAACACCAGCGGCACCGTCGGCGCGAGGATGAAGAGGAGGAGCCCGAGGGCCGAGGTGAGAGCGAGCACGCGCAGCACGGCGACACGGCCGAAGCGGTCGACCAGCGGGCCGCCGAACAACCGCACGACGGTCATGCTCACGGAGAAGACGGCGAGCCCGACGGCTCCCAGGGCCTCCTCGCCGCCGTGTCCTTCCACGACGCCGAGCGCGAGCCAGTCGTTGGCCCCGCCCTCGGCGAACGACATGCCCAGCATGACCAGCCCGAGCGCATAGGTGCGCGGCTCGCGCCACGCGGAGAGCGCGACATGAAGCCGTGCGCGCCACCCCTGCGGCGCGGCCGGGTCGTCGGGGGCGTCGGGATCCATCGTGGCTGCGCGCGGGGGGACCTGCGCGATGCTGACGAGGGCGATCGCGCCGATCACCGCCGCGATCGCGAGCGTGTGTGCGAGGACGCCGGTGCCCGTGGCGGCTGCGAGGGCCCCGATGCCGGCCCCGATCACGGTCCCGAAGCTGAAGAAGGCGTGGAAGAGCGGCAGGATCGTCTTCTGCACCTGCTTCTCGATGGCCGCGCCCTCGACGTTCATCATCACGTCCACGGCCCCGTTGCCGAGGCCGAAGAGGACCAGCCCGAGCACGACGACGGCGTAGGACGGCACGAGGTCGGTGCCGATGCCGATGGTGGCGACGCCCGCGCCGAAGGTGAGCATCGCGCCGAGCATCCCGCGCCGGGCACCGAAGCGGGCGAGGATGACGGAGCTGAGCGAGAGTCCCGCGATCGAGGCGATGCCCGCCATCAGGAGCATGAGACCGACCTGGATGTTGTCGATGCCGAGGGCGTCCTTGATCGCGGGCACCCGCGACGCCCAGGTGGCGATCGAGAGGCCGCTGGCCGTGAAGATCGCGAAGATCGCCAGGCGCCACCGGCGGAGGGAGGTGTCGGCGATCGGGGAGGGGGTGCTCACCGCGTCAGTGTATCGAATCGATTCGATACCTGCGCCGAAGGGGGCTACGATCAAGGAACCGCTCCCCGATCCCGGCGCGATCCGCTCGACGGAGGAATCATGGCGTCAAGACGCCCGACGATCGCCGACGTGGCACAGGCCGCAGGCGTGTCCCCGTCGACCGCGTCCCTGGTCTTCAGCGGCCGCGGCAGGGTGAGCGACGCGACCCGTGATCGAGTGCTCGCCGCGGCGAGCGAACTCGACTACACGGGTCCGGACCCCCGCGCGGCGTCGCTGCGGCGCGGTCGCAGCGGCATCGTCGGCGTCGTCTTCGAGGGGCGCCTCGGCAGCGCCTTCCTCGATCCGGTCAACACCGTGATGATGGACGGCCTGGCCGAGGGGGTCGCGCCCCTGGGTGCCGGACTGCTGCTGCTGCGGGACGATGCCCCGGCGGAGACGATCGACGGCCCACCGCCCGCGTCGCTCGAGACGGCCCCCGTCGACGCTGTCGTGCTCGTGGGATGCAGCGGACGCCTCACGCAGTCGCTCGACACGGTACGCCGTCGCGGCATCCCCGTCGTGGTGATCGAGGGGGATGCGGGAGACGGGATCCCGCGCATCGAGCTCGACAACACGGAAGCGCAGCGGCAGGCCGCCAGTCACCTGCGCACGCTCGGGCACGAGCGCGTGACGATCCTCACCCTGCCCTGGACGGCCGAACGGGTGGCGGGGTGGCACGACGCCTCGCGGGAGCGACCCGTCGTCGACGTGACGCGCGACAGGCTCGCGGGTGCGCACGACGTGTATCCGGATGCCGCGGTGTTCGCCGCGCGGGAAAGCACGATCGATGCGGGTGTTGAGGCTGCCCGCGTCATCCTCGGCACCGAACCGGGCGATGCGCCCACCGCGGTCATCGCGCAGAGCGATCTGCTCGCGGCGGGAGTCATCCGCGCCGCCGTCGAGCGCGGGCTGCGGATTCCGGAGGACCTGAGCGTCACGGGCTTCGATGGCGTGCGGCTCGACGGCTTCGCGCCCTATGTGCTGACCACGCTGGAGCAGCCCGCCGCCGCGAAGGGCCGCGCCGCCGGTGAGGCGGTGGCGCGGATGCTGGCGGGCGACGTGGCGCCCTCGATCCGGTTCACCTGCGCGTTCCGCGCGGGCAATACGACCGCTCCTCCGCGCGGCTGAGTCCCGGGCCGGGCCCGCCTCGACCCGAGGGCGGGGCGCCTGCGGGCGGTCCCGTAGGATGGGAGGACGACGCCCGCCCCGCGAGCCGCCCCCGGCCGACGAGCCCGAGGAGACGCCCATGCTGCTGATCCTCGCGCTGTTCTGCCTGACGCCGCTGTTGATGCCGGTGCTCGTCCGCTGGATGGGGGCGCGAGCGTTCTATGTGTCGGCGCTCATCACGGCCGGCGCGTTCGCCCACGCCGTGGTGTTGGGTCCGGAGGTGGTTGCGGGCGGTATTCCGTTCGAGACATATCACTGGATCCCCACGCTCGACATCCAGATCTCGATGCGGATGGACGTGCTCGGCTGGATCATGACGCTCGTCGTCACCGGCGTAGGGGCGCTGGTCATGCTCTACTGCCGCTGGTACTTCCGAGGGAAGACGGAGGGGCTCGGGCAGTTCTCCGCCGTCCTGCTGGCCTTCGCGGGCGCGATGTACGGGCTGGTGCTGACCGACGACATCGTCGTGCTCGTGATGTTCTGGGAGATCACGAGCGTTCTCTCGTACCTTCTCATCGGCTACTACCACCGGCGCGCCGGCAGCCGCCGCTCGGCCCTCCAGGCGCTCCTGGTGACGACCCTCGGCGGACTGGTCATGCTGATCGGGGTCGTGCTGATCGTCGTCGAAACGGGCACGTCGAGCCTCTCCACGATCCTGTCCCTGGCGCCCGCCGGGCCGGTGATCGACGCCGCCCTCGTGCTGCTGCTCGTCGGCGCCCTCAGCAAGTCCGCCATCTTCCCGTTCCACTTCTGGCTGCCGGGCGCGATGGCCGCACCCACCCCCGTCAGCGCCTACCTGCACGCGGCGGCGATGGTGAAGGCGGGCATCTATCTCATCGCCCGGCTGGCTCCCGTCTTCGCGGACGCACCGGTCTGGCGGCCGCTCGTCATCGGTCTCGGCGTCTTCACGATGCTGCTCGGGGGCTTCCAGGCGCTCCGCGAGCGCGACCTGAAGCGCATCCTCGCGTTCGGGACGGTCAGCCAGCTGGGCTTCCTCACGGTCGTCCTGGGCTTCGGCACGAGGGACGCCGCGCTCGCCGGGCTCGCGCTGCTGCTCGCCCACGCCCTCTTCAAGTCCTGCCTCTTCCTCGTCGTGGGAGTCATCGACCGCCAGCTGTCCACGCGCGATGTCGACGAGCTGTCGGGCCTGTGGCGGCAGGCGCCCACCCTCGCGATCACGTCTGCCGTCGCCATCGCCTCGATGGCCGGGGTGATACCCACGCTCGGCTTCGTCGCGAAGGAGGGCGCGCTCACGGCCCTGCTGGATGCCGCGACGGCGGGGGACGCGTGGGGACTGGTCGCCCTCATCGGCGTGGTCCTCGGATCGGCGCTGACGGCGGCCTACGGACTCCGCTTCCTCTGGGGCGCCTTCGCGACCAAGCGCGCGGTCGCCCCGACGGCGTGGCCGGACCCGCCCCTCGGCTTCCTCTCCGCGCCCGTCGCGCTCGCGGCCCTCACGCTCGCCGGCGGATTCGCCGCCCCCTGGCTGGACGTCGCCCTCACGCCCTACGCCGACACCGCGCCCGCCGCGCCGGCCGGCGTCGCCGCGCCCGAGTACGCCTACCATCTCGCGCTCTGGCACGGTCTGGAGCCGGCGCTCTTCCTCTCTCTCGGCACGCTGATCGTGGGGGCCGTGGTCTTCTGGCTCGCCCTGCGTGCGGGCTTCGACCGACGCACACGGGCGTTGCCCGTCACGGCCGCCGACATCTACAACATGGCGCTGCGAACGGTCGATCGGCTCTCCGTCATCACCACGACCTTCACGCAGCGCGGCTCGCTCCCGATCTACGTCGGAACGATCTTCGTCGTCCTGGTGGCCGCCGAAGGCACGGTCATCCTGGCCTCTCCGACGTGGCGCGCCCAGCTGGATGCCTGGCAGTCGCCCTGGCAGCTGCTCGTCGCCCCCGTCATGATCGCCGCCGGCATCTTCGCGGTGCGGGCGCGCAAGCGGTTCTCGGGCGTCGTGCTCGTCTCCGGCACGGGGCTCGGGATGGTCGTGCTCTTCGCCACGAGCGGGGCGCCCGACCTCGCGCTCACGCAGGTGCTGATCGAGACCGTGACACTCGTGGCCTTCGCCCTCGTGCTGCGCCGGCTCCCGGCCCGCATGGGCGATCACAACGCCTCCGTCGCGCCCATCTTCCGCGGCGTGCTCGCTCTCGCCGTCGGCGCGACGATGGCGATGATCGCGATCATCGCGACCGGCGCCCGGATCCACGTTCCGATCTCGGAGCCGTGGCCCGAGCTGGCCTACGAGATCGGTCACGGCCAGAACGTCGTCAACGTCGCGCTGGTCGACATCCGCGGGTGGGACACGATGGGCGAGCTGTCGGTGCTCATCCTCGCGGCGACGGGTGTGGCATCCCTCGTCTTCGTCACCAACCGCTCGGACAACCTGCAGTCCCTCACCTCGGGTCTTCCCGTCGCGCCTCGCCGCCGTTCCCGGCGTCCGCTCGTCGAGACGGTCGACGGGCCGCGCCCCCAGACCGGAGCGACCCCGACGCAGCCGCGCACGTGGCTGCTCGGCGGGCAGCGACTGCGGCCGGAGAGCCGGTCGCTCATCCTCGAGGTCGTCGTGCGGGTGCTCTTCCACTCGATCATCGTCGTCTCGATCTATCTTCTGTTCGCCGGCCACAACCTCCCCGGTGGAGGCTTCGCGGGCGGGCTGGTCGCGGGCATGGCGCTCGTCATGCGCTACGTCGCGGGAGGCCGGTACGAACTCGGGGTGGCGGCGCCCACCGACGCCGGAATGCTCCTCGGCGTCGGCATGACGATCGCCGTCAGCTGCGCCATCGTCCCCCTCTTCTTCGGTGCGGCCCCCCTCACGAGCACGTACTGGGAGGGCGAGCTGCCGCTGCTCGGCCACGTGGAGTTCGTCACGACGACGATCTTCGACGTCGGGGTCTACCTGGTCGTCATCGGTCTCGTGCTCGACGTGCTGCGCAGCCTCGGTGCCGAGGTCGACCGGCAGGCGCAGTCGGCCCGCGGGCAGGAGGTGAGCGTCTGATGGATGTCTCGCTCGTCCTCATCGTGATCATGGGTGCGCTCTTCGCGTGCGGCGTCTACGCGATGCTGGAGCGCAGCCTCACGCGCGTCCTGATCGGCTTCCTGCTGCTGGGCAACGCCGCGAACCTGCTGCTGCTGATCGTGCTCGGCGCGCCGGGTGCCGCGCCGTTCTACGGCACCGAGGGCGTCTCCGATCCGTTGCCGCAGGCGCTCACGCTCACGGCGATCGTCATCACCTTCGCCGTCTCGGCCTTCCTGCTCGCGCTGATCTACCGCTCGTGGCAGTTGGGCACGGCCGATACGGTCGTCGACGACGAGACCGACATCGCCCTGCGCGAGCGGACGCCCGACACCGACGAGGGCATGGACGAGGGCGCGGATGCCGAGGCATCCACCGACTTCGTCGGCGTAGACACGGCGCCCATCACGGTGCTGCACAGCCGTGACTTCTCCGCGCTGCACGATGACGCCCCGACGGATCGGCCCTACGCCGGTCGCGACGACGAGGGGGAGCGGTCATGAGCGCCCTCGTCCCGCTGCTCGTCACGCTGCCGTTCCTCGGAGCGGCGGTCACGCTGATCTTCGGACGCCGCCCGCGCCTGCAGGTGGCCGTGTCGGTGGTAACGCTCTCGCTCGTCGTCGTGATCGCGAGCGTGCTGCTGGCGACGGTGGACCAGGGGGCCCCGATCGCGGTGTCGGTCGGGGGGTGGCCGATTCCCATCGGCATCGTGCTCTACGTCGACCGCCTGGCAGCGCTTCTGGTGCTGGTCTCGAGCATCGTGCTGATCGCCGTCCTGCTGTTCTCCGTCGGTCAGGGTGCCGCCGACGGCGACCAGGAGACGCCGGTGTCGATCTTCTATCCCTCGTACCTGATCCTCTCGGCCGGGATCTTCACGGCGTTCGTCGCGGGCGACCTCTTCAACCTCTACGTGGGCTTCGAGATCCTGCTCGTGGCGTCGTACGTGCTGATAACCCTGGGCAGCACGGAGTCGCGCATCCGCACGGGCGTCGTCTACATCGTCGTCTCGCTCGTGTCGTCGATCCTCTTCCTGTCCGCGATCGCCGTGATCTACGGCGCGCTCGGCACGGTCAACATGGCGCAGATCGCCGATCGCATGGCCGAGCTCCCCGGCGAGGTGCAGATGGTCCTGCACCTGCTGCTGCTCGTGGCGTTCGCGATCAAGGCGGCCGTCTTCCCGCTGTCCTTCTGGCTGCCCGACTCCTATCCCACGGCGCCGGCGCCGGTGACGGCAGTGTTCGCCGGCCTGCTCACCAAGGTGGGCGTCTACGCCATCATCCGCACCGAGACCCAGCTCTTCCCCGGTTCCGACGTCAACATGCTGCTCATGGTCATCGCGCTGGCGACGATGATCGTCGGCGTGCTCGGCGCGGTCGCCCAGGCGGAGCTCAAGCGGATCCTGTCGTTCACGCTCGTGAGCCACGTCGGCTATATGATCTTCGGGCTCGCCATCGCGACTCCCGAGGCCTACGGCGCGACGATCTACTACATCGTCCACCACATCATCGTGCAGACGACCCTGTTCCTCGCCGTGGGGCTCGTCGAACGTCGCGCCGGCAGCACGTCGATCCTTCGCGTGAAGGGGCTCATGCGTGCCGCCCCCGTCATCGCGGTTCTCTACTTCATCCCCGCGGTCAACCTCGGCGGCCTGCCGCCGTTCTCGGGCTTCATCGGCAAGTTCGCCCTCTTCGAAGCCGCCGCGGAGGTGGGCACGCCGGTCATGATGGTGCTGATCGTGGGCGGCATCGTGACCTCGCTGCTGACCCTGTACGCCCTGATGCGGGCGTGGAACCTCGCCTTCTGGCGCGAGGAGGACGACTCCGCCGAGACCGAGGCGCGCATCGCCTACCTGGGCGATGCGCCGGCCGCCGGCGTCGAGACGGGCCGTCGGGTCACGTCGCGGATCATGACGGGGGCGACCGCCCTGATGGTGTCAGCGACCGTGGCGCTGACCGTCTTCGCCGGTCCGCTGCTCGAGATCTGCATGCGAGCCGGTGAAGGCCTGGCGCAGCCCGTGGTCATCACACAGCTGAACGAGGAGGCCGAGCAATGAGCGGCTCTCCGCGCACGCACCGCAGCACCCTCTGGGTCCAGCTGCCCTTCTTCCTGTGGCTGATCGCCCTGTGGATGCTGCTGTGGGGGCAGTTCACCGTGCTCGCCTTCGTCACGGGGCTCGCCGTGGCCGTCGTCGTCACCCGCGTGTTCCGGCTGCCTCCCGTCGAGCTGTCGGGGCGGGTCAACGTCTGGTACGGGCTCGTCTTCGTCGTCACCTTCCTGGCGGCGCTCGTGCGCGGCTCGCTCCTGGTGGCGTGGCAGGTCCTCGATCCGCGAAAGCTGCCGGGCACGGCGATCATCGCCGTGCCGCTGCGGGTGGACGACGACCTCATCATGACCCATACGGGCGTGACCGCGTCGCTCATCCCGGGATCGCTCATCGTCGAGGCGGACCGCGAACGCCGCGTGCTCTACCTGCATGTCATCGGGGTGGACTCCGACGCGGACGTCGAGAAGCAGCGTCGTGCCGTCCTCGGGTGGGAGGCGCGCATCGTCCGCGCCGTCGGCTCCCGGGGGCAGCTCGAGCTCATCCGTCGCAGCGGCATCGACACACCGCGGAAGGGAGGGGCTCCCACGTGAGCGTCGTGATCATCGTCATCCTCGTGCTGTTCGTCGCGGCGGCCCTGCTCGCGCTCGTCCGCATCGTGCGCGGCCCGTCCATCCTCGACCGCGTCGTGGCCGCCGATGTCCTCCTCACCGAGGTGATGTGCATCGTCGGGGCCGAGATGGTCATCAACCACCACACCCGCAGCCTTACGCTGCTGCTCATCATCGCCGCCGCCGGGGTGTTCGGATCCATCTCGGTCGCCCGCTTCGTCGCCAGAAGGGACAACCCGCGATGACGGATGACGTGGTCTTCGACCTGCCGGCGGTGCTCGACGGCGCCGCGATCGTGCTGGTGTTCATCGGTGCGGTGCTGTGCCTCACCGCCTCGATCGGCCTGCTGCGCTTCCGTGACGTACCCAGCCGCCTCCACGCCGCGACGAAGCCGCAGGTGCTCGGCCTCATCCTCATCTGCATCGCCGTCGCGCTGTCGCTGCGCTCGTGGGCGGCGCTCGCATTCCTCGTGCCGGTCGTGGTGTTCCAGCTCGCTACTGCCCCCCTGTCGGCGCACATGGTCGCCCGCGCCGCGTATCGCAACGGCACCTTCGACGAGCGCGGGCTGCATGTCGACGAGCTGCGGGAGTCGAAGGAGACGCCGCCCGCCGCCGGCGGCTGAGCCCGTCCGCCCGGACCTGGGCGGGCGCCCGCGCGGCCGCAGCGGACAACACTCCGGAGAAGTGTGCTCTGCGCGGGACGCGGACCCCGTCGTTCCGGGGAGGCCGACGGCGCGGATGCGGTTGTCTCCGGAGTGTTGTCGGGCTGCGGCGCGCGGCCGAGATGATCCCGCGCGTCAGCCGTCGGCGGGAAGGCCGAACGCCGCCGCGACCGCGGCGTTCACGATGGCGCCCGCGCGGGTGTTCAGGCCGGCCGCGAGAGCGGGATCGGCGTGCAGGGCACGGTCGACGCCGCGGTCGGCCAGGGCCAGCAGGTACGGCAGGGTGGCACCCGTGAGGGAACGGGTGGACGTCACCGGGACGGCGCCCGGCATGTTCGCGACGCAGTAGTAGAGGGAGTCGTGCACGGCGAAGGTCGGGGCGTCGTGGGTCGTGGGGCGGGAACCCTCGAAGCATCCGCCCTGGTCGATCGCGATGTCCACCAGCACGGATCCCGGCTTCATCGCCGCCACCATGTCGTCGGCCACCAGGCGCGGCGCGGCCGCCCCCGGAACCAGGACGGCGCCGACGACGAGATCGGCGCGCCGCACCTGCTCGGCGATCTCGTAGCGGCTCGAGACGCGGGTCTGCAGCGCCGTGCCGTAGCGCTTCTCGAGCTCGCGCAACCGTTGCAGGGACACGTCGATGACGGTCACGCCCGCGCCGAGTCCCAGGGCGTTCACGATGGCGTTCTCGCCGGCGACCCCGCCGCCGATCACGACGACCTCGGCGCGGGGCACGCCCGCCACGCCGCCGAGGAGCGTCCCCCGTCCGCCCGCGGGGCGCATGAGCGTCTGCGCGCCGACGATGACGGAGAGCCGACCGGCGATCTCGCTCATGGGCGTCAGCAGGGGCAGGCTCCGATCACCCGTCTGCACCGTCTCGTACGCGATCGCCGTCGTTCCCGCGGCGCAGAGGGCCGCGGTGAGGGGTCGATCGGCGGCGAGGTGCAGGTACGCGAAGAGGGCGAGATCCTCGCGCAGGTAGCCGTACTCGGCGGCGACCGGCTCCTTCACCTTCGTCACGAGCTCCGCGTCGTGCCACACGTCGGCGGCATCCGGCACGATGACCGCGCCCGCGGCGGCGAAGTCCTCGTCCCCGACTCCCGCACCCAGGCCCGCCCCCGCCTGAACCAGGACGGTGTGCCCGTGCGCCGCCAGCGCGTCCACGCCCGCGGGCATGATGGCGACCCGGTACTCGCCGTTCTTGATCTCGGTGGGGATGCCGATCCTCATGGTGCTCCCTCGCTGGGTGACCCGATGCGAGCTCCAGGTTCGCAGGCGCGCACTCGTTCGGCCACCGCGCGCGAAAGACATTCGGCCGGACGGCCTTCCCGCGTAGGCTTCCCTGCATGGATGACGGAGCGCGAGCCGGTTCGCCGAACGATCTACGGTCATTCGCGGTGGATGCCGTGGATGTCGAGATCATCCGGATCCTCGCCGCCGACGGCCGCATCACCAACGTCGATCTCGCCGCAGCCCTCGGCCTCGCCCCCTCGACCGTGCACGCGCGCGTGCGCTCCCTGGTCGAGCGGGGGGTGATCACGGGCTTCCATGCGGCCGTGGATCACCGGGCGCTCGGCAAGGGGCTGCAGGCGATCATCGGGGTGACGCTGCGACCCGGGGCGCGGGCCGGCAGCATCCGCGCGTTCGCGGACGACGTGCGCCGTCTGCCGCAGGTGCTGCAGGTGTGGTTCGTCGGCGGGACCGACGACTTCCTCGTGCACATCGCGGTCGAGGGATCGTCCCAGATGAGGGAGTTCGTGGTCGAGCATCTGTCGGCGCAGCAGAGCGTGGCCTCGACGCGAACGAGCATCGTGTTCGAGTATCACCGCAATACGGTGACGGCGCCCTTCCGCTGAGTCTTCCCGCTCCCGCGGGCCGGGTCAGTCGGTGCCGGCGTCGAAGGCCGCGCTCTCCGAGGCGCCCTCCACGGCGTCCGCGAGCGCATCGCGGTCCGCGTCGTGCGGCGTCGCGCTCTCGATGATGTCGTCGGCTCCCCCCGCGGAGATCTGCCCGACGAGCGCTCCCGTGGCCCCGCCGATGAGCCCGAGACCCGCATACTGCTCGAGGCGCGAGCGGGAGTCCGCGATGTCGAGGTTGCGCATCGTGAGCTGGCCGATGCGGTCGATCGGACCGAACGCGGCATCCCCCACCCGCTCCATCGACAGCTTCTCCGGCGCGTAGGAGAGGTTGGGGCTCGTCGTGTCGAGGATCGTGTAGTCGTCGCCGCGGCGCAGGCGCAGCGTGACCGAGCCGTTGATCGTCGAGCCGACCCACTTCTGGATCGACTCGCGCAGCATGAGCGACTGGGGGTCGAGCCAGCGGCCCTCGTACATGAGGCGTCCGAGGCGACGGCCCTGCTCGTGGTAGGTCGCGAGCGTGTCCTCGTTGAGGATGCCGTTGACCAGGCGCTCGTAGGCGATGAACAGCAGGGCCATTCCCGGCGCCTCGTAGATGCCGCGCGACTTCGCCTCGATGATGCGGTTCTCGATCTGGTCGCTCATGCCGAGGCCGTGGCGTCCGCCGATCGTGTTCGCCTCGCGCACGAGAGCGACGGGGTCGCCGTACTCGACGCCGTTGATGGCCACCGGCCGGCCGGCCTCGAAAGTGATCGTGACGTCCTCGGTCGCGATCGCGACCGAGGAGTCCCAGAAGCGCACGCCCATGATGGGCTCGACGGTCTCGAGCGAGACGTCGAGGTGCTCGAGGGTCTTGGCCTCGTGCGTCGCGCCCCAGATGTTCGCATCGGTCGAGTACGCCTTCTCGGCGGAGTCGCGGTACGGGAAGCCGTGGGCGACGAGCCACTCGCTCATCTCGGTGCGGCCGCCGAGCTCCGTGACGAAGGTGGCGTCGAGCCACGGCTTGTAGATGCGCAGGCGGGGGTTGGCGAGGAGGCCGTAGCGGTAGAACCGCTCGATGTCGTTGCCCTTGTAGGTGGAGCCGTCGCCCCAGATGTCGACCCCGTCCTCCTTCATGGCGCGCACGAGGAGGGTGCCCGTGACGGCACGACCGAGCGGGGTCGTGTTGAAGTAGGTCTTCCCGCCCGAGCGGATGTGGAACGCGCCGCACGCCAGGGCGACGAAGCCCTCCTCGACGAGCGGGGCCTTCGCGTCGATCAGGCGCGAGATCTCGGCGCCGTACTCGAGGGCCCGGCCGGGGATCGCCTCGATGTCCGGCTCGTCGGGCTGGCCGAGGTCGCCCGTGTACGTGCAGGGGACGGCGCCCTTGTCACGCATCCATGCGACGGCGACGGAGGTGTCCAGGCCCCCCGAGAAAGCGATGCCGACGCGCTCGCCGACGGGGAGGGACTGAAGGACCTTCGACATGCGCTCAAGTCTAGTGATCGCGCGCGGTGCTCCCCGGCCGCGAGCGGACCGGCGCGGGGGTGGATGCCGCCGCCGCGCGCCAGCGTCCGATCGCGATCACCCCCGTCGCGACCACGATGATCCCCACCGCGATGCCGACCACGTAGCCGGTCACGCCGAGGTATCCGCCCGCGACGGCGTTCGGGTCGAGGAAAGGATACGGATACCAGTACGGGACCCCGGTGCCGGGGTTCGTGATGAAGGGGGCGCGAGCGAGCGTGTAGAGCGCCCACACGACGGGGTAGATCGCCACGATCCCGGCGGCCGACCAGCCGAGCGCGCGCCGACGGTACCCGACCAGCGCGTCCACGAGCATGAACACGGGGATCCACACGTGGAGGATCTCGTTCGACCAGCCAACGACCGCGCCCGGCGCCTGCTCGATGCCGCGCAGCAGGAGGTTGTAGACCACCCCGGTGACGATCATGTAGGTCGCGACGCACGTGAGCAGGACCGCGAACCACCGCGGCTCCTGCAGGCGATCGTGCCGGTGCCGGATGGCCCAGACGGCGCCCACCATCAGCGTCACGGCGGTGGCGAGGTTGGACTGGATCGTGAAGAAGCTGAAGAAGTTCGCGACCATCGTGGGGAGGTCGGACCCGTAGGGCGTCGTGCTCACGAGCGCGAGGGAGAAGGAACGCTCGAACTGTGCGAAGACGGCCGCGACGCCGGCCAGCGCGACGATGATGCGCACGACGGGGTAGAACATGACCCTCCTGCTCGTCGACGACGGGCCAAGAATACTGGCCCGGTAGGATCGATAAGCGCGTTCTGCGCCCGTCCCCCACCCATGAGGAGCCCTCCACATGCCAGGAATCGTCATCGTCGGCGTCCAGTGGGGCGACGAGGGCAAGGGCAAGGCCACCGACCTGCTCGGCGAGCGCACCGACTGGGTGGTCAAGTTCAACGGCGGCAACAACGCCGGCCACACCGTCGTGATCGGCGACGAGAAGTACGCGTTGCACCTGCTGCCCTCCGGCATCCTCTCGCCCGGCGTCAACGCCGTCATCGGCAACGGCGTCGTCGTCGATCTCGAGGTGCTCTTCTACGAGCTCGAGGCGCTCCACGCCCGCGGCGTGGACACCTCGCGCCTGAGGATCAGCGCGAACGCGCACATCATCACGCAGTACCACCGCACGCTCGACAAGGTCACCGAGCGCTTCCTCGGCAAGCGTCAGATCGGCACGACGGGCCGGGGCATCGGTCCCGCGTACGCCGACAAGATCAACCGCGTCGGCATCCGCGTGCAGGATCTCTTCGACGAGAACATCCTCCGGCAGAAGGTCGAGGGCGCCCTCGACCAGAAGAACCACCTCCTCGTCAAGGTCTTCAACCGCCGCGCGATCACCGTCGACGAGATCGTGGAGGATCTGCTCTCCTACGCCGAGCGCGTGCGCCCGATCGTCGCCGACACCGGTCTCCTGCTCAGCGAGGCGCTGGACGCCGGCGAGGTCGTCGTCTTCGAGGGCGGACAGGCGACAATGCTCGACGTCGATCACGGCACCTACCCGTTCGTGACCTCGTCCTCGGCCACGGCCGGTGGCGCGGCGACCGGTTCGGGCATCGGCCCCAATCGCCTCGACCGCATCGTGGGAATCGTCAAGGCCTACACGACCCGCGTCGGGTCGGGCCCGTTCCCCACCGAGCTGTTCGACGAGAGCGGCGACTGGCTCCGCTCGCGCGGGTTCGAGTTCGGCACCACCACCGGTCGTCCGCGGCGCGTGGGCTGGTACGACGCACCCATCACGCGCTACGCGACCCGCATCAACGGGATCACCGATCTCGTGCTCACGAAGCTCGACATCCTCACGGGGCTCGACCAGATCCCGGTGTGCGTCGCCTACGACGTCGACGGGGAGCGGTTCGACGAGGTGCCCGTCAACCAGACCGACTTCCACCACGCCAAGCCGATCCTCGAGTACTTCCCCGGGTGGAAGGAAGACATCACCGGCGCCCGGGCGTTCGAGGACCTGCCGGTCGCCGCTCAGGACTACGTGCTCGCCCTCGAGAAGATGAGCGGCACGCGCATCTCGGTGATCGGCGTCGGGGCGGCCCGCGACGCCGTCGTCGTGCGCCACGACCTGCTGGACTGACCGTGCTGCTCTGGCTCGGCGGCTGGGGCGCGGCGATGGACTCCGCCGCCGAGGGCATCGGGGTGCTCGCGGCCGGTGAGGCGGATGCCGGGACGGCGGGCGGCCCGCTCGGTTTCGTCGGCACGGCGGCGCGCGCCGAGTCCCCGTCGTGGCTGGCCGCGCACCCCGTGCGCGACGTCGTCTACGCGGCCCTCGAGAGCGAGGGCCGCGTGCAGGCCTTCCGCCGCACGGGCGAGGCGAGCCTCGCGCCGCTCGGCCGCCCGGTCGAGGTGGGCGAGGCCGTCTGTCACGTCGCCGTGTCGCCGGATGCCGGGTTCCTCGTCGCGACGTGCTGGGGCGACGGCCGCGTCGTGCGCGTGGCCCTCTCCCCCGAGGGAGCGCCCGGCGATATCGCGGCGGCCGCCGCCGCGACGGATCCGCATGCGCCGGAACGCGCCGATCGGGCGGATGCCGCGGCATCCACCGGCCCCGCCGACATCGACCTGCGCGCCGCCGCCCGCGCCCTGCGCGAGGCCGCAGGGGAGGAGTACGCGCACCTCGTCCCCGCGAACGACGAGCCCGTGGATCAGCCCGGCTCCCCGCAGACGCAGGAGCGCGTCTCGCGGGCTCACGCCAGCTTGTTCCTCCCTGACGGGCGCATCGCGACGACCGACCTCGGCTTCGACCTCGTGCGCATCTGGCGCCGCGGCACCGAGGGGCTGCGCGCCGACCACGAGGTCGTCCTGCCCGCGGGATCGGGACCGCGGCACCTCGTGTGGCACCCGAGCGGTCACGTCTACGTCGTGACGGAGTTCTCACGCGAGGTGTTCGTGCTCGCGGCCGACGAGACGGGACGGTGGCGGCTCGTCGCGGGAGCCGCGGCATCCGCGGCATCCCTCCCCGACGACACCGGCGCCGAGATCACGCTCTCCCGCGACGGGGAGTACGTCTATGCGGGCCTGAGGGGCAGCAACACGATCGCCGTGCTGCGCGTGCGGGGCGGTGGCGAGTCGCTCGCCCCGGTGGCCCTCGTCGATGCCGGGGTCGACTGGCCGCGCCATCACCTCGTGGTGCGCGACACGCTGCTCGTGGCCGGTCAGCGCTCCAACGACGTGGTGTCGATGAGCCTCGACATCCGCACCGGCGTGCCCGGGCGCGTGCGCCATCGCACCGCGGCGCCGTCGCCGACGCGGCTGCTGCCCGCACGCCCCTGAGCCCTCCGACGATGCCCGTCAGACTTTGGCGTCCTGCCGCGGTACCCAGACCTGCTTGATGATCAGCAGGATGGATGCCGAGACCGGGATCGCGACGAGCGCGCCGATCAGCCCGAGCAGCGTGCCGCCGACGAGCGCGCCGATCACCACGAGCGCGCCCGGTATCTCGATCGTGCGGTTCATGACCCGCGGCGTCAGCACGTATGCCTCGACCTGTATGTACGCCAGGTACAGGCCCGCGAAGATGAGGGCCGTGACGGGGTCGGAGAAGAGCGCGATCACGCTCGCGATGATCCAGTAGAGCACCGGTCCGATGAGCGGGATCAGCGTGATGAGGAAGGCCACGACGGCCATGAGCGCCGGGAACGGCAGCCCGAGGATGAGGTGCAGGATGAACGCGAAGATCGCGTTCGCCGTCGCGAGCACGACCATGCCGATGAGGTATCCGCCGATCGAGCCAGTGATCTGCTCGGTCATCGTCTGCAGCCCCGGGCGGTTGCGCGCGGGCGCGAGGCGGTAGAAGGCCTGCTTGATCGCCGGCATCGACGCGATGAAGTAGAGCGTCAGGACGAGGGTGATGAACGCGCCCGAGATGCCCGACACGATCGAGATGCCCACCTGCACCGCGCCGCCGCCGATCGCGGCGATGTTACCGGGGTCGGTGAGGAACGACTCGATGTTGTTGACGATGTCGGGCACGGCGGTGCCGAACTGCGCCTGCAGGAAGGCGAACCACTCCGACTGCTCGGCGGCGGTGACGAGCCCCGGGATGTCGCGGATGAACTGAGAGATCTGCGCCACGACCGTGGGGATCACGAGCCACAGGATGCCGACGAGGACGACGGCGACGCCGAGGAAGACGATCGCGATGGCCCATCCCCGTTTGACGCCGCGGTTCATGAGCCAGTCGACGACGGGCTCGAGACCCAGCGCGGCGAAGAGTGCCAGCACGATGTAGATGATCACGGTGGCGAGGTTGCTGACCGCGAGCCCCAGGAGAAGTGCCGCGAGACCGCCGAGGGTGAGGGTGAAGCCCACGGTGAAGGGGCGGTCGATCTTCGCCCAGAACGAGCGGATCCCCGACGACGAGGAGGGGTGCGCGGGGGGCGCGGGGTCGGTCATGGTCACACTCTAGGGCGGTCGGGCCCGGTACCCTCGACACCGTGAGCGAATCGGTGACCGGGAACGAGGAGGCGCGCGCCGAGCTGCTCCGGCTGCGCGCGAGCATCGACAACATCGACGCGGCGCTGGTGTACATGCTCGCCGAGCGGTTCCGGTGCACGAAGCAGGTCGGCGTGCTCAAGGCCACCCACGAGATGCCCCCCTCCGATCCCGCCCGCGAGGAGCACCAGGTCGCCCGGCTCCGCCGGCTGGCCCTCGACGCCGACCTCGATCCGGCCTTCGCCGAGAAGTGGTTCAACTTCGTCGTCGCCGAGGTCATCCACCACCACGAGCAGGCGGCCAACGGGCGCTGAGGCTCCGCACCCGCTCTGCATATCGACGCCCGCCCACTCGGGCGACCGCAGTGAGCCACTGTCCGCCGGTCCGATCGCCAGGCGCCGGATGTTCCGCTGAGCGAGACGCTTGCCGTCCGTATCGATCAGCGAGACGGGCCCGTGACGACGGAACGCGCCTCCAGTAACGTCCCGAGCCAGTTGGGCGCCCGCGGACCATCCCGGACGCCGTTGTCGAGCGATGAGGCTCCGGTGACCGAACCCTCCCGCTCGTCCCGAAACGAGGAAACGAGGAAACGGATGGGATCGCTGACCGAGGCCGTGAAGAAGGCCGGAAGCCCCGTGGAGCTGCTCCGCAATTCGACGGCGAGCCCGCAGGTCGTGCCGATCGAGGTGCCCCGCGAGTACACCAACTGGGAATCGGAGCAGCTCGCGTGGCACACCACGTGCGGACTTCTCGACCAGAGTCACCACATGGTGACCATTACGCTCGAAGGGCCGGACCTCGTGCCGTTCCTGGCGCGCATCGGCATCAACACATTCGCCAACTTCGGCGTCAACCGCGCGAAGCAGCTCGTCGCGTGCTCCCCCGATGGCTTCCTCATCGGCCAAGGGATCCTGTTCCGCATCTCCGAGGAGAAGGCGATCCTCGTCGGCCCGTGGGGCGTCATGGACTGGGTCGAGTATCAGTACGCGATCACCCCGAACAGGCTCCGCTTCCGCCGCGAGGGCACCTCGTTCTCGCGTGCAGGGGACCCCGAGTACTTCCGCTACGAGGTGCAGGGACCCACCGCGCCCGACGTCGTCCGCGACCTGCTCGGGGGCGAGCTCCCCGAGCTCGGCTTCTTCCACATGTCTCAGGCGAGCGTCTACGGTCGGGAGATCACCTTCCTCCGGCACGGCATGGTCGGCCAGCCCGGCTACGAGATCTTCGGCAAGTGGGAGGACAAGGACGTCGTCACGCGTGCCCTCCTGGCCGCCGGCGAGAAGCACGGGATGACTCGCACGGGCGCCTACGCCTACTTCACCACCGCTGTCTACTCGGGATACCTGCCGGGCGTCCTGCCCGCGATCTACACGAGCCCCGAGCTCGCCGACTACCGTGACTGGCTGAGCGACCGGTCGTTCGAGGCGACGGCGCCGCTCGGCGGCAGCTTCTTCTCCGACAACGTCGAGGACTACTACCTCACCCCGTTCGCGCTCGGCTACGACCGAGCGCTGAAGTTCGACCACGACTTCATCGGCCGCGAGGCGCTGCAGAGGATGGTCGACGACGGCGTCCCGGCCCGGAAGAAGAAGGTCACGCTGATCTGGAACCCCGACGACGTCGCATCGATCTATCGCTCGTGGTTCAACGAGGGCGAGAACGCGAAGATGCTGCAGCTGCCCGGCGGACCCGGCTACACAACCTTCCGATACGACTCGGTGCGCGCCGACGGGGTTCACGTCGGGACCTCGGGATACCCGGGCGCGGCGTCGATCTACCGGAAGGTGCTCTCGGTCGCGATCCTCGACAGCGAGTACGCCGTCGAGGGGCGAGAGCTGACTCTGCTGTGGGGCGAGGAGCCGAACTCGGGCAAGGCCCGCGTGGAGAGCCACCGCCAGAAGGAGATCCGCGTCACCGTCGCGCCCGCGCCGTACAGCGACTACGCGCGGACCGACTACCGCACGAAAGCGTGAGGAGACCGGCGCCGCCTTCGGGCGGCGCCGGTCTCCCTTTCCACCCCATCCAGAGATGACAAAGGAGTTATCAGACATGACCATCGAGAGTTTCGAGATCCCGTCCTCGGTGACGACGCCGGAGGGCGCGGAGGGCTGGGAGCGGATGTACCCCGCGTACATGCGCTTCTCGCCCGAGAACCGTGATGACGAAGACGCCACCCTGTGGTTCTGGGATTCCATGCATCACATGGAGGCGCTTCCGCCGTTCGACATGATCAGCCACGAGGCATGGGGGGTGGGCCTCGGCGAGTTCAACTCGCGCATCTTCCCGGTGCCGCCCGCATACGGGATCGACCAGCGCATCCTCAACGGCTACCTGTACATCCGTCCCGTCGCGGTGAGCGACGTCGAATGGATCGGCGAGCGGGCGCGGCTGTTCGCAGAGCGAGCCACCTACTACTACGAGAACTGGGACGACCTGTTCGAGAAGTGGAAGGAGAAGATGGAGGCGGTCATCCGCGAGGTCGAGGCGCTCGAGATCCCCGATCTCCCGCGGCTCGAAGACGAGAAGATCGTTACCGGCGCCACGGGAGTCAGCAGCGGGCATGTCCTCATCGGCGCGTACGACAAGCTGATCGAGAGCATCTTCCTCGCCTACCAGTACCACTTCGAGATGCTGAACCTCGCGTACGCCGCGTATCTCAACCTCCTCACCTTCTGCAAGGAGTCCTTCCCGGGCATCAAGGACGAGACGATCGTCCAGATGGTCGCGGGCAACGAGATCCTGTTCTTCCGTCCGGACGACGAGATCAAGGCCCTCGCCCGTCTCGCGATCGAGCTCGGCATCCACGAGGAGCTCACCGACGGCGCCGACGACCCGCAGGCCACGATCGCGCGGCTCGCGGGGACGCCCGAGGGCGACCGGTGGATCGAGCGGCTCGAAGCGGCCAAGGAGCCGTGGTTTAACTTCTCCGGCGGCACGGGTCTCTACCACCACGAGCGTTCGTGGGTCGACGACCTCACGGTCCCGTGGGTCGCGCTCACCGGGTACATCGGGAAGCTCCTCGCAGGCGAGAGCATCGACCGCCCCACCCAGGAGATCCTCGCCCGCCGCGACCGGGTCACGAGCGAGTACCGCAATCTGCTGCCCAACGACGAGGAACGCGTCATCTTCGACCAGAACGTCGACCTCGCGAGGCTCGTCGATCCGTATGTCGAGGACCACAACTTCTACATCGAGAACTGGTTCCACACGATCTTCTGGAACAAGATGCGCGACGTCGGCGACCGACTGGTGACCGGCGGGTTCATCGAGGACCGCGAGGACGTGTTCATGCTGAACCGCTGGGAGGTCGGCCAGGCGCTCTTCGAGATGGTGTTCGGCTGGGCGACCGGCGCGCGCAAGCGCCACACCCCGTGGAAGGCCGAGATCTCGGACCGCAAGCGGATCCTCGCCGCCCTGCGAGGCTGGACTCCGCCGCCCGCGCTCGGCCCGATCCCGGATGAGATCTCGGAGCCGTTCACGGTGCTGTTGTGGGGCATCACGACCGATCGGATCAAGGTCTGGCTGGGCGACGGCGACGACGATCCCGATGCGCTGCAGGGTGTGCCGGCGTCGCCGGGCGTGCGAGAGGGCACCGCACGCGTGATCCGCGACGCGAGCCAGCTGAGCGAGGTCGTTCAGGACGAGATCCTGGTCTGCCCGATCACCGCGCCCGCGTGGGGCGCGATCTTCGGCAAGATCCAGGCCGCCGTCTCCGACATCGGCGGCATCATGAGCCACGCGGCGATCGTGAGCCGCGAGTACGGCCTACCCGCGGTCGTCGGGACGGGCAACGGCACCACGAAGATCAAGACGGGAGACCGGATACGGGTCGATGGGGACACGGGACTGGTGACCATCCTGGAGCGCGTGTAGCGCCCGGGCCGGTCTGAGAGGAGAAGACATGAGCGAGCAGATCATCTGGTTGACCCCCTCCACCCCGCCCGACCCGGCAGTGCTGGGCGGCAAGGGCGTCGGCCTCGTCCGGCTGATCGGATTGGAGGCGCCCGTGCCCTCGGCCTTCGTGGTGACGACGGGCGCGTACCTCGACCACATCCGCCGGACGGGGCTGGACGAGCGGATCGTGGCGATCTCGAGCGGGGCGGAGTCGGTCGAGGAACAGGCGCGGGCCTCGCAGGAGATCGAAGAGCTCTTCCTCTCGACCCCTCTCTCCCCCGAGCTCGCGGACGGCCTCCGCGAGGCATACGGGCGGTACGACGACGCACCGGTCGCCGTGCGCTCGAGCGCGACGGCGGAGGACACCGCGGAGGCGTCGTTCGCGGGCCAGCAGGAGAGCTACCTGTGGGTCCGCGGCGGCGACTCCGTGGTCGAGCACGTCGCGAAGGTGTGGGCGAGCCTCTTCACGCCGCAGGCCATCGCCTACCGCGTGAAGAACGGCGTCGACGTACGCGAGGTCTCGATGGCGGTCGTCGTCCAGGAGATGGTCGAGTCGAGCGTCGCGGGCGTCATGCTCACGCTGAACCCGACGACGGGCGACGCGTCGGAGATCTACATCGAGGCGACCTACGGGCTCGGGCTCGGCCTGGTCTCGGGCGAGGTCACGCCGGACAGCTTCGGCGTCGACCGGGTGACCCTCGGCTTCCGGTCGAGGGCCGTGGGATCGAAGGAGAAGGCGTACCGACTCGATCCGGAGGCCGACGAGGTCGTCCTCCGGATCGTCTCGGACGAGGATCGAGCGGTCGCGTGCGTGACCGACGACGAGGCGCTCGCGATCGCCCGGATGGGCAAGTCGGTCGACGAGCGGCTCGGGTCTCGGCAGGACATCGAGTGGGCTCTCGGTCCCGGCGAACCCGGCGTGCGGGAGCTGTTCCTGCTGCAGACGCGTCCCGAGACGGTGTGGAGCAACCGTGTCGCCACCAAGCGCGCGCGCGGAGCAACGCCCGTCGACCGCATCCTGGCGATGATGCAGACGCCGATGCGCCTGCACGACTGATCCTGCTCGCGCCGGCCGGGCTCACTCCGCCGAGCCCGGCCGGCCCGGTGCGCCCAGCTGCCGTGACAGCGCGCGGGCCGCCACGGCGACGGCGGGTCCCATCTTGGTGAGGTCCATGGAGGACAGATGCACCGATACCGACAGGGCTGCGACGGCGCGGCCGTTCGCGTCGAGCACCGGGGAGGCGGCGCAGCCGACATCCGCGACCGACTCCTCCCGCTCGTATGCCAGTCGGTTCATCCGGATCGCGTGGAGCTCGCTGCGCAGGACTTCCGGGTCGGTGATGGTGCGCGGTCCGAGCGCCGCGAGAGGGGGATCGCCCAGGCGATCGAGTTCCTCCAGTGGCCTGAACGCGAGCAGCACCTTCCCGACACCGGTCGCGTGCGCCGGAAGTCGACCGCCGATGCGGGAGGGCAGCGGCGGTGTGAGCTTGCTGCGGAGCCGGTGAACGTAGACGACCTCGGTGCCCTCCAAGACCGCGAGGTGCACGGTCTGCTTCGTGGCCGACATGAGTTCGTACATGTAGGGCGCTGCGACGCGCCTCAGATCCGTCGTCCGGCTCGCCTGCTGGCCGAGCTCGAACAGCCGGATCCCGAGGCGGAAGTGGTCCCCGTCGCGCTCGAGGATGCTCTCGTCGACCAGGTCGCGTGCGATCCGCGAGACCGACGCCTTCGGGATGCCGGTGCGGCGGCTGAGCTCCGACACCGTGAATTCGCTCTCCTCGCGCAGGTAGAGCTGCAGGATCGTGGACACGCGGCTGATCATCGACGGCATCGTCGTGTCTCGCTCAATGGAACGCATGCTCAGAGTGTCGAGGGCCCGTCGATTTTCCGTCAACCCCCCTATCCGATTCGCGAACCCGAGGAGACCTCATGACTCCCAGCACCCCCGGCCGCCGTGGCTGGATCATCGATGTGGACGGCTGCCTCGTGCGTGCGGCCCGCTATGGCGGCGACGGTGGACAGCCGATCGAGGGCGCGGCCGAGTTCATCGCGCTCCTCGATCGCGTCGGCGAGCCCTATGTCGTCTGCACGAACGCGTCCGGCAACCCGCCGGACACGTACGCTGCAGGTCTGCGAGCCGAGGGCATCCCGGTCGACGACGCGCACTTCGAGACGGCGGGCAGCATGACCGCCGATCTCATCGCCCGACGGCATCCCGGGGAGGCCGTCGCCATCGTCGGCAGCCCCGCGTTCGCCGACACCGTCCGGTCATACGGCGTCGATGTCGCCGTGGGTGAGCGTGCGAGGTCCGCGCGTGTCGTCGCCGTAGGCGACGGGGTCGAGTTCCGAACGGCCGACCTCGACGCGGCGGCGCTCGCGGTCGACGCCGGAGCAGCCTTCTACAGCACGGTCGGCCAGCGCTGGTTCCATGGCGGGATGCAGAAGGGCATCACGAGCTCGGCATTGATCGCGGCGGGAATCGCCTGGACGACGGGAGTGCAGCCGGAGGTCACCGGAAAACCCTCCCGCGAACTCGGGCTCGCGCTCGCCGCGCAGATGGGAGTGGCTCCAGAGGACGTCGTCGTCGTCGGCGACGCGCTCGCCGAGGTCGAGCTCGCGCGCGTGATCGGCGGGACGTCGTACCTCGTGCTGACGGGCGGCGTCGACCGCGCGACCGCCGACGCCCTGCCGGCGGAGCGCCGCCCGGACGCCGTCTTCGAGGACATCGGTGGGGTTCTCGCGCACACCCGGGCGGAACTCGGCGACGTGTAGCCGGCCCGTAACGTAACCGCTGGCGCATCCCATGCGCCGGAGGAGATACTGAACGGTGGGATCGTCGAAGGAGACGACGTGGGACCCGACCCGCTGCAATATCACGTTCTCGCCAGCGCCGACGAAGACGAGCTTCGTGATGCCGGGAGCCGGATGTTCTCCCCGCACCGGCTGAGGCTCGGGGCGGGGGAGGCGCGCCTCGGGGCCGTCGATCTCGACGAGCTCCTCATCGGTCGCCTCCGCTACGGCTCCGACGCCGTGGTCGCGACGGATCCCATCCACTACTACTCCGTGCAGCTCCCGATCACGGGGCGCGGCGGCGCGCGCGTCCTCGACGAGGCGGTCACGATGCGCCGCGGGCAGGGACTCGTGCTCAATCCCGGGGATGCCGTGGCCTTCGAGCTCGACCGCGACCTGGATCGCATCGCGCTGAAGATCCCGGAGGCGGTGATCACCCGGCACCTTGCGATCCTGCTCGGGTATCCGGTCGGCGGTCCCCCGCGGTTCCGGCGGTCGTCGGAGTCTCCCCGTTCCCCCTGGGTGTCCGCGCTCTGCCTCCTCGCGCGCGAGGTCGATCCGTTCGGCACGCGCCCGGTGCCCCGACCGCTCGCCGGCCGGGTCGTGGATGCCTTCCTCACGAGCCTGCTTCTCAGCCAGACGCACGACTGGTCGGCGCGGCTGCACGACGCGCTGCCCTCGGAGCGCAGCGCGGTGACATCCGTGGTCGACCGAATCGAGGCGGACCCGCAACTGCCCTGGTCGCTCGCCACCCTGGCCGCGGAGGCGGGCGTCGGCGGGCGGTCGCTCCAGATCGCCTTCCGGCGCGAGCTCGGGGTATCCCCGATGCGGTACCTCCGCAATGTGCGTCTGCGTAGGTGCTACGCGGCGCTGCGCGACCCCGCGTTCGCGGGCATCTCGGTCTCCGATGTGGCGGCGGCGAACGGGTTCACCCATCTCGGCCGTTTCGCGCAGGTCTTTCGCGACACATACGGGCTGCTGCCGTCGGAGGTGCGCCGCTCCGTGCGGTAGCCGGAGGCGACGGTCGAGACCGGGGGCTGTCTCGGTGAGCGGATCGCCTCCTTGGCGGATTCGGCGGCGGACGCGACAGTGGCATCACCCGACAGCGAGGTCGCACCATGACAGCCCCACTCCTCTCCGATACCGCCGAACGTCTCCTGGCCGCGCGACGTGATCGTCGACCGATCGCCCCGCTGGGTCTGGACAGCATCGACGCGGCGTACGGGGTCCAGCTGGAGCAGGTCGAGGTGTGGCGGGCGGCGGGCGGCCGCATCGCCGGGTACAAGGTGGGGCTCACGTCGGCGGCGATCCAGCGCCAGCTCGGCGTCGACAGCCCCGACTTCGGTCATCTCCTCGAGGACGACTTCGTGCTCAGTGGCGCGCCGATCTCGGCGGACCGCTTCATCCAGCCGCGCGTCGAACCCGAGATCGCCTTCATCCTGGGGCGCGATCTCGCCGGACCCGGGGTGACCGCCGCGGACGCCGTGCGCGCGATCGACGCCGCCGTCGCCTCCCTCGAGATCATCGACTCCCGCATCGCCGACTGGAAGATCTCCCTCACCGACACGATCGCCGACAATGCCTCCGCCGGGGGCGTCGTGCTCGGCAGCACGCCCCGTTCGCTGGACGGCGTCGATCTCCGCTTGACCGGCGCCGTCCTGCGGCGGAACGGCCGGATCGCGCACACGGGAGCGGGGGCAGCCGTGCTCGGATCGCCGATCTCGGCACTGGTCTGGCTCGTCAACACGCTCGGCGCCCTCGGCACGACCATTCCGGCCGGATCGGTCGTGCTTCCCGGCGCGGTCACCGCCGCCGTCTCCGCGGCTCCCGGCGACATCATCACCGCTGAATTCGCCGGGCTCGGCTCCGTCACGGCGCGGTTCGCCGGCTGAACCGAAAGGACACCATGGATACGGGGACGCGGCGACCGCGGGTCGCCATCGTCGGTCCGGGCAACATCGGCACCGACCTGCTCATCAAACTCATCCGCCGCGACGTCTTCGACGTGCGCTACATGGTCGGTGTCGACCCCGAATCCGACGGTTTGGCGCGCGCGCGAAGACTCGGTCTCGAAGCGTCGGCGGGCGGTGTCGACTGGCTTCTCGAGCGGCCTGAGCTGCCGGACATCGTCTTCGAGGCGACCGCCGCCGGGCCGCATCTTGCCAACGCGCCGCGCTACGCCGAGGCGGGGATCACCGCGATCGACCTGACGCCCGCCGCGGTCGGGCCGTTCGTGTGCCCGGCGGTGAATCTCGACGTGCACCGCGATGCCGACAACATCAACATGATCACGTGCGGCGGCCAGGCGACCATTCCGATCGTGCACGCGATCAGCCGGGTCACGCCTGTTTCCTACGCCGAGATCGTCGCGTCGATCTCGTCGCGCTCCGCCGGTCCCGGCACGCGCGCCAACATCGACGAGTTCACCGCCACGACCGCGCGGGCGATCGAGCAGATCGGCGGCGCACAGCGCGGAAAGGCCATCATCATCCTCAACCCCGTCGATCCGCCGTTGGTCATGCGCGACACGGTGTTCGCCGCCATCGGCGGGGATGCCGACCGCGATGCGATCACCGCTTCGATCCACGACGCCGTGGCCGCCGTACAGGAGTACGTGCCCGGCTACCGGCTGAAGGCCGACCCGCAGTTCGACGACCCGCATGAGCGCTGGCACGGCGATGGCCGCGTCGCCGTGTTCCTCGAGGTGGCCGGCAACGGCGACTACCTGCCGCAGTGGGCGGGCAACCTCGACATCATGACCGCCGCCGCGAACCGCGCGGCCGAGCTCCTGATCGGGGAGCCCGAGACCGGTCCGGCGCACCCGCACGGGATGGAGGCCCCGGCGTGAACGCATCGCCTCGCGTCCGGATCACGGACACCACGCTCCGCGACGGTTCGCACGCCGTCGCCCACCGGTTCACCGTCGAGCAGGTCACGGCCGTGGCCGCCGCGCTCGACGCCGCCGGCGTCGATGTCATCGAGGTGACGCACGGCGACGGACTCTCCGGCTCCTCGTTCAACTACGGCTTCAGTGCCGTGCCGGAGCTCGAGCTCATCGCCGCCGCCGCCGGCTCGGTGAAGCGGGCGCGGATCGCCGCGCTGCTCCTGCCCGGGGTCGCGACGGTGGAGGACCTGCGGGAGGCGGTCGCGGCGGGCGCCACGTACGTGCGGATCGCGACCCACTCGACCGAGGCCGACGTCAGCATCCAGCACTTCGGGGCGGCGCGCGAGCTCGGTCTGCAGACGGCCGGGTTCCTCATGCTCTCGCATCGGACGCCACCCGGCGAGCTCGCGCGGCAGGCGCGCATCATGGCGGATGCCGGATGCCAGTGCGTCTACGTCGTCGATTCCGCCGGCGCGCTGCTGCCCGACGGCGTGCGCGACCGGGTCGCCGCGCTCGTAGACGAGCTCGGCACGGACGTCGAAGTGGGCTTCCACGGACACATGAATCTGGGCCTCGGCGTCGCCAACTCGCTCGCGGCCTACGAGGCGGGAGCGCGCCGCATCGACGGTACGCTGCGGGCGCTCGGTGCCGGTGCCGGCAACACCCCGACGGAGGTCCTGGTAGCGGCCTTCGACGCTGCGGGCGTGCCCACCGGCGTCGACCTCCCCTCGATCCTCGTGGCCGCGGAGGACGTCGCCGCACCGCTCATCCCGACCGTGCCGAGGATCGACCGCGACGCGATCGTTCAGGGCCGGTACGGCGTCTACAACTCGTTCCTCCTGCATGCGCAAGTCGCGGCGCAGCGCTACGGCGTGCCGTCCCACGAGATCCTCCGCCGTGTCGGGGAGGCCGGTTACGTGGGCGGTCAGGAGGACATGATCATCGACGTCGCGATCGAGCTCGCGGCCGAGGCCGGCCCTCCCGATGCGAACAATCCCGACGCGATCGGAGTGACACGATGAGCATCCAGGACATCTCCTCCGCGGTCGCGGCACTCCGCCGCGCGGAGGCGACGCGGACGCCCCGGGGCCGTCTCACCCGAGAGTGGGAGGGTCTCGACCTCGACACGGCCTACAGGGTGCAGAACGCCCTCGTGGAGGAGCGTGTCGCCGCCGGCGAAACCGTCGTCGGCATCAAGCTCGGTCTGACCAGCCGCGCCAAGCAGGAGCGGATGGGGATCTCCTCCCCGCTGACCGCAGTGCTCACCGACGCATACATGCTCCCGGCCGATGTCCCGGTGCCGCTCGACCGGCTCATCCAGCCGCGGGCCGAACCCGAGCTCGTCTTCGTCATGGGACAGCCGCTCCGCGGTCCCGGGGTGACGGCCGCCACGGCGCTCGCCGCCGTGGACCGGGTCTACGGCGGGTTCGAGATCATCGACAGCCGGTACGTCGATTACGACTTCGCGCTCCCGGACGTCGTCGCCGATAACGCGTCATCCGCCTTCTTCGTGGTCGGCGGCATCGGCCGGCGACCCGACGAGCTCGATCTCGCGCTCGAAGCCGTCGTCCTCTCGGTGGGTGGCGACGTCGTCGACACCGCCACGGGCGCGGCCGTGCAGGGGCACCCGGCCGAAGCGCTTGCGCTCGCAGCGAACGCGCTGGGCGCGCGCGGGCAGGAGATCCCGGCGGGCGCGATCGTGCTCACGGGGGGTCTCACCGACGCCATCGCGCTCACGCCCGGCGCATCTCTCGCGGCGGAGTTCACTCACCTCGGCACCGTCCATCTGAGCGTCGAGCGGTAGCACCGCCGCGCCGTATTCACCCGCCACACCGCATTCGAAGGAGAACGCACGATGAGCGCTTCAGCGCACGACTTTCCGGAGCCGATCTTCGACGTCGCCGACCTGTCGACGTTCGAGCTCTTCTCTCCGGTCGTCGACGAGACCGTCTGGTTCTTCACGAACCTGCTCGGCATGATCGAGACCGCCCGTTCGGGCGACTCCGTCTTCCTGCGCGGCTACGAGGATCCGTACGCGCACTCCCTGAAGATCACCCATCGCGAGAAATCGGGGATGGGATACGCGGGCTGGCGGGCGACGTCGCCGCAGGCCCTCGAACGCCGCGTGGAGGCCATCGACCGGTGCGGGCTCGGGCGGGGCTGGGTGGAGGGCGAGGTCGGAGTCGGCCCCGCGTACGAGTTCACGACGCCCGATGGATCGGTGCAGCGCATCAACTGGGAGGTGGAGTACTACCGTCCCGAGAAGGATCAGCGCAGCGTCGTGCTGAACCGCGTGCAGCGCCGCCCGCTCTCCGGGGTCCCGGTGCGGGCGCTCGACCACGTCAATCTGCTGTCGCTGGATGTGACCGCGAACAAGCGCTTCTTCGCCGAGCAGCTCGGGTTCAAACTGAGCGAGCACATCGTCCTCGGCGACGACGTGGAGGCCGGTGCGTGGCTGCGCAGCATGACGCGATCCCACGACGTGGCGCTCGTGAAGGATGCCGGAGGGGGCGGCCGCCTGCACCACGTCGCCTTCCTCTACGGCAACACGCAGCACCTCATCGATGCGTGCGACGTGCTCACCGACCACGGCATCGAGTTCGAGGCCGGTCCCGCCGCGCACGCGATCAGCCAGGCGCAGTTCATCTATGTGTTCGAACCCGGCGGCAACCGCATCGAGCTCGTCGGCACGCCGGGGTATCAGGTCACCGACCCGTCGTGGGAGCCGGTGCGCTGGGCTCAGGACACGATCGACGACGCGATCATCTGGTATGGCTCTCCGCTGCCCGCCGAGTTCGACACCTACGGCACGCCCCACTCCGGGCCCACCGCCTACCGCACCCCGAATCGCTATGTCGCCGCGGAGGCCGGCATGATTCTCCGCGCCGACCCGTCCGCCCGGGTCTGAGGAACGGAGGTCGCCATGCCGATCGTTCAGATATCGATCGCCGAAGGACGAGATCCCGACCAGATCCGTGCGCTCATCGGCGGCGTCACCGACGCCGTCGCCGAGTCCCTCGCGGCGCCCGTGGAGAGCATCCGCGTGATCGTCACGGAGGTGCCGTTGACGCACTGGGGCTCCGGGTCCGTCACCCTCGCCGAGAAGCGCGGCGCGCCGCCGCCGGTGACCGGCTGACGGCGCCCGGGTCAGGATCCGGCCGTCACGAGAAGACGATGGTCTCCCGGCCGTTGCGGATGACGCGGTCTTCGCAGTGCGCGAGCACGGCGCGCGAGAGCACCTCGCGCTCGACGTACGCGCCCTTGCGCTGGAGGCCGGCTGCAGAGTCCGCGTGCGTGACGCGGACGACGTCCTGCTCGATGATGGGACCCTCGTCGAGTTCTTCCGTCACGTAATGGGCCGTGGCGCCGATGAGCTTCACTCCGCGCTCCTTCGCCTTCCGGTAGGGGCCGGCGCCGATGAAGGCGGGCAGGAAAGAGTGATGGATGTTGATCACAGGCACCGCGACGTCGCTCAGGAAGGCGGGGCTGAGGATCTGCATGTAGCGCGCGAGCACGACGGCGTCGACGTTTCCGCTGAGCAGCTTCACGATCTCCGACTCCGCGTCCGACTTGTCGGGGCCCTGGCTCGGCACGTGGATGAAGGGGATGCCGAAGCTGCGCACATCCTCCGCGACGTTGGTGTGGTTGGAGATCACCATCGGCACCGTCATCGGGATCTCGCCGCGGCGGTGTCGCCACAGGAGGTCGAGGAGACAGTGGTCAGACGTCGACGTGAGGATCGCGACGCGCTTCGGCTGCGAGCGGTCGACGAGACGCCACTGGAGGCCGAGGGTGGTCAGCTCAGCCTCCAGCGACGCCTCCAGCGACGGGCGCATCGCGAAGAACTCGTTCATGTGGAAGACCGTGCGCTGGAAGAACGCGCCGCCCCCGGGGTCATCGGTGTACTGGTCGAGCGAGACGATGTTCGCTCCGTGTGCCGCGAGGACGCGGGTGACGGCGGCCACGATGCCAGCGCGGTCGGCTCCGTGGACGATCAGGACGCCGGTATTCGTGCTCACGCCAGCTTCCCCTCGAGCCTGCGTCGGATCTTCCACTGCACCTTGCCTCCCGTCCTCGCCGGCACTGCGCGGTCAGCGTCGACGCGGGCGAGTATATGGAAGCCGTACGGTCGCGATCGCGGCTCGTATCGGTGAGCGGAACGGCCACCGGCGACGGTCGGATTCGTCACGGGGGGGCGCGCCCGGGGCGCGCCGCGGCACCCGACCCCGGGGTCAGGGAACGGCGCGTCGCAGGGTCGCGAACGCCGATGCGGCGAGAACCGCGACGAGCAGCACTCCCCAGAGCGCCAGCCCGGTGGAGCCTTGCGCCGCGAACCACGCGAAGACGCCGGCCCAGGCGTTCAGTCGGCCGGTGAGCCACATGAGCCCGACGAGGACGAGCCCCACCCCGACGAGGGTGATGGTGAGCCACGTCGCACCGAAACGCTTGTAGATGGTGGCGGCCCAGAACCCCACCACGAAGAACAGCATCGCGACGACGAAGTAGAACAGCGCGGCACCCAGCGGTCCGGCCTGCCAGATCCAGTCGAGGAAGAAGAAGTAGCCGTTCATCCCCCACCCGACGGTCGCCTGCTCGATGAGCCCGCCGACGACGAAGATCGCGGAGAGGATGCCGGCGGTCAGCCCCGCGGTGAGGAGGGTGCCGAGCGCGAACTCCCGGCGGGTGACGCTCATGGCCTGGGAGAACGGGAACGTGAGCGTCAGCGCCTGCACGCCGACCACGCCGAAGTACCACAGGGGCGCCTGCGCGCCGCCGCTGTACTTCTCCGAGCCGGGCGGAAGCATCGCCCAGATCAGCATCGTGATCACGAGCGAGCCGCCGAGCACGATCAGCGGCACCCAGAGGTAGGTCTGCCGGTTGATCAGCTGCATGCGGACGACGTTCAGGGTGCGGCTCATTGCAGGGCTCCATCGTCGAGATCGGAGGCGATTCGGGGGGCGCCGGACGGGACGGCGCCGCCGGGGGATGCCGCGGCGCGTTCGTCCGCGGCCTTCTGCGTCACACGGACGATCAGTTGCTGCAGCGACACGGGGACCACGTCGAGCCCCGCGGCGTCGAGGTGCACGCGGTCGTCTGCGCTCAGCGCGCCGAGGATCGTGACCGACGCGACGCGTCCGAGGCTCTCGCGGTGCAGTACGTCGCGCCCGGTCGTGAAGGCGTCGACCGCGACCGCATCGCCGACGATCGTGGCCGCCCGGTCGCGGACGGCGTCGGTGTCCTCGTCCATGAGGATGCGGCCCTGGTCGATGACGATGATCTTCTCGATGAGGTTGGAGACCTCGTCGATGAGGTGGCTCGAGAGGATCACGGTGCGCGGATGCTCGGTGTAGTCCTCGAGCAGGCGGTCGTAGAAGATCTGGCGGGCCACGGCGTCGAGGCCCAGATAGGGCTCGTCGAAGAACGTGATCTCCGCGCGGGATGCAAGGCCGATGATGACGCCGACGGCCGAGAGCTGACCCCGCGAGAGCTTCTTGATGCGGCGCTTGAGGGGCAGCTGGAAGTCTGCGACGAGCCGGTCGGCGAGGCCCTGGTCCCAGTTCGGGAAGAACAGCCGCGCGGTGCGGAAGGCGTGCAGCGGCAGCGCGTCGTCGGGGTACTTCTGGCCTTCCCGCACGAAGCACATGCGCCGCAGCACGCGGCTGTTCTCGTACGGGTGCTCGCCGAAGATGTGCACATCGCCCGAGGTCGCGAAGTTCTGCGCCGTGAGGATCGACATGACGGTGGTCTTGCCGGCCCCGTTGCGGCCGAGCAGGCCGTAGATGCAGTCCTTCTCGATGCGGAAGCTCACGTCGTCGACGGCGAGGGTGTCGCGGTACCTCTTCGTGAGGTTCTGCACCTCGATCACGGAGGTCATGCGTCGGTCCTTTCGGGGTGGTCGGGGGAGGGGGCGGGCAAGGCGGATCCTGCACGCTCTCGGATCAGCGCGGAGAGGTCCGAGGGGCTGATCCCGAGCCGGCGTGCCTCCGCGAGGAGAGGCTCAAGGTAACGATCTGCAAACGCTTCACGTCGAGCCGAGAGCACCCGATCGCGCGCTCCGGCGGTGACGAACATGCCGACGCCGCGTCGCTTGTACAGCACCCCCGAGTCGACGAGCATGTTCACTCCCTTCGCGGCGGTCGCGGGGTTGATGCGGTAGAAGGCGGCGAGCTCGTTTGTGGACGGGGCCTGGGATTCTTCGCCCAGACTCTCGTCGACGATCTGGTCCTCGATCGCCTCGGCGATCTGCAGGAAGAGCGCTCTGCCGTCCTCGATCACGTACTCTCCTCGTGCCCAGCTCCCTGGTTAGTTACCTAACTAATGAACCATGCAGGAGGGCTGCGTGTCAACCCCGTCTGCGGAGGGCCCCTGAACTTGACCGGGGCATCCATCTCTGATTGCCTCGAAGTCGGGCCTTTTCGGCCCACAAGACCAGTCCGCGCCCCCGCCGCCCCCGAGAACCTCGGGTGAGGAGACGGGGACGTACGGTCGATGATCTGGGCGGAGAACCCGATGTACTCCGCCGGTAGCGATGCCGCCGGGGCCACCCGAAGGCCCCCTGCATCGCCGGTGATCATCACCCGGGCGTAACCGATGCGGCCCCACGAAGCGCAGCGGGCCGTCGAGGTGTCAGCAGTGACCGTCGCGCACGCAATCGAGGTAGAGAACCTCTACAAGGTCTTCGGGAAGAACCCGAAGCAGGCCGTCAAGCGGCTGAGCGCCGGAGAGAGCCGCACACAGGTCGCGGATGCCGGGACCGCCGCCGTCATCGACGCCAGCTTCACCGTCTCCCCCGGCGAGATCTTCGTCATCATGGGCCTGTCCGGCTCCGGCAAGTCGACCATCATCCGGATGCTCAACGGCCTCCACGACGCCACCGCCGGCACCATCACGGTGCAGGGCGAGACCATCACCGACATCCCGCCGAACAAGCTGCGCGAGATTCGTCGTGACCGCGTCTCGATGGTCTTCCAGCACTTCGCCCTGCTGCCCCACCGCACGGTGGCCGACAACGTCGCCTACTCGCTCGAGCTGCGCGGGGTCGGCAAGTCCGAGCGGCTCGCGAAGGCCGAGGAGATCCTCGGCATGGTGGGGCTCGAAGGGTGGGGCGACAAGCTCCCCTCCGCGCTCTCGGGCGGAATGCAGCAGCGAGTGGGCATCGCCCGCGCCCTCGCCGCCGACACCGACATCCTGCTCATGGACGAGGCGTTCAGTGCGCTGGACCCCCTGATCCGTCGCGAGATGCAGGAGCAGCTGCTCTCGCTGCAGCAGAAGCTGCAGAAGACGATCGTGTTCATCACGCACGATCTCAACGAGGCGATGTTCCTCGGCGACCGGATCGCGGTCATGCGCGACGGGCGCATCGTGCAGATCGGCACGCCCGAGGACATCCTCACCGACCCCGCCAACGACTACGTCGAGCAATTCGTGCAGGACGTGGACCGGGCCCGCGTGCTGACGGCGGCGAACGTCATGGAGCGTCCGCGCCCCGTCGTGAGCGAGAGCGGCGGACCCCGCACGGCGCTGCGGCAGATGCGCGACGCCTACTCGTCGGCCGCATACGTCGTGGGCCGCGATCGGCGCCTGCTCGGCATCGTGACCGACCGGGATGCCGTCAAGCTCGTGCGTCGCGGCGAGAACTCGCTCGCCTCGATCATCTCCCCCGTGCCGCAGAGCGTGTCGCAGGACGAGGTCCTGATGAACCTCTTCGTCCCGGCGGTCGAGTCGCAGCTGCCGCTCGCGGTGACGGATGACGAGGGCCGCCTCGTCGGCGTCATCCCGCGCGTCACCCTGCTGGCGGCCCTCGGCCCCGGCCCCAACGAGACCTCGGAGATCACCATCCTTCCGCAGCCGATGCCCTCGACCGAGATCGATGCCCTCCTGGCGGACTCCGCCGACGGAGCGTCGACCGGCGAGAGCGAGGGGGTGCGCTGATGGACGGGTTCCGCATTCCTCTCGGAGACTGGATCGACACGGCCGTCGACTGGCTGCGCGACAACCTCGCGGGGCTGTTCGACGTCATCACCGTGGTCGTGCGCTTCCTCGTCGACGGCCTCACCGACGGACTCACCGCAATTCCCGTGTTCGTGGCGATCGCCCTCTTCGCGCTGCTGGGCTGGTTCTTCCGGTCCTGGCAGATGGCACTGGGCACCGCACTGACGTTCACCCTCATCGTCGCGATGGACCTCTGGGTGCCGGCGATGCAGACGCTCTCGCTCGTGCTCGTCGCGACGCTGGTGGCGCTGCTGATCGGCATCCCGCTGGGAATCTGGTCGGCGCGCAACGACACCGTGCGCGCCATCCTGAAGCCGATCCTCGACTTCATGCAGACGATGCCCGCGTTCGTCTACCTGATCCCCGCGATCACGTTCTTCAGCATCGGGGTCGTCCCGGGCCTCGTCGCGACGGTCATCTTCGCGCTGCCCCCGGGCGTGCGCCTGACCGAGCTGGGCATCCGAGGCGTCGACTCCGAGACCGTCGAGGCGGGGCACGCGTTCGGGGCCACGCCGGGACAGATCCTGCGCGGCATCCAGCTGCCCCTCGCCACCCCGACGATCATGGCGGGCGTCAACCAGGTCATCATGCTCGCGCTGTCGATGGCCGTCCTCGCGGGCATCGTCGGTGCCGACGGGCTCGGCAAGATCGTCGTGCAGTCGGTCTCGACGGTCAACCTCGCGCAGGGCGTCGAGGCGGGCCTGGGCGTCGTCATCCTCGCGGTCTTCCTCGACCGCGTCACGGCCGCGCTGGGCAATCCCGCCGACTATCCGAGCTCGCTGCGACGCGCCCTCGGCCGCCGTCGTGCGGCGCAGGGGTCAAGCGGTGACGCGCCCGAGGGCGGTTCGAACGCCGTGGCCGAGCAGACCGAGCGCGAGGTCGCCTCGCCGCGGCGCGCGCCCGTCGGCGGCGGTGCCGTCTGACGCGTGCAGCCGACGAAGACTGACAACTGAAGACCCATACGGAACGAGTGCAATCACACATGAAGATGAAGGGAAGCACCATGAGAAATCGCAAGCTGACAGGAATCCTCGCCCTCGGCGCGGCCGCGACGCTCACGCTCGCCGGCTGCTCGAGCGACGCCGGTGACAACGGAAACGGCGACAACGGCTCGGAGGACATGGGCACGATCACGCTCGGGTTCCTCCCCTCGTGGACCGACGGACTCAGCACCGCCTACCTGCTCCAGAACCAGCTCGAGAAGATCGGCTACACGGTCGAGATGCAGGAGCTCACCGAGGCGGGCCCGCTGTACGCCGGCCTCGCGCAGGGCGATGTCGACATGTACCCGTCGGCCTGGCCCGAGGTCACGCACGCCTCGTACATGGAGGAGTACGGCGACGACATCGAGGACATCGGCGCGTACTACGAGGGCGCCGTGCTCACGATCGCGGTTCCCGACTACGTCGAGATCTCCTCGATCGAAGACCTCAAGGGCAACGCCGACATGTTCGGCGGCCAGATCATCGGCATCGAGCCCGGCGCCGGCCTCACCGGCGTGACGCAGGACTCGATGATCCCCGCCTACGAGCTGGGCGACGAGTACGAGCTCGTCACCTCGTCGACCGCCGCGATGCTCACCGAGCTCGAGAACGCGATCGCCGGCGAGGAGAACATCGTCGTGACCTCGTGGCGCCCGTTCTGGGCCAACGACGCGTACGACCTGCGCGACCTCGAGGACCCGAGGGGCGCCATGGGCGAGCCCGAGGCGCTGCACTTCCTCGGCACGAGCGACTTCTCGGAGCGCTTCCCCGAGGCGGCCGAGCTGATCGCCGGCATCCAGCTGGATGACGCGCAGTACGCCTCGCTCGAGGACATGGTCGTGAACGAGTACGGCGAGGGCAACGAGCCCGAGGCCGTCGAGGCCTGGATCGAGGCCAACCCCGACGCGTTCGACACGATCATCACCGAGTGATCCGGTCCTAGCGATCCTGTGAGCGGGTCCCGGCTTCGGCCGGGGCCCGCTTCTTCGTGGGGGTGGGGCGGGGGCGTGCGCCGGCGTCGGTGCCGCGTACGACGTCGCCCGGCACGCGGTTCGTCGCTTGGTCGACGCCTCGGGCGGGACAACACTCCGGAAGGAACGTGGCCGGGCGGGGTGGACAGGCGGCAGGGGCCCACGGCCGCGCGAAGTCTCCGGAATGTTGTCACGCGGACGGGGCTAACCCGCGATGCGGCCGCGGGGTCCGGATGCGGGATCAGCCGCGCGGACGGGTGATGCGCCCGGGAGGGGGCGGCGTCCCCGGTCCCGTGCGTCTTCTCACGGGTGGGTCCTCGGCGGAGGGCGACGCTTCCTCGGATGCCGGAGCCCGCGGCGCTCCCGGTTCGCGTGCGCCGTCCGCGGGCTCGCTCATGGCACCCGCCGCCCCCGCACCCGCTGCCCCCGGGTCCGGCGGCTCCGCAGCCGAGGTGAGCTCCAGCGCAACGCGCTTCTCGAGCACATCGATGGCCTCGTCCGACACGGAGATGAGCCCGTCGAGTTCCTCGCGCACGCGTCGGTAGGCCAGCTGGCGCTCGGCCGGGGTCGCGGCCTGGTCGACGGCGACCGTCAGCAGCTGCTTCGCGGTGTCGAGCCGCTTGCGCTCCGCCTCGGTGAACGATCGGTCCCGAAGCCGCCGCGCGTCGCGCTCGGCGATGTCGAACGCCGCCTCGTACTCATGCACGGCGTTGCGATAATCGGCGAAATCGTCCTTGCTGATCCTCGCCTTCGCCGACGCCGGGCGGAACCCGTCTGCCGTGCGCTTGGCCCGGAGGAATGCGGCGGTGAGCGGCTGGCGACCGTCGCTCATCGCGGGGAAGGCGATCAGCTTGGCGACATCCAGCTCGTACTCGAGCCATCGAGCGGTCACCGCGTCATGCGCCTCGAACAGGCGCTGGAGCCGGGCGGCGGGGGAGTCGTCGACGCGGGTGGCGCGGTCGGGGCTCACGGCGCCTGCCGGGGCCTGCGATGCGGCGCGCAGTTCGCTCTTGGCCCGCAGCACCTCGAGCCGTCGGACGTGTCGGCGCTCGAGCGCCTTCTGCCAGGCGCCCCCGATGCCGCCCGCCATCGCCATGACGGGGAAGATCAGCCACCAGTAGTTGGCGAACAACTCCCCGAAGTCCACCCCGTCATGCTACGCGTCGGCGGCGGGCGCGCGGGACGTCATTCCGCGGAACGGCGGGGCACCGGCCACGTCGGGCGGCGCGGCGAGGAGGGGGGAGGCGCTGCCCCCGCGCCGGGCTGCGGCGCCGCCTCCGCGGGCTGACCGGCAGCGGTCCCCCGCGATGCCGGGGGTGCCGCCTCCTGCGGTGCTCCCGTGCCGGCGGCGGATGCCGCGGGTCCCTCCGCGCCCGGATCCCGGTTCGCGGCCCGCCAGACGACGTCGCGCGCCGCCTCCGCCGCTGCGGCCGCGGCCGAGGCGGCGACCGCCCGCGTGCCCTCGAGGAAGCCGTTCCAGGCTCCGCGCACCTGCGGCGGCAGGCCGCCCTGCGCCCCGCCGCCGTCGGATCCCGGTGTTCCCGCGCCCGCCGCGCGCCAGGCCGCGGCCTCGGCGACGCGGAAGGCCGTCTCCACCTCGGTCACGGCCGCGCGGTAGCGGGCGAACTCCTCCGGCGTCAGCGTCGGGCGCCCCGGGCGGGGACGCAGCCACCATGCCCGCTCCATGGCCGTCAGCAGGGTCGCCGTCGCGGGCACGCGGGCGTCGCTCATCGTCGGAAACGCGATGGCCTTCGCCGGGTCGGTCTCGTAGGCCATCCACCGGGCGACCACGGCGTCGTGCTCGGCGACCAGCCGGGCCAGCGGCAGGTGCTCGTCGCCCCGCGGCATCCCGCGCAGCAGCGCCCTGGCCGCCTTCACCTGCACGCGTCGGCCGCGCAGTGCGGTGTGGGCGGCGCGCGCCTCGCGCTGGGCGTCGCCGACGGCCGTCCGCGCCGCTTCGACCTCGCCGGGCGCGCCCCGACCGCTCTGCCGACCGCTCTTCGCCACGAGCAGGGCCGCCTGAGCGGCCTTCGCCCGCGCCCGTGCCGCCTGCAGCCGTGCCCGCGCTGCCGTCAGCTCGTGCCGCGCCCCCGCGTACTCCAGGGTGCGGGCGCGCCGCCGGCGACCGTACCGGAGGCCCGCGAAGGACGCGGCGCCGCCGGCGATCGCCGCGGGGCCGAGCCACCACAGCTCCGCGGCGAACGCGAAGAGAGGCTCCATGCCGCCATGCTAACCGCGCCGCCTGGGCGCGTCAGCAGGCTCGGTGCCGCGACTCAGCCGAAGAAGATCGATACGACGGTCGCCCCGCCACCGCCGAGGATGAGCGCGACGATCACGACCCACGCGACCACCCTCATGCGCTTCTGTCGCTTCGCGCCGAGATCGCCGTAGTCGTCGTCCGACATCGGCCCGCTCACGCGACCGGGCGCACCGCGGGCGCCACGAACTCGCCGACGGTGGGGCCGAAGGCCGCGGGAAGCGTCTCGCGCCACGTGCGCGAGAGCTCCGACACGGGCACGGTGAACAGGTCCTGGATCTCCAGCTCGGCCTCGCCCGTGGGTGGGACGTCGGTCACGCCGATGCGCAGCACGGGGTACCCGCGGCCCTCGCACAGGCCGCGGAACTTCACGTCGTCCTCGCGGGGGACGGTCACGATGACGCGACCGGTCGACTCGGAGAAGAGCGCGGATGCGGCATCCACCCCGTCGCGCTCGATGATCTCGCGCAGCCACACCCGTGCGCCCACGCCGAAGCGCAGCACGGCCTCGGCGAGCGCCTGGCCGAGGCCGCCGCCCGAGAGGTCGTGCGCGCTCGAGACGAGCGACTGCTGGGATGCCGCGTGGAGCAGCTCGGCGAGCTGCTTCTCGGCCTCGAGGTTGACCTTGGGCGGGTGGCCGCCCAGGTGCCCGTGCACCGCGGCGGCCCATTCGGAGCCGCTCAGCTCGCTGGCGGTCACGCCGAGGAGGTAGATGTTCTCGCCCGCGTCCTGCCACCCGCTCGGGATGCGGCGGGCGACGTCGTCGATGATGCCGAGCACGCCCACGACGGGGGTGGGGTAGATCGGCTGGTCGCCCGTCTGGTTGTAGAAGCTCACGTTGCCGCCCGTGACCGGGATGCCGAGCTCACGGCATGCGTCGGCCAGGCCCTCGACCGACTGCTGGAACTGCCACATCACCTCGGGGTTCTCGGGGCTGCCGAAGTTGAGGCAGTCGGTGACGGCGGTGGGGACGGCGCCCGTCACGGCGACGTTGCGGTACGCCTCCGCGAGGGCGTGCTGCGCTCCCGCGTAGGGGTCGAGCTGGCAGAAGCGGCCGTCGCAGTCGGTGGCGATCGCGAACCCGAGGCCGGACGCCTCGTCGACGCGCACCATGCCTGCGTCGTCGGGGAACGACAGGGCGGTGTTGCCCATGACGTAGTAGTCGTACTGGTTGGTGATCCACGACTTGTCGGCGAGGTTCGGGCTGCCCAGCACCTGGAGGAACTGCGCGCGCAGGGTGTCGGCGTCGTTCGCGCGGGGCAGCGCGCTGGCCGAGTCCTCCTGCAGCGTCTCGATCCACGTCGGGTAGGCGACGGGGCGCTCGTAGACGGGTCCGTCGACGGCCACCGTCGAGGGGTCGACGTTGACGATCTCCTCGCCGTGCCAGTTGATCAGCAGGCGGCCGTCGCCGGTCACCTCGCCCAGGACGCTCGTCTCGACATCCCACTTCCCGGTCACGGCGAGGAAGGCGTCGAGCTTGTCCGGCGCGACGATCGCCATCATGCGCTCCTGGCTCTCGCTCATGAGGATCTCCTCGGGCGTGAGCGTGGGGTCGCGCAGCAGCACGTTCTCGAGGTCGACCTTCATGCCCGATCCGCCGTTGGCGGCCAGCTCGCTCGTCGCGCACGAGATGCCGGCCGCGCCGAGGTCCTGGATCGCCTCGACGAGCTCGCCGCGGTACAGCTCGAGGCAGCACTCGATCAGCACCTTCTCGGCGAAGGGGTCTCCCACCTGCACGGCGGGGCGCTTCGTCGGGCCGCCGTCGGCGAACGTGTCGGAGGCGAGGATCGAGGCGCCCCCGATGCCGTCGCCGCCCGTGCGGGCGCCGAAGAGCACGACCTTGTTGCCCACGCCGCTCGCGTTGGCGAGCTTGAGGTCCTCGTGGCGGAGCACGCCGACCGCGAGGGCGTTCACGAGCGGGTTGCCCTGGTACACCGGGTCGAAGTACGTCTCGCCCCCGATGTTGGGCAGGCCCAGGCAGTTGCCGTAGAACGAGATGCCGCTGACCACGCCGTGCACGACGCGTGCGGTGTCGGGGTGGTCGATCGCCCCGAAGCGCAACTGATCCATGACGGCGACGGGGCGTGCGCCCATCGAGATGATGTCGCGCACGATGCCGCCGACGCCGGTCGCGGCGCCCTGGAACGGCTCGATGTAGCTCGGGTGGTTGTGGCTCTCGACCTTGAAGGTGACGGCCCAGCCCTCGCCCACGTCGACGACGCCGGCGTTCTGTCCCATGCCGACCATGAGCCTCTCGCGCATCTTGTCGGTCATGCGCCGGCCGAATTCGCGCAGGTAGATCTTGCTCGACTTGTAGGAGCAGTGCTCGCTCCACATGACGGAGTACATCGCCAGCTCGGAGCTCGTGGGACGACGGCCGAGCAGCGCGCGGATGCGGTCGTACTCGTCGGGCTTGAGGCCGAGGGCCGCATACGGCTGCTCGCGCTCGGGCGTGGCGGCGGCGTTCTCGACCGTGTCGGTCGCGGGCCGGGGGGAGACGGCGGCGCGGCCGTCGGGAGTGGGGATGGTCACGCGGCTGGGCTCCAAGATCACGGGATGCCGGACCGCCCCAGTCTAGCCCGGGCCGTCGCCGCCCCCGGCGCTCCGCCCGTCGCCGCCCCGCCCCCGCCCCGCCCGTCGCCCCGCTCCCCTGTCGCAAAGCGACGCATCGCCGGCCGCGGCGGAGCGTTCCGTGACAGGGGAGCGGGCGGGGGCGGGCGCCGCGTGATCACGACACGTGTCGGGAACGCGGTGAGATGACACTGGATGTCACGTATCGCGCGCGGTTTCGGGCGGTTCGGGTCGACCTTGTCGTGACACTTTCCTGAGCAAGGGCTCAGCCCTATACCCGCGAAGTCTTCCGACCCAAGACGCCATCGCTCGCCGACGCAGCCCTCGGGCGTGAGGAACGAACTGGTGACAGGTGTGGTTTAGGCCGCGAGGGTGAGCGGCTCGGCCAGCTTGGACTCGAACTCGATGGGGGTCAAGCCGCCGAGGGAGTCCTGGGCTCGTTGCCGGTGATACTTCCGCTCGATCCAGACGACGATGGCGAGCCGCAGATCCTGCCGGGTGGTCCACCGCTGCTGGTTGAGGACGTTGGTCTGCAGGAGCGACCAGAGGTCAAGTCCCTTCTCGTGGTGTAACTCGGTTCATGCGGTGAGGAGTAGCTCGGGGCGTGTCGGTTCGACGGTTTCGGAGAGGGTGTGGACGAGTTTGCGCATGGAGGTGTCGGAGCAGTAGCGGCGTTCGCCGTAGCCCCATTCCTCGTGCTGCTCCTGCAGCACGGCGCCGATCAGGCGAGTCACGGAGTCGCGGTCGGGGAAGATCTGGACGACGTCGGCGCGGCGTTTGATCTCCCGGTTGAGGCGTTCGATGGGGTTGTTGGACCAGACCTTCTGCCAGTGCTCGCGGGGCAGCGGCGCGAACCCGGTGAGGTCGGCTTCGGCGCCCTCGAGCATCGTTGCGATCTCGGGGAACGATGAGCGGAGGCTGTCGGTGACGGTCTTGTATTGGGCGACCACGGCTTCGGAGGTCGTCTGCGCGAAGATCGTGGAGATCAGCGCGTTGACGGGCTTGGAGCGGGCTGACCCGAGCTTCTGGGTGACGTTGCGGGCGAAGTGAACCCGGCATCTTTGCCACCCGCTCCCGGGCAGGATCGCCTTGACCGCAGCCTTCAGACCGGCATGGGCATCGGACGTGACCAGGGCGACGCCGAGGGGGTCGGTGGCGGTCGCGATCTTCAGCCCTCGGTCCCGGAGCCCACGGAGGAACTCGGTCCAGAAGTCGGTGGTCTCCGCGTCGCCGAGGGCCATCCCGAGGATCTCTCGCCGGCCCTCACCGCTGACACCGGTGGCGACGACGAGGGCTTGCGAGACGACGCAGCCGCGGTGGCGGACGTCGAGGTAGGTGGCGTCCAGGAACACGTACGGGAACCAGGTGTGATCGATCCGGCGGTGCAGGAACTCCTGCACCGCCTCGTCGATCTCGGAGCAGATCCGCGACACCGTCGACCGGGAGATGCCGGTGTCGTTGCCCAGTGCACGGACCAGCTGGTCGACCTTGCGGGTGCTCACCCCGTCGATCCATGCCTGACAGATCACCGCGTAGAGAGCCTTGTCGACCCGGCGGCGTGGGTGCAGCAGGCTCGGGAAGAACGAGCCTTCGCGCAGTTTCGGGATCTGAAGGTCGACCTCGCCCGCGGGGGTCGCGAGCGTCTTCGGCCGGCTGCCGTTGCGGCGGGTGATTCGCTCCGGGGTCCGCTCATGAGGCGCGGCGCCGATCTTGACCGTCGCTTCCGCATCGATCAGATCCTGCAGACCCGCTTGCAGCATCCGCCGGAACACGTCGGAGTGCGCGAGCTCGGGATCGGCGAGGACTTCGCCGATGAGGGTCGTCAAGGCAGACTGATACTGGGTCATCGTGGGATCACTTTCGTGGTTCTTGGCGGAACAACAGGTCTCCCACGATGACCCTCCTCGACGTCAATGACGACGACGAGAACCCCGCGGGAAGTGACACCGCGCTACGAGACGCACCCGCTATCTCAGACGCGTGCGGGTTTCCAGCAGAACCAAGGTCTCTGACCACGCGCTCTTGATCCGCTTTGATTCGGTAGATCCCTCCGTAAATCTGGTTCCGTCCCCTGCGGGGGCGCACCTCGACGTGCATATTCGACCGGGCCTCACCCGGCAGTATTCATTTGTTGGTGCGCCTCATGTTGATGAGCACTATGTGGTGTGCGTTCAACGAGAGCCAGGAGGGCGGGGGGATCGATCGCATTCCACGACGACCTGCGGGATGGCGCTGAGATCGAGGTGTCAGCGCCGCGAAGCACCTTCGGGCTTGTTCCTGAGGCTCAGAGAGCTCTGCTGATCGGTGGGGGTATCGGGTTGACGCCGCTGGTGTCGATGGCGGAGCACTTGTACCAGCAAGGGCGTGAGTTCGAGTTCCATGTGTACGCAAGGAATGCTTCTGCCCTTCCGTTGCACGCCGAGCTCGCCACGCGTGCCTGGGCGGCACGCGTCCATCGACACTTCAGTGACGACGGCGATTCTTTCCGTGCCAGTGCACCGCCGGCGCTGGGTGCGGTTGATCCCCAGGGCGCGGTATACATCTGCGGGCCAGCTGGCTTCATCGATCTCGCGCTTGTTCGTGCCGCGGCAACTGGTTGGCCTGCCGAACGTGTGGTGACCGAGCGATTCTCACCTCCCGCTTCGACGGTCGATGCGGGGACCGTGTTCGACGTCATCGCCGCCGACGGGGGAGCGGATGACGGTGGGCAAGGATGAGTCCATCGCGGATGTGCTCGAGCGTCAGGGCTACGAGACGTATCGGTCGTGCGCGCAGGGCTATTGCGGATCTTGCGTGGTGAAAGTGCGTTCCGGACTGCCTGATCACCGCGACGACTTCCAGACGGACGCGCAGCACGTAGCGAACACGCAGATCAACGTGTGCGTGTCTCGCTCGCTGACGCCGACCCTGGAACTGGACGTCTGAGACTAGGCGTTCATCACCACGAGCATCACTGCCATCCCCGCAGCCATACCCGCGTAACAGACGTCGTGCAGGTGTCGGCCGCGGCTCCGTAGCAGCGTAACTATCCACCAGAGCGCGGCGCCCGCACTCAGTGCGACGAAGAGCCAGTTGACGACATCCGCCCAGATCGGCGTGCTCGTGGGCAGAGCAGCCGCCTCACCGCCGTGGTGATGACCGGAGGATGCCCCATCGCCCGCGGTCAACCCTGCCATGAGGAGCGGCATCGCGAGCAGCATCCAGATCATCGCCGCGTTCAAGACGATGTGGCCGAGAAGCGACACGCGCCGTGCGCCGTGCGTCGCGCCGAACATGCCGGGGAGCAGCGCCAGGGCGAAGATCCCGAACACCGCCACCTGAGCCCACGTGACTGCGTCGATGACGATGACCCAGATCATGAGGATCATCGCGGCACTCATCACGAGGTGGTTGATGTCGACGATCGTGTGCTGGCTGATCGATCCGTCACTCGTGCGGGACTGGGCGCGGTGGCTGATGAGGTCAGCAGCGCACCACGTGCCGGTAATGGCGAACAGGACGGTGAGGATCAGATCCCAGGGTGATGTCAGCACCGCGCCAGTCTATTACTACAATGCGTAGAGCTAATATCCCGCGCGAAGAGGAGCCGACGTGACCACGCCCGATACTGAGGCCGCACCTCAGCCCCCACTCGAACCCGCGACCCCCGCCCCGACAGCGCCGGGCAAGCGGCGGGTGAACTGGTTCGGGGCGTTCTGGCGCTGACACTTCTACGGCTCTCTGATCGTCATCCCGGTCCTGTTCGTATTGTCCGTGTCGGGCATGACCTATATGTTCCGCGCGCAGGTCGACGCGTGGCAGCACCCGGGGGTGCTGACCGTCTCCGTCCCGGCGGGTGCGGAGCGTCTGCCGCTGTCTGACCAGGAGGTGGTTGTACGCGAGGCGTTCCCCGACCGCGACATTCTCTCGGTGACCGACAACTCCGGGGATCGCACAACGGTGTTCGTCACCTCGAGCGGCGAAAGCACCCGAAATGTGTACGTCGACCCCTACACAGCCACGGTCACGGGGGATCTGACCGTCGACGACCTGATTTCGACATGGGCTGAACGCGTGCACGGTGACCTGCTGCTCGGCGATGGCGAAGTCGGGGACCGCATCGTGGAGCTGCGGGCGAGCTGGGCGATCGTCCTGACGATCACCGGGTTCATCATCTTCTTCCTCGGCCGGCGCCCACGAAAGGCTGCCGCGGCGAAGAAGGTGAAGGGCGCATGGTTGCGGAACTGGCACGCCCTTGTCGGGCTGCCCGTCGGTCTGGGGATTCTGATGCTGGTCGTTTCGGGGCTGCCGTGGACGGGCGTATGGGGAAGCCTGGCCTCCAGCGTCGCCTCCAACACCGGTGATTCGCTGTGGGGAGCTGATCCAGGGGCGGAGTCGACGGTGAAGGAGCAAATCGAGGCCAGCAATGGCTCGTCCAGCCCCGCCGGGTGGGAGGTCGCCGACCTTCCGACGGCGACGAGCAGGGGAGGCGGCACGCAGATCTCGATCGACCAGGCGCAGGCGGCCGCGCGGGCCGAGGGTGCGCCCGAGCCGTACTTCGTCACCTACCCCGAGGGTGAGACCGGCGTGTTCAGCGTGTACGGGTACCAGTGGGCCAACAACGGCAACCCGGCCGAGTCGGATGTGACTCTGCAGAAGACGGTGCATGTCGACCAGTACTCCGGCGAAGCCCTGGCGGTGTACAGCTACGATGATCTGTCGCTGCTGTCCAAGACGGTCGCCAACGGCATCGCCATCCACGAGGGCCGCCGGTTCGGGCCGGTGAACATGATCCTCACCACGCTGTTCTGTCTCGCGGTGATCTTCATGTGCGTCTCGGCACCGATAATGTGGGGGACCCGCCGCGGAAACGCCTCGGGTCTGGCCGCCCCGCGGGCGCGGCTGCCGATCTTCGCAAACTGGATACTGCTGATCGCCGTCGTCGCGCTCGGGATCTTCCTGCCCCTCTTCGGACTGTCACTTCTCGTGATCCTGGCGCTGGATCAACTCATGATCCGCAGGATCCCCGCCGCGAAGAAGTTCTTCGGATCGGTGTGATTGAAGGATGATCCGTGGGTCGGCGAGTGGTGCGTCGACCCACGGATCATCAGAACTGCAGGACCGCGTCTGCCGGCACGAGCTTCCGGGCGGGCGCCCACGTCCGCTCGGCCAGCCGCTCTGCCCGCAACTCCATCGTCGGGTCGTTCGTGCGCGCGGCGACGGTGACCAGGGCGTTGGCCAGATGCACCGCTCCGGCGCGACGCGCAGCGTGGTCATCGGCAATCAGTTCCACGAGCAGTGAGCTCGCCCGCAGCAGCCGCTTCCCCGCCCGCGCGGACGGCACGCAGGCGCGGTTGAGCTCCGCCAGCCGCACGGCGAGGTAGTGCCGGCCACGCAGGTGCGCGCGCTCGTGAGCGACCACTGCCCGCAGCTGCGCAGGTGTGAGGATCTCCCGCAGCATGGTGGAGACGACCACTGCGGCGTCTGGGCCGGGGATCGCACAGGCGAACGGTTCATCGCTGCGACAGGTGATAAGGGTGGTGCGACGGTCGAGGCGTTCTCGAGTGTGTGGGAGCGACAACACATCCCCGAACGCGCGGCGACCGGCACCGACCAGCTCATCAGAGTTCGTCCCGATGATGACGAGCCCGGCGCCCACCGCGCCCAGCGCCGTCCACCCAGCGACGGTCTGCACGATCCCCGCCGTCGCGTCCGCCGCGTGCTGCGCAGACAGGGTCGCCGACACGGCCGCCACGACGGAGCCGAGCAGCGCGATCAGCCCGATGCCGAGAGCGGCGTGCCAGGCCGCCAACGCGAGACGCGGGAATCGTACCTGCCAGCGCCCGGCAGTCAGCAGCCGCGGCCCCACCCACCAGATGAGAACAGCGACCGCGACGCAGACGCCGATCGCGATCACGACGTGCGACGCTTCTTCGCCAGGGCACTGCGGAGTATCTCCACATCGCCCTCATCGAGGTCACCAGCGAACTGCAGCAGCGCCGCGCGCCGGTCATCCGTGCCCTGCAGAGCACGATGCATCGAATCACTCGCGTTCTCCGCCGCCGACAAGCGAGCAGCGAACCGCACCTTGCGAGGAGACTCCGCGTGCCGAGTGACCTCGCCCTTATCGATCAGCCGATCCAGCGCCGTGAGGATCGTCGTGTACGCCGGGGTGGGCTGCGTGAACGCCTCTTGAATGTCCGCTGCACCCACCGGAGCGGCATGCCCACGGAGGATGGTGAGGACTTCGCTTTCCAGTTCGCCGCGCCCGCGGCTTCGCGTTCCGCTCATCGATGACCTCCTCCGAGGATTCTACCCACTGTCGAGAACGCGCACTCGGGGACGGCACCGGCGTAGTGCACAGAATGTAGAATTAAGGGATGTTTGCCACCCGAGCTAGAGAGGGAGCATGCTCATGACGGAGAGCCGGATTGTCATCGACGGGATGACCTGCACGCACTGCGAGCACGCCATCCACGACGCCCTCACACCCTTGGTCGGCGTCATCGGAATTCGAGCGAACGCGAGCGACGGTGCCGCGATCGTTGAGCACGACGGCCCGTTGAACATCGACGAAATCGCCGCTGCCGTGACCGTGCGCGTGTGAGCGCCACCTCATCTGCGGAGCTTCCGGCCTACACTGACCGCCGCATCCGACGATCCCCGTTCGCGGTCAGCCTGGTCGCGATCGTGACGCTCGTCCTGGCGGCCGGCATTCCCATCGTCGTGACGGTGCTGCTCGGCGACACCGGGTATGTGAAGATCTCGCGCGGGTACCCCGGGGTGACGACCGCACTGCTTTCCACGTCGTTGCGCATTGTTGCCGACGCGGCCTCGTGGGTCACTATCGGGGCTCTCGTCGTCGCATTAGGTGTGCTCGCCGCGCCGCGCATAAAGCCACTTGAGGTCGTCGCCGGTCTGGAGTTGCGGGTGCTGCGGTACGCGCTGCTGGGGTGGATGCTCGCGGCCGCGGCGCTCGTTCCGGTTGACGCCGCCGACGCCAACGGCCTGAGCCTGGGCCGGCTCGCTGAACCTGGGGCGCTGGCCTACCTGGTGGAGGCCGCCTACCTCCCGAAGGCGTGGATCTTCGTGTTCGCGGCCACCGCGATCGCATCCGCAGTTGCTCTCTTCGCCCAGCGGTGGGCGGGCTTCCTCCCGATCGCTGTCCTGGCAGCATTGGCGGTGCTGGCGCCGGTGCTGGTGCACCAGGTGCAGGTCGGCGCCGACCACGACTTCGGATCGGACGCGGCGATCTTTCAAACCCTCGCGGCCGCGATCCTGTTCGGCACCATCATCATGCTCCTCACCCGCGCGGCTTCTGGCAGACTGCTGCGCCCGGAGGCGGTGACCCGCGCGGGATGGGTGATTGCCGTGTCCTGGGTGGTCGTCGCCGCATCCGAAGCGATCATGGCGGCCTTCAAGCTGGCCGGCCCGCTCGATGGGAACCCCACCGTTGTACTCGTCGCGATCCGCGCGGTGATCGTCGTGGCCACGGGGGTCGTCATCGCCGTGTTCTGGGGGCAGCGGCGCCGGTGGACCGATCGTCGCATCGTCGGGCTGTTCAGTGCGGTTGCGGTGTGCGGGGCTGCGTACCTCGGAGTGACGGTGGCGATGACCCGGGTGCCGCCGCCGCAGTACTTCGTGAATACGAACATCTCGCAGGTGTTCTTCGGCTTCGACATCACCAACACGGCCCCTACCTGGACGGTCTTCCTGACCCAGTGGCGACCCAACATCCTCTTCCTCGTCATCTCGATGCTCGGGATCGGGGTGTACCTGGCCGCGGTGATCCGGCTCCGTCGCCGCGGTGATGCCTGGCCGATGGGACGCACTATCGCGTGGGTGCTCGGCTGGCTGGTCGTCGTGATCTCCACCAGCTCCGCGCTCGGGCAGTACGCGGCCGCACAGTTCGGCACGCACATGATCGTGCACATGAGCCTGAACATGCTCGCCCCCGTGCTGCTGGTCCTCGGCGGGGTCATCACACTGCTGCTACGCGCCACCACACCCCACACCAGGTCGCAGCCAGCTGGACCGCACGAGTGGATCACCGCCGTACTGCACTGGCCCGGCACCAGGATCATCTACAGCCCGATCCTGGTGTTCATCCTCTACATCGGCTCCTACTACGCCCTGTACATGTCGCCGCTGTTCGAGAACCTGATCCGCTACCACTGGGCGCACCAGGCGATGAACATCCACTTCCTGATCGTCGGGTACCTGTTCTACGGGCTCGTCATCGGCGTCGACCGCCCACCCCGCCCGCTCCCGCCAATCGGGAAGCTCGGATTCGTGCTCGCCGCGATGCCGTTCCACGCGTTCTTCGGCATCATCCTGATGACCGCCACCACGCCGATCGCCGAGAACTTCTACCGCACCCTCGATTTCCCCTGGATGGGAGATCTGATGGCGCAGCAATACCTCGGCGGTGGCGTCGCGTGGGCCGGCGGCGAACTTCCCTTGCTGATCGTCGTCACCGCGCTCGGCATCCAATGGGCGCGGCAAGACCAGCGGGAAGCGAAACGCAAAGACCGCCACCTCGATTCCGGCGTCGACGACGAGTTCGACGCATATAACCGGATGCTCGAAGACCTCGCCGCCCGATCCGCCCGCACCCACAGCCCCGTCCTCACCCCCGCACCACCGAAGGACACCCCATGAGCACTACCGCACCCGCTACCGTCGCTGCGCCGCCGGTCGAGCTCAACATCTCCGGCATGAGCTGCGCCGCCTGCGCCGGACGCGTGGAACGCGCCCTGAACAAGCTCGACGGTGTCGACGCGGTCGTGAACTACGCCACCGAACGCGCGATCGTCACCGGCCTTGAGCCCGACCGGCAGGCTGACGCGGTCGAGGCGGTCGCTAGGGCTGGGTACGGGGCCGTCGTGCGGGTGGATGTTGCCGACGAGTGGACGAAACGCAGCAACGAGACCCGCATCACCGGGCTCCGTCGCCGCCTCATCGTGGCCGCTCTGCTGACGATCCCGCTCATGGATCTCACGCTGATTCTCGCGCTCGTGCCCGGTCTGCGGTTCCCGCACTGGGAACTGGTGTGCATCGCCCTGGCTATCCCGATCGTGACCTGGTGCGCGTGGCCGTTCCACCGCAACACGATCCGCAACCTCCGCCACGGTGCGGTCAGCATGGACACCCTCGTCTCCCTCGGTATCGCCGCCTCGTTCGGGTGGGCGCTCGTCACGGTCTTGATCGGGTCGGATGCTGCCGGCTACTGGATCGGCTACGGCCCCACCCCGCCGGGCGCGAACGCCATCTACCTGGACGTGGCTGCCGGGATGACGACGTTCCAGCTCGCCGGTCGCTACTTCGAGGCCCGCTCCCGCCGCAAGGCCGGAGACGTCCTGGACGCCCTCGCAGCGCTCGCCCCCACCACCGCGCGCATCCGCCGGGACGACCGCGACGTGGTCGTCCCGATCACCGAGGTGCGCGCCACTGACACCGTGATCGTCCTCCCGGGGGAGACGATCCCCGTCGACGGGGAGGTCACCGAGGGATGGGCGGCGGTGGACACCAGCGCGATGACCGGGGAACCCGTCCCGCGCGAGATCGGGCCGGGCAAGCAGGTGATGGCCGGCACGGTCAACACCAACGGACGCCTCCTCCTGACCGTCACCGCAGCCGGAACGCGCACACAGCTCGCGCAACTGGCCACCCTCGCCGAACGCGCCCAAGAATCCAAGGCACGCATCCAATCACTTGTGGACCGGATCGTGCAGTGGTTCGTACCCTCCATCGTCGTGCTCGCGATTGCCGTCACGACCGTGTGGCTCATCGCTGGCGTACAGCCCTCGCATGCGGTGTCGATCGGTGTTGCCGTGCTGATCATCGCCTGCCCCTGCGCGCTGGGCCTGGCCACCCCGACCGCGCTCATGGTCGGGGTCGGCCGCGGCGCGCAACTCGGCATCCTCATCAAGGGGCAGGGTGCGCTTGAAGCATCCGGGCGCATCGACACCGTAGTACTGGACAAGACCGGCACCCTCACCGAAGGCGTGATGCGCGTGATCTCCGTGACCGTCGACGAGACGGTCGCCCCACACGAGGCGCTATGCAGTGCGGGGGCGCTCGAAGCGGGCTCCACCCACCCCGTCGCCGTCGCCGTCCTTGAGCACGCCCGCACCCAGGTCCACGACCTCCCCGACCTGACCGGCTTCCGGGTGCTTCCCGGACTCGGCGTAGAAGGCACCATCGACAGAGCGCCGGTCGCGATCGGCGGGCCTCGGCTCGTCAATAACCTGAAAGCTGACATCGCTCCGAAGCTGACGGAAGCGATCGAGGTCGCACGCGCGTCGGGTGCGTCCCCGATCGTCCTGATTCGCGCAGGCCGTGCCGTGGCGGTGTTCGCCGTCGAGGATCAAGTACGCGCCACCGCGCCCGGCGCGATCACTGCGCTCAAGGCCATGGGCATGCGCACCGTCCTGCTCACCGGTGACGATGACGCGGCCGCCCGGCTCGTCGCGGCCGCGGTCGGTATCGACGAAGTGCGCTCCCAGGTCAGCCCGGTCGAGAAGGCTCACGCGATCACCGAGCTCCGGGAGGCCGGTCACCGTGTCGCGATGGTCGGAGACGGCATCAACGATGCCGCGGCCCTCGCCGGCGCAGATCTCGGCATGGCCGTCGTGACCGGAACCGACGTCGCTCTGAAATCCGCCGACATCATCCTCGTCCGCGACGATCTGACCGTCGTCCCCGACGCCATCGGCCTCTCCCGCCGCACCCTGCGCACCATCCGCGGCAACCTCATCTGGGCCTTCGGGTACAACATCGCCGCGATCCCCCTCGCCGCTGCGGGCCTGCTCAACCCGCTCATCGCGGCCGCGGCGATGTCGCTGTCCTCGGTGTTCGTGGTGTGGAACAGCCTCCGCCTGCGCAACGCCGGCATCACCCGCAGCTGAGGTCCACACGTAACAACTACGACATGTAGAGTTGTGCCGTTCCCGCCGTCGAGTTTCGCTGCATTTAGTGCAACGACAACTGGGACTAGTGCAACGTAAAGCCCACAAGTGCAACGAGAACGCATTCCCGACAAAACACGTGCTTGACGGCCGCGGCATCCTGCCATAACGTACAACCAAATGGTTACATATCCTCTGAGCGACACCGAGATCGACGCCGTCTTCCACGCGCTCGCCGACGCGACGCGACGCGACATCCTGCGCCGGTCCCTCACGCGCGAGCACTCGATCTCGTCTCTCGCCCGCGAGTACTCGATGTCGTTCACGGCCGTGCAGAAGCACGTCTCCGTCCTGACCGCCGCGGGGTTGGTCGTCAAGCGCGCCGAGGGGCGGGAGCGGCTCGTCCGTGCCGACCCCGTCCGGATCGCGCGCGCGCGACTGCTCCTCGAGGGCTACCAGGAGATGTGGCGGGCGCGCATCGACCGCCTCGACGAGATCCTCGCCGAACCCACGCCGCCCCCGGCATCCATCGAAGGAGAATGACATGCCCGTGACCGACGTCACCACCGACCCCGAAGCCCTCACGATGACCCTCACGGCGGAGTTCGCCGCGCCGCCCGAGCGGGTGTGGCGGGCGTTCACGCAGCCGCGCGAGCTGGAGCGGTTCTGGGGTCCTCCCGGCTGGCCGGCGACCTTCACCGAGTTCGACCTCAGCGTCGGCGGGCGTGCGGCGTACTACATGACCAGTCCCAGAGGCGAGCGCGCCCCCGGGGCGTGGGAGTTCCTGGCGATCGAGGAGCCGCACCGCTTCGAGGTGCTCGACAGCTTCACCGATGAACACGGCGATCCCGTCGAGGGGATGCCGTCGATGCGCACGACGTACGAGTTCACGGCGGTGGATGCCGGCACCCGCATGACGAACGTGACCTACTTCACGTCGGGCGAGGCTCTCGAGCAGGTCGTCGCGATGGGCGCCGTCGAGGGCTCGACGATGGCGATCAACCAGCTCGACCGCGTGCTCGCCGGGCTGCGGGAGTATGCGCAGGGGAAGGGCACGCGCAGCGAGATCCTCGACGACACGCACGTGCGCATCACGCGGCTGATCGAGGGACCCCGCGACCTCGTCTGGCGCGCCCACACCGAGCCCGAGCTCGTGAAGAGGTGGCTGCTGGGCCCCGACGGCTGGCGCATGAGCGTGTGCGAGATCGACCCGACCCCCGGCGGTCGCTACCGGTACGCGTGGGAGCCCGTGGGCGACACGGAGGGCGAGGCGTTCGGCTTCGACGGCGAGACGGTGCTCGCCGAGCCCCCGCGGAGGGCCGTGACGACCGAGCACATGACCGGCACCGACTTCCCCGCGACCCTCAACGACATGATCCTCGACGAGGAGGACGGCGCGACGCTCATCGTGCTCGTGATCGAGTACCCCGACGTGCAGACGCGCGACGCCGTGCTCGCGACGGGCATGACCGACGGCATGGAGGCCTCGTACGCCCGGCTCGAGACGGTGCTGGCGGGCTGACGCGCGACCGGGGGTGTGCCCGGACGCAGCAGCGACGCCCACGGTGCTCCCGCACGCGGTCCCGCCGGGTCAGGCGCGCGAGAGCGCATCCTCCAGGGCGACCCATGCGAGCATCGCGCACTTCACCCGGGCGGTGTACTTCGACACCCCCGACAGCGCCGCGGCATCCCCGTAGTCGTCGATGTCGAGCTCGCGCGCCCCGCGCGAGCGCATGACGTCGCGGAAGCCGTCGATGAGGGCGGATGCCTCGGCCCGCGTCAGCCCGGCGGAGAGATCCACGAGCATCGACGCGCTCGCCTGCGAGATGGAGCATCCGGCGCCCTCCCACGTGACGTCGCGGATGCTGCCGTCGTCCGCGAGCCGCGCGCGGAGGGTGATCTCGTCGCCGCACACGGGGTTGCGCTGGTGGGACGTGGCGTGGGTGCCCTCCTCCGGCGCGAGGGTACGCCCGTGCGGGTGCTTGGAGTGGTCGAGGATGAGCTCCTGATAGAGCGATTCCAGGCCGCTCACGAGGTCACCCCGAAGAATTCGCGTACGCCGCTGACCGCATCGAGCATCCGGTCGACCTCATCCTCCGTCGTGTAGAGCGCGGCGCTCGCGCGCACGGTCGCGGTGAGCCCGAACCGCCGGTGCAGCGGCTGGGCGCAGTGGTGGCCGACGCGGACCGCGACGCCGCGGGAGTCGAGGAACTGACCCACGTCGTGCGCGTGAACGCCGTCGACATCGAACGACCAGAGCGCCACCCGCTCGGCGTCGGCGGCGTCTCCCAGCAGGCGAACGCCCTCGATCCCGCGCAGGCCGTCGCGCATGCGCAGGGCGAGGGATGCCTCGTGCGCCGCGATCGCGTCGTGCCCGATCCGCCCGAGGTACTCCACGGCGGCCGCGAGGCCCACGGCTTGCGAGACGGGCTGCGTGCCCGCCTCGAACCGCTGCGGCGGATCGAGGTACTCCGCCTCGTTGAGCGTCACGGTCGTGATCATCGATCCGCCCGTGAGGAACGGGGGCAGCGCCTCGAGCACATCGGTGCGGCCGTACAGCGCACCGACACCGTAGGGGCCGAACAGCTTGTGGCCGGAGAACACGGCGAGGTCGACCCCCAGGGCGGGAAGGTCGAGGCGCAGGTGCGGCGCCGACTGGCAGGCGTCGAGAACCGTCGTGGCCCCCACCATCCGGGCGAGCTCGACGAGTTCCGCGACCGGATTGACGATGCCGAGCACGTTGGACACGTGGGCGAAGGCCACGACCCGCGTACGGTCGCTCACCAGGCCGGCCGCGGCATCCATGTCGAGGGTGCCGTCCTCGCGCACGGGGATGTGGCGCAGGCGTGCGCCGGTGCGGGCGGCCAGCTCCTGCCACGGGATGAGGTTCGCGTGGTGCTCGGCCTCGGTCAGGAGGATCTCGTCGCCGGCGAAGAGCCGGAACCGGGATGCCGCGCGGCCGCCGCGCCCCGCCGAGGCGTTGCCGATCGCGTAGGCGGCGAGGTTCAGCCCCGCCGTCGCTCCCGAGGTCCACACCAGCTGCTCGGGCGCCGCCCCGACGAAGCCCGCCACGACCTCACGGGCCGACTCGAAGGCGTCGGTCGCATCGGCGGCGAGCGTGTGCGCGCCGCGGTGGACGGCGGAGTTCGACGATTCGAGGAACGCGATCTCGGCGTCGAGCGCGGCGCGCGGGCGCTGTGCGGTCGCGGCCGAATCGAGGTAGGCGAGGGGGTGCTCGTGAAGAGTCCGCGCGAGGATCGGGAAGTCCTCCCGCACGGCGGCCACGTCGAAGGCGGGGGCGCTGGTGCTCACCCCTCCAGGCTACGCCGCGCCGCGGGCCCGCGACGCGCCTACGCCAGGAACTCGCGCGCGGCGGCCGTCAGGGCCGTCACGCCCACCTCGATCGTCGGGCCCGCCACGGGCGCGAAGAAGGGCGAGTGGTTCGTCGGGATGACGCTCTCGACCGTGCCCGAGGCGACGGCTCCTGCGTAGAGCGCGGGGTCGATGCCGCCCCAGAACCAGAACACCAGGGGCACCCCCGCCTCGCGGGCGAACCACGAGACATCCTCGCTGCCGGTGAACATCCCCGGGTCGATGACGGAGCCCTCCCCGAGCGCCGCGTCGATCGCGGCCGACACCCGCGCCGTCGCTGCGGGGTCGTTGATCGTCGGCGGCAGGGAGTGGTCGTTGACGATCGTCGGGGGCGTGAGCGCGCCGGATGCCTGGGCCTCGGCGGCCACGATGCGCTCCACCTTCTCCAGCACCCGCTCGCGCGTCTCGTCGTCGGGATAGCGAAGGCTCAGCTCGAGCACCGCCTCCGCCGGGATGATGTTGTGCTTGAGTCCCGCGTGGATGGAGCCCACCGTCACCACCGCGACATGGCGCGGATCGATCTCGCGGGAGGCGATCGTCTGCAGCCGCATCACCGTCGCGGCGGCCATGACCACGGGGTCGACCGTCGCGTGCGGGCGGGACCCGTGCCCGCCGCGTCCGTGCATCGTGACCGTGAGTCCGTCGGAGGCCGCCATCTGCGTCCCCGGACGAACCCCGACGGTGCCCACCGGCAGGGGGGTCACGTGCTGGCCGAGCACGATGTCGGGACGGGGGAACCGCTCGAGCACGCCGTCGGCGATCATCGCCTTCGATCCGGCACCGAACTCCTCCGCGGGCTGCAGGACGGCGACCACCGTGCCCGCCCACTCCGTGCGGGTCGCGACGAGCGCCTCGAGCGCGCCGATCAGCGCCGTGACGTGCATGTCGTGTCCGCACGCGTGCATGACGGGCACCTCGACGCCCGCGGGGCTGATGCCGCGGGCCGTGCTCGCATACGGGAGTCCCGTCTGCTCCTCGACGGGCAGGGCGTCCATGTCGGCCCGCAGCCACACCACCGGACCGGGGCCGTTCTCGAGCACTCCCACGACGCCCGTGATGCCGATGCCCTCCTCCACCCGCAGGCCGAGATCGCGCAGGTGTACGGCCGCGACCGAGGCGGTGCGCGTCTCCTGGAACGACAGCTCCGGGTGGGTGTGCAGGTCGACGTAGAGGGCTTCGAGGTCGATCGTCATGACCCGAGCCTACGGGCGGGCCCGCGCCGTGGTTCCCCGGACGACCAGCTCGTAGGGCAGGTCGGCCGCGGACGCGGGGACCGCGGCCGACCTGCCCTCCAGCTGGGCGAGCATCGTCTCGGCGGCGCGCTCGCCCTGGCCCTGGGGGAACTGATCGACGGTGGTCAGCCGGAAGAACTCGCCCAGCTCGTGGCCGTCGATGCCGACGATCGAGAGGTCCTCGGGCACCCGGAACCCCAGCTCGCGCGCGGCGAGCACGGCGCCGATGGCCATCTCGTCGCTCGCGGCGAAGATCGCGGTCGGGTGCGCTCCGGGCCTTCCGAGCAGCTGCTTCGCGGCGCGGAATCCGCCGTCCAGCGTGAAGTCGGCCGGCTCGTACAGCTCGGGGCGCGCGGGCATCCCCGCCTCGGCGAGGGCCAGCTCGAAGCCGCGCCTGCGGTGGGTGGGGATGTGGAAGTCGCGGTCGAACTCGGGGTTTGCGCCGATGTGGGCGATGCTGCGGTGCCCGAGCCCGATCAGGTGCGAGGTCGCGAGCCGCGCGACGGCCACGTCGTCGACCGTGAGGCTCGGGAACGACGGATTCGGCCCGCCGAGGCCGATGAGCGGGATGCCCAGCTGCACCAGTTCCGCCGACTCCTCCGCGCCCAGCTCGATCGAGATTGCGATCACGCCGTCCACGCGCTGACGGCGCAGGAAGGTCTCGAAGATCTCGCGCCGCTCGCCGGCATCGGCGGTGAGGGGGTACAGCGTGATGTCGAACCCCGCGCGGGCCAGCGCCGCGGCGACCCCGCTCAGCACGGTGCTGAAGAACCAGCGGTCGAGGAAGGGTACGAGCACGCCGATGTTGCGGGTGCGGCCGGTCGCCAGGCTCGATGCCGACGCCGAGACGACATAGCCCAGGTGCTTCGCGGCGGCGGCGACCCTCTCGCGCGTCATCGCGGAGACGTGCCCGCGGCCCGAGAGGGCGCGCGAGACCGTCGCCGTCGACACGCCCGCCAGATGTGCCACTTCATCGATGCTCACCATGCGCGGTCTCCCTTGATCCGCCGGATGCCGCGCGGTCGCGCTCAGCTCGCCGAGGTGATCCAGACGGCGGTGTCGACCGGGAGGGTCGCCCCGTCGATCGGGCCGCTCGCGACGAGCACGCGCGCGCCCGCGGGCAGCTCGACGGGCTCGGCGCCCGCGTTCGCCACGACGGTCACCGCGCCGTTGCGGAACGCCACGACGTCGTCGCCGTAGCCCTCGACCCACGAGAGGTCGCCCGCGCCGAGACCGTGCTCGCGACGCGTCGCCAGCAGCGTGCGGTACAGCTCGAGCGTGGAGCCCTCCACCCCGACCTGCCGGTCACGGGCGAGCCGGGCCCACTCCGCGGGCTGGGGCAGCCACGACTCGCCCGAGTCGTTGAAGCCGTACGCCGGGGCATCCGCGGTCCACGGGATGGGCACGCGGCAGCCGTCGCGACCGTAGCGCTCACCGTTCGTGCGGAACCACGTGGGGTCCTGACGCGCGGAGTCGGGCAGGTCGATGACCTCGGGAAGCCCGAGCTCCTCGCCCTGGTAGAGGTACGCCGAGCCGGGCAGCGCGAGCATGAGCGTCGTCGCGGCGCGCGCACGTGCGAGGCCCACGTCGGGGATCGGCTGACCGGCCGAGTCCGGACCGATGCCGTGGCCCTGCGGGTTCTCGGCCGTGAGGGCGAGACGGGAGGCGTGGCGCACGACGTCGTGGTTGGATAGCACCCACGTGCTGGGGGCACCCACGGCGGGGAAGGCCCGAAGCGATTCGGTCACGACATCGCGCAGCGCCGCGGCATCCCACCCCGTCTGCAGGTAGGGGAAGTTGAAGGCCTGGTGCATCTCGTCCGGCCGCACCCACAGGGCGGTCTTGTCGGGCGTGGGCAGCCACGCCTCGGCGCACAGTGCACGGTCGCCGGCGTAGCCCGCGAGCAGCTCGTGCCAGTCGCGGTAGACCTCGTGCACGCCCTCCTGCCCCCAGTAGGGCACGTCGGTTTCGCCGCCGCCCATCGAGTCGGACTCGGCCGGCGGGGTGTAGTCGGGCAGTCCGTCGGCCTTGATGAGGCCGTGCGCCACGTCCACGCGGAAACCGTCGACGCCGCGGTCGAGCCAGAAGCGCAGGACGCCGCGGAAGTCCTCGCGGACGACCTCGTTCGACCAGTCGAAGTCGGGCTGCGACGAGTCGAACAGGTGCAGGTACCACTGGCCGGGCTCGCCGTCGGCCTCCTTGATGCGGGTCCACGCCGGGCCGCCGAAGACGGACTCCCAGTTGTTGGGCGGCAGCTCGCCGTTCGCGCCCTTGCCGTCGCGGAACATGTAGCGGGCGCGCTCGGGGCTGCCCGGGGCGGCGGCGAGGGCCTCCTGGAACCAGGCGTGCTGGTCGGAGGAGTGGTTCGGGACGAGGTCGACGATGACCCGGATGCCGCGGGCGTGGGCGGCCTCGAGCAGATCGTCGAAGTCGGCGAGCGTGCCGAAGAGAGGGTCGACGTCGCAGTAGTCCGCGACGTCGTATCCGGCGTCGCGCTGGGGCGAGGTCATGAAGGGGCTCAGCCAGATGGCGTCGACGCCGAGCGTGCGCAGGTCGTCGAGGCGGCTCGTGATGCCGGGCAGGTCGCCGATGCCGTCGCCCGAGGCGTCGGCGAAGGACCGGGGGTAGATCTGGTAGATGACGGCGGTGCGCCACCACTCGGTGCCCGGCTCGGCGTCGACGTGCAGGGCGGAGGGGTTCTCCTGCGTGGAAGTCATCTCTCCAGGATAATGCAAGCGCTTACACAGGGTCGCGCTCCGTCCGGCCCGGGGCGCCGGCGCTGCGCCCCCGGACAATACTCCGGAAAGATGCGGTCGGACGGCTGGTCGGCCGGCGTCGTTCCGCGGGTCGACCGGAGCCGGGCGGCAACGTTGCCGGAGTGTTGTCCCGCCCGCGGCGCCCGCGGGCCCCCGGACCCGCCCGCGGCTAGGGTGAACCCCGTGCCAGAGAACGACGCCCTCGCCCGTGCCGAATCGCTGATCGGCGTCATCCCCGACTACCCGAGCCCCGGCATCCTGTTCCGTGACATCACACCGATGCTGGCCGACGCCGCGGCCCTGCGCGCGTGCATCGGCGCCCTCGTCGAGCCGTTCGCGGGCCGGTTCGACGTCGTCGCCGGCATCGAGGCGCGCGGGTTCCTGCTGGCCGGGGCGGTCGCGGCGGCGGCGGGCGTGGGACTGGTCCCCATCCGCAAGGCGGGCAAGCTGCCGCGGCCGGCCGTCTCGGTCGACTACGCCCTCGAGTACGGCACCGCCACGATCGAGGCCCACGACGACCTGCCCGAGGGATGCCGGGTGCTCCTGCTCGACGACGTGCTCGCCACCGGCGGCACCCTCGCCGCCGCCCAGCGGCTGGTGGGCAGGCTCGGCTGCGTCGTCGGGGGGTCCGCCGTGCTCCTCGAGCTCGACGGGCTCGGCGGTCGCGCGCTCGCCGGCGACGACGTGCACACGCTCTTCCACGCCTGACCGGGGGTCGGCTCAGGTCAGGATGCCGCCGCCCAGGTTCACGGGCGAGTCGACGATGTTGCCGACGATGCCCCGGATGACGCCGCTGCCGTCCTCCGTGCGCAGCTCGTCGTACCAGGCCTGCGTCGCGGCGGGATCGAACGCGTGCGTCTCGAACGCGCGCTTGCGGGCGCGACGCACCAGCTCACCCGCCCGCTCGGCGCGGATCTTCTCGTAGCGCTTCAGCGCATCCGCCACCCCCAGCGTGTTCGTCGCGAAGACGATGCCGAGCGCGAAGCTGTCCTCCAGCGCGGAGCACGCGCCCTGTCCGATGTCGGGCGCGGTGTTGTGCGCCGAGTCGCCGAGGAGCGCCACGCGGCCGTGCACCCATGTGTCGAACGGATCGATGTCCCAGATCTCCACCCGGTTGAAGGATGCCTCGGGGTCGATCGAGTCCAGCAGCGCCCGCACGCCGGGCGCCCAGCCCCCGAACGCCTCGCGCAGCGGGGCGATGCCCTCGGCCCGGTCGTAGGGGACGCCCGCGGGCTGCGGCACGTCGAGGAAGAAGTAGAACCGGTCGCCCGCGACCGGCATGACGGCGCAGCGCTTGCCGTCGGCGACGTAGGTCGTCCACTGGTCGAGCGGGCCGACGGCGGGGTCGGCGGGCACGAGGCCGTTGAAGTTCGTGTAGCCCGAGTAGGTGCGCTCGATCGGGTCGAGCCCGAGGACGCCGGTCAGGTACTCGCGGGTGAAGGAGCGGGCGCCGTCCGCGCCGATGAGCAGGTCGGCGGTGTCGGTCGAGCCGTCGGCGAAGGTGGCGGTGACGCGCTGCCCGTCGTCCTCGATGCCGACCAGCCGCATCGACAGGCGGATGTTCTCGGAGCCGACCCGGTCCATGAGCAGCGCCTGCAGCTCCGCGCGGGCGACGGGGTACGCGCGCTGGCCCGTCTGCGCCGTGACGGGCTCGAGGCTGAAGCGGCACAGCTCCTCGCCCGTGTGGCCGTCGTAGTAGGCCATGTCGTCCATGCGACCGCCGAGGGCGGCGACCTCGTCCGCGAGCCCGAGCCAGTTGAGCACCTTCACGCCGTTGGACCACAGCGACAGCGCCGCACCGACGGGCTTGTTCTCGCGCATCTGGTCGTACACGACGACGTCGTGTCCGAGGCGCTGCAGCGCGATCGCCGCGCTCGTGCCGCCGATTCCGGCGCCGATGACGATGACCTTCATGGGTTTCCTCCGTGCGGGCGGGCTCAGCTGCCGCGGTAGGTCGAGTAGGCGAACGGGCTCAGCAGCAGCGGCACGTGATAGTGCCTGCTGGTGCCGTCGTCCGCGACCTCGACGGTGAAGGTCACGGTGACGTGGGGGTAGAACGAGGCGATGCCCCGTGCCGCGAAGTACGCGCCGGTGGCGAACGTGAGGCTGTAGTCGCCGGACTCCAGCAGCTCCGGGCCGAGGCCGGCCCGCCCGTCCCGATCGGTCGTCGCGCGGGCGATCACCGGCCCGGATGCCGCGGAGAGCGTCACGTCGACAGCGGGCGCCGGCGTTCCCGTCGCGGCGTCGAGGATGTGGGTCGTCAGGTGCGGGGTCATGCGCCCATCCTGTCGTCGCGGACGGCCGAGCGCAGGCGCAGCACCGCGATCTCGCCCAGCTGCGCCGCCGCCTCGCGCCACTCCGCGTCGGGGTCGGCGGTGAGACGCCGCTCGAGCTCGGCGAGCATCTCGTGAGGGGAGCGGCCGGCCGCGCGGATGAGGAAGACGCGGCCGAACCGCCGTTCGTAGGCGGCGTTGCCCGCCGCGATCCGTGCCGTGACGCCGGCGTCGGCGCCGGTCATGGACGCCTGCTCGCCGCGGGATGCCTGGGCCTCCGCGCCCGACCCGGCCGGCTTCTCGCCGATGCGGGGGTGGTGCGCGAGGGCGGCGTCGAGGTCCGTCTCGGACCATGTCGCGGCCAGTCCGGCGGCGCGTGCCGCGAGCTCGTCGACCGATCCGTAGGGGCGGGCGGCGAGGATGCCGTCGACGAAGGAGGGCACATCGGCCCACACCCGCACGAGGGCGGCGGCCTCCGCGGCATCCGCCGTGTTGAATTGCGTCAGGAGCACCCGGCCACGCTAGCGCCGGGACGTTTCCCGAATGTTGCTGTGAGTAACATCCGGGAAACGCGGGGGCCCTACCGTGGGGGCCATGACCGCACTCCCCGACGCCCCGCGGGCGTTCGCCGCTCGCCGCGTCTGGATCGACGGTGTCTTCCGCCCGGCCCTCCTGCGCATCGAGGACGGGCGCATCGCCGCGATCGACCCCCTCGACCCGGCTGCGGCCCTCCCCGACGGGTTCGACGTCGTCGCGCTGCCCGACGAGGCGGTGCTCCTGCCGGGTCTGGTCGATTCGCACGTGCACCTCGACGAGCCCGGCCGCACGGAATGGGAGGGCTTCGAGACGGGGACGGCGGCGGCCGCCGCGGCAGGCATCACGACGATCGTCGACATGCCGCTCAACAGCGATCCCGTCACGACGACCGTGGCGGCGCTCGCCATCAAGCGGGAGGCGACGCGCGGCAAGCTCGCGGTCGACGTCGCCTACTGGGGCGGCGCGGTGCCCGAGAACCTCGGCTCCCTCGCCGCGCTCGCCGCCGCCGGGGTAGTGGGGTTCAAGTGCTTCCTCTCGCCCTCGGGCATCGACGAGTTCGGCAACCTCGACGCCGCGCATCTCGAGGCGGCGCTCGCCGAGATCGCGGCCTTCGACGGCCTGCTGATCGTGCACGCGGAGGACCCCGCGCACCTGCACGGCGACGGTGCCCTCGGTCCGTACTACGACACCTTCCTCGCGACCCGCCCGCCCGAGAGCGAGCGCGAGGCCATCCGGCGCGTGATCGACGCCGCGCGACGCACGGGAGCGAGAGCGCACGTCGTGCACGTCAGCGACGCCGGCTCGCTCGCCGACGTGCGCGCGGCGAAGGCGGAGGGCGTGCGCCTGAGCATCGAGACCTGCCCCCACTACCTCACCCTCGCCTCGGACGACGTGCCGGACGCCGCGGCCGAGTTCAAGTGCTGCCCCCCGATCCGGGACGCCGCCAACCAGGACCTGCTCTGGCAGGGCGTGGTCGACGGCACGATCGACGCGATCGTCAGCGATCACTCGCCCTCCACCGCCGAGATGAAGAACCAGGGCGGCGGGGACTTCGGGCTGGCGTGGGGCGGCATCTCGGGGCTGCAGACCGGGTTCGCGTCGGTGTGGACCGAGGCGAAGCGGCGCGGCATCCCTCTCGCGGCGCTCCTGCCGCTGTTCACGACGGGGCCCGCGAAGGTGGCGGGGCTCGCCGGGGCGGGGACGATCGCCGTCGGCGGCCCCGCCCACCTGGCGGTCTTCGCCCCCGAGGAGGGCTTCACGGTGGATGCCGCGGCCCTCGAATACCGAAACAAGATGTCGCCGTGGCACGGGCGCGCCCTCGTGGGGGTCACGGAGGCGACGTATCTCGCGGGCCGGCGCGTCTTCGCCCGCGGTCGGGGCGTGCTGGCCCGCGGCGGGCGGGAGATCCTGAGCGCAGAAGCGGCCGTCGCCGCGACCGACGTCGACGAGGAGGTCGTGTGAGCATCACCATCCTGCAGCCCGGCACGGGAGAGGTCCCCGGCGACCACTACCTGCGCGCGTCCGCGGAGACCGTCCACTGGGGCCGCCTGCCCTGCGCGCGGGATGCCGCGGTGCTGGAGATCGCCGCGGGCGAGACCGTCACGATCGACACCGTGAGCCACGAGGGGATCCTCGAGGACCAGGGCAAGGATCCGCTGGCCTACTTCACCGGCAAGGGCGTGCCCGCGGCATCCGTCCTCTCCGACGCGATCGAGATCGCGCGGGAGCTCGCCCGGGACACGCTCGCCGACGGCCCGCACGTCGTGACGGGGCCGATCCGGGTGGCGGGGGCGATGCCCGGCGACCTTCTCAAGATCACGGTGGTGCGGCTGCAGCCGCGCGTGCCGTACGGCGTGATCTCGAACCGGCACGGCAAGGGAGCGCTCGTGGGGGAGCTGCCCCGCGGCGAGCACAACGTCAGCGTCTTCACGCCCGTCGAGGAACGGGAGGGGCGCCTCGTCGGCGTGCTCCCGGTGACGGAGGGAGGCCCCGGCGTGGTCGAGTTCCCCCTCGCGCCGTTCCTCGGCACGATGGGCGTCGCCGTCGCGGGCGATCAGCGCCCGCACTCCGTGCCCCCCGGCGAGCACGGCGGCAACATCGACATCAACCTGCTGGTCGAGGGCAGCGTGCTGTACCTGCCCGTGCAGGTCGAGGGCGCGCTGGCGTACGTCGGCGACCCGCACTTCGCGCAGGGCGACGGCGAGGTCGCGCTCACGGCGCTCGAGGCATCCCTGCGCGCGACGCTGCGCTTCGAGGTCGTGCCGCGCGAGGAGGCGCTCGCCGAGTTCGGCGCGTTCACCGGCCCCCTGGTGCGCACCGACGAGTACCTCGTGCCGACGGGGCTCGACCCCGACCTCGGCGAGGCGATGCGCCGCTGCGTGCGGGCGGCGATCTCGCTCATCCGCGCCCGCTGGGGGCTCGACGAGCACCTCGCCTACGCGTACCTGAGCGCCGCGACCGACTTCGACATCTCGCAGGTCGTCGACATCGTGTGCGGCGTGCACGCCCGCATCCGCGAGGCCGACTTCGCGGGCGTCGAGCGCACGGGGCATCCGTCCGCCGACTCGCTGGGAACAGGAGATCGTGCGGGCACAGGAGAAACCCCGGCGGATTCTCCTGTCTCCGGCGGATCGCCTGCTCCGGGGCGGGAGGACGCGCGATGACGGATGCCGCGGCCCGCGGCGCGGAGACGGTCCCGGCCGACCTGCTGCAGGCGTTCGAGGCCTACGAGCGGGCGATCATGGCGAACGACCTCGACGCGCTCGACGCGGCCTTCGCGCCCGGCGAGGGCACGATGCGCGGGGATGCCGCGGGCCTGCTCGTCGGCCACGACGCGATCAGCGCCTTCCGCGGCGTGCGAGGGGGAGTGCCGCCGCGATCGATCGAGCGGATCGAGCGCCGCGAGCTCGCCCCGGATGTCGCGCTGCTCGTGTCGATATCGCGGTACGCGGGCGGGGGCACCGGCCTGCAGACGCAGATCTGGCAGCGGATCGAGGGCCGGTGGCTCATCACCGCCGCGCACGTGACCCCGCGGGCCCAGGCGCTCGACCGGTCGGTGTGGCGCACCGTCGGCGACCCGCTCTTCCAGGGCGCGTGGGAGGGCCCGCTCGAGGGCCTGACGGTCGCCGTCAAGGACCTCTTCGCGATCAAGGGCTACCGCATCGGCGCCGGCAACCCCACCTATCTCGACTCCGCGCGCGCCGAGACGACCACCGCCGCGGCGGTCTCCGACCTGCTGCGCGCGGGGGCCTCCCTGCGGGGCATCGCGCGCACCGACGAGTTCGCCTACTCCGTCGCGGGCGACAACGCCCACTACGGCACGCCCCCCAACGTGGCGCTGCCGGGGGCCCTGCCCGGCGGCTCGTCGAGCGGCCCGGCGTCGGCCGTCGCCACGGGGCAGGCGCAGATCGGCCTCGCGACCGACACTGCCGGTTCCATCCGCGTCCCGGCGTCGTATCAGGGTCTGTGGGGCCTGCGCACGACCCACGGGCTCGTGCCCCGGCAGGGGCTGCTCCCCCTCGCGCAGACGTTCGACACGATCGGGTGGCTCACGCGCGACGGCGAGACGCTGCAGAAGGTCGTCGACTGGTGCCTCAGCTACGACGGCTCGGAGTCGACCGAGAGCGTCTTCGGGGAGTCGGGGCGCGACCTGCCGTGGAGCTTCGCCGTCCCCGCCGAGGCGCGCGACTCGCTCGAGCCGCAGACGCGCGAGGCGTTCGACGCGTTCGTCGAGGCGCTGCGCGCCGGGCCCGACGCGCCCGAGGTGGCCGCGGCATCCCTCGGCGATCTCGACGAGTACCTCGCCGCGTTCCGCGCGGTGCAGGGCGCGGAGGCCTGGCGCAACAACGGCGAGTGGCTGCGGGAGCATCCCGGCGCCGTCGGGCCGGCCGTGGCCGAGCGGTTCCGCATCGCCTCGGAGGTGACCGCCGACGCCGAGTCGGGCGCACGCACCGCGGTCGAGTCGCTCCGAGAGCGGATGCACGACGCGACCCGCGACACCGTCCTGATCATGCCGACCGTGCCCGGTCCCGCACCGATGCGCACGCACCGCGGCGAGCGCGTCGACGCGGTGCGCACGGCGACGCTGCGCATGACGACGCCCGCGGCGATCGGGGGCATGCCCGCGATCTCGATCCCGCTCCTGACCGTGCCCTCGACGCTCGGCCCCGCTCCCGTGGGCGTCAGCCTCATCTCGCGCGCGGGCACCGATATCGCCCTCGTCCGCCTCGCGCGCCGCCTCGTGCGCGCGGCGGCCCCCCTCCCTCCGAAGGACCCCGCATGACCCTCCTCCCCGGCCCCATCGACCCGCCCGCCCGCCTGCTCATGGGCCCCGGGCCGATCTCGGCCTACCCGAGCGTGCTCACCGCGATGTCGGCGCAGCTGGTGGGCCAGTACGACCCCTTCATGACCGGGGCGATGGCCGAGACGCAGGAGCTGTACCGCCGGATCTGGGCGACCCGGAACGACGCGACGCTGCTCATCGACGGCACCTCGCGCGCCGGCATCGAGGCGGCGATGATCTCGCTCGTCCGCCCCGGCGACCGTGTGCTCGTGCCCGTCTTCGGCCGCTTCGGGCATCTTCTGGCCGAGATCGCCGAGCGCGCGATGGCGGAGGTGCACACGATCGAGGTGCCGTGGGGGCAGGTCTTCACCCCCGCCGCGATCGAAGAGGCGATCGTGCGCGTCAGGCCTCACCTGCTGGGTCTCGTGCAGGGCGACACGTCGACGACGATGCTGCAGCCGCTCGACGAGATCGGCGCGATCTGCGACCGGCACGGCGTGCTGTTCTACTCCGATGCCACCGCCTCGCTCGGCGGCAACCCCTTCGAGGCGGATGCCTGGGGCCTGGATGCCGCGACGGCCGGGCTCCAGAAGTGCCTCGGCGGGCCCTCGGGCTCGGCCCCGATCACGCTCTCGGAGCGCGCCGTGGAGATCATCCGGTCGCGCAAGAAGATCGAGGCGGGCATCCGCGAGCCGGGCGACGAGGACGCGCCCGACTTCGTGCGCTCCAACTACTTCGACCTCGGCATGATCCTCGACTACTGGGGCCCGCGTCGCCTGAACCACCACACCGAGGCCACGTCGATGCTCTACGGCGCGCGCGAGTGCGCCCGCGTGCTGCTGGGCGAGGGCCGCGACGCCGTCATCGAGCGGCACGTGCTGCACGGCGAGGCGATGCTCGCCGGCGTGCGGGGGCTGGGACTGGTCGTCTTCGGCGATGTCGCGCACAAGATGTCGAACGTCGTCGCCGTCGAGATCCCGGAGGGGGTCGCGGGGGATGCCGCGCGACAGGCCATGCTCGAGGACTTCGGCATCGAGATCGGCACCTCGTTCGGGCCCCTCCACGGCCGCGTCTGGCGCATCGGCACGATGGGCTACAACGCCCGCAAGGACGCCGTGCTGACGACCCTCGCGGCGCTCGAGCAGGTGCTGCGCCGCTTCGGCGCGAAGGTCCCCGCCGGGGGCGGCGTCGAGGCGGCGCTCGACGTCTACGCGGGGGCGCGATGATCCGCACCCTGCTCGAGGACCTCACCCCCGACCGCGTCGCGGCCGCCGCGCGGCGCGTCATGGCGCGGTGCGACGAGCTCGCACGCGTCACGGCGACGCCCGGCGGGATCGAGCGGGTCTACCTCTCCACCGAGCACGCGCGGGTGAACCGCCTCGCGGCGGAGTGGATGCGCGAGGTCGGCATGTCCACACGGCAGGACGCGGCCGGAAACCAGATCGGCCGGCTCGCGGCATCCGACCGCGACGCGCCCGCGCTCATGCTCGGCTCGCACCTGGACACCGTGCCCGACGCGGGACGCTTCGACGGCATCGTCGGCGTGCTGATGGCGCTCGAGGTCGTCCGGCTGCTGCGCGTTCCGGCGCCCGTCGGGGAAGGCAGCCTGTCGCCCCTCCCGTTCGCGCTCGAGGTCATCGCCTTCTCCGACGAGGAGGGCACGCGCTTCGGCAAGGCCCTGCTGGGCTCGTCGGCCGTCGCCGGCACGTGGGACGAGGACTGGTGGCAGCTGACGGATGCCGACGGCATCACGCTGCGTCAGGCGTTCCTGGAGTTCGGCCTCGACCCCGGTCGCGTGGGCGAGGCCGCACGCCGGCCCGAGCAGCTCGTGGGGTACCTGGAGGCCCACATCGAGCAGGGGCCCGAGCTCGACCGTCGGGGGGAGTCGCTCGCCGTCGTCTCGTCCATCGCGAGCGCCCGACGCTTCCAGCTCGTCGTCGAGGGCGAGGCCCGGCACGCCGGTGGCACCCCCTACGACATGCGCCGCGACGCCCTGCTCGGGGCGAGCGAGGCCGCACTCGCGGTGGAGCGGATCTGCTCGGGCGAGCACCACGTCATCGGCACGGTCGGCCAGCTCGAGGCCTTCCCCGGCGCGGTCAACATCGTGCCGGGCGAGGCGCGCTTCAGCCTCGATCTGCGCGGCGAGTTCGACGAGTCCCGCGACCGCGTGTGGAGCGCGATCTCGCGCGACCTCGACGCGGTCATGGGCCGGCGCGGACTGCGCTGGCGCGCGCGCGAGGTGCACAACGCCCCCGCCGTGATGTGCGCCCCGCTGCTGCAGGACGTCGTGCGAGAAGGCATCCGCGGCGCCCTGCCGGAGGCGCCCGGCGACCCCGCGACGCTGTTCAGCCCCGCGGGGCACGACGGCATGTCGATGGGCGCGATCACCGGCGTCGGGATGCTCTTCCTGCGCAATCCCGACGGCATCAGCCACCACCCCGACGAGGCGGTGAGCGCCGGGGACGTGGCCCTCGGCATCCGCGCCCTCGCCGAGTCCGTGCTCCACCTGGGCGCCGAGCCCCGCTGAGAACCCCTCACCCGTTAGGAACCCATGTCTCTCCTCGTCATCAACGCACGCCTCATCACGATCCCGACCGGCAGCGACGACCCCGGCTACATCGAGCGCGGGTGGATGCGCGTCGAGGACGGCCGCATCGCCGGGATCGGTGCGGGAGACCCGGGAGATGCGACCGCCGACGAGGTGCTCGACGTCGACGGCGCGTTCGTCGCCCCCGGCTTCGTCTCGAGCCACAGCCACCTGTTCACGAGCGGCCTGCGCGGCCTCGGCGTCGCCGACACCCTCTACGGCTGGTGCGACTCGATGCTCGGCATGACCGCCCACGCGACGCCGGAGGACGTCTACTGGTCGACGCTGCACGGCGCCCTCGACTTCCTCGGCAACGGCGTCACGACCGCCTACAACTTCACCGATCCGCAGCAGGCGTGGGAATCGATGGTCGACGGCAAGCGCGTCGGCGACGCGCCCCTGCGCGGCACCGAGTACCACACGCGTCAGGCCGACGGATGCCTGGATTCCGGCATCCGCTTCGTCGACTCGATCGGCATGGACGTCACCGCGGGGACGGATGACGAGATCTTCGCGCGCTTCGAGGCATCCGTCGCCCACACCCGCGCCATGGACCCGGACTTCGCGCTCGGCGCCTCGATCATGGGCCAGGTGCAGTGGTCGCCCCGGCCCGAGGCGGCCGAGATCGAGGTCGAGGCGATGCGGCGGTTCGGCGTGACCAACCAGGCTCACTTCCTCGAGTCGCCAGAGGCCGTGCCGCTGCAGCAGTCGAAGTTCGCGCTGTACCGGGATGCCGGGGCCCTCGGCGAGGGCATGATGTTCGGCCACTTCATCCAGACGACCCCCGAGATCATCGAACAGGCCGCCGCGGGCGGCGCCTCGATGTCCTGGCAGCCCGCCTCGAACGGGCGCCTCGCCTCCGGTACGGCGCTCGTGCCCGAGATGATCGCGATGGGCATGAAGGTCGGCATCGGGCTCGACGACCAGGCCTGCACCGACGTCTCCGACCCGTGGCAGAACATGCGCATGGGCATCGCGATGCAGCGGGCGCGAACGAAGGACCCGCTGTCGATGATGCCCGAGCTCGTGCTGCGTCTGCACACGCTGGGCTCGGCCGAGATCATGGGCGTCGCCGACCGCGTCGGCAGCCTCGAGGTGGGCAAGTTCGCCGACTTCGTCGTGGTCGATCCCCGCCGCCCCGACGTGGGCCCCCTGTGGCATCCCGTGCGCAGCTACGTGCTGTCGATGAGCCTGCGGAACCTGCTCGGCGTCTACGTCGGCGGCGAGCTCGTCTCGCGGGCGGGGGAGTCCATGAATCCGCTGGCCGCCGAGGCATCCGCCCGCATCCACGCCGACCTGCCCGCGGTCGCCGAGCGTCGGGGGCGCCACCCGCACTGACTCGCCGCTGGGCCGCGCGTCCGTTCGCGCAACGGCGGGGCCGAAGGTGTAACGGCGCCGAAACATCCGGCCAGTGTTCGTGAAATCTACATCCCATACCGTCGGAGGCGTCGCTCACCGCCGAGGCCGTGGGCCGTGGCGACATACCCGAGTGCACACACCGTCCTGATGGAGACACAGCACATGACCTTCTTCGCATCCTCGCGTCGCCGCTTCGCGGCCGCAGGCGCCGGCATCGCCGTCGCCGCCCTCGCTCTGACCGCCTGCGCGGGCGGCAGCGGCTCCGAGACCTCCGAATCGCCCGCCGGCGAGGAGGGCTACGGCGACCTCACCCTCCAGCTCAGCTGGATCCTCAACGAGGAGTTCGCCGGCGAGTACTTCGCCGACTCGAACGGCTACTTCGACGAGGCGGGCTTCAGCTCGGTCAACCTCGTGCCCGGCCCGTCCACCGGTGTCGCCGAGCTCGTCTCCGGCACCGCCGACATCGCGCTCAGCGACTCCGTCTCGATCGGCTCCGCCGTCGCGAACGAGGGCGCGCCCCTCAAGATCATCGGCGCCACGTTCCAGTCCAACCCCTTCACGATCCTCTCGCTCGCCGACGGCGGCGACATCGCCACGCCGGAGGACCTCATCGGCAAGCGCATCGGCGTGCAGGACTCCAACACGACGCTCTTCAACGCGCTGCTGGCGGCCAACGACATCGACCCGTCCGAGCTGACGATCGTCCCCGTCCAGTACGACCCGGCCCCGCTGGTCAACGGCGAGGTCGACGGATTCGTGGCGTACTTGACGAACGAGGCCATCTCCGTCGAGATGGAGGGTCTGGACACGACGAACCTCGCGTTCGCGGAGAACGGCCTGCCGTTCGTCGCCGAGACCTTCACCGTCACCGACGAGCAGATCGCGAACAACCGAGAGATGCTCAAGGCGTTCCTCGTCGCCGAGATCAAGGGCTGGACCGACGCGCTCGCCGACCCGCAGGCCGCCGCCGACCTGGCGATCGAGACCTACGGCGCCGACCTCGACCTCGATCCGGCGAAGACCCTCGCCGGTGCCGAGGCGCAGAACCTCCTGATCGTCTCGGACGAGACCGAGGCCAACGGCCTGTTCACCATTTCGGAGGAGCTGCAGGCCATGACGATCGCGAGCCTCGCTGGCGCGGGCGTCGAGATCGAGGCCGGCGACCTGTTCGACCTCAGCCTCCTCGCCGAGGTCTACGAAGAGAACCCGGACCTCATCGCCTACGCGGGCTGAGCTCCCCACCTCGATCGAGAGAATCACTGTGACCGATACGGCCACCCAGACCGGTGCCCAGGGGACGACCCTGGGCACCGGCCTGCAGATCACCGGACTGAACAAGGTCTTCAGCGTGGGACGCAAGAGCGTCGTCGCGCTGCAGGATGCCGACCTCCACACCGAGCAGGGCAGCTTCCTGGCGCTGCTCGGCCCCTCGGGCTGCGGCAAGTCGACCATCCTGCGCATCCTCGCGGGCCTGGAGGACCCCACCAGCGGCACGACGCGCGTGGACGGCAAGAGCCCGAAGGAGCTCCGAAGGGGCAACGAGCTGGGCATCGCCTTCCAGGACTCGGCGCTGCTGCCCTGGCGCAGCGTGCAGTCCAACATCCAGCTGCCCTTCGAAGTCGCGGGCAAGCCCGTCGACAAGGAGTACGTGCGCGAGATGATCGCGCTCGTGGGCCTGACCGGCTTCGAGAAGGCCAAGCCCGCGCAGCTGTCGGGAGGCATGCGCCAGCGCGTCTCGATCGCGCGTTCGCTCATCATGAAGCCCTCCGTCCTGCTCTTCGACGAGCCCTTCGGCGCGCTCGATGACATGACCCGCCAGAAGCTCAACCTCGAGCTCCTGCGCATCTGGACCGAGAAGCCGGCCACGACCCTCCTCGTCACGCACGGCATCTCGGAGGCGATCTTCCTCTCCGACCAGGTCGCCGTCATGAGCCCCCGCCCCGGTCGCATCAAGGAGGTCATGACGATCGACCTCCCCCGTCCTCGCACCCCGGAGATGATGCGGAGCCCGGAGTTCCACGCCTACGTGGACCAGGCCTCCGAACTGCTCTTCGGCGTCGGAGGCGCCGCCGCGGATGACCACTGACGTGGCGGAGAAGGGCACGGATGCCGCATCGGGCTCACCCGGGCCCGGTCCCGAGACCGGCTCGGGCAAGGCCCGCGGCATCCAGTGGGAGGACGTGCGTCTTCCCGCCTGGGTGACCGGCCTCATCGGCGGCGTCGGCATCATCGCCGCGTGGTGGATCCTCGCGGCCACGGTCTTCTCCAACGTCGGTCCCGGAGGGGTGCAGGCGATCCCGACCCCGCCCCAGGTGATCATCGAGTTCGCCGACACGGGGTGGGAGTTCTACGTCAAGAACTTCAGCGTCACGCTCGCGGAGGCGGGCATCGGATACCTGTGGGGCAACGGCCTCGCGCTCGTGCTGGCCGCGCTCGTGCTGATCGTCCCGCGCCTGGAGGGCGTCGTGATGCAGATCGCGATCATCACCTATTGCATCCCGATCGTCGCCCTCGGCCTGCTGCTCTCCGTCATCGTCCCGATCCCGACGGCCGGCCAGCCCTCGACCACCGCGATCTTCCTCGCTGCGCTCAGCTGCTTCTTCACCACCGTCGTCGGTGCGCTGCTCGGCCTCAAGGCGGCCGACAGATCCAGCCTCGACCTCGTCACCGTCTACGGCGGGTCGCGCCTGACGCAGCTGCGCAAGGTGCGGCTCATCGCCTCGCTGCCCGCCATCCTCAACGCCCTGCAGATCGCGGTCCCGGCCGCGTTCCTCGGCGCCGTCCTGGGGGAGTTCTTCGGCAAGGTCACCCTCGGGGTTGGCCCCGCCATGATCGCCGCCCAGCAGGCCCTCAACTCCGCCCGTGTCTGGGACATCGCGCTGGCCTCGGGTGCCGTCGCGCTCGCCGGCTACGGCCTGCTCGGGCTCGTCTCCCGGGCGATCGCGCCCTGGTCGAAGGGAGCCTCGAAGTGACCGCGCTCATGACAAGCCCGCAGCCCACGGCATCCACGTCCGCGTCGTCCGCGACGCAGCCCCTCGATGCCGAGATGCGCCGCGAAGTGCGCCGGGCCACCCTGCGCGCGCTCGGCCGGAGCGTCCTCACGTTCGTGCTGACGATGGTCGCCGTCGTGGTGATCTGGGTCGGCTCGCTCTGGGCGTTCCAGATCTCGCCGTACGTCGGCAAGGGTCCCATCGACGTGTGGAACTTCCTCGTCACGGTCCCGGCCGCCGAGGCCAACCGCGAGCAGATGTTCGGCCAGCTCTGGGCGACCCTCGGGCACGCGTTCGTCGGCTTCATCGCGGGGCTCGTCGTGGCGCTGATCGTCGCGATGGTGTTCCAGCTCAGCAAGGGCGTCGAGCACGCGCTCATGCCTCTCGCGATGCTGCTGCGTTCCGTGCCGCTCGTCGCGATGGCGCCCGTCATCATCCTGATCTTCGGGCGCGACTTCGTGTCCGTTGCCGTCATCGGCGGCATCGTGGTGCTCTTCCCGGCGCTCGTGAACATCGTCTTCGGCCTCAAGACCGCCTCGCCTCAGATGAACGACCTGGTGACCGTCTACGGAGGATCCTCGTGGACGCGCCTGCGCAAGGTGGCGCTGCCCAGCTCGCTGCCCGAGTTCTTCGCCGCCGTGCGCATCTCGGTGCCCGGCGCGATCACGGGCGCGCTCCTCGCCGAGTGGCTCGCGGTCGGCGGCGGCATCGGCGGGGCGGTGGGCGGCTACATCGCCGGCGCGCAGTTCAGCGCCGTGTGGACCGCCGTCGTGCTCGTCACCGGCACGGCGCTGATCCTCTACAACCTCGTGCAGATCGTCGAGTCGGTCGCCCTCGCCCGCATGGGCATGGCGGACCGCGCCTGACGACGGGATGCCGCGCCCGCGCGCGCGGCGGCATCCTCCCCGTCGTCCCTCCCCGAAAGGACCCCCATGACCGTCGACCTCGTGTCCTTCGCCCACGGCCTCCCGAAGGCGGAACTGCACCTGCACCTGGAGGGAACGCTCGAGCCCGAGCTGAAGTTCGCCCTCGCCGCGCGCAACGGCATCGACCTGGCGGAGAAGACCGTCGAGGAGGTGCGGGCGACCTACGACTTCACCGACCTGACGAGCTTCCTCGCCGTGTACTACCCCGCGATGCGGGTGCTCGTCACCCCCGACGACTTCCACGACCTCGCCTGGGCGTACCTGCAGAGGGCGCACGCGCAGGGGGTCGTCCACGCCGAGATGTTCTTCGACCCGCAGGCCCACACGAGCCGCGGAGTCCCGTTCGACGACGTGATCGCGGGCTACCGCCGCGCCGTCGTGCGTGCCGAGCGCGAGCTCGGGGTGAGCGCGGAGCTCATCATGTGCTTCCTCCGGGATTTCTCGGCGGAGTACGCGATGGCGACCCTCATGGACGCCGTGAGGTACAAGTCATGGATCGTCGGGGTCGGCCTCGACTCCGACGAGCGCGACCACCCGCCGGCCAAGTTCGCGGAGGTCTTCGCGCGCGCCCGGCAGGAGGGGTTCCTGCTCACGATGCACTGCGACATCGATCAGGTGGGTTCGATCGACAACATCCGCTCCGTGCTGAACCAGATCGAGGTCGACCGCATCGACCACGGCACGAACATCGTCGAGGACCCCTCCCTCGTGGCCCTCGCCAAGGAGCGCGGCCTCGGGTTCACCACGTGCCCCGTGTCGAACTCCTTCGTCACCGAGCAGATGAAATCGGACGAGATCGTCGCGCTCCTGCGCCAGGGCGTCAAGGTCACGGTCAACTCCGACGATCCCGCCTATTTCGGGGCCTACGTGGGCGACAACTACGTCGCCCTCGCCCAGAAGGCGGGGCTGGCGGCATCCGACCTCGTTCAGCTCGCGATCAACTCCTTCGAAGCCTCGTGGCTCACCCCGGCCCGCCGTGCCGCCTTCGTCGCGGCGGTCGAGGACTACGCACGCGCCGAAGGCGTCACGGTCGCCGCCTGAGGCGCAATCATGACGGCCACCATCGTCGAGGACGCCGCCGCCGGCGACGCGGCGGCGAGCCGGCGGCTGGGTGCCTGCATTCGGCAGCTCCGGCAGCGACGAGGGCTCACCCTCGTCAGGCTCGCCGAAGCCACCGGCCTGTCGCATCCGTTCCTCAGCCAGCTCGAGCGGGGGCTCGCGCAGCCGAGCCTGTCGTCGCTGCGACGGATAGCGGTGGCGCTGCAGACGAGCCCGATCGAGCTCATCGCCGCCGCCGACGCGCCAGACGGGGATACCGAGGCGGTGGAGGTGCACCGCCGCGGGGAGACCGCTCTCGACGCGTCGTTCGCGTCGGGGTCGGCCCGCATGCTCGCGCACGGTCGGCGCGCGATCCACCCCCTGGAGGTCTCGGGCGACCAGACCGAGCCCGGCGAGACCTTCGTCCACGGCGAGGACGAGTTCCTCTACGTCGTCGAGGGGGAGGTGTGCGTCGAGCTCGACGGGACGCAGCGGTGCCTGCGTCCGGGCGACTCCGTCTACTACGCCGGCGGTGTCTCGCACCGGTGGTGGTCGGCGGGCGGCGCGTCGTACCGCCTCGTCGTGGTCAAGCAGGGGCCGGCTCTGCCGCGATGGGAGGGCGGGTGATCGGCAGGGCGGATGACGGCGCGCCTGCGCGCCGACCCCCGTGCCCGCTTCCTCGCCCTCGACGCCCCGCCCGCCCGAACCGGAGGACCCGATGATCTCGTACCCCGACTACCTGCGCCTGCTCCCCAAGGCCGAACTGCACTGTCACTTCATCGCGACCATGCGGCCCGAGACGATCCTCGAGCTCGCCGATCGCAACGGTGTGGTCCTGCCCACGCGCGACATCGACTCCCTCCTGGACTCCGACAACCTCCAGGACTTCCTCACGCTCTTCGTCACCGCCAACGACGTGCTGCGCACGGCGGACGACTTCGCCGAGGTGGCGTACCAGGGCGTCGTCGACGCCGTGCGCGATGGCAACCTCCGCTACCGCGAGTATTTCGTCAACTCGCAGAACTCCCGCCGCTACCTCGCCTACCCCGACCTCGTCGACGGGGTCATCGACGGGCTCCGCCGCGCGGAGCGGGAGTTCGGGGTGGGCTTCCGCATCGTCAATGCGATCAACCGCGCTCTCTCGCCGGAGGACGCCGTGGCGATGGTGCGCGAGATGATCGATCATCCGCGCGACGAGGTGGTCGGCATCGGTCAGGACCATCTGACGGAGGACGGCCGGGAGGCGCCCGGGATGTGGGTGGAGGCCTACCGGCTGGCCGAGGCGAACGGGCTCCGGCGCACCGCCCACGTGGCGGAGACGCTTCCCGCCGACCCCGAGAGCGTCCTCGTCGCGATCGACGACCTGCACGTCGACCGGATCGATCACGGCTACCGGGCGGCCGACGACCCCGACGTGCTCGCCCGCCTCGTGGAGTCGCAGGTTCCGGTCGCGTGCACCCCGATCTCGACGCTCGTGCTCTCCGGGTGGGCTCCCGAGCCCGATCACCGCATCGCCCGCCTCATCCGCGCGGGTGCGAACGTCACGCTCTCCACCGACGACGCGGTGTTCTTCCGCACCGACCTCGGCCGCGAATACGTCGAGGGACTCGGCGGCATGGGGTTCGGTCCCGATGTCGCCAAGCGCGTCTCGCTCGCCGGCGTCGAGGCGGCGTGGTGCGACGAGGCGCAGAAGGCGCGGCTGCGCGCCGACTTCCGGGCCCAGCACCTCGCTCTCGACGCCGTGCTCGATCCGGCCTCCCTCCCCGGCGCCGCGGCCGGGTGACGGCGGCCACCGCTCAGAGGGCGGCGGCGCCGGCCTCCGCGACGGTCTGATCCTGCTCCCCGGAGCCCCCGCTGACACCGAGGCCGCCCACGACGACGCCGTCGCGCAGCAGCGGCACGCCGCCGGCGAAGATCGCGACCTTGCCGCCGTTGGTGGTGTGGATGCCGAAGAACTGCTGCGTGGGCTGGGAGTTCTCGCCGAGATCCTTCGTCTGGATGTCGAAGGCGCGGGAGGTCCAGGCCTTGCTGACCGAGATGTCGATGCTGCCGATCCAGGCGCCGTCCTGGCGGACGTGGGCGATGAGGTTGCCGCCGCCGTCGACGACGGCGATGTTCATGGGCTGCCCGATCTCGTCGGCGCGCGCCTCGGCGGCGGCGATGACGGTGCGGGCGTCCGCGAGTGTGAGAGCTGACATGGGTTTCTCCTTCGATCGTGCGGGTGACGGATGCCGCGGCCCGCTCAGGCCGCGATGAATCCGTTCGGATTGAGGACGTACTTGGTGGCGGCCCCGGCATCGAACTCGGCGTACCCGCGGGGGGCGTCCTCGAGCGGGATCGCGGTGGCGTTGACGGCCTTGGCGATCTGCACCTTGTCGTGCAGGATCGCCATCATCAGCTGACGGTTGTACCGCATCACGGGGCACTGGCCGGTTGTGAACGAGAGCGACTTCGCCCACCCCGTTCCGAAGCTCAGCGACAGCGAGCCCTTCTGCGCCGCCTCGTCCGTCGCGCCCGGGTCGCCCGTGACGTACAGGCCCGGGATGCCGATGGCTCCGCCGGCTGCCGTCACGTCCATCAGCGAGTTCAGCACCGTCGCGGGGGCCTCGGCGGCGTCGGCGCCGTGGCCCTGGCCGCGCGCCTCGAAGCCCACGGCATCCACCGCAGCGTCAACCTCGGGCACGCCGAGCAGCTGTTCGAGCTGGTCCGCGATGTCGCCCTCGCCGACGTCGATCGTCTCGCAGCCGAAGCTGCGCGCCTGCGCGAGCCGCTGCCCGTTGAGGTCGCCGACGATCACGACGGCGGCGCCCAGCAGTTGCGCGCCGGCGGCTGCCGCGAGTCCCACGGGTCCCGCGCCGGCGATGTACACGGTGGAGCCGACGCCCACGCCCGCCGTGACGGCGCCGTGGAAGCCGGTCGGGAAGATGTCGGAGAGCATCGTGAGGTCGAGGATCTTCTCCAGCGCCTGCTCCCGATCGGGGAAGACGAGCGCGTTCCAGTCGGCGTACGGCACGAGCACGTACTCGGCCTGACCGCCGACCCAGCCGCCCATGTCGACGTAGCCGTAGGCGCTGCCCGGGCGGTCGGGGTTGACGTTGAGGCAGATGCCCGTCTTGCCCGCCTTGCAGTTGCGGCAGCGGCCGCACGAGATGTTGAAGGGCACCGAGACGATGTCGCCGACCTTGACGAACTCCACGTCGGGGCCGACCTCCACGACCTCGCCCGTGATCTCGTGTCCGAGCACGAGATCGGTGGGGGCGGTCGTGCGCCCGCGGACCATGTGCTGATCGGATCCGCAGATGTTGGTGCTGACCGTCTTGAGGATGACGGCGTGCGGCAGCTTCCTCCCGACGTTCTCGGGGTTCACGCCCGGGCCGTCCTTGAGCTCGAAGCTGGGGTAGTCGATGTCGATGACCTCGACCTTGCCGGGTCCCTTGTAGGCAACGGCGCGATTGCGCGTCATGGTGGCTCCTCTCCGAACCATCGAGCGGGGTGCGAGACGCCGGATCGGCGTCGGCTCGACCAGCCTGCGCCACCCTTTCCGGTAGCGGTATCGACAGTCGGGGTAGTCCGCGCCGTCCGTTCGGGTAGCGCGCACGACGCGCGTCGTGGTTAGCATCGACCGATGCCGTCGAAACGAGCAGTGAGGCCGCGGCGGGGCGATCGGGAGTCGCCCCCGGCCGGAGTGCTCGCCGCCGTCGCCGACATCGTCGCCGCCCCCCTGCCCGAGCTCGCCGCCGCGCTCTCCCGCCACCTGACGCGACGGCTGCCGCATTCGGCGCTCGTGATCCTCGCCGAGGACGACGTCACCCACCCGCTGAAGCACCACGGCGACCCGGGGCTGGTGGCGCGGGTCGGTCTCTCGGAGATGGTCGACGCCCGCTCCCGCCTGCCGGGGACGGGCGTTCTGCGTGCCCGCCTCACGCTCGGCGGCGAGGAGAGGGAGGCGCTGCTCGCGCGCGCCGAGGCAGGCCCGCTGCTCGTCGTCGTGGATCCGGGAGCGGGCGACGACGACGAGCTGCTGCAGCTGTGGCGGATCGTCGCGATGCGCATCCGGCAGCCCGCGCGGGAGGCCCTCCCCAGCTATCTGCTGGAGTCCCGCGCCGCGGCGGGAGTGCGCGCCGAGGTCGTCGCGGAGCTCAGCGACAGCCACTCGCGCACTCTCGAGTCCCTGCTGGCGGTGCTGCGATCGTCATCCACGGACGACCACTCCGCGCGACAGGCGGCGATCGGGGTGGCGGCACGCGCCATGGTGCAGCTGCGCACCTCGACGGATCTCGTCCGCACCTTCACGGAGGAGCCGGTGACGTCGGCCTTCGAGCGGCTGCGGGACGACCTGACGCCTCTCGTGCGCTACCGGGACGTCGAGGTGCAGTTCGTCGAGCCGCCGGTGGACGGGCGGGCCCTGCCGAGCGAGATCGCGCACGGCGCGCGGGCGATCGTGCGCCGTGCGATCCTCGCGTCCGTCGACCAGCCCGGCACCTCCCGCGTGCGCGTGCAGTGGGACTGCGACGGACGGAACCTGCTCATCAACGTGCGGGACGACGGTCCGGGGGACGGTTCGCTCGACCGCGAGGCCTTCGACGATCTGCGCCAGCGGGTCTCGGCCGTCGACGGGGAGGTGACCCTCGCGGTCACGAAGGGCTGGGGATCGGAGCTCTCGGTGGTGCTCCCCCTGGATCCGCCCCACACCCACGGCGAGGACCCGCTCATCGCGCGGCTCGGGCCGCGGGAGCTGCAGATCCTCGACCTCATGACCCAGGGGGCGCGCAATCGCGGCATCGCACAGCGCCTGGGCATCAGCGAGAACACCGTCAAGTTCCACGCGTCGAAGATCTTCCGCAAGCTCGGGGTGTCCTCGCGATCGGAGGCGGCGGCGCTCATCGTCGCCGGTCGCGCCCATCGCTGAGACGGTCCCCGCGATGGGAGTCACGATTCAGCGGGCCTGGGCGAGGCGCCACACCCGATCGCGCGAGAACGGCTGCTCGAACGGCCGCGTGCCGAGGGCGCGGGCGATCGCGTTGCCGATCGCCGGTGCCACGGGGTTGTAGGGCGACTCGCTCATCGACTTGGCGCCGAACGGGCCGAGATCGTCGTTCGTGTCGGCGAAGTGGATCTCCGTCTCCGGGATGTCGGCCATCTGCGGAACCCGGTACAGGCGGAACTGCCCGTTGACGACGGCCCCGGCATCCGTCATGACCTCTTCGTACAGCGCGCTGCCCACGCCCTGAGCCACGCCGCCCTCGATCTGACCGCGGCATTGGGCGGGGTTCATCACGAACCCGGCATCCGCCGCGTGCACCTGCTGCAGGATGCGCACCGACCCCGTCTCGGGATCGACCGCGAGCCGCACGGCGTGCACGTTGAAGGCGAGGGAGCGGTGCTCGCCGAGCTCGCTGCCCACCGCCGTCACGCCGCCGTGGGCGAGCTCGTCGGGGGATGCCGCGCCGACGAGCTCGGCGAAGCCCACCGTCCCCGACGGGGTCGCCACCCCGTCTGGAGTGAGGCGGCACTGCGCCGGCGGCACGGCTGTCACGCGAGCCGCGATCGCGACGAGGCGTTCGCGCAGCGCCAGGCAGGCGGCGTAGAGGGCCTTGCCGGCCACGGTCGTGCCCGCCGAGGCGAACGCGCCGGTGTCGTGCTCGACCTCGTCGGTGTCGGCGTGGGCGAGGGTCAATCGGGCGGAGTCCACCCCGAAGACGGATGCCGCGATCTGCCGTTGCACGGTCGTGGTGCCGTTGCCGAACTCGGCCGTTCCCGTGCGCAGGGCGTACGTCCCGTCGGGTCGGAGCGTCGCGCTCGTGTGCGAGATGTGGCCCCGGGGCGCCATCGTCGCGATCATCGAGGCCGCCATTCCCTCGCCGACGAGCCAGCCGTCGGGGGCCGTGGCGCCGTTGCCGCGCCGCAGGCCGTCCTGCGCGAGGTCGAGGCACTGATCGAGCCCGTAGCTGCCCCAGATCACCTCCTCCTCGATGACGCCGTCGGCGGTCCGCAGCGGGTCGGCCTCGGTCACGGCGTTGATGCGGCGCAGGTCGAAGGGGTCGATGCCCAGACGCTCCGCGAGCATGTCCATTGCCGATTCCACGCCGAGCATGACCTGGCCGAGCCCGTATCCGCGGAACGCGCCGGAGGGCACGTTGTTGGTGTACACGGCCTCGGCGTCCACGCGCGAGACGGGCGTGCGGTAGATCGTCAGCGACTCGGCGCAGCCGTGGAACATGACGCCGATCGCGTGGTTGCCGTACGCGCCCGTGTCGCTGAGCACGTCGAGCTTGACGGCGGTGAGCCGGCCCGCGGCATCCGCCCCCAGTGTCACGCCGACCCGCATCGGGTGACGCACCGAGGCGCGCACGAACTGATCGGCGCGCGAGAACTCGTAGCCGACGGGCCGGCCGGTGCGCAGCACCGCGAGGGCGACGAGGTCTTCGGTGAAGATCTCCTGCTTGCCGCCGAATCCGCCGCCCACCCGAGGCGCGTAGACGCGCACCTTCTCCCGGGGCAGGGCGAGGATGCGGCACAGCTCGTCCCGGGTGAGGAAGGGCACCTGCGTGCTGGAGCGGATGACGAGGCGTCCGTCGTCGTCGAGCCACCCGACCGAGCCGTGGGTCTCGAGCTGCGCGTGGGAGACCCGCGATGTCTGCCACGTGCCCGAGACGGTGACCGCGCTCGCCGCGAGCGCCGCGTCGATGTCGCCGCCGTAGCCCGCGTGCAGGGCCGCGACCACGTTGCGGGAGGCTTCCGCGACGCGATCCTCCGGCGTGCGGTCGGGGTGCAGCAGCGGAGCGCCCGGTGCGCGTGCCTCGTCCGCGTCGAACACCGCGGGCAGAACCTCGTAGTCGATCCGGATGAGCCGGCAGGCCGCATCCGCGGCGGCGGCGGTCTCGGCGACGACGGCCGCGACCCGCTGACCGATGTGCCGCACGACGTCGTCGAGCATCCGGGTGTCGTCGGGGTCGTCGGTGCGATGCTCGTGGCGTCCGGTGGAGTAGCGCGCACGCGGGGCGTCCTCGTGGGTGAAGACGGCGACGACGCCCGGCACGGCGAGAGCGGCGGCCGTGTCGATCGAGCGGATGCGCGCGTGGGCGTGCGGCGATCCGACGACGCGCAGCACGAGGGTGCCCGGAGGCACCTCGTCGAACGTGTAGGGCTCGAGGCCCTGCACCACCCGGCGCGCGGCCTCGGGGGACACCGATGCGCCGACGCCCGAGCCCGTGACGGCGGGCGGGTGCGCGCACGCGTGCTCCGGGGCGCAGCCCGCGGCATCCGCGCGGCGACCGGTCTCCCGCACGGCGCCCATGATGGCCTCGCGGATCGGGCGGTAGCCGGTGCAGCGGCAGAGGCTGCCCTTCATACGACGGTCGAGGTCCGGCAGGTCGTCGGCGCCCAGCGTGGATGCCGTGACGCTCATCCCCGGCGTGCAGAAGCCGCACTGGAAGCCGAAGCTCTCGATGAGGGCGTCCTGCACCGGGTGCAGTTCGCCTTCCGGGGCCAGGCCCGCGGCGGTCGTGACGTGCCTGCCCTCCACTCGGGGGGCCGGGACGATGCAGGAGTGCACGGGCTCGCCGTCCAGCAGCACGGCGCAGGCGCCGCAGTCGCCCGAGTCGCACCCCTTCTTCACCTGGGTGCGCCCCGTCTCCCGCAGAAGCGTGCGCAGGCACTGGCCCGGTCGCGGCTGCGCCTCGACGGCCTCGCCGTCCACTTCGAATCTCATGCGCGGACCTCCCCGTCGGCGAGCTCGCGTCGCGCCCGTTCGGCGAGCACGATCGCCACCCCTCGGCGCCAGTCGGCGCTGCCGAGGGCGTCGGTGTAGTACCCGGATGCCGCCGCGATGTCGTCGGCGAGCTCCTGCGCGGACGGGATGCCGCGGTAGCGGAACACCGTGGGCCGCTGCGTCGCCGCGGTGATCCCGAACACCGTCCCGCCGTCGGCGTCGAGTCGGCCGGTCGCCACGGCTCCCGAGCGGCCCAGTTCGGCGAGGGCGATCTTGTGCAGGACGAGGCGGCCCCGCAGCGTCGCCGCCGGGACGTCGATGCGGCGCAGCACCTCTCCGGGCGCGAGGTCGTTCTCGCCGTTGCCCGTGACGAGGTCTGCGACGAGGGCCCGGCGTTCTCCGCCGTCCGGCGACCAGATCAGCGCGGTGGCGTCGAGGCCCGCCGCGAGCGAGACCATCGCGCCGGCCGCGAAGGAGCGGCAGATGTTGCCGCCCACCGTCGCGGTGTTCCAGATCTTGAACGACGCCAGCAGCGCGTTCGCCGCGTCGGGGAAGGCCGCGGTGGCGGCCCACTCGGCGGGCGGCGTCACGTGATGGCGCCCCTGTGCGAAGGCGACGAGCGTCGCGATCGTGCACGTCGCTCCGATCTGCAGGCCCTCGGGGGTGACGACGAGGTCCTCCCAGCCCATCGTGGTCAGGTCCACGAGACCGGTGATCCGGGGCTGCGGCTCGCCGTAGAGCCAGGTGCCGCCGCCGAGGAAAGTCTCGCCCGCCGCCAGCGCGAGGTCCTCCCGCCTCCGCGCGCTGCGGAAGGACGTCACGGAGGTGAGGTCCACGATTTCTCCCGAGCGGTCGAGTTGTTGATGAGGCGAACACCCCGAGTGAAGCAGGCGTGCATTTCGCCCGTGTTTCCTGTCGGCCGCATGTCAGGCTAGGCGCGTCTGAGGAGGATCGGATGCTCGCCGCAGGACTCGTCCTCGCCGCCCTGGCGGCGCTCGTGCACGTGTACATCTTCTGGCTGGAGTCCCTCGCCTGGAGCGGCGCGCGCAGTCGCCGGATCTTCCGCCTGCGCACCGACGCCGAGGTCGAGCACACGCGCGTCCTCGCGTTCAACCAGGGCTTCTACAACCTCTTCCTCGCCGTCGTGACGGGCGTGGGGATAGGCCTGGTGATGGCGGGAGCCGTCGCCGTGGGGGTCACCCTCGTCCTCGCGGGGACGGGCTCGATGCTCGCCGCGGCGGTCGTGCTCGCGCTCGCGGCGCCGGGAAGGGGCCGGGCTGCGCTCGTCCAGGGCCTGTTCCCGCTTCTCGCCATCGCCCTGACGATCGCGGGAGCCCTGCTGCTGCCCTGAGGGCCGTTCAGAGCTCCAGCTCGACCGCGGTCTCGAGCGCGGCCTCGATGGAGCGCATCCATCCCTCCTTCAGCGCCGCCTTCGTGTCGTCGTACAGGGAGGCGCCGTCGACGAGGTTGCTCGAGCACGCGCACACCATGCCCGCTCGCAGGCCCCGCAGGCGCGCGACGATGTACAGCGCCGAGGCCTCCATCTCCACGTTGAGGATCCCCATGCGGTTGAGCTGCCCGATCCACTCCGGGGTCTCGGCGTAGAAGGCGTCGTCGCTCGCGCTGATGCCGCGGAAGGAAGACGTTCCGGATGCCGCGGCGATCCTGTCGGCGTGGCGGCCGAGCGCGGCCGTGAGCTCGAGGTCGGGCACCGCCGGGAAGCCCTTGGGCAGATAAGCGTCCGTCGTGCCGTCGTTGCGGAAGCTGCCCTCGCTCACGAGCAGGTCGCCCGGTGCGATGCCCGGCTGCAGGCCCGCCGAGCTGCCGACGCGGATGAACGACGTCACTCCCACGCGGGCGAGTTCCTCGACGGCGATCGCGGTGGAGGGGCATCCCAAGCCGGTCGAGGTCGCCGTGATGTGACGCCCTTTGTACCAGCCCGTCATGGTGCGATGCTCGCGGTTGTGGGCGACCTCGCGCACGTCGGTCAGGAACTCCGCGACGAACGGCACGCGGAACGGGTCGCCCGGCAGAAGCGCCACCGACGAGACCTCGCCGGGCGCGATCCCGATGTGGTACTGGCGGGCGTCGACGCCCGCCTGGGACTTGTCGACGGGTGCGGATGCGGGTGCGGACATGAGGACCTCCGGGATGCTGTGACGAACGATGTCGCGACAGTCCCCGCCCTGAGCCGCCCGGCTCGTCACTCCACCGCGAGCGGCGGGAGGTCATGGTTGTTAGGACACGCAGTGCGGGAGCGTAGCACGGTCCTGCGCGGCGTCCGGGGCGTGTGGGTGGATCGGCCCGGAGAGCTCGTGCAGCGGGCGCGCCGTAGCGCCGTGCCGCACAGCCTGGATCTCGGCGAGGGCCGCGATCGCCGCTTCCTCGGGGCTCGATCCGCCGAGGTCGAGCCCGAGCGGCGAGTGGATGCGGGCGAGATCGTCGAGCCCCACGCCCCGCTCGCTCAGAAGCTCGCGACGCCGCGCGACCGTGCCGCGGGCGCCCATCGCGCCGACGAATCCGGCATTCATGCCCAGAGCGGCATGAATCGCGGGGACGTCCAAGCGCTCGTCGTGGGTGAGGACGCACACTGCGGTGCGCATGTCGGTCGAACCCGGTTCCGCCGCCTGCGCGCGCAGGTACTCGGCGGGGTCGGCGACGACGAGGTCTGCGGCGCCGGGGAAGCGCTCGGGGGTGACGAGCAGCTCCCAGGGATCGCAGACGGTGACCGCGAATCCCGCTGCCGCGCCGATGCGGCAGAGGGCCGCCGCGTGTTCGCCCGCGCCGGCGATGATCAGGCGCGGGCGGGGGGCGTGGCAGAGCACGAGGAGGGCGTCGCCGTCGGCGTCGATGCAGCGGGTCTCGCCCAGCAGGCGGGCCGCGTCGAGCTCCGCGTGCACCGCCGCGCTCGCGAGCGGCGCCGCGGTGTCGAGGATCCTCCCCGCGCCGGGCCCCGTGAGGGGGAGCATCACGCTCACGCGCTCGTCGTGCACGGCGCTGCGCAGCGCGCGCAGGGCCACTGCGTCGGTCGCGCGCACGAGATACGCGATCACCTCGACGGTCCCGCCGCAGGCGAGACCTGCCGCGTGGGCCTGCTCGTCGCTGAAGCCGAAGCGCGCCGTCCGGGCGCGCCCGTCGGAGCGCACCTCGTGGGCGAGCGCGATCGCGTCGGACTCCACGCACCCGCCCGAGATCGAGCCGATCAGCTCGCGCGTCCCCGTCACGGCCATCGAGGCTCCGACTCCCCGCGGTGCGCTGCGGGCGACGCGCGTCACGGTCACGACGACGGCGTCGCCGGAGGGGAGGGATGCCAGCAGGCCGTCCGCGATGTCGAGCATGGGTTCACGCTAACCCGCCCCTGTTACGGGCGCGCTACGCTGGCGCACCATGGCACAGCACCCGCACGCGATCGCCGGCGTCGTCCTCGCCGCAGGTGCGGGATCGCGTTTCGGCGGGCCCAAGGCGCTCGCCCGCGATGCGGGCGGGGAGGCGTGGATCGCGCTCGCCGTCGAGGTGCTGAGGGACGGCGGCTGCGCGCCCGTCGTGGTCACGCTCGGCGCCTCCGCGGACCATGCCCAGGCGCTCGTTCCCGCGAACGCCGAGCCGGTGCGGGTCGAGGCGTGGACGCGCGGCCTGTCGGCATCGGTCGCGGCGGGCCTCGACGCGGCGGCCGCGCACGGGGTCGACGCCGTCGTCGTGATGCCCGTCGACACCCCGGATGCCGCGGCATCCGCCGTGCGCCGCGTCATCGCCGCGGCCGGCCCGCGTCCGCGGCGGGCGCTCGTGCAGGCCACGTATGCGCGGCGGCCGGGGCATCCCGTGCTCATCGGGGTCGACCATGTGCGCCCGCTGATCGCGGCCCTGGAGGGCGACCGCGGTGCGCGGGACTACCTGCGTGCGAACGGCGCGGTCGCCCTCGAGTGCGAAGACCTGTGGAGCGGCGCCGACATCGACACGCGATCAGAGCTCGGCTCCGGAGGGTAGGGCGCCGATCGTCCGCCGGCGACTACCGCGTGCCGTCGAGCACGACGTTGAGCGCGGGCTCGCCCCTCACCATGCGCTCGGCCTGCGTGCGCACGAGTCGCGCGATGCGCGGCCGCATCGCGTCGGAGGCGCCGCCCACGTGCGGGGAGACGAGCACTCCGGGCAGGCGCCAGAGCGGGTGGCCCGGCGGCAGGGGCTCGGGATCGGTCACGTCCAGCGCGGCGCGGATGCGACCGCGCTCCACGTGGCGCACCAGCGCGTCGGTGTCGATGAGCGGCCCGCGGCCGACGTTGACGACGAGCGCGCCGTCGGGAAGGGCCGAGAGCACCTCGTCGTCGATGATGTGACGGGTGCTCTCCCCGCCCGGCAGCGTCGTGATCAGGATGTCGGCGCCCGGCAGCAGCTCGCGTAGCTCCGAGACGCCGTGCACGGCCACCCCGTCCTCCTCGCGGGCGCGGGAGGCGACGGGGACGATCTCCACCTCGAACCCCTGCAGGCGGGCGGCCACCGCCTTGCCGACCCCGCCGTACCCCAGCAGCAGCACGCGGCGATCGGCGAGGCTCGGGGTGAAGGCGGTCGTCCAGCTCTCGCTGATCTGTGAGTGCACGAAATGCGGGATGCCGCGCTGGGCCGCCAGCGTCAGGGCGACGGCGAGCTCCGCCGTGGACGTCTCGTGCACGCTCGCGGCGTTGGCGAACACCGTGCCCTCCGGCAGGCGCTCCTTCATCCCCTCGTAGCCGATCGACTGCCCCTGGACGAGGCGCGTCTCCACGGTCTCGAGCATCGGCAGCCGCCTGCCGCCCCCGAGGTAGGGCGGGACCACGATGTCGATGACCGGCCGGGGCGCGGGGGTGGAGAGGTCCCACACGATCACCTCGACGCCCTCCGGCGGGGGTGTCAGGTCTTCGGCGAGCTGCTCGGTGGGCACGGACACGACGACGTGGGTCATGCTTCCAGCCTAGAGACGTCGCGCGGGCCGGGTTCGCGCGCCCGCCCGCACCGCGAACGGTCGCGACGCGCCGTCGCGCGCAGGGCGAAGCGGCGTGTCGCGACCGTTCGCCGGGGGCCAATCGGGGTCTTACCCCCTGCGCCCCGCGCCGCCGGGGGCTACGCTCGGCATCGAACCGAAGGGAGCTTCCCCATGATTCCCGAGATCAACTACTGGGCCGTGCTCATCGCCACGGCATCGAGCATGGTCGTCGGCTCGATCTGGTACACGCCGAAGGTGTTCGGCACGAGGTGGGCGCGGCTCGCGAAGGTCGACATTGACCGGCCCGGCGCGTCCGCCGGGCTGCCGATCGTCGTGACGGTGATCGTGAGCTTCGTCACCGCCTGGGTGCTCGCGGGGGCCGTGGCCATCGCCTGGCACTTCTACGGGGGATCGTTCCTCATGTCCGCGCTCGTGACGGGGCTCCTGCTCTGGGCCGGCTTCACCGCGGCGCGGTTCATCACCCATGACGCGTTCGAGGGTCGCCCGGGCGCGCTCACGGTCATGAACGTCGCGCACGAACTGGTGACGATCGTCGTGATGGCGCTCATCATCGGCGTGTGGCCCCCGGCCGGGACCGTCTGAACCCGCAGGCTCAGGCGGCGGCGCCCACGAGGGCCGCGACGGCGCTTTCGAAGAAGACCCGGCCGTCGGTGCCCGAGCGCATCGCGGCGCGGGTGTCGGGGCCGAAGCCGGGCTCGACCGCGTGCTCGGGGTGGGGCATCAGGCCCACGACGTTTCCGCGCTCGTTGCGCAGGCCGGCGATGTCGCGCAGCGATCCGTTGGGGTTGACGCCCAGATACCGGAACGCCACGAGACCCTCGCCCTCGATCCGATCGAGGGTGTCGTCGTCGGCGATGTAGCCGCCGTCCCCGTTCTTCAGCGGGATGACGATCTCCTGGCCGTCCGCGAAGCCATTGGTCCAGGCGGTGTCGGCGCTCTCGACGCGCAGCCGCTGGTCGCGCCGGATGAACTGCTGGTGGGCGTTTCGGATCAGCCCGCCGGGCAGCAGATGCGCCTCGACGAGCATCTGGAATCCGTTGCAGATGCCGAGCACCGGCATCCCGGATGCCGCGGCATCCTTCACCTCGGTCATGATCGGCGAGTGCGCGGCGATCGCGCCCGCGCGCAGGTAGTCGCCGTAGCTGAATCCGCCGGGGAGCACGATGGCGTCGACGCCCTGCAGGTCGTGGTCGGCGTGCCAGAGCGCGACCGGCTCCGCGCCGGCGAGCGAGACGGCTCGGCGCGCGTCGGCGTCGTCGAGCGAGCCGGGGAAGGTGATGACCCCGATGCGCGTCGTCACGCGACCACCTCGATGTTCACGACATCCTCGATGACCGAGTTCGAGAGGATGTCGTCGGCGACCTCGCGTGCCTTGGCGAGCACGGCGTCGGTGACCTCGCCCTCGACGGAGAGCTCGAAGCGCTTCCCGATGCGGACGGCGCTGAAATCCTCGACCCCCAGGCGGGAGAGGGCTCCGGTGACGGCCTTCCCCTGCGGGTCCAGCAGCTCGGCCTTGGGCATGACGTCGACGACGATGGTGGGCATTCGAGGCTCCGGATGTCGCGGGTGGGGATCGCGGCAAGTCTAGCCGCCGGCGCGTTGCCGTCGCCCCGACCTCGTGCGGCGCGACCCCGGCAAAACTTCTTGACACTCGTGGGATCGCTCCCATAGAGTCACGTCCGATCGATGGGAGCGTTCCCAAATCGGGCGCGCGCCCCCGTCGGCATGCACCGAGACACAAAGGAGTGAACGTGAAATCACGCGTACAGCGGCGCATCGGGATCGTCGCAGCCACAGCCGCCGGATCTGCCCTCGTCCTCGCCGGCTGCGGCGGCGGCGGGTCCGACACCGAGGGCGACACCGACGGCACCACGACCCTGACGCTCGCCACCTTCAACGACTTCGGCTACACCGACGAGCTGCTGCAGGAGTACATGGACGCAAACCCGGGCGTCGAGATCGTGCACAACAGGGCCGCGACCTCGAACGACGCCCGCGCCAACTACTTCCAGAAGCTCGGCAACACCGGCCTCGCCGACATCGAGGCGGTCGAGATCGACTGGTTCGCCGAGATGATGCAGTACTCCGACCTGCTCGCCCCGGTGCCCGACGACCTCAAGGGCCGCTGGCTCGACTGGAAGGAGGCGGCGGCGACGGATGCCGACGGCAGTCTGGTCGCGTACGGCACCGACATCGGGCCCCAGGCCATCTGCTACCGCTCCGACCTGTTCGCCGAGGCCGGCCTGCCCACCGACCGCGCCAGCGTGGCCGAGTTGTTCACGGGGGACTGGGACAACTTCTTCGAGGTCGGCGCGGACTACGTCGCGACGACCGGTCGGCCCTTCATCGACTCCGCGAACTCGGTGCTCCAGGGCATCATGAACCAGATCGAGTACACCTACGAGGAGCCCGACGGCACGATCATCGCCACCGAGAACCCCGAGGTGCAGGAGACGTACGAGACCGTGGTCGAGAAGGCCATCCCGATCTCCGCGTTCCCGGGTCAGTGGACCGATGACTGGTACGCGTCGATGGCGAACGGCGAATTCGCCGCGATGCTCTGCCCGGGCTGGATGCACGGCATCATCTCGGGCGAGGCACCCGAGGTGGAGGGCTGGGACATCGCCGATGTCTTCCCGGGTGGTGGCGGCAACTGGGGCGGGTCGTACCTGACCGTGCCCGCCGACGGAGCGAACGTCGAGGCGGCGCAGGACCTCGCCGCCTGGCTGACGGCGCCCGAGCAGCAGGTCAAGGCGTTCGTGAACGCCGGGACCTTCCCGAGCCAGACCGATGCCTACTCCGACACGAACCTCACCGGGTTCACGAACCCGTACTTCAACGACGCCCCCACCGGCGAGATCGGTGTGGCGCGGGCCGAGGCGGTCGCGGTCTCGCCCTACAAGGGACCGAAGTACTTCCAGTTCCACGACGCGCTGCAGAACGCCGTGACCCGCGTCTTCGACGGCCTCGAGACTCCTGAGGTCTCGTGGGAGAACTGGCTGACCGAGGTGTCAGCCTTCTAGGCGGCTCCATCGCTCGGGGTCCCGTCATCCGATCCAGGATGCCGGGACCCCGACATCCGCCGCTCTCGTCTCCCCGCCGCCGCAAAGGATCCCCGTGACCGACACCGCCACGCGCCCGTCCGTGCAGGACGAGGCCCCGCCGCCCCGCGCACCCCGTGTGCTCTCGTTCAGTCAGAACCTCAGCCGCTTCGACCTGAAGGTCTCGCCCTACCTCTACATCTCGCCGTTCTTCATCCTCTTCGCGGTCACGGGTCTCTTCCCCATCGTCTTCACCGCGGTGATCTCGTTCCAGGACTGGGATCTCGTGCGGGGGGAGGGCACCTTCGTCGGGTTCGACCAGTACATCTGGATCCTGCAGCAGCCCCACTTCTGGACGGCGCTGCGCAACACGTTCAGCATCTTCCTGATCTCCACCGTCCCGCAGCTGATCGTGGCGGTCTTCATCGCGGCGCTGCTCGATCGCAACATCCGCGCCAAGACCTTCTGGCGGATGGGTGTGCTGCTGCCCTACGTCGTGGCCCCCGTCGCGGTGGCGCTCATCTTCTCCAACCTGTTCGCCGACCGGTTCGGGCTCGTCAACACGCTGCTCGGCGGCATCGGCATCGGCCCGATCCCCTGGCACACGGATCCGTTCTGGAGCCACGTCGCGATCGCGACGATGGTGAATTTCCGCTGGACCGGCTACAACACGCTGATCCTGCTCGCGGCCATGCAGGCCGTCAACCGGGACTACTACGAGGCCGCCGCGATCGACGGCGCGGGCGCATTCCGGCAGTTCGTCTCCATCACGCTGCCCTCGCTCAAGCCGACGCTGATCTTCGTGATCATCACCTCGACGATCGGCGGACTGCAGATCTTCGACGAGCCGCGCATGTACGACCAGTTCGGACGGGGCGGGGCCGCGCAGCAGTGGCTGACGATCACGCTCTACCTGTACGACATCGGCTGGGGGCAGTGGAACTTCGGCCGCGCCGCGGCGATGGCCTGGATCCTCTTCCTGATCATCATCGTGATCGGGCTGATCAACCTGTTCGTCACACGTTCCCTCGTGCGCGACGAGGGTCGACGCGGAGCCATGTCGCGCAGCCACCGGCGCGCGGAGCGCCGTGCACGAAAGGACGCCCGATGACCTCGCTCGGAACACCTCCGCTCGCCATCGCCGACAGCAGCATCCCGAACGCGCGCAAGAGCCGCCGTGGCGCTCGCGCCATCCGCATCCGGGGCAACCGCCCGGGTGTCTGGACGTACGTCGCCCTCGGGGTCGTGCTCGTCGCCTCGATCTTCCCGTTCTACTGGTCGTTCCTGATCGGCTCCGGCGACGCCAGCACGATCCGCGACCCGAACGTCTCGTGGATCCCGGGCGGCAACTTCCTGTCCAACGCGGCGGCGGTGATGTCCGATCCCGCCGTGAACTTCTGGCCGGCGCTGTGGAACTCGATCTACAGCTCGGCGCTCATCGCGCTCTCGGTCGTGGCCTTCTCCACCCTCGCCGGGTGGGCGTTCGCCAAGCTGCGCTTCCGCGGGAGCGCGTGGCTGCTCGTGTTCGTCATCGCCACGATGGCCGTGCCGATGCAGCTGGGCGTCGTCCCGCTCTACATCCTCTTCAGCGACCTCGGCTGGACCGGCAGCATCGGGGCGATCATCATCCCCTCGCTCACGAGCGCGTTCGGGGTGTTCTGGATGACGCAGTATCTGCGCCAGGCGGTGCCCGACGAGCTCATCGAGGCGGCACGCGTCGACGGGGCGTCGATGATCCGCACGTTCTGGACCGTCGGGCTCGTCGCGGCCCGCCCCGCGGCGGCGATGCTGGGTCTGTTCACCTTCGTCACGGCATGGAACAATTTCTTCTGGCCGTTCATCGTGCTCGACCGGCAGAACCCGACCCTCCCGGTCGCGCTGTCGCTGCTGCAGTCCAACTACTTCGTCGACTACTCGATCGTGCTCGCCGGCGTGCTGCTGTCCACCATCCCCCTGCTCATCCTCTTCGTGTTCGCGGGGAGGCAGCTGGTGAGTGGCATCATGCAGGGGGCAGTCAAGGGCTGAGGCTGCTGCGTCACAGCGCCTTCCGTCCGTCATCTCCACCGAGAAAGGAGCGCGCGATGAGCGTGCCCGAAACACGTCCATTCCCGACCGACTTCCTGTTCGGCGCGGCCACCGCCGCGTACCAGATCGAGGGAGCGGCCTTCGAGGACGGGCGGACTGCATCCATCTGGGACGCTTTCGCGCGCGTTCCCGGAGCCGTCATCAACGCCGACAACGGCGACGTCGCCTGCGACCACTACCACCGGTACCGCGACGACGTCGCGCTGATGCAGCGCTTGGGGCTGCAGACGTACCGGTTCTCGACGTCGTGGTCGCGGGTGCGTCCCGACGGCGGCGCGGTGAACCCGGCGGGCCTGGACTTCTACAAGCGTCTAGTGGACGAGCTGCGCGAGGCGGAGATCATCCCGTGGCTGACGCTGTACCACTGGGACATGCCGCAGGCCCTCGAGGAGAAGGGCGGATGGACCTCGCGGGAGACCGCCGAACGGTTCGCGGAGTACGCGCTCTCGGTGCACGACGCGCTGGGCGATCGCGTCGGCATCTGGACCACGCTGAACGAGCCGTGGTGCTCGTCCTTCCTCGGATACACGGCGGGAGTGCACGCCCCGGGGCGGCAGAGCGTCACCGACGGGGTCCTCGCCGCGCACCACCTCCTTCTCGGGCACGGCACGGTGGTGCGGGAGCTTCGCGCCCGCGACGCGGATCTCGAGCTCGGCATCACGCTCAACCTGACGGTCGCCGAGCCGGTGGATCCGGCCGACCCCGCCGACGACGACGCAGCCCGGCGCATCGACGGGCAGTTCAACCGATGGTTCCTCGATCCGATCTTCCGCGGGCAGTATCCGGACGACGTCCTCGGCGATCTCGTCACGGTGGATGCCGCGGCCCGCGCCGCCCTCGACGCCGCCATCCTTCCGGGCGACCTCGAGACGATCGCCACGCCCATCGACACCCTCGGCGTGAACTACTACCACGGCGAGTTCGTCGGCGGCCGCGAGGCCCCGAACCCCCCGCGGCCCGGGGAAGCCCCCACGGACCGCGAGGGAAGGTCTCCGTTCCCCTCGCACGAGGGCATCTTCTGGCACGAGCGGGGCTTGCCGCGCACGTCGATGAACTGGGAGGTGCAGCCCGAGGGCCTCACGACCCTGCTCGAACGGGTGTGGGAGGAGTATGCGCGACCGGCCGGCACGACGCTGTACGTGACCGAGAACGGGGCGGCGTACGACGATGTCGTCACGATGTCGGAGTCCGGTCCCCGCGTGCACGATGAAGAGCGCCGCGAGTTCGTCCGCATGCACCTGTCGGCGGTCCTCGACGCCCTCGCGGCAGGGGTCGACGTGCGCGGGTACTTCTACTGGTCGCTGCTCGACAACTACGAGTGGGCGTGGGGGTACGAGAAGCGGTTCGGCATCGTGCGGGTGGACTACGACACCCAGGAGCGCACCGTGAAGGACAGCGGCCTGGAGTATGGTCGCATCATCGCCGCGCGTGCCCTCGACCCGGAGTCGGCCGCGCGACGCTGACCCGTCCCGCGCCCGGGGCTCGACGTCGAAGCGCCGCTGCGCCCGCCGCCGTGCCGCACCCCGATGAGAGAAGACATGTCCACCGACGCCGTTCGCGACACCCCGACGATCGAGCAGGTCGCCGCGGCGGCGGGGGTATCGCGCTCCACCGTCTCGCGGGTGGTGAACGGCTCGAACGCCGTCAGCCCCGCGGCGCTCGCGGCGGTCAAGGGTGCGATCGAGCGTCTCGCCTACGTGCCCAACCGCGCGGCACGCTCGCTCGCGAGCCGGCAGACCCACGCGATCGCCCTCGTGGTGCCGGAGGACGTGTCGCAATTCTTCGGGGACCCGTATTTCGCGAGCATCGTGACCGGCATCAGTCGTCGCCTCAGCGAGAGCGACTACCTGCTGAACCTCATCATCGCGTCGGACGATCCCCGCAACAAGACGGCGTCGTTCGTGCGCGGCGGGGCGGTCGACGGGGCCTTGGTCGCGTCGCAGCACGCCGGCGATGGCTTCATCGAGGCGATTGCCGCCGCCGTCCCGCTCGTGTTCGGCGGCCGTCCGGCCAGGTGGAGCGACACGCACCACTTCGTCGACGTCGACAACGTCGCGGGTGCTCGCGTGGCGACGCAGCACCTCATCGAGCGTGGGCGGACCCGCATCGCGACGATCGCGGGTCCGCTGTCGATGCCCGTCGGCATCGACAGGCTCGCCGGCTGGCGTGCGGCCCTCGCCGATGCCGGGCTGCCCGAGGGGCCCATCGAAGACGGGGGTTTCAAGTCCGCTCTCGCCGAGGACGCGATGCGACGGATGCTCGCAACGGGAAGACCGTTCGACGGGCTCTTCGTCGCGAGCGACATGATGGCGCGCGCCGCGATCCGCGTGCTCACCACCGAGGGTATCCGGGTGCCCGAGGACGTCGCGATCGTCGGCTACGACGACACTCCGGTCGCCACCGATCGCGAGCCCCAGCTGACGACGATCCGTCAGCCGCTCGAGCGGATGGGCGAGACGATGGCGTCGTTGCTGATCCAGGTGATCGCGGGCACGGCACCGGCGGAGCGGGCGCTGATCATGCCCACCGAGCTCGTGGTGCGCGAGACGACCTGATTCCGCGGATCCGCGGAGCTCAGCCGCGACCGGGGGAGCTCGCCAGGAGCGCGTTCCCCCAGGGGTCCTCGAACGACAGCGTGCGTCCGTCATCCTGCACGGCCGTGCCGAAGTGGGCCAGGCGCTCGCCCAGACCGCCCAGGGCGTCGTCGTCGGGGAGCGTGAGATCGATGCGGCCGAGCCCGAGCGCCGGCATGCGGGGCCCCGCGCCCCGAGAGTTCCACACGTTCATCGCCATGTGGTGGTGGTAGCCGCCGGCACTGACGAACAGCGCCTGGCCGCCGAGGGCGGCCGTCTGGTCGAAGCCGAGCCGGCCCACGTAGAACTCGTGAGCGGTGGCGATGTCGCCGACGGACAGGTGCACGTGGCCGACGGATGCCGGCGACGAGCCGCTCGCGGCATCCTCGCTCAAGTGCTCGCGGAGGAAGGCGGCCGGGTCGAGATGCAGCGTCGCCATCTCGATCTGCCCGTGGGTCCACGACCACGTCGTCCGGTCGCGATCCCAGTACAGCTCGATCCCGTTCCCCTCCGGGTCGGTGAGGTAGAACGCCTGGCTCACGAGGTGGTCGGCGCTGCCGGTGAACGTGTGGGGCGCCCGGGTCGCGACGGAGTACAGGGCCGCCGCGAGATCGGCCTGGCTCTCGAAGAGGATCGCGGTGTGGAACAGCCCGGCCGACCGCGGCGCGGCGGCGCGCAGGTGGGGGCTGTGCCGGAGCACCACGATGACCCGGCCGTCGCGGCCGAGCGCGACGGTGTCACCCTGGGCGTCGATCACGGTGAGCGTGATCACGTCGCGGTAGAACCGCGTCATCGCGTCGAGGTCGGCGACGTCGAGCGTGACGGCACCCATCGTCGTGGCCGGGTCGATGCCCGGGCGGGCTGTCTCATTCACATGTATGCATAACGCGCGGCGAGGTGCGGGCATTCCGCGGGTCCCGGCCCGCCGATGGCCGGTCGGCGGGCCGGGAACCCCCGATCAGTCCTGCGGGTCTCCGCCGATCTGTCCGACCACCGGCAGCGGGCCTCCGTCGTCGGCGCCGGTGCGACGCCAGCGGGCGATCGCGTTGCCCGCGTGATAGATCACGAGCGCGGCGGCCGCGCCGAGCACGATCGCGCCGAGCTGGAAGCCGCCGCCCAAGTCCATCGTGAATCCGGCGATCGCGATCACGAGTGCGACGGCCCCGGTGTACTGGTTGACGGGCCGGGAGAAGTCCACGCGGCCCTCGACCCAGATCTTGATGCCGATGATGCCGATGAGCCCGTAGAGCGCCGTCGTGACCCCGCCGAGCACGCCCGCGGGGATCGAGTTGAACACCTCGCCGACCTTCGGCGAGAGGCTGAGGAGGATCGCGACCGATCCCGCCACCCAGTACGCGGCCGTGGAGTAGACCCGGGTCGCCGCCATGACGCCGATGTTCTCGCCGTAGGTGGTCGTGCCCGATCCGCCGAAGGCTCCCGCGAGGGCGGTGGCGGCGCCGTCCGCGATGAGCGCGCGACCGGTCGAGGCGTTGACCCGGTCATCCGTCATCGTCGCGACGCCGCGCACGTGGCCGACGTTCTCGGCGATCAGCACGAGCACGACGGGCAGGAACATCGCGATGACGCCCCACGTGCCGGGCGAGGCGAAGTCGGGCAGGGTGAAGGAGGGCAGGCCGATCCACGAGGCATCCGCCACCGCGGCGTAGTCGACCTCGCCGCGCAGCAGCGCCACGACGTATCCGACGATGACGCCGACGAAGATCGAGATGCGTCCGAGGAAGCCCCGGAACAGGACGCTGAAGAGCACGACCGCGACGAGGGTGATGGTGGCCGTGATCGGCGCCTGCTGGTAGCTGTCCCACGCCACCGGCGCGAGGTTGAAGCCGATCAGGGCGACGATCGCGCCCGCGACGACGGGCGGCATGAGCCGGTTGATCCACCCGAGGCCCGCGAACTGCACGACGACGCCCACGAGGGCGAGCAGGACGCCGGTGGCCACGATCCCCGCGAGGGCCGACCCCATGCCCGCCGACGCGGTGGCCGCCGTGACGGGCGCGATGAAGGCGAACGAGGAGCCCAGGTAGCTGGGCAGCCGGTTCTTCGTGATGAGCAGGAAGAGGATCGTCCCGACGCCGCTGAACAGCAGCGTCGTGGCGACGGGGAACCCCGTGATGGCGGGTACGAGGAACGTCGCCCCGAACATCGCGACGACGTGCTGCACGCCGACGGCGGCGGTGAGCGGCCAGTTCAGGCGCTCGTTCGGCGCCACGACGGCGTCGGGGGCGACGGTGCGGCCGTCGCCGTGCAGGCTCCACAGGGGCATGGGTTCTCCGTTCGGAAGGGTTGTCGGGTCGGACGCCGCGGTCGGCGCCCGACCCGGCTGCGCGAGGTGCGCAGTGAGTCGGGCTGGTGTCTCGTCGGGCGCTCAGGCGCCGGTGAGTCGCGTGAGCAGCTCGCGGTAGCGCGCGCTCGTGCGGTCGATGATGTCCGCCGGCAGGGCGGGCGGCTCGCCCGTGCGATCCCAGTGGGCGCCGAGCCAGTCGCGCACGATCTGCTTGTCGAAGCTCGCCATCCGCTGCTCGGGCGTGCCGCCGGCGTTCCACGCCTGTGCGTCCCAGTAGCGCGACGAGTCGCTCGTGAGCACTTCGTCGGCCAGGCGCAGCACGCCCTCCTCGTCGACGCCGAACTCGAACTTCGTATCGGCCAGGAGCAGGCCGCGCTTCTCCGCCAGGGCCGCCGCGCGCCGGTAGATCTCGAGCGAGAGGTCGCGCAGCTGCGCGGCCCGCTCGGCGCCGACCAGCTCGACCGTGCGCTCGTAGGCGATGTTCTCGTCGTGCTCGCCGAGGGGGGCCTTGTATGCGGGCGTGTAGATCGGCTCGGGAAGCCGGTCGCCGTTGCCCAGGCCCTCGGGCAGCCCGATGCCGCACACCGTGCCCGAGGCCTGGTACTCCGCCCACCCCGAGCCCGTCAGATACCCGCGGACGACGCACTCGATCGGCGCCATCTCCAGCGAACGCACGACCATCGCGCGGCCGGCGACCGCGTCGGGCACCCGCGAGCGGGCGTCGTCGTCGAGACCGAGGTCGGCGGCGGCCACGAGGTGGTTCGGGATGCCGCGGCCACCGTCGCCGCCGGCGAGCATGTCGAACCACCACAGGCTCAGGGTCGTCAGCAGCTCGCCCTTTCCGGGGATGCCGGGCGAGAGTACGTGGTCGAACGCGCTGACCCGGTCGGAGGCCACCACCAGCATCCGCTCGGCCACGCCGCCCTCGGGTGTCGTGTCCGGGACGTACAGGTCGCGCACCTTGCCGGAGTAGACGTGCCGCCAGCCGGGAAGATCGTGGGGGGAGCTCACCCGCCCATTATCGCGGAGGCGCGCGGCGCGCCGTGGTCAGCGCCGCCGGGGGCGGTCCTCGCGCTTCGCGGAGGCGCCGTGGCGGTCGGGCTTGAGCTCGATGAGCTGGCCGCTGATGCGCGTGCCCTCGAGCCTGCGCAACGTGTCGCGGGGGAGCTCTGCCGGCAGCTCGACGAGCGAGAAGTCGGTGCGGATCTGGATCGCGCCGAAATCCTCCCGGCGCAGCCCGCCCTCGTTGGCGAGGGCGCCGACGATCTGGCGGGGCTCGACGCGGTGCCGGCGGCCGACCGAGATGCGGTAGGTCGCGCGCGTCGCGCCGCCGTCGCGGCTGCGGCGCTCGCGGCCGCCGCGGTCGGTACCCGGGCGCGCGTCGCGCTCGCGCCCGCCACGCGGTTCCGGCGCGGCGTCGGGCTCGAGCAGCAGCGGGGTGTCGCCCTGCGCGACGATCGCGAGCGCCGCCGCGACATCCGCTTCGGGAACGTCGTGGTGCTCGACGTAGTGGGCGACGATGTCGCGGAAGACGCCGATCTGCGACGGATCGGCGAGGGCCGCGGTGATCGCGTCGTCGAAGCGGGTGAGGCGCGTGGCGTTGACGTCGTCGACGCTCGGCAGCTTCATCTCGGTCAGGGGCTGGCGGGTAGCCTTCTCGATCGCGGAGAGCATGCGGCGCTCGCGGGGCGTGACGAAGCTGATCGCCGCCCCCGTGCGCCCGGCACGGCCCGTACGCCCGACGCGGTGCACATAGGACTCGGTGTCGATCGGCAGGTCGTAGTTGACGACGTGGCTGATGCGGTCGACGTCGAGGCCGCGCGCCGCGACATCCGTCGCGACGAGGATGTCGAGCTTGCCGCTCTTGAGCTGGTTCACGGTGCGCTCGCGCTGCGCCTGCGCGACGTCGCCGTTGATGGCGGCGGCGGTGTAGCCGCGGGCCCGCAGGCGCTCGGCGAGGGTCTCGGTCTCGTTCTTCGTGCGCGTGAAGACGATCATGCCCTCGAAGTTCTCCACCTCGAGGATGCGCGTGAGCGCGTCCACCTTCTGCGGGTACGACACGACGAGGTACCGCTGCGTGATGTTCGCGGAGGTCGTGGTCTTGGTCTTGACCGTGATCTCTTCGGGGTCGTTGAGGTACTGGCCCGAGATGCGGCGGATCTGCGCCGGCATGGTCGCGGAGAAGAGGGCCACCTGCTTGCCGGAGGGGGTGTCGGCGAGGATCGTCTCGACGTCCTCCGCGAAGCCCATCTTGAGCATCTCGTCGGCCTCGTCGAGCACGAGGAAGCGCAGCTCGGAGAGGTCGAGGGTGCCCTTGTCGAGGTGGTCCATGATGCGGCCGGGGGTGCCCACGACGATGTGCACGCCGCGGCGGAGGGCGGAGAGCTGCTGGCCGTATCCCTGGCCGCCGTAGACCGGCAGCACGTGCACGCCGCGCAGGTGCGCCGCGTACTTCTCGAAGGCTTCGCACACCTGCAGGGCCAGCTCGCGGGTCGGTGCGAGCACGAGTGCCTGCGGCGTCTTCTGCGACAGATCCAGCTGGGAGAGGATCGGAAGTGCGAAGGCGGCGGTCTTGCCCGTGCCGGTCTGGGCGAGACCGACGACGTCGCGGCCCGACAGCAGGGGCGGGATCGTCGCGGCCTGGATGGCGGACGGGGTCTCGTACCCCACGTCCTTCAGTGCTTTCAGCACCGCGTCGTCGAGACCGAGGTCGGTGAAGGTGGATTCGACGAGGGCAGGCTCTGCCTCGGCGTGCGTGTTCTCGGAGGAGGCCATACTGCGACCGTAGCCGGGTGCCTGCCCCGTCGCGACCCGGCGCGCGCGGGCGGACGCCCCGAGGGGTCGGCGCGGGCCCCGGCGACCGGCGCGGCTCAGGCCCGGGCGCGGCTCAGGTAGTGCTCGATCACGTACTGCGCGATCGCGATCGAGCTCGTCGCGGCGGGGGAGGGAGCGTTGCGCAGCACCGTGACGGGCCCCACCTGGTCGACCGCGAAGTCATCGAGCAGCTCCCCGGCCCGGCCCCAGGCCTGCGCGCGCACGCCCGCCGACGTCTTCGCCGTCAGGTCGCTCATCCGCAGCTCGGGGATGAAGCGCCGCGCCTTGCGGTAGTAGAGCGGCTTGATGAGCGATCCGCTGATCTCGTCCACCCCCATGCGCCAGTGCTGCTTCGCGAGCGGCCATGCGCCGGGCCACCGCAGCGACGCCATCGTGTCCTTCGGAGAGATGCGCAGCCAGCCGTATCCCTCGCGCGCCAGCGCCGGCACCGCGTTGGGCCCGACGTGGATGTCGTCGTACACGCCGCGGGTGAAGTGCACGCCCAGGAAGGGGAAGCGAGGGTCGGGGACCGGGTAGATCATGCCGCGCACGAGGTCGCCGCGCTCGGGCGCGAGCTCCCAGTACTCGCCGCGGAAGGGGAGGATCCTGGGCGACGGGTCGGCCCCGACGAGCTGCGCGACGACATCGGACTGCAGGCCCGCGCACGCGATCACTCGGTCGAACACGTGCTCTCCCGAGGGGGTGACCACCCGCACGGCGCCGTTCTCCAGGTGGATGCCGGTCACCTCGCTGTGCAGCAGGATGTGGCCGCCCGCCGCGCGCACATCCTGCGCCATCGCCTCGGTGATGGCGGCGTAGTCCACCGACGCGGTGTGCGGCGAGTGCACCGCGGCGACGCCCGCGACGTGCGGCTCGATCTCCCGGATCCGGCCGACGTCGTCGATGCGCACCAGGTCGGGCACGCGGTTCTCGATCGAGCGGCGTTGAATCTCGGCGAGAGCGGGCAGTTCGGTCTCGTCCACCGCGACGACGAGCTTGCCCACCTCGCGGTAGGGCAGCCCTTTCTCCTCGCAGAACTCGCGGATCGACACGCGTCCCGCGGCGCACAGCGTCGCCTTCAGCGATCCGGGCTTGTAGTACAGGCCGGCGTGCACGACGCCGGAGTTGTGTCCGGTCTGGTGCGCCGCGAGACGCGACTCCTTCTCGAGGACGGTCACCTCGCCCGCACCCGTCGTCGCCAGTTCGCGTGCGAGCGCGACGCCGACGATTCCGCCCCCGATGATCCCGATGCGGTCAGCAGACATCCCGAGCTCCCCCCAGAAACACGGTGCCCCCTGCACCGTCCCCTGCCAGAACCGTACCGGCAATCGCTTCGGCGCGCGCGCCCGGATCGGGAGGGCGCGCGCCCCGGTCAGTCCGCGACGCGGGCGGCGATGTCGGTGCGGTGGTGGGAACCCTCGAGGTGGATGCGCCCGAGCGCTTCGTAGGCCCGTTCGCGGGCTTCGCCGAAGCCCTCCCCGGTCGCGACGACGCTGAGCACCCGCCCGCCCGTCGCGACGAGCGCCCCGCCCCGCACGGCGGTCGCGGCGTGGGCCAGGTGCACGCCGGGGACGGATGCCGCGGCATCCGCGCCGTCGATGACCCGTCCGGTGACCGGGGCATGCGGGTAGCCCTCGCTCGCGAGCACGACCGTGACGGCCGCGTCGCCCGCGAAATCGGGCCGCGGCTCGTGGTCGAGGTGACCGGATGCCGCGGCCATGAGCAGGCCCGACAGCGGCGTGCGCAGGCGCGGCAGCACGACCTGCGTCTCGGGGTCGCCGAAGCGCGCGTTGAACTCGATGACCTTGACGCCCTGCTCGGTGAGGATGAGGCCCGCGTAGAGCAGACCGATGAAGGGGGTGCCCTCGGCATCCAGGCGCCGGATGACGGGCTCGGCGATGTCGCGCGTGACGAGGTCGACGAACTCGCGCTCGGAGCCGAAGCGCTCGGCGAGCCACGGCAGGGGGGAGTAGGCGCCCATGCCGCCCGTGTTCGGGCCCGCGTCGCCGTCGTAGGCGCGCTTGTAGTCCTGCGCGGGGGACAGCGGCAGCACGGTGTCTCCGTCGGAGAGGAAGAAGAGCGAGACCTCGGGACCGGAGAGGAACTCCTCCACGAGCACCGCACCGCTCTCGAGGTAGGTCGCCGCGTGGGCGAGGGCGGCGGACCGGTCCTCCGTCACGAGCACGCCCTTGCCTGCGGCGAGGCCGTCGGCCTTCACGACGAAGGGGGCGCCGAGCTCGTCGAGCGCGGCCTCGACCTCCGCGGGCGTCTGGGCGCGCATGGCGCGGCCGGTGGGCACCTTCGCGGCATCCATGATGCGCTTGGCGAACGCCTTGGATCCCTCCAGCTGCGCTGCGGCGCGGCCGGGGCCGAACACCGGCACGCCGCGGGAGCGCAGCGCGTCGGCGACCCCTGCGACGAGGGGGGCCTCGGGCCCGATCACGACGAGGTCGACCGACTCGGTCTCGACGAAGTCGCTCACCGCGACGGGGTCGACGGGGTCGACGTCGACGAGCGTCGCGACCTGCGCGATGCCCGCGTTGCCCGGGGCCGCGAGCAGGTCGTGCCCGGCGCCCTCAGACGCCAGCGCGAGGACGATGGCGTGCTCTCGCGCGCCGGAGCCGAGGACGAGGATTCTCACCCGGCCAGCCTACCCAGGGCCCCGCCGGGTACCGTGGTGGGGTGCCCCGAAAGATCTCCGTCGCCGACGGCCGCGCCGCGCTCGACGCCGTGAACGCCTCACCCGACGAGCCCGCCCGCGACGATCTAGCGACCGCCGTGCGCTACCTGCTGCAGCTGCTCGTGGAGAAGGCGCCGGGCAACGCCGTCGAGGTGAGGGTGCCCCCGTTCGGAGCCGTGCAGGCGATCCAGGGGCCGCAGCACACGCGCGGCACGCCTCCCAACGTCGTCGAGACCGACGCGGCGACGTGGATCGCGCTCGCGACGGGGGCCGTGCGGTGGGGGGATGCCGCGGCCGCCGGCCGCATCATGGCCTCCGGCGTGCGCGCCGACCTCTCCGACGTCCTCCCGCTCCGCCCCTGACCCCCGCCCCGCCCCCGCCCGCCCCGCGCCGAGACACCACTTCCGCGCCGAGACACCACGCCGCGTACGGTGGCTCGACGCAGAAGTGGTGTCTCGCCCGGGGGCAGCGCCCCGGCATCCGGTGGGAGAATGGTGTGGTGAGCACCGAACAGCCCGAGGGCACGCCCGCTCCGCAGAGCGGGGCGATGCAGGATGCCGCGGCCGGGCGTCAGCACTGGACCAGCGACGAGATCCTGGCCGCCAGGGTGAGGCGCGTGCCCAAGTACAGCGTCTTCATGGTCTTCGGCGTCGTCGTCGGCATCTTCGTCGCCCTGATCCTCACGTTCTCGTGGAACGGATCGGCGGGGCCGAGCCCGCTCACGGGGGTGCAGTACTCGTCGGCGCAGGTCTTCGGCTTCCTGGCGATCTTCTGCGGCGTCATCGGCCTCGGGATCGGCGGGATCGTGGCCCTCGTCATCGACAAGATCTCGGGCCGCCGCGCCCGCACCGTGCTCGCCGACCGGGAGACCGTCGTCGACGACTGAGGATCGTGCGGTCGCTGAACGTGCGCACGCTCACGGCTTCACCCCGTCAGGCGATCTCCGCGATGATCGGGTGGATCGCCGAGTCGAACGCGACCACGTCGCTGCGCAGGCCGTCGGTCACGGCGATCGTGAGCGACCCGATCCACCACACGCCGCGCTGCGACAGCGGCAGCACCTGGACGTTCAACTCGAACGAGTGCGCGCGCCGGCCCACCTCGCGCTCGTGCTGCGCGATCGCGCCCGCGTAGGCCCGGTACGACACCCCGCTCCGACCGATCGGCTCGGACGAGTGGCGCTCGTGCACCCGGCGGGCGAAATCCAGCGCCTCGAGGTGGGCCGTCATCTGCTCGCGCAGCTCGTCGAACCCCTCGACCGGCAGCGCGGCGTACGTCTCGAATCCGTCGACGAGGTCGAGCGGTCCCGTCGCCGGATGCGCCTGCGGCTCCACGGTCAGCGCCCAGTACTCGCGCCACTGCCGCTCGAGCAGCGCCTGCGTGGCCTCGTCGCGCCGGCCGACCGGGGTCGTGGCCAGACCCCGGAGGGGCGGCAGCTCCTCGGGGGATCGGATGCCGATCAGCTGGCGCAGCGTAAGAGCCAGGATGACCGCGACACTCGCGTCTTCGCGGACCACCCACTCCGGCTTTCCGGCGCTGTGCATGCCGATATTGTAGGCGCGGGTGCTCGGTGGACGGCAGGCGCCCCCTGCCCTGCCGGTAGGCTGTGGGGGTGGCCGAAGCCTCGCACCAAAACTCCCCTGATCCCTACGCCGCCGCCGGTGTCGACACCGCCGCGGGCGACGTCGCCGTCGAACTCATGAAGACGGCGGTCCGGCGCACCCACGGACCGGAGGTGCTGGGAGGGGTCGGCGGATTCGCCGGTCTGTTCGATGCCAGCGCCCTGCGGGACTTCGAGCGCCCCCTGCTGGCGACGAGCACCGACGGCGTCGGCACGAAGGTCGCGATCGCCCAGGCGATCGACAAGCACGACACGGTCGGCCTCGACCTCGTCGGCATGGTCGTCGACGACATCGTCGTCGTGGGCGCGAAGCCCCTGTTCATGACCGACTACATCGCGTGCGGCAAGCTCGTGCCCGAGCGCATCGCCGACATCGTCGCGGGCATCGCACGGGGCTGCGCCGAGACCGGCACGGCCCTCGTGGGCGGCGAGACCGCCGAGCACCCCGGTCTCCTCGGGCCGAACGACTACGACATCGCGGGCGCGGCGACGGGGGTCGTCGAGGCCTCCCGCATCCTCGGCGCGCAGCGCGTACGCGCGGGCGACGCGGTTCTCGCGGTCGAGTCCAGCGGCCTGCACTCCAACGGCTACTCGCTCGTGCGCCACATCGTGGCCGGCCGCGGCATCCGCTACGCCGACCGCGCGCCCGACCTCGGCGTGAACGGCACGACGTGGGGCGAGGCGCTGCTCGAGCCGACCCGCCTCTACACGACGCCCCTCCTCGCGCTCGCCGCTGAGCACGGCGACGCCCTCCACGCCCTGAGCCACGTCACGGGGGGCGGTATCGCGGCGAACCTCGCCCGCGTGCTCCCCGCCGGAACGTGGGTCGACGTCGACCGCTCGACCTGGTCGCCGCCGCCCGTCTTCCGCATCCTCGCCGAGGCGGGCGACCTCGACCTGACCGACACCGAGGGCACATGGAACCTCGGCATCGGCTTCCTCGTGGTGATCGACGAGGCGGTGGCGGATGCCGCGGCATCCGCGCTCACCGCCGGCGGGCTGCCCGCGTGGCGGGTCGGAACCGTGCGCGGCGACGCCCGCCCCGAGGGCGACTACGAGCAGGGGGCGAAGGGCGTCGACGGCGGCGCCGTACGCCTCGTCGGCGGCTACCGCGCGGATGCACCCGCCACGGACGGAGCGAAGTAACACCCATGTGCGGCATCGTCGGCATGGTCGGTCAGGGACCGGTCAACCAGGAGATCTACGACTCGCTGCTTCTGCTGCAGCACCGCGGCCAGGACTCGACGGGCATCGCGACCGCCGAGCCGAGCGGCGTCTTCCACATCGCCAAGGCGCGAGGCCAGGTGCGCGAGGCCTTCCGCACGCGCGACATGCGCGCGCTGATGGGAAACCTCGGCCTCGGACACGTGCGCTATGCCACGAAGGGCACCGCCGGCAACGAGGAGGAGGCGCAGCCCTTCTACGTCAACGCCCCCTACGGCATCGTGCTCGTGCACAACGGCAACCTCACCAACACGCGCGAGCTCACGCAGGAGCTGTTCACGAAAGACCGCCGTCACCTCAACACCACTTCCGACACGGAGCTGCTGGTGAACGTGCTCGCCAACGAGCTGCAGGCGTCCATCTCGGGGCTCGACCTCGACCCGGAGCAGATCTTCCAGGCGGTCACCCGCGTGCACGAGCGCGTCGAGGGCTCGTACGCCACGATCGCCCTCATCGCGGGATACGGACTGCTCGCGTTCCGCGACCCCTTCGGCATCCGCCCCCTCATCCTCGGCGCTCGCAAGACCGAGTCGGGCCGGTACGAGTGGATGGTCGCGTCGGAGTCGCTCGTCCTCGAGAACGGCGACTACGACGTCGTGCGCGACGTCGCCCCCGGCGAGGCGGTCTTCATCGACCTCGACGGCGCCCTGCACACGCGCCAGTGCGTCGCCGACCCGCAGCTCAAGCCCTGCTCGTTCGAGTACGTCTACCTCGCGCGCCCCGACTCGATCATGAACGGCATCTCGGTCTACGAGGCGCGGCTTCGCATGGGGGAGCGGCTCGCCGACACGATCGCCAGGTACACGCCCGCCGGCGCGATCGACGTCGTCATGCCGATCCCGGATTCGGCGCGTCCCGCGGCGATGCAGGTGGCCCGCAAGCTCGGCATCGAGTACCGCGAGGGGTTCTACAAGAACCGCTACGTCGGCCGCACGTTCATCATGCCGGGGCAGGCCGTGCGCAAGAAGAGCGTGCGCCAGAAGCTCAACGCCATGTCGAGCGAATTCAAGGGCAAGAACGTGCTGCTGATCGACGACTCGATCGTGCGCGGCACGACGAGCAAGGAGATCATCCAGATGGCGCGGGATGCCGGCGCCAAATCCGTCACCTTCGCCTCCGCCGCGCCGCCGGTGCGCTTCCCGCACGTCTACGGCATCAACATGCCCTCGAGGCATGAGCTGGTGGCGCACGGCCGCACGATCCCCGAGATCGCGCAGGAGCTCGGCGCCGACTACATCGTCTACCAGGAGGTCGAGGACCTGAAGGCGGCGATCCTCGAGGGGTCTGATCTCGACGACCTCGACCTCAGCTGCTTCGACGGTCGCTACGTCACGGGCACCGTGTCGGAGGAGTACCTCGCGTGGGTCGAGGGAACCCAGACGTCCTGACCGGGCACCCAGCTTCCTCGAGATTCATCGGGTTACCGTGACACGATGAGCGACACTCAGGCTCCCTTGGAACGGGAGATCCGGGCGGACATCGTCCGTGCCGAGCGACCCGACCGTCCTCTTCGCCGCCTGCTGCGCCGTCTGCGCGCGGGGGTCGCGCGGCACCGCGCACTCGAGGCGGCCTACCGCGTGGGTGTCGCGCTCCTCGGCGGTGCGCTCACCGTCGGCGGACTCGTACTCGTCCCGCTCCCGGGCCCGGGGTGGCTCGTCGTCTTCCTCGGACTCGCCGTGCTCGGCACGGAGTTCCACTGGGCCAGGCGCATCGCGGGCTGGCTGAGGCGCCGGCTGGAGAGCTTCTGGGCCTGGTGGAAGCGGCGCCGAGCTCGCAGGGCGGCCGCCGGGGTTCACCGCTGAGACGAGCGGCCCGTCAGGCCTTCTCGTCCTCGTATTCGTCGGCGTAGTCATCCGCCCACTTGTCGATGAACTCGTCTTCGCCCTCGGGGCTGTGTGCGAGTTCGCGCTCGAGCGCAGCGTAGTTCACCGACGGGCTGTACGACTTGAGCTCGCGGGCGATCTTGGTGTGCTTCGCCTTCTGACGGCCACGCCCCATGCGAGACCCCCTCACGATATGTGACTGCGGACGCTGAGTGATGATGTCCGCTGCGTTCATGACACCGGTCCGTGCGGCCGGTAAGAGTAGCATTCAGAATAGCACGGGCGCGCGTGCCGAAGCCGGTATGCGCGGCCTCCGGCAGGAGGGAGGATTTCATGTCCGAGACCGATCCCGGCGCATCGGCGCGGTCGGAGGATTCCGACGAGGTCATCCACGGCGCGGTGATCGTCGCGGTGGTTCCGGGCCAGCCGACGCGCGTCCTCAAGGAGGCGGCGCACTATGCGCGCCTCATGTCGGCGCCGCTCGTCGTCGTCCACGTCGACGTCACTCGCTTCGTCACCTACGAAGACCCCGACGGGTTCGTGCACTCCGCGCCGATCGACCTGAACATCGCGCCGGGAGAGAGCGAGCTCGAGGAGGTGCGGGGCGTCGCGGCATCCGTCTACGACTCCCGCGGCATCGCCTGGACGATGCGGCAGCTGGTCGGTGATCCCGCGCTGGCCATCAAGCACCTGGCCGAGAAGATCGACGTGAAGCTCATCGTCGTCGGCACGCGCAACCGCGGGCTCGGCGAATCGATCCGCGAGTTCTTCACGGGTTCCGTGGCGGCGCGGCTCGCCCACCGCCAGGGGCGACCGATTCTCGTGGTCCCCGTGACCGAGCCCGCCGCCGACGACGAGGAGATCTGGGCCGAGTAGGTCAGCGCTCGCGTCTCAGCGCGTCGCTCAGCGTGCGCGCGGCGTTCTCCAGCGCCTCGGTCAGCTCGTCGACGACGGATGCCGCGACGTCGCCGCCCCGGGCGACGTGGGCCCGCAGCTCCGCCCGGACGCGTCCGCGGACGTCGTTCAGCGCGGCATCCGCCCGGTGCAACTGCTGGCGGCTGTGCGCGCGCGGATCCTCCGCCGGCGGTGACGCCTCGCCCTGCCGTTCCCGTGCGGCGGCGGCGAGATCGGCGCGAAGGCTCTTCATGGCCTCGCGCACGCTGCCTCGCACCTCCTCGGCGATGAGGCGCACCGAGTCGGTGAGACCCGCCTCGATGCCCTCGAGCTCCCCGGCGCGCGCGAGCACCTCGGCGCGTCCGGCCTCGGTGATCGCGTAGACGGTCTTTCGGCCGTCGACCGACTTCGAGACGAGCCCCTCCTCCTCGAGCTTGGCCAGTCGCGGGTAGATCGTGCCGGCGCTCGGGGTGTAGGTGCCGCCCGTGCGGTCGGAGAGCGCCTGGATGATGTCGTAACCGTGGCGCGGAGATTCGTCGAGCAGATTGAGCAGGTACAGCCGCAGGTCGCCGTGGGAGAAGACGGGGCTCACGATGCGCCCTCCTCGATGTCGCCGACCCGCGCCGATGCGCAGCCGGGGCGGCGCAGGACGGTGAGGTCTCCCGAGACCGAGTTCGTGCGCACGTCGACGAACGTCCCGCTCAGCTCACCCGTCGAGCCGGTGTACGTCGTGGGGCCCGAGCCCGAGCGCACCACCCCGTCCACCTGGATTCGGCCCGTGATGCTGCGGCAGACGTAGTTCGCCGGGAGGCCCTCGTCGAGGCGGATGGTGGTGTTGCCGGCGACGGTGTTCACGCTGATCTGCTGGATGTCGCCTTCGGAGTCGATGACGACGGCTCCGGAGACCGTGTCGACGTCGGCCTTGCGCAGCCGACCGGTCGCCGCGACGTCGCCGGAGACGCTGTTGGCGGAGAGCGAGCCGACGAGCCCACGAGCCTGCACGTCGCCGGAGACCGCGTTCACCTGGAGATCTCCCGTCAGGCCGTCGACGATCACATCCCCCGAGACGGTGTTCAGGCGCGCCTCGTGCTCCAGGCCCGAGACGAGGGCGGATGCCGAGACGACCCCGAGCGTGAGGGCGACCTCGCGCGGCACGGCGACGCTGATCTCGGCGCGCGGCCCACCGGCTCCGAAGTTGCGGAACACATCGAGGAAGTTGTCCCACCGAAGCTGCGGGTGGTCGATCTCGACGGCATCGCCGGTCGCCTCGATCCGCAGGTCCTTCACGGTGACCGAGTGCACTTCGATGCGCACGCCCGGCTGATCGTGCGCCACGACGTCGATCTGTCCCCCGGCGAGCCCCACCTTGAGGGAGCGCACGCTCTCGATGTCGATCACCCGCGACCCGCCGGGGTGGACGAGCCACTTCTCCATGGTCATGTCGTGCTCCTCACGATATATCGTGAGCCGACAGTAACACGTTATATCGCGTTACGCCAGGGCGCGACGTAGAAATGCGGATGCCGCGGCCGACGAGACGTCGAGCCGCGGCATCCGCGGAGGTGGCCGGTCAGTGCACCCGATTCACGGACCGGCCGACAGAAGCGGCTATGCCTTGCGGTTGCCGCTGATCACCCGGAAGAGGAAGACGATCAGTGCGATGAGGCCCGCGATGATCGCGACCCACAGCAGCCAGTTCAGCGCCGAGTTCAGGCCGCCCACGATGGCGAGGACGATCGCAACGACGATGACGATGATGAGTGCGAGGTTCATGGAGGGTCTCTCCCTTTCATGTCAGTCGCCCCCGGACGTGGGAGCGGAGTGCCGGAGCACGAGCACACTCTGCCATTACGCCGTGGGTTCTCCCGAGGGGCTTGACGGTCGCTCGCCCGCGATGGTAATCGCGGATCTCGGCGCCGACGCCTCCTGTCAAGCCCCCGTGCGGCGGGGGCGCGCGGCTCTAGCATCGCGGTGTTCACCCAGACGAGAGGAGTCGCCATGCCCCAGGGACGTGGATCGAACAGCCTGAAGGACCCGGAGCTGTATGAGGAGCTCCGTAAGGACGGTGCGTCGAAGGAGAAGGCCGCGCGCGTATCGAATGCGGCGGCACGCGACGGCCGGGGCGAGGTCGGCCGTCGCGGCGGATCGTCGGGGGACTACGAGGAGTGGACCGTGCCGCAGCTGAAGGGCCGCGCGAAGGAACTGGGGATCACGGGCTACTCCGGCAAGCGCAAGGCTGAGCTCATCTCGATGCTGCGCGATCACTGAGGGTGGCGAGGCTCAAGCGGGTCCGGCCGCTCGAGGACCGGGGCTTCGCGCGCGTGCGCGCGGGACGGGGGTTCCGGTACGTCGACCACCGGGGTCGCGTCGTCGCGCGCGTGCATCTCGACCGCATCGAGACCCTCGTCATCCCGCCCGCCTGGACGGACGTCTGGATCTGCCGGGAGGCGCGGGGACACATCCAGGCGGTCGGCGTCGACGACGCGGGGCGACGCCAATACGTCTACCACCCCGACTGGAGCGCCCGGCGTGATCGCGGGAAGTTCGCGCGGGCACTGGCGCTCGCCGAGGCCCTGCCGCGGGCCCGTGCCCGCGTGACGGTGGGATTGCGGCGACCGGAGCTCGACCGCGAGCGCGTCCTCGCCGTGGCGTTCCGGCTCCTCGACCAGGCGGCACCGCGGATCGGATCCGAGCGCTACTTCCGCGCGCACGGCAGCCGAGGGTTGACGACCCTCATCCGCCGGGATGCCGCGGTGGACGGCGACACGGTGATTCTCGACTTCCCCGGCAAGAGCGGGAAGCGGGCCTCCCTGAGCGTCGTCGACGCCGATCTCGCCGCCGCGATCGCCGAGCTGTCGACGGGGCGTCCGCGGGCCGCCCTGCTGTCCTATCGCCGCGGGCGCCGTCGCGTGCCCCTCGTGCCATCCGACGTCAACGCCTACGTGCGCGCGCTCACGGGCGGCACGTTCACGGCGAAGGACTTCCGCACGCTGCGCGGCACGATCCACGCGGCCGAGGCGCTCGCGCGAGCGGGCACGGTGAAGACGGCGAAGGATCGCGCGGCGGCCGAGCGATCGGCGATCCGCTCGACGGCGGAGGCGCTGGGCAACACCCCCGCCGTGGCGAAGTCGAGCTACATCGACCCGCGGGTCTTCGCGCGGTACGCGCGCGGGCAGGTGCTCGATCTCTCCATCGCGCCCGAGTCGGCGATCCGCGACCTGCTGTCCTGAGGCGTCGGGCGTAGCGTTGGGGGGTGTCCCCGATCCGCTGGAGCCTCCTGCCCCTCGTGATCCTCGGCGGCACGCTCGGCGTCGCCGCGCGGGAGGGCCTCCTCCTCCTCGTCCCGGCAGACGCCGCGCCCGTCATGACGCTCGCGATCAACCTGCTGGGCTCGGCGCTGCTCGGCGTCGTCGTGGGCGCCCTCGACGACAGGCATCCGCGCTGGCGCGCGGCTCTCGGAACCGGGGCGATGGGCGGGTTCACCACGTACAGCGCGTTCGCGGTGCAGGCGGTGGCCTCGGCCACCCCCGTCCTCGGCGTCGCGCTCGTGATCGCCACGCTCGCGGGCGGAGCCGTGGCGGGCTTTCTGGGCCTGGTCGCGGGCCGGGCGCTCGTGGATCGACCCGGCGAGGTCGAGGACCCGGCGGGTGCCGAATGAGCATCGGGCTGTTCGCCGTGGTGGCGCTGGCAGGGGGCGCCGGCGCGGGTGCGCGCTGGATCGTCGATGTCGCGCTCGGGCGGGTCCTCCGTGCCCGCTTCCCCTGGGCGATCCTCCTCATCAACGTCACGGGCTCGTTCGCGCTGGGAGTCGTCACGGGCGCCTCCGCCGCGCTGGATGCCGCGGTGATCGCGGCCGTCGGCACCGGCCTCCTCGGCGGCTACACGACGTTCTCGACCGTCGCCGTCGAATCCGTCCTTCTCTGGGAGAGGCGGCAGCGCCGCCTCTTCTGGGCGAACGTCCTCGGCACCGCCGCCGCCGCGCTCGCCGCCGCGGCGCTCGGCGTGCTCGCGGGCTCGGTCGCCGCCGGGACGGTGCTCGGATGAGATACTGAACTTCGATACACCTCCGTATCGAACGTCGCCGTCGCGACGCCCGAGCACTCCCGCGAAGGTCGCCCGTGTCGAAGCTCGCCGTGTTCAGTCTGCGCAACCGCGCGCTCATCGCCCTCGTCACGATCGTCGCCGCCGTCTTCGGCGGCCTCGCGCTGGCGAACCTGAAGCAGGAACTCATCCCCTCGGTCGAGTTCCCGCAGCTCGCGATCGTGACGACCTATCCCGGCGCGTCGCCGGACGTCGTCTCGAATGACGTCTCGACACCGATAGAGACCGCGATCCAGGGCGTCGACGGCCTCGAGTCGACGGTGGCCACGAGCACGACGAACGCCTCGATCATCCAGGCGTCGTTCACGTACGGCACCGACCTGACGACCGCCGAACAGAAGATCGTCCAGGCGATCAACCGCATCGACGGCCAGTTGCCGGAGTCCGTCGAGCCGAACGTCCTCTCGGCGAGCATCGACGACTTCCCCGTCATCCAGGTGGCCGTCACGGGGTACGAGGATGCCGAGGGCATCCAGCGGCTCCTCGAGGCCAGCGTCATCCCCGACCTCGAGGACGTCGAGGGGGTCAACGCCGCCCAGATCGTCGGCGGGATCGGGCAGCGGGTGACGATAACGCCCGACCTCGAGCGCCTCGCCGAGCGCGGCTACACGCAGCAGGCGATCACCGACGCGCTCGACCGGAACGGCGTGCTCTTCCCCGGCGGGGAGATCTCCGAGGGTGACGAGACGCTGACCGTGCAGACGGGGTCGAAGATCACGACCGTCGACGAGCTCGCCGCGCTGCCCCTCGTCCCGACGGACGCGGGTCAGCTCTCGGCGGGCGCGACGACGATCGCCGACGTCGCCACGGTCGCCGAGAACCAGGATCCCGTGACGACCATCTCGCGGGTGGACGGCGAGCCGGCGCTCACCATCGCCGTCACGAAGCTCCCCGCGGCCAATACGGTCGACGTCTCCCGGGGCGTCACCGGCCTGCTCCCTGAGCTGGCCGACTCGCTCGGCGGCGCCGAGTTCACGATCGTGTTCGATCAGGCGCCCTACATCGAGCAGTCGATCGAGGCCCTGGCCCAGGAGGGCCTGCTCGGACTCGTCTTCGCGGTGCTCGTCATCCTCGTGTTCCTCTTCTCCGTCCGCTCGACGCTCGTCACCGCGATCTCCATCCCGACGAGCATCCTCATCACCTTCGTCGGTCTGCAGGCGTTCGGGTACTCGCTCAACCTGCTCACACTCGGCGCCCTCACGATCGCGATCGGCCGCGTCGTGGACGACTCGATCGTGGTGATCGAGAACATCAAGCGCCACTACGTCGGCGATGCCCCGAAGCTCCCCGCCATCGTCGCCGCCGTGCGCGAGGTGGCGGGGGCGATCACGTCGTCGACGCTCACGAGCGTGGCGGTGTTCCTGCCCATCGCGTTCGTCGGCGACATCACGGGCGAGCTCTTCCGGCCCTTCTCCGTGACGATCACCATCGCGCTGCTCGCATCGCTCCTCGTCGCGCTCACGATCGTGCCGGTGCTCGCCTACTGGTTCCTCCGCCCCGGCAAGGCCGTCGTCGACGGCGAAGGCCGCGCGGTCGACCCCGAGTCCCCCGACGCCCCGCCCGACCGGCTGCAGAAGTCGTACCTTCCCGTGCTCGGCTGGACGCTCCGCCACTCCTGGGCCACGCTGGGGCTGTCCGTGGCCCTCCTGGCCGGCACCGTGGCCCTGAGCCTGTCGCCCCTGCTGAAGGTCAACTTCCTCGGTGACACCGGGCAGAACACCTTCACCATGACGCAGGAGATCGGCCCCGCGCCGAGCCTCGCCGCGGAGGACGCGGCGGCCGCGGAGGTCGAGCGCATCCTCGCGGGAGTGGCGGGCATCGAGACGGTGCAGGTCTCGATCGGGTCGTCGGGCTCCCAGCTGCTCGACGCGTTCGGCGGCGGCGGCTCCGGCATCACCTACTCGATCACGACCGACGCGGACGCCGACCAGGTCGAGGTGCGCGAGCGCGTGCGCGAGGCGGTGGCCGACCTCGAGGATGCCGGCGAGATCACGATCGCCGGCGGCGGCGGCGGGTTCGGCTCCAGCGATGTCGAGATCGCCGTGAGCGCTCCCGATGCCGTCACGCTGCAGGAGGCGACGGACATCGTCGCGGCGGAGCTCGACGGACGCGAGGGTATCGGCCAGATCACGACGAACCTCTCCGCGTCGCTCCCGTTCATCTCCGTCGACGTCGACCGGCAGGCCGCCGCCGAGCGGGGCCTGTCTGAGGTGGCCGTGGGCGGGATCGTGTCGCGCGCGATGCAGCCGCAGCAGGCGGGCTCGATCGAGGTCGACGGCAGCGCTCTGTCGGTGTACGTCGCGGCATCCGATGCGCCGGCCACGCTCGACCAGCTGCAGGCCCTGAGCATCCCCACCGCGTCCGGGGCGGTACGCCTCGACGAGATCGCAGCGGTCGAGCAGAGCGAGAGCCCGGCCTCGATCACGACCGAGCGCGGGCAGCGCACCGCAACGATCAGCGTGACCCCCTCGACCGACAACCTGCAGGTGGCATCGGCATCGGTGCAGGCCGTCCTAGACGAGGTCGACCTGCCCACGGGGGCGGATGCCGCGGTCGGCGGCGTGCTCGCCGATCAGACGGAGGGCTTCGCGCAGCTGGGCCTGGCGATCCTCGCCGCGATCCTCATCGTCTACGTGATCATGGTCGCGACCTTCCGCTCGCTGCGGCAGCCGCTGCTTCTGCTCGTCTCGGTGCCCCTGGCGGGGACGGGAGCCGTGGGGCTCCTCGTCCTGACCGGCGTTCCTCTCGGCATCCCCGGGATGATCGGGGCGGTCATGCTCGTCGGCATCGTCGTCACGAACGCGATCGTGCTGATCGACCTCGTCAATCAGTACCGCGAGCGCGGTCTGAGCGCGCGGGAGGCCACCCTTGCCGGCGGATCCCGTCGACTCCGGCCGATCCTGATGACGGCGCTCGCGACGATCCTCGCTCTCACGCCGATGGCTCTCGGCATCACGGGCCACGGCGGATTCATCTCACAGCCGCTCGCCGTCGTCGTGATTGGCGGGCTGGTGTCGTCGACGGTCTTGACGCTCATCGTGCTTCCCACCCTCTACAACCTCGTCGAGGGGGCGAGAGAACGTCGCGCCGACCGCCGTGGCGGCGGCGCTAGCCTAAGCTCGGCTCCGCGTCCGCGCGGGCCGAGGTCGGGCGCGGGTGACGCCGCGGCGACGGAGAACGCGACGGCCGAGCAGAGCGCGAAGGGCGGCTCGATCGGGGGCCTGCCGCCGGCGCCCGCCGTGCAGCAGACGCTCCGACCCCGACACGACGACGGTGCGCGCTGAGGGATCGCCGGGGTCCCGTCGCCGCGGCGGGCGCCGGCACGCCGCTCGGCGTCACCGCGGTGTCTCCGCTGTCGGCTCGGCGTGGCTGCGCGCGGTCCATGTCGATCGCGAAGACGCCGATCCAGGTGAACATGAGAGCGAACGCGAGCACCTCGAACGCGGTCAGGTTGATGATCCCCAAGATGAAGAGGACGGCGCCGATTAGCAGGATGCCGGAGACCCACGCGGTGGATCGGAAGATGCGCCCCGGCATTCCACGCAGCAGCCACGGAGTGGTCGCCAGCATGCCGGCGAAGGCGAGCGTCATGCCGGTCGCGGCACGGTCGTGCCAGAACTGCAGCGTGTTGACGGGGATGAAGCCCACCATCGCCAGGTGGAAGCCCACCGCACCGACCAGGAACGCGAGGGTGCGGGGCGCACGGCGGCTGCGCAGGACGGAGCGCCGGTGCATCTTCGTCATCTCGCGGTGCACGCGCACGGAGAAGACGAGGATGAGAGCACCCGTCATGATGAGGGTTCCGTTGAAGACGAATCCGGAGAAGACCCGGAACGCGCCGAGCTGACTGAAGTAGAGAACCCACCAGTCGGGATCCGGGGTGGTGGCGATGGAGGTGAGCGACCCGACCGCGATCAGTGTCATGAGAAGCGCGACGGCGTGGATCGTGCCGGTGTGACGGGCCGATGCCGATACCGCGAACGCGACGAAGGTCAGCGAGGCGGAGGCGAGCACCGTGGCCTGCAGGAGATTCGCCGCCCGGTCGTCGGCGAGCCAGTCGCAGGCGATGAAGACGAGCGCGACCGCCAGACCCGCGATCAGCGCGTACGCGACGGACGCGGCGGCCCGGTCGAGGGCATCGGCCCGCGGCGTGTCGCTGTCGTCGGTGATGACGTGAGCATGCGCCCTCAGGGCGATGACGCCCGCCGTCGTCGCGGCGGCGAGCGCGGTGAGAGCGCCGGCCGACCAGCCGCCCCAGAGCGGCACCTGCATGTCGAAAGGCGTGAGGAGGGCGCCGGCGCCGACGGCGCTTCCGGCGATCATGGTCGTCCGCAGCGCACGCCAGGGTCGCAGGCTCGAAGGCGCTGACGGGGCGACAAGATCGACGGGACCGGGGGTTGTCACGTCAGGTCACCTTTCAGGCGTTCGGAGGATGTGACGGGTCCGAACCGAGAAGTCCCCAGTGGCGGTGCGTGCGCCGACTCCTCAGACCGTAGCGCCGTTATGTGTTCGTGTTTCCCATGAACGCAGCTCGCATCTTTAGTTGCCGCATTATACCGCGCTGTCATTGCGTTTTCGCTACAGACGGCGGGCATATACTTCCGCGGTCGCGGCTTCATGCCCCGGAGGAGATGCGTCGGGTCACAGGCCGCCGGACGTGATGCCCCACTCGAGAAGCCATTCCTCGCCGGGGGCGAGCCACCGCAGCGAGCGGCCCGAGTTCAGCGCGTCGGCGGGGGCTGTCATCGGCTCGACGGCGATCGCGAGCGGCTGGCCGGGGTAGCGGTCCGTCGTGAAGATCTGCACGTATTCGAAGCCGGCGCCCTGCCAGAGGGTGACGGTCTGGCCGGAGGGGGCGGTGAGGGTCGTTCGCGCGACCCCATCCTCATCGCGTCGCAGCGAGCCGAAGGCGGTGTCCATCTCGATGTCGCCCACCCGCCGGCCCTCGCGCAGATCGGTCGACTCGTCGACGGGGACCTCGTCGACGGGGAGCTTCCGATCGTCGACGACGAAGCGCGTCGCACCCGGGGAGGTGAGGGTCAGATCCGCGGTGTCGGCGGCGGAGAGCATGAGATAGGGGTGGGTGCCGAGTGCGACCGGGGCGTCCTCGCCGCCGAGATTGACGATCTCGTGCGCGACGACGATGCCGTCGGGGACCAGGCGGTACGACACCCGGGTGCGCAGGTGGAACGGATATCCCGTCTGCGGCACGATGTCGGCCCCGAGCGTCAGCTCCCCGGCCGTGGCGGCGACCGGCTCGTAGGAGGTGAAGCGCAGCAGTCCGTGGGCGGCGTTGTCGAACTTCCGCTCCGTCAGCGCGAGTTCGCGTGTCACGCCGCGCTGTGTCCACACCCCGTCGCGCACGCGGTTCGGCCAGGGAGCGAGCACGATCCCGGATGCCGCGGGCGTCGGCGAACCCGCCGGGTAGGGCGGCACGAGGTCGACCCCCGCGACGCGGAGGGCGCGCAGCGACGCGCCGACCTGCGCGACCTGGGCACTGACCCGCCCGTCGGAAGTGCGCAGGAGGTGCTGACGACCGGTGGGGTCGGTGCCGGCGTCGTCGCTGTCGGTCATCGTCATCCTCCGTCGTGTCCCACCCATGCTAGGCGCCCTCGGCGGTCGGTCAGGTGGCGTCGGCTACGCTGGGGAGGTCGGCTCTGAACACTGCGCGTGTGCGCGGATGGGTTTGTGAGTTCATGGGGCCGATGGTGAGCGCCGATCGGTGCACATGACCATCACGACAATGGCCCCGGCCGACGGATGTCCGGGTTTCGCTCGAGTGCGCTCGAGCGCTGTTCGCGTGCGAGAACAACCCAGGAAGGCATCCCCATGCCGAAGAACAAGAAGCCCGCAGGCGGCCGCCCGGCCGCGAACTTCGACCCGAGGTACGGCCAGCGCTCCGCGGCCAAGCCCGGAAGCCGCAGCGCGGGGCACCGCGGACACCGTCCCGACGAGGCCGAGCCCGCCGGGAAGCGCCGCTGGAGCGCGCAGGAGAAGGCGGGCCGCGACGAGGCCCGCGGCATCCGCACCCACAGCCGCGACGCGCGCGGCGGCCGCTTCGACGACGCCCGCCCGCCCCGCCCCGAGCGCGGCCCCCGCGAGGATCGTCCGGCGCGGTCGTTCGAGGGGCGTCCCCGTCGTGATGAGGGTGATCGTCCGCGTCGGTCGTTCGAGGGGCGTCCTCGTCGTGATGAGGGTGATCGTCCGCGTCGGTCGTTCGAGGATCGTCCGCGTCGTGAGTTCGGTGACCGTCCGGCGCGGTCGTTCGAGGGGCGTCCTCGCCGTGATGAGGGTGATCGTCCGCGTCGGTCGTTCGAGGATCGTCCGCGTCGTGAGTTCGGTGACCGTCCGGCGCGGTCGTTCGAGGATCGTCCGCGTCGTGAGTTCGGTGACCGCCCCGCGCGGTCGTTCGAAGACCGCCCTCGTCGCTCGTTCGACGACCGTCCGGCGCGAGGACGCGGCGACGCGGCCCGAGGCTCGCGGGACGGCGGAGCGCGTGCCGCAGGAGGCAACCGCTCGGACTGGAACGCGCGACCGGAGCGCACCGCGGCCCAGGAGCAGCGCGTGGACGTCGTGCACGAGCGCCTGCAGGCCGAGGCGATCCAGGCGACCGATGTCGACGGCGTCGGCTTCGGCGATCTCGGTCTGGGCGACAACATCGTCCGGGCGCTCGCCGAACTGGGTGCGGCGTCGCCGTTCCCCATCCAGGCTGCCACGATCCCCGAGGTGCTCTCGGGCCGTGACGTGCTCGCCCGCGGGCGCACGGGCTCGGGCAAGACGATCGCCTTCGGCGCGCCGCTGGTCGAGAGCGTCCTGCGCGCCCAGGCGGGTCAGCGACGCGAGTTCGGCCGCCGTCCGAAGGCGCTGATCCTGGCGCCGACGCGCGAGCTCGCCCTCCAGATCGACCGCACCGTGCAGCCCATCGCCCGCAGCGTGGGGCTGTTCACGACGCAGATCTACGGTGGCGTGCCCCAGGCCCGTCAGGTCGGCGCGCTCAAGAAGGGCGTCGACATCATCATCGGGACGCCGGGCCGCATCGAGGATCTCGTCGAGCAGCGCAAGCTCGACCTCTCCGAGGTGCAGGTCGCGGTTCTCGACGAGGCCGACCACATGTGCGAGCTCGGGTTCCTCGAGCCGGTGCAGCGCATCCTCCGCCGCACCGCCGACGGGTCGCAGAAGCTGCTTTTCTCGGCGACGCTCGACCGTGAGGTCTCGGCGCTCGTCGACGAGTTCCTCGTCGAGCCGGCCGTCCACGAGGTTGCGGGAGAGGACCAGGCCTCGAGCACGATCGAGCACCGCGTCCTCGTCATCGACCACCGGGACAAGGCCGAGATCCTCGACCGGCTCGTCGACCGCGACGGGAAGACGCTCGTCTTCGCCCGTACGCGCGCGTACGCCGAGATGCTCGCCGAGCAGTTCGACGACGCCGGCATCCCCGCGGTCTCCCTCCACGGCGATCTCAACCAGGCCAAGCGCACCCGCAACCTGCAGCGCCTCACCTCGGGACGCGTGCGGGTGCTGGTGGCGACGGATGTCGCGGCCCGCGGCATCCACGTCGACGACATCGACCTCGTGGTCCAGGCCGACGCGCCCGACGAGTACAAGACCTACCTGCACCGGTCGGGCCGGACGGGGCGTGCCGGAGCGACGGGACGGGTGGTCACGCTGATCACGCGTCAGCGCCGCCGGCGCATGACCGAGATGCTCTCCCGCGCGGAGATCACGGCGCCGTTCGAGGAGGTCTCCCCGGGCGACGACGTGATCGACGAGCTGGCGGGGTCGTCTCCGACGGCGGCCGAGCTCACCGCCTAGGGACCGCGGACCTGCAGGAGGGCGCCCCGGCTCGTCGGGGAGCCCTCCTCGTCGCCGTGCGGACGCCCTCAGAAGAGGGTGGGGTCGGCGAACCTCGGCGCCGCCCCCGCACCGCGCCGTCCGGTGGCCAGGACGGGCCCCGGCGCGGCTGCCCGCATCGGCTGCTCGTCCTCGTCGCCGCCGTCCAGCCGGTGCGCGCGCAGGAGCGGGCGCACGCGCTTGGCGAGCCACACGCGGTAGCCCTTCGGGGCGTACGACGTCTGGCCGGGGTACAGGCCGCGATAGGACGACACGAGCTCGGGGTGTTCGCGCTCGAGCCACTGGAGGAACCAGGGCTTCACGCCCGGGCGCAGGTGCAGCGCGCCGTAGATCACGCGGCGTGCGCCCGCCGCGGCGATGCGTGCGAGGGCGTCGTCGATCGCCGCGACCGAGTCGGTGAGATGCGGGAGGACCGGCATGAGGAAGACCGTGACGGCGAACCCGGCGTCGGATGCCGCGCGCACCGCCTCGAGCCGCGCGGTCGTGGTGGGCGTCCCGGGCTCGAGCGACTGCTGCAGGGCCTCGTCGAAGACGGCGATCGAGAACGACAGGTCGACCGGTACGTTCTCCGCAGCCTGCCGCAGGAGGGGCAGGTCGCGCCGGATGAGCGTGCCCTTCGTCAGCACCGACAGCGGTGTGCCCGACGCGGCCAGGGTCTCGATGATGTCGGGCATGAGCCGGTAGCGCCCCTCGGCCCGCTGGTAGGGATCGGTGTTCGTGCCGAGCGCGACGTGCTCGCGCTGCCAGGTCGCGGAGGCGAGCTCGCGCCGCAGCACATCGGCGACGTTGATCTTCACGACGATCTGCGAGTCGAAGTCCCGGCCCGCGTCGAAGTCGAGGTACTCGTGCGTCCCGCGGGCGAAGCAGTTGTGGCTGATCACCCCATTGGCGATGAAGTCGCCGGTGCCGGTCGTGATGTCGATCATGTCCATCTCGACGCCGAGATCGTCGATCGACTCGATGCGCAGGTCTGAGACCGTCTTGACTGCCGTCCCCGACAGGTCGAGCTTGCGGCTGATGGATGGCTCGGTGATGCGGAAGAAGCGCTCACCGCCGAACCCGAATCCCATCAGGCGGTTGCTTGTCGTCAGGTGAGGACGGCGAGCTGCTCCGCTTGTCGCGCCCGTGACGTGCTTCCAGCCCCGGTCGCTGAGGAATCGGTGGTCACCGCTCGCCACGAGTTGTGTGCCATCGGCCAGGTGAACGCGATGGGCGCGCTTGCGAGTCGACCATTTGGCGTCCACCCGCGTGCGCACGTAGCGACGGTATGAGCCGTGAACCTGGGTGCCCATGATCTCATCGCCGACTTGCACGGCCCGCAGGGAACGGCTGGATCCGTCGGCCATCAGGATCATCGTGTCGGGCGATAGGCAGTAGGCGCAGGCATGCGTGCAGCCCCGATAGGGGTTGATCGTCCAGGAGAAGGGCATCGCCGAGGCGCCGGGCACGTGGTTGAGTGCCGACCGGGACATGACCTCGTGGAAGGTGATGCCCGCGAACTCCGGTGTGGTGACGCTGCGCACGAGCCCGTCGATGCGCTCGAGCCCCGGCAGGGCGTCGGCGTCCACCGCCCCGATCTGCTGTCCCCGCCACCTCATGGCGAACAGTCGAACACAGATTCGATGATGAAGCAAGAAGACGTGCCCCATGATCGTCTCTGTGTGCGCCACCTCGCCGGCTGCGCGGCGTGCGGGTGAGAATGGGCGGGTGACCGACCCCGACGGCTCCGCATCCTCTCGTGCCGAGGCGAGGCTCGAGCGGGAGCGCGCAACGTCTCCCGAGAGGGTGCGCCGACGCCTCGTCTACGGGGCCGGTGGCCTGGCGGTGGTCGCCGCCTTCGCCGTCGCCGTCGGCGTCGCGCTGGCCGGGGCGGGGCCGGGAGCGGGCGGGCCGGCGCCCGCGGCATCCGCGACCGTCACGGCCGCGCCGTGGGCGAGCGCGATCCCCGCCCCCGACTTCACGGGCGAGCCCGCGGCCGTGACCGCCCTCTGCGACCGGCCCGGAGTGCAGCAGGCGCTCGCCGAAGGCGATGACGCCGCCGTGATCGCCGCGGCGGGCGGCGGGGAAGGGTTCCGACGTGCGGTGATCGACGGCGTGGCGCCCTGCATCAGCCTGCGCGACGCCTCACACGTCTGGTCGGTCGTGAACAAGGCGCTTCCGATCGACCCGATCGACTTCGCGCCGTACGACTGGGTGGCCCCGCCCGGCACGCGCAACGGGCCGAACGCCGCGGTGCGCACCGACATCGCCCCGACCCTCGCCGACATGGCCGACGCCGCACGCGCCGCCGGCGTCGGCGACCTCGGGGTGCAGAACGGGTACCGCGGCTACTCGGTGCAGCAGCGGATCCACTCGCAGCGGGTCGCCGAGCTCGGTCGCGAGGCGGGGGAGCGCCTGGCCGCCCGGCCCGGTCACAGCGAGCACCAGACGGCGCTCGCGGTGGACGTCTTCGCCTGCGATCCCGGCTGCGGGTCGTCGGAGCAGTTCGGTGGGACGGCCCTGTCGGCCTGGGTGGCCGAGAACGGGTGGCGGTACGGCTGGATCGTGCGCTACGAAGACGGCTACACGCCGATCACGGGCTACGACCCCGAGGCCTGGCATCTGCGGTACATCGGGCCCGAGCTGGGGGCGGCCTACCACGCGGGCGGATTCCACACCCTCGAGGAGTTCTTGGGACTGCCGGCGGCGCCCGGATACGTCGATTGATCCCCGCCGCGGACGGCCGGTCCGGGGTGCCGCGGGTCAGCCCCAGGGCGCGAGCACGATGAACAGCACGGCCGTGACGACCCAGAAGGCGGCGACGAAGACGGTGTCGCGCGTGCGCCACGCCACGCGGTGGCGCTCGGTGCGCTCGGGGTAGGCGCCGAACGCGCGCGAGTCCATCGCGAGCGCCATCCGTTCCGCGTGACGGATGCCGCCCGCCAGCAGCGGCACGATGTACCCCGCCCGCCGCCGCGCCGCGGCGATCGGGCCCCGGCCCCGGGAGGCGCCCCGCACGCGGTGCGCGGCGCGGATCACCTCCAACTCGTACCGGAACCGCGGCACGAAGCGGAACGCGGCCAGCGCCGTGTACCCGATGCGGTACGGCACCCGCAGCTGCTGGACGATGGCGCGCGTGAGATCGGCGCCGCTCGTGGTCAGCCCCCCGATGAGGGCCAGAGCGAGAATCGCGCCGAGCCGCAGCGAGGTCGAAAAGCCGATCTCCAGCGCCGCCCCGTACAGCACGGCATCCCCGATCCGCACGACCACGACGTCGTGAGGGATGCGCGACGCGTCGGTCCACACGGCGAACCCGACGCCGACGAGCGCGAGGAAGGCGGGAACGGCCAGAAGCAGCACCGCCAGCAGTCGCATCGACAGGTGCGCCCCGACGAGGAGCACGGCGTAGGCCAGCACGAGGAACGCCGCCGGCGTCGCGAGATCGCGCACGAAGACGAGCATCAGCATCGCCGGCGCGGGGCCGGCGATCTTGGCCAGCGGCCCGAGCGCGTAGAGGAAGCGCCATCGGGACCGCGCGGCGGGCGACGCATACGGGTCGAACGCGGTGCGGGATGCCGGCACGACGGTGATCGCGTCGGTGCCGATCGGTGCGGAGGTCACGATCGTGTCCCGCCGGGGAGGTCGGACAGACGCGCGACCCCGTCGAGCTCGGGGTGGGCGGCGACTGCCCGCAGCGCCTCGGCCAGGGGCGGTCGGCGGAGCCCCGCTCGCCGAAGGAGGTCGGCGTCGGCGAAGAGCTCGGTCGGGGACGTGTGCGCGAGCAGGCGCCCCCCGGCGAGCACCGCGGCCCGCGTGGCGTACTCCGCGACCAGCTGCATGTCGTGGGTCACGACGATCACGGTCGTGCCGCCGGCGTTCAGTTCCGCCAGGAGGGACATCAGCTCGTCGGCCCGCGCGCGATCCTGGCCGAACGTGGGCTCGTCGAGGGCCAGCACCGGGGCCCCCGCGATGAGCGCCGTGCCCACAGAGAGCCGACGTTTCTGCCCTCCCGAGAGGAGGAAGGGGTGGGATGCCTCGCGGCCCGCCAGGCCGAAACGCTCGAGCATCTCCGACACGCGCTCGGTGATCTCCGCCTCGGAGACGCGCCGCAGCCGCAGCGGCAGGGCGAGCTCGTCGAAGACGGTCGCCGCGACGAACTGGTGCTCGGGGTTCTGGAAGACGAACCCGACCGCGCGGGAGAGCGCCCCGGCATCCGCGCGCGACGGGTCGAGTCCGATCACCTGCACCCGGCGGCGGGGCGGCGGCACGACGCCGGCCATCGCCTGCACGAGCGTCGTCTTGCCCGCCCCGTTGGCCCCGACGACGGCGAGGAAGTCGCCCGCCTGCACGTCGAGGTCGACGCCGCGAAGGATGTCGCGACCGCCGCGTGCGACGGTGAGGCCTCGCACGCGGACGAGGGGCTCGGTGTCGCGCGGTGGCGCGTGCCGCGCGACGTGAGGAGCCTGCGCGCGTTCGAGGAGCTTCGGTGGGCCACCCTCCTCTCCCGCGTGCGAACTCCTCGTGCGGGTGGATGGAGGCGGGCAGCTCTCGAGCGCGCGGCGCAGGTCTGCGGGCGTCAGCGGCAGGGGGTCGAGCGGGTATCCGGCGGCGCGCAGCCGCAGGGCCGCGAGCGCCGCGGTCGGCAGCCAGACCCCGAGCGCGTGCAGCTCGCCGGCGCGCCGGCTCAGCACGTCGTCGACCGGCCCGTCCGCCACCGGTCGCCCCGCCGCGTCGAGCGCCACGACCCGCGAGGCGAGCGCGACCGCCTGGTCGAGATTGTGCTCGACCAGCACGATGGTGCGGTCCCCGCGCGCGACGACGTCGCGGAGGGCGGCGTACACGTCGTCGATGCCGGCGGGGTCCAGGTTCGCGGTGGGTTCGTCGAGCACCAGGATGCCGGAGCCCATCGCGAGCGCACAGGCGATCGCGAGGCGCTGCCGCCCTCCGCCCGAGAGCCGCTCGGGGTTCTCGGCCCGGCGCTCCCACAGTCCCACGCGCCGCAGCGCCGACTCGGCACGGGCGAGCACCTCGGCGACGGGGAGGCGCAGGTTCTCGGGGCCGAATGCCACCTCGTCGAGCACGGTCCCCGTGACGAGCTGGGCATCGGGATCCTGGAAGACCATGGCGACGTGCGTGCTGAGCCGGGCGACCGGCGTCGTCGTGGTGTCGAGGCCGGCCACCTCGATCCGTCCCGAGATCCCCGCCGGCAGGGAGTGGGGGATGAGCCCGTTCATCGCGAGCGTCAGCGTGGACTTCCCCGAGCCGCTGGGACCGAGCACGAGCACGACCTCGCCCGGTCGGACCGAGAGCGAGACGCCGCCGGGGGCGGGGGCCGCGGCATCCGGATACGTGATCGACACGTCGTGCAGCGCGAGCACGGGGCTCTCGGCGAGCGCAGGCGGATCGCTGATCGCCGGATGCGGTCGAGCGGGTACGGTCACGGGGCCTCGAGACGACGGGTGGGCTCCCAGGTTAGCCGACCCTAACCTGCCGTGGGCGGGTCGCGGCCGGCGGTCAGCGGGCGGTGAGGCGGCCGACGCCGGCGCGGCGCAGCGCGACACCGACCCACAGGCCCGCCGCGGTCCACGCGACGGGTCCGAGCACCGAGAGCACGACGTAGACGATCTGCGCCCAGACGGGCAGGCGTGCAAGATCCGCGGCGAAGCCCACGATCACCGCCACGAGCACGCCGATGACGGCCGCGGAGACGAAGAAGCGCCACGCGCCCCATGCGCGGTAGCGCGTGAGCGCGGCGACGCCCTCCTGGACCGCGCCGAACAGCAGCGCCGTGCCGAGGAAGCGGGGCGCCCATGCCGGGTTGAAGGCGCTCGCGACGAGCGCCGCGATGACGTGTGCGAGGAGGGCGACGAGGGGGAGGCGGAGCAGCTCCTGCGCGATGATCCCCGGGAGCACGTGGCTGCCCAGCACGAGCCCGTAGACGATCGGCAGCGCCGCCACGACCACCGGCGTGAGCCACCCCGCGACGGCCCCGAGGAGCCCGGTCGCGACGCCGATCGCCGCGCAGATCAGCAGGACGCGCGTCGAGAGGGCTGTCGGGGTGCGCACCGGGCCAGGCTATCGCGCGGCGTGGCGCCCCGGACCGCCTGGCGGCAGTGAGTATTCGCTCGCGGCGGGGTTTGTCGAACGGTCGCGACACGCCGCGCGCCCCGCAGGCGCCACGGCATGTCGCGACCGTTCGACGAAGACGAGGGTGGGGGCGGGGGTGAGGGTCGAGCCCGGCTGGCGTCAGACCCGGCGGCGCCGCGGCGTGAGTCGCACGTGCGGCAGCGGGGGCGCGGGGATGCGCTCGGCACCGTGCCCGACGACGTGGCCGAAGCGGGGCGAGTCGGCCTCCCACTCGTCGCGGGCCTCGACGATCTCGTCGTGGCTGCGGCCGACGAAGTTCCACCACATCACGATCTCGTCGGCGAAGGGCTCTCCGCCGAGCAGGAACACCGTCGCGCCCTCGGGGCCCGCGACGACGTCGATGTGGGGGCGATGGATGCCGAGGTAGAGCAGGTCGTGCGGGGCGAGGTCGAGGGCGGATGCCGCGGCATCCCGATCCGCGTGCACCCGTACGTCGCCGAAGACGCCCAGCAGGCCGTACTCCCACGCGGGTTCGAGCGGCAGGCGGGCGCTCGCGCCCGCCGCGATGCGCACCTCGACGCCCGCGAGCGGTGTGTGGACCGTCGCGGGCGATTCCGCCCCGCCGAAGGGGCCCATGACCACCGTCGCCTCTCCCGCGTCCTCGCCGCTCGGAGAGCTGATCGTCACCTCGGGCAGGTTCTCGTGGCGCTCGAACGCCTGCGGCCCGTGCCGCCGCGCGTCGGGCAGGGCGACCCAGAGCTGCAGGGCGTCGAGGGCCACGGCATCCTCGCCCGTGGAGTACTCGGAGTGGGCGATGCCGGCGCCGCTGGTCATGAGGTTGAGGGCGCCGCGCGCGACGAGGACGTCGCTGCCGACGGTGTCGCGGTGGCGCACCTCGCCGACGAAGGGCCACGTGACCGTCTGCAGGCCGATGTGCGGGTGGGGTTCCACACGCATGCGCGCGACCTGGGGGCCGAACCGGTCGAGGAAGCACCACGCCCCGATCATCGGCAGGTCGCGCTGCGGGAGGGCGCGGTGCACCTCCATGCCCCGCACGCCCCCGAGGGGCACGTCGCGCGAGGTCAGCAGCAGGGCGCGTGGTCCATCGCATGCGGCGGGCGCCTCGACCTCCTCCGGGCCCGCGTCGAGCCGGGTCATGCGGGGGATTCTCCGGGGCTCGCGGAGTCCTGCGCCTGCGAGGAGCGCGGCCAGTCGATCACGGCGCCCGCGACCTCGTTCTCGCTGAGGTACTTCGCGATGAACGGGCACAGCGGGACGATCGTGGCGCCCTCCCGGGCCGCGTCCGACAGCGCCTCGGAGGCGAGGACGTCGGCCAGGCCCTGCCCGCGGAACTCCTTCTCCGTCTCCGTGTGGGTGAACAGGATCCGCCCATCGGGCCGGGTCTTGTACTCGGCGAAGCCCGCGAGCTTGTCGCCGACGTGGATCTCGTAGCGCGAGGCATCCTCGTTGCGGGTCACCGTCGGTGTCGGATCGGTCATGGGACTCCTTCGGTCGGCACGGTCGCCTCGGTCCAACGTACGGGCGCCGTGAGGTGTTCCGCGAGGGCCCCGGTTCGACGTCGTGCGCCCCGCCGTCCCCCGCGCCCCGCCTCGGGCGGGCGGATGCCGCGGCGTGATGAGGAAGACTCGAGGGATGGACCTCCTCGCGACGATCCCCGACGATGCCGGGCCCGACGAGGTGTACGAGGCGTTCGCGCTCTGGGCCGAGCACCGGGGATTCACGCTCTACCCGGCGCAGGACGAGGCCGTGATGGAGCTCGTGTCCGGATCGCACGTGATCCTCTCGACGCCGACGGGCACCGGCAAGTCGCTCGTCGCGGTCGCCGCGCACGCGGCGTGCGTCGCCCGCGGCGGACGCACCTACTACACCGCCCCCATCAAAGCCCTCGTGAGCGAGAAGTTCTTCGCGCTCGCCGAGATCTTCGGTGCGGAGAACGTGGGGATGGTCACGGGCGACTCGTCGGTGAACCCGGATGCCCCGATCATCTGCTGCACGGCCGAGATTCTCGCCAACCTGGCGCTGCGCGAGGGGGCCGGGGCATCCGTCGACCAGGTCGTGATGGACGAGTTCCACTACTACGGCGAGCCCGATCGCGGCTGGGCGTGGCAGGTGCCGCTCCTGCTGCTGCCCCGCGCGCAGTTCCTGCTGATGTCGGCCACGCTCGGCGACGTCTCGGCGATCGCGTCCGACCTCGAGCGGCGCACGGGTCGCACGGTCGCCGAGGTGACGGGCGTCGAGCGTCCCGTTCCGCTGCACTTCTCCTACGCCCGCATCCCCGTGCACGAGCAGGTCGAGCAGCTGCTCGGCACCGGGGAGGCGCCGATCTACATCGTGCACTTCTCGCAGGCGGCCGCGATGGAGCGGGCGCAGGCGCTGTCGAGCATCAAGGTGATCTCGCGGGCCCAGCGCGACGAGATCGCCGAGGCGATCGGCGGCTTCCGGTTCACGACGGGGTTCGGGCGCACGCTCTCGCGCTACGTGCGGGCGGGCATCGGCGTGCACCACGCCGGGATGCTGCCGCGGTACCGCCGGCTCGTCGAGACCCTCGCGCAGCGGGGACTTCTGCGCGTCATCTGCGGCACCGACACCCTGGGCGTGGGGATCAACGTGCCGATCCGCACCGTGCTCCTGACGGCGCTGACGAAGTACGACGGTCAGCGGATGCGGCACCTGAGCGCCCGCGAGTTCCACCAGATCGCGGGGCGGGCGGGCCGCGCCGGCTACGACACGGCGGGAACGGTCGTGGCCATGGCGCCCGACCACGAGATCGAGAACGCGACGGCGATCGCCAAGGCGGGCGACGACCCCAAGAAGCAGCGCAAGATGGTGCGGAAGAAGGCGCCGCAGGGCTTCGTCTCATGGGGCGAGGCGTCGTTCGAGAAGCTGGTCGAGGCCGTGCCCGAACCGCTCGAGCCGCGCATGCAGCTCACGGCGGCGATGCTCATCAACGTCATCGCGCGCGGCGGCGACGTCTTCGCGAACGTGCGCTCGCTCGTCTTCGACAACCACGAGCCGCGCGCGCGGCAGTACGAGCTGGCGCGCCGGGCGATCGCGATCTTCCGCACGCTGCGGGATGCCGGGATCGTCGAGTACTCGGAGGGACGCGTCCGCCTCACGGTCGATCTGCAGCCCAACTTCGCCCTCAACCAGCCGCTCTCGCCGTTCGCGCTCGCCGCGATCGAGCTCCTCGACCCCCTCGACACCCCCGGGGCGGCCGGGACGGGGCACTACGCCCTCGACGTCGTGAGCGTCATCGAGGCGACGCTGGACGACCCGCGTCCCGTGCTGTCGCAGCAGGAGTTCCGCGCCCGCGGCGAGGCGGTCGCGGCGATGAAGCGCGACGGCCTCGACTACGACGAGCGCATGGAGGCGCTCGAGGAGATCACCCACCCGAAGCCGCTCGCCGAACTGCTGACCCAGTCGTTCGAGGTCTTCGCGACCAGCCAGCCGTGGGTGCGCGACTTCGAGCTGTCCCCGAAGTCGGTCGTGCGCGACATGTTCGAGAGGGCGCTGTCCTTCGGCGAGTTCGTCTCGCTCTACCAGCTCGGGCGCAGCGAGGGGCTCGTGCTCCGATACCTCAGCGACGCGTACCGCGCGATCCGGCAGACGGTGCCCGCGGAGGCGCGCACCGAGGAGTTGCTGGATGTGATCGAGTGGCTCGGCGAGCTCGTGCGACAGGTGGACTCGAGCCTCGTCGACGAGTGGGAGGCGCTCGTGAACCCCTCGCCGGCCGAGGCCGGCGCGCCCGTCGTGCCCCCGGCCCCGCCCTCCGTGGTCGTGAACCGCCGGGCGTTCACGGTGCTCGTGCGCAACGAGATGTTCCGGCGCGTGCAGCTCGCGGCGCTGCAGAAGGACGACGAGCTGGCGGAACTGGATCCCGACGTCGACTGGTCGGCGGCGTTGGATGCGTACTTCGACGAGCACGACGAGATCCTCACCGGCGGACCCGCGCGCTCCCCGGCGCTGTGCGTCATCGACGAGACGGATGCCGCGGCATCCGGTGTGTGGCGGGTCGAGCAGACGTTCGACGATCCCGCGGGCGACCACGACTGGCGCATCCGCGCCGAGGTCGACCTCGGCGCCTCGGCCGACGAGGGCACGGCGGTGGTGCGGGTGCTCGAGGTGCGCCGGCTCTGACGGCCGCTCCCGGTCTGGTGTCGCGGGCCCGCCCGGCGTAGCGTGGCCCGAAACGGACGCTTCGGGGGTGGTCGTGATGGCCCTGTTCAGACGCCGGCGGCACGAGCCCTATGCCGCCCTCAGCGAAGAGGAGCGGATGTCGCGGTACGTGTATCTGCTGAACACGCTTCCCGCCGAAGTGATCGAGAAGGCGCACGAAGCCGCGTTCCGGGAGTTCTCGGTGCGTGAGCGGCGCGAGATGTTCGATCGCCTGCGACCCTTCATGTCCGTAGAGGAGCAGGCCGGGAGGCCACGACCGGCTCTCATGGCCGGCGTGCTGCGCAGGATATCCGGGGTCAACGGCGGGACGACGGTGCGCGAGCGCGACGGCTCCGGAACCGGAGCGAGCACCGGAGCGGGCACCGCCGAGGATCCCCGGCGCGCGTTCGAGGACAGCCTGCAGGCCAACGCCATCACCGCGGCGATGGCGCAGCACTTCATCCTCTCGGCGGTCGTCGTTTCGTACTTCGCGCACGGTGCGGGGGCGGACATGCTCGCGGGCGAGCCAGAGTGGGTGTCGGACCTCGCGGCGACGGACGCCGCGGGCGCCGGGCACGCGGGCGGGTACGGCGGCGAGCACTCCGCGGGGTACGGGGACGGCGGCGGATACGACGGCGGCTTCGGCGGGGGATTCGGGGGCGGCTTCGACGCCGGGGGCGGCTTCGCCTGAGGCGTGACCCCGAAGGGATCGGGGCCGGATGTCGGGGCGCGTCGTTACACTCGACGGGTGCCGCCCAGCGATCCCGACTCCGCTCCGTGGGGCGAGCCCCCCGAGGAGTGGGCGCCCCCCGAGGACGCCTGGATCCCGCCCGACGACTGGGCTCCGCCGGAGGGTGACGCTCCCCCGCCCGAGGATCGGGCGCTGCTCGCGGGTGAGGGCCCGGCATCCGCCCCGCCCGCCCCGGCCCCCACGCCCACCCCGGCACGCCACGACACCCCCATCGAGGCGCTGCGCACCGTCTACGGATACGACGCATTCCGCGGCGAGCAGGCGGCCATCATCGATCACGTCACGGCGGGCGGCGACGCCGTCGTACTGATGCCCACGGGCGGCGGCAAGAGCGTCTGCTATCAGATCCCCGCGCTCGTGCGCGAGGGCACCGGCCTCGTCGTGAGCCCGCTCATCGCGCTCATGCACGACCAGGTCGACGCCCTGCGCGCCAACGGGGTGAGCGCCGCGTACCTCAACTCCACCCAGGCCGCCGCCGAGCGCGCCCAGGTCGAGCGCGACTACCTCGCGGGCAGGCTCGACCTGCTCTACGTCGCGCCCGAGCGGCTCAACACCTCCGCGACGCAGGCGCTGTTGCAGCGCGGGCGGCTGAGCGTCATCGCCATCGACGAGGCGCACTGCGTGTCGCAGTGGGGCCACGACTTCCGCCCCGACTACCTCGGTCTCGGCGACCTCGCCGAGCGGTTCCCCGGTGTGCCGCGCCTCGCCCTCACCGCCACGGCCACCCCGGCGACCCACCGCGAGATCGCCGAGCGCCTGCGGATGCCGCAGGCACGGCACTTCGTCGCCAGCTTCGACCGCCCCAACATCCAGTACCGCATCGAGCCGAAGGTCGAGCCGCGCAAGCAGCTGCTCTCGTTCCTGCGGGCGCAGCCCGAGGGCGCGGCGGGCATCGTCTACGCGCTCAGCCGCAAGAGCGTCGACCAGACGGCGCAGTTCCTCCGCACGCAGGGGATCGACGCCCTGCCGTACCACGCGGGCCTCGACGCCGGTGTCCGGGCCGCGCACCAGTCGCGGTTCCTGCGCGAGGACGGCGTGGTCATGGTCGCGACCATCGCCTTCGGCATGGGCATCGACAAGCCCGACGTGCGCTTCGTCGCCCATATCGACCTGCCCAAGTCGGTCGAGGGGTACTACCAGGAGACGGGGCGCGCGGGTCGCGACGGCGAGCCCTCCGTCGCGTGGATGGCCTACGGCCTCGGCGACGTCGTGCAGCAGCGGCGGATGATCGACCAGAGCCCGGGCGACCGCACCTACAAGATGCGCCTCGGTCAGCACCTCGACGCGATGCTCGCCCTGTGCGAGACGGTGGGATGCCGCCGACAGAACCTGCTCGGATACTTCGGACAGGGGTCGGATCCGTGCGGCAACTGCGACACGTGCCTCACCCCGCCCGAGACATGGGACGGCCTGGTCCCGGCGCAGAAGCTGCTCTCGACGATCGTGCGGCTGCAGCGAGAGCGGGGGCAGGCGTTCGGCGCGGGGCACCTCATCGACATCCTCCGGGGGGCGCGCACCGAGCGCATCGCGCAGCAGCGGCACGACGAGCTGAAGACGTACGGCATCGGCGCCGATCTCACGGAGCAGGACTGGCGCAGCGTCATCCGGCAGCTGCTCGCGCGCGGCATCCTCGTCGCTCAGGGCGATTACGGCACGCTCGCCCTGAGCGAGGCGAGCACGGGGGTCCTCACGGGCTCGACCGCGGTCGCCCTCAGGCGCGACACACTGGGCCGCGGGGGAGGCGGCGTATCGTCCCGAGGGCGCAGGGCCGCGGCATCCGCGTCGCTCGACGAGGCCGACCAGCCGCTCTTCGAGGCGCTGCGCGCATGGCGCGCCGAGGAGGCGAGGCGGCAGGGAGTGCCGGCCTACATCGTCTTCGGCGACGCGACCCTGCGCGCGCTCGCCGAGCACCGCCCATCGAGCGAGGCGGAACTCGGTGGCATCTCGGGGATCGGGGAGAAGAAGCGCGAGGCCTACGGCGAGGCCGTGCTCGCCGTCATCGCCGCCGCCTGAGGGTGCCACGGCCGGAGTCCCGGTCCGAGCGCGCGCGATGCCCGGAGCCCCGGGCTGTGGGCTCGCCACAAGTCAACGGGCCGACGGCGCCCCCGGAAGTTGGCGCTACCCCACAGTCGAGTTCCCGCATCGTTGTGGCAGTCCTACCATCGAGGAACACCCCCTTTCCGCGTCGAGAGGATGCCCCATGGCTGACGCCGCCGTCCGTCCGAACAAGCCCGCCACCGCCGCGCGCACGCCCGCAGGCGGCGCCACGCCTGCGCCCAACAGCGCCGCCGAGGCATCCGAGCCGCGCATCGACGTCGAGGGCGTCACCGACATGCTGCTCGGCACGTGGGCCGACACGCGCCGCGAGGCGCGCGAGATGCTCAAGGACCCCGCCTTCTGGCGCGTGGACGGCCTCGGCATGGACGAGCACCGGGAGCGCGTGCTCAGCCAGCTCCACCTCCTCGTCGAGAACGGCGGCGTGCACCGGGCCTTCCCCGTCGAATACGGCGGGGAGGCCGACAACGGCGCGAACATCGCCGGCTTCGAGGAGCTCGTGGTCGCCGACCCGAGCCTGCAGATCAAGTCGGGGGTGCAGTGGGGCCTGTTCGGCTCGGCCGTGCTGCAGCTGGGCACGAAGGAGCACCACGACAAGTGGCTGCCCGGCATCATGAACCTCGACATCCCGGGCGCGTTCGCGATGACCGAGACGGGACACGGGTCGGATGTCGCGGCCATCGGCACGACGGCGACCTACGATCCCGAGGCGCAGGAGTTCGTCATCCACACGCCGTTCCGGGGCGCCTGGAAGGACTACCTCGGCAACGCCGCCCTTCACGGCATCGCTGCGACGGTGTTCGCCCAGCTCATCACCAACGGCGTCAACCACGGCGTGCACTGCTTCTACGTGCCCCTGCGCGACGAGAACGGCGACTTCCTCCCCGGCATCGGAGGCGAGGACGACGGGCTCAAGGGCGGGCTGAACGGGATCGACAACGGTCGCCTGCACTTCGACCAGGTACGGATCCCCCGCACCAACCTCCTCAACAGGTACGGCGACGTCGCACCCGACGGTACGTACTCGAGCCCGATCGCGACCCCCGGCCGCCGCTTCTTCACGATGCTCGGCACCCTCGTGCAGGGCCGCGTCTCGCTCGACGGCGCAGCGGCGTGGGCCTCGGCACTGGGCCTTCACATTGCCATCACCTACGCCACCCAGCGCCGGCAGTTCGATTCGGGCGGGGGGAGCGAGGAGGTCGTGCTGCTCGACTACGGCCGGCACCAGCGCCGTCTGCTGGCGCGCCTGGCCACGACCTACGCGCAGATCTTCGCGCACGACGAGTTCCTGCAGAAGTTCGACGCCGTCTTCAGCGGCGCCGCCGACAGCGACGCCGACCGCGAAGACCTCGAGACCCTCGCCGCCGCGCTCAAGCCCCTCTCCACCTGGCACGCGCTCGACACGCTGCAGGAGGCGCGAGAGGCCTGTGGGGGCAACGGCTTCATGTTCGAGAACCGGCTCGTGGGCCTGCGTGCCGACCTCGACATCTACGCCACGTTCGAGGGCGACAACAACGTCCTCCTCCAGCTGGTGGGCAAGCGCCTGCTCAGCGACTACGCCAAGCAGTTCAAGGGCAAGGATGCCAGGGCCCTCGCCGCCTACGCGGTCGGCCAGACGGCGGGCAAGGTCTTCCACGGGGCGGGCCTGCGCCAGCTCGGGCAGGCCGTCGGCGATCTCGGTCAGGTCGCCCGCTCGGTGGAGCGGGGCCTGCGCGCCGACCAGCAGCACCAGCTGCTGACCGAGAGGGTCGAGCAGATGGTCGCCGATGTGGCGGCGCGCCTGCGTCCCGCCCCCAAGCTTCCGCCGGCCGAGGCGGCAGAGCTGTTCAACCAGAACCAGTCCGAGCTCATCGAGGCGGCGCGCGCCCACGGCGAGCTCCTGCAGTGGGAGGCCTTCACCGACGCGGTGAACCGCGCCGACGGCGAGGGGACCCGCCAGGTGCTGACGTGGCTGCGCGATCTCTTCGGCCTGTCGCTGATCGAGAAGCACCTCGCATGGCACCTGATCAACGGGCGACTCTCCGCCCAGCGCGCGTCGGCGGTCTCGGCCTATATCGACCGTCTGTGCGCTCGGCTGCGCCCCCACGCCCTCGACCTCGTCGAGGCGTTCGGCTACGCACCCGAGCACGTCCGCGCGCCGATCGCGTCCGGCGCCGAGAAGCAGCGCCAGGACGAGGCCCGCGAGTACTACGCACGACTGCAGGCGTCGGGTGAGGCGCCCGTACCGGAGAAGGCCGCTCGACGGGCGTAATTACCGCATCGGGGGTGCGCAGCGCAACCGGCTGCCTCTCGGGCCGGTTCTTCCGTACTGTCGTCGGCGGCGCGTCGGGCGCCGTCCTCGACCAGGAAGCGAGTACACCGATGAGCATCGGCTTCGGCATTTTCCTCTTCGCCATCGGCGCGATCTGCGCCTTCGCGCTCAACCTCGACCTCGGCTGGATCGAGATCAGGACCGTCGGCTACATCCTCATGGCCGCGGGCGCCGTCGTCACGATCATCGGGATCGCCCTTCTGGCGCGCCGCCGCAGCATCAGCTCCACGGAGCGCACGCAGGTCGACCCGGCCTCGGGCACCCGCGTGACGCAGCGCGAGGCATCCGCTCCGGACGACCCGCGCGTCTGAGGCCCGCCCCGCACGCATCCCGCGGATAGTCGCTGTCCGCGGGATGCGGCATATTGGTGCCCGAGAGGGAGGCGCCATGGCAGAGCAGCCGCATGAGCACATCGCCGACAGTCACGAAGTCATCCGTGTGGTGGGCGCGCGGGAGAACAACCTGAAGGACGTCTCCCTCGAGATCCCCAAGCGTCGCCTCACCGTCTTCACCGGGGTCAGCGGGTCGGGAAAGTCCTCGCTCGTCTTCGGAACGATCGCCGCCGAGTCGCAGCGCCTCATCGACGAGACCTATCCGACCTTCGTGCAGCAGTTCATGACGCAGCTGCAGCGGCCCGACGTGGACGCGCTCGAGAACCTCAGCGCCACGATCCGCGTCGACCAGGAGCGGATGGGGGCCAACGCCCGCTCCACCGTCGGGACCGCGACCGACGTGCACGCGATGCTGCGCATCCTCTTCAGCCGCCTCGGCACGCCGCACGTCGGCTCGCCGCAGGCGTTCTCCTTCAACGTGCCCTCGATATCGGGCGCCGGGGCGGTGACCATCCAGACGGGGGCGAAGAGAGGCACGAAGGAGCGGCGGTCGTTCGAGATCACCGGCGGGATGTGCCCCGAGTGCGAGGGCCTCGGGGAGGCGCGCGACATCGATCTCGACGAGCTCTTCGACAAGACGAAGTCGCTCGCGGACGGGGCGATCACGATCCCCGGGTACAGCGCCGACGGGTGGATGGTGAAGGGCTTCACCGAGTCGGGGTTCGTCGACCCGCGCCTGCCGATCCAGGACTACACGGACCAGCAGCGCGCCGACTTCCTCTACCGGGAGCCCACCAAGGTCAAGATCGGCGGCATCAACATGACCTACGAGGGGCTCGTACCCAAGGTCACCAAGAGCATGCTGCAGAAGGATCGGGACTCGCTGCAGCCGCACATCCGCGCCTTCGTCGATCGGGCCGTGAAGTTCCTGCCGTGCCCGGCCTGCGACGGCACCCGCCTGAACGAGGGCGCGCGGTCGTCGAAGGTCAACGGCATCAGCATCGCCGACGCGGCCGCGATGCAGATCACCGACCTCGCGGCGTGGCTGCGCACGGTGGAAGACCCCGAGGTCGCCCCGCTCGTCGAAGGCCTCCGCGACACGGTGGACTCCTTCGTCGACATCGGGCTCGGATACCTGTCGCTCGACCGCGCGAGCGGCACGCTCTCGGGCGGCGAGGCGCAGCGGACCAAGATGATCCGCCATCTCGGATCCAGCCTCACCGACATCACCTACGTCTTCGACGAGCCGACGGCGGGCCTGCACCCCCACGACATCCAACGCATGAACGCGCTCCTGCGGCAGCTGCGCGACAAGGGCAACACGGTGCTCGTCGTGGAGCACAAGCCCGAGGTCATCGAGATCGCCGACCATGTCGTCGACCTCGGGCCGGGCGCGGGACGCGACGGCGGGCGGATCCAGTACGAGGGGGATGTCGCGGGTCTGCGCGCCTCCGGCACGCTGACGGGCCGGCACCTCGACCACCGGGCGCCGCTCAATCGCGCACCGCGTGCCGCGTCGGGTGCGCTGCCGGTGCGCGGGGCCGCGCAGCACAACCTCAGGGACGTCGACGTCGACATCCCCCTCGGGGTGCTCACCGTGGTCACCGGCGTCGCCGGCTCGGGGAAGTCCTCGCTCATCCACGGCAACGTGCCGGCGTTCGATGACGTCGTGGTGGTCGACCAGGCGCCGATCAAGGGGTCGAGACGATCGAGCCCCGCGACGTACACCGGCGTCCTCGATGCCGTGCGCACCGCCTTCGCGAAGGCCAACGGCGTGAAGCCCTCCCTCTTCAGCGCCAACTCCGAGGGGGCGTGCCCGGCGTGCAAGGGGCTGGGCGTGATCGTCACGGAGCTGGGCTTCCAATCCACCGTCGAAACCCCCTGCGAGGTGTGCGAGACCACCGGCTTCAGCGAGCGGGTGCGCGAATACACGCTCGACGGCAAGAACATCGCCGAGGTGCTCGCGATGTCGGCGGCCGAGGCGGCGGAGTTCTTCCCGCGAGGACCCGCGCACACCACGCTCGCCCGCATGATCGACGTGGGCCTGGGGTACATCACGCTGGGCCAGGCCCTCAACACCCTCTCCGGCGGCGAGCGCCAGCGCCTCAAGCTCGCGATCAGCATGGCGAAGAAGGGGGCGGTCTATGTGCTCGACGAGCCGACGACCGGACTCCACCTCGCCGACGTGGACACCCTGCTGGGGCTGCTGGACCGGCTCGTCGACGCGGGCAACACCGTCATCGTGATCGAGCACCACCAGGCCGTCATGGCGCACGCCGACTGGGTCATCGATCTCGGCCCGGGCGCAGGACACGACGGCGGACGCGTCGTGTTCGAGGGCCCCCCGGCGGAGTTGATCGAGGCCGACACGCTCACCGGCCGACACCTGCGGGACTACCTCGGCGCCGATCGGTGACGGTGGTGCGGGGGATGCGCCGTCGTCGGATCAGCGGCCGGTGTCGAACAGGTGCCGGCCGCCGTGTTCCAGGACCTTGACCATGATTCCCCGCGCGCGCAGGTCTGCGACCGCCCGTGACTCCTCGTCGATGTCCCGCCCCAGAGCGTGGACGTTGGCGACGACGAGGACGTCGCCGCGGACGAGGGTCGCGAAGAAGCGGTCGAGGCGAGCGGACCACTCCTCGAGGATCTCGGGGGAGGGGTGGCGGAAGCCTTCGATGGGAACGCCGAAGCGGGTCAGCTCGTCGCGCTGTTGGACGACCGACGGCATCCCGGGGCGGGAGACGACCAAGCCGACCAGTCGTGCGCCGGCGGGCCTGGCCTGCCACCAGTGGCGGTCCCGCTGCAGCTCGACGAAGCACTTGGGGCATTCGGCGGCCGCGTGCGGCAGCGTGAGCGGGGCCGTGTCGGCCGTCGGGGCGGCGGCATGACGATGCGGTGCGCCTGCGATGCTCGCCTCGTCGATCATGATGCCTCCCCGGACTCTCGCTCCATTCTGCCCGAGCCGGGGCCCGGGGTCATGCCCTGTCGAGGCGGATCTGGAGACTCAGCTCCTCCGCGTCGAGCTCGTCGAGCGCGTGCCGGAGCGTCGCGGACCCGTAGTCGCCGTCGCCCCTGATCTCCACGAGGCGGACCCGCATGGCGCGGATCGCGGCCAGCCGCAGCTCGAGCACCTCATGGGCGCTCGCGGACAGGTCATCCTCGCGCGGCGCCGACCATCGCCGGGCGACCCGATCGCGGAGGACCGGATCGAAGGGCTCCCCGTCGCCCCGCCGCAGCGCCGGATCGGCGAGGGTGCGGGAGGCCGCCTCGTGCAGGTGCACGTTGAGCGCGTCGAGCTCGGTTCGCGACGGACGGTCGTGGTCCTCTCCTCCCAGCCCGAGCACCCGCGTCAGCCACGCCAGCGTTCCGCCCTGCAGCAGGAGCGTCCCGGCGGCCACGAGGAAGGCCACCAGCACGAGCAGCGCCCGGCTGGGGGTGTCGCGGGGGAGGGTCTGGGCTGCCGCCAGCGTCACCGCGCCGCGCATGCCGGCCCACACGATGATCGTCCCGTGCCGCCATCCGAGGGGCGACGCCTCGAAGTAGTCGAGGTCGGCCAGCGCGCGGCGCACGCGGCGCCGGGCGCGGTGCCACGGGCGCCCTCGGGCGGTCGAGTGTGCGATATCCCGCGCCTGGGCGGTGTCGATGCGGCTCTCGAAGCGGCGCAGCATCGTGCGCCCTCCGAACCGGCGCCGCGCACGGCGCGACTGCAGCCAGATGAACGGGGTCACCCAGGCGACACGGACGGCCAGCACGATGAGCACCGCCGCGCCCGCGAGGCCGAGGGCATGGGCGAACCCGCCCAGCGCACGCTCGTTCTCGCCGAGGATCGCGGAGAGCTCGAGACCCATGATGAGGAAGACCGCACCCTCGAGCACCACCTCGACGGTGCGCCAGTTCACCCTGTCGGAGAGCCGCTGCTCCGGGGTGAACCACCGCGCGGCGCCCTGCCCCGTGACGATCCCCGCCACGACCGCCGCGACGAGCCCAGACCCTCCCGCCTGCTCCGTGGGGAGGTAGGCCAGGAACGGCACGACCACGCCGAGGGCGGTGTTCGCGGCGGTGTGGGAGATCAGCGCCCGCAGCCGCAGGCTCACGAGCCCCACGATCAGGCCGATGCCGACGGCGACGACGACCGCCCAGAGGAAGTCGAGGACGCCCTCGCCGAGGACGAACGTGCCGGTGGTGGCGCCCACGGCGGAGCTGAGCAGGACGAGCGCGGTCGCGTCGTTGAGAAGACTCTCCCCCTCGAGCACCGTGACGACACGGGGGGAGATGCCGAGGCGCTTGACGATGGAGGTGGCCACGGCATCCGTGGGACTGAGGATCGCTCCGAGGGCGATCGCCAGCGCGATGCCCAGACCCGGAACGGCCCACGCGAAGAACAGCCCGAGCGCGAACGACGTGAGCAGCACGAGCGCGATGGAGAGCCCGCTGATCGCCGTGAAGTCGCGGCGGAACTCCATGGCAGGCAGCGAGACAGCCGCCGAGTAGAGCAGGGGAGGCAGGATCCCCATGAGGATCCACTCCGGGTCGACGAGCAAGTCGGGCACGAAGGGGAGGAGGCTCACGACCACCCCGACGGTGACGAGAGCGAGCGGGGTGACGACCCCCAGGCGCGGGGCGACGGCGGTGACGACCGCGATCGTGACGACCGCGACGACGATGACGAGCAGCAGCTCCATCGATCAGGCGAATCCGAGAGCGCGCACCGCGTCGCGCTCGTCGATCAGCTCGGCGACCGAGGCGTCGATCCGGGATCGGGCCCGCTCGTCGATCGTCAGCCCCTCCACGACGCGGTAGCCGGTGCCGTCGGATGCGACGGGGAACGAGCACACGAGCCCCTCCGGCACGCCGTACTCGCCGCGCGACACGATGGCCGCCGAAGTCCACCCGCCCGGGGTGCCGTGCACCTCGTCACGGACGTGCTCGATGGCGGCGTTGGCCGCCGACGCGACGGAGGAGGATCCGCGCACCTGGATGATCTCGGCCCCGCGCCCCGACACACGCGGGATGAAGACCTCGTCGAGCCATGCCAGGGCATCCCCCACGCTTCCCATGCGCTCCGCGAGCACGCGGGAGAGCGGGCGTCCCGCGAGGGTCGCATGGCTGACGTCGGGGAACTGCGTCGCGGAGTGGTTGCCCCAGATCGCGACATCGCGGATCCACTCGACGGGCGCGTCGAGCACGGCGCCGAGCTGACCGACAGCTCGGTTGTGGTCGAGGCGGGTCAGCGCCGAGAAGCGATCGGCGGGCACGCCGTCGGCCGCGGCGGCCGCGATCAGAGCGTTCGTGTTCGCGGGGTTGCCCACGACGACGGCGCGCACATCCGGTGCCGCGGTGGCGGCGATGGCGGCCCCCTGCGGGCCGAAGATGCCCGCGTTGGCGGCCAGCAGATCGGCGCGCTCCATGCCGGGCCCGCGCGGCCGCGCGCCCACGAGCATGCCGATGTCGCACCCCTCGAACGCCACGCGCGGGTCGTCGGTGACCTCGATGCCATGAAGGAGGGGGAACGCGCAGTCCTGCAGCTCCAGGGCTGCGCCCTCCGCGGCCCGGATCCCGGAGGGGATCTCGAGGAGCCGCAGTCGCAGCGGGCGGTCGACCCCGAGCATGTCGCCGGCGGCGATCCGGAACAGGAGCGCGTAGCCGATCTGACCGCCCGCGCCCGTGATGGTCACCGTCGTGTGCGTCATGATGTAGACCCTATTGCGCGCCGCGCGGGACGTCAGGTGCGCGCCTCGGGGCGCGACGTGGCAACCCGCCGCGGGGCCCGGCACGCGATACCGTGACGGAATGGAATCACGCGGTGCATCGGGCGCCTCCTCGCCCCTGTATCCGCCGATCGAGCCGTACGACACCCGTGAGCTGCTCGTCGGCGACGGTCAGCGGCTGTACGTCGAGCAGAGCGGCAACCCCGACGGCAAGCCGGTCGTCTTCCTCCACGGCGGGCCCGGGGCCGGCACCTCGCCGTGGCAGCGGCAGCTGTTCGACCCGGAGAAGTACCGGATCGTGCTGTTCGATCAGCGCGGATGTGGGCGGAGCACTCCGCACGCCAGCGCGCCCGACGCCGACCTTCGACACAACACCACGTGGCATCTCGTGGCCGACCTCGAGATGCTGCGCAAGAACCTCGGCATCACGGCGTGGCAGGTCTTCGGCGGCTCCTGGGGCAGCGCGTTGGCGCTGGCCTACGCGCAGACTCATCCCGAGTCGGTGACCGAGATCGTCCTGCGCGGAGTGTTCACGCTGCGCCGGGTCGAGCTCGAGTGGTTCTACGAGGGCGGCGCCGAGGCGATCTTCCCCGATCTCTGGGAACGGTTCGTCGCCCCGATCCCGGTGCTGGAGCGCTCCCGGATCATCGACGCCTACCACCGCCGTCTCTTCGACGCCGATCCTGCCGTGCACCGTCCGGCGGCGCTCGCGTGGACGACGTGGGAGGCCTCGACCCTGACGCTCCGGCCCGATCCCGAGCTCGTCGCCTCGATGACCGACGCCGACGCGGCGACCGCCTTCGCCCGCATCGAGAACCACTACTTCGTGCACGGCGGCTGGCTTCGGGAGGGGCAGCTGATCGAGGATGCCGCGCGGCTCCGCGGCATCCCGGCGGTGATCGTCCAGGGGCGGTACGACGTGTGCACCCCCGCCATGACCGCGTGGGACCTGCACCGTGCGTGGCCCGAGGCCGAGCTGGTCATCGTCGACGATGCGGGGCACTCCGCGACCGAGCCCTCGATCCAGGCCGCCCTCGTGGCCGCCACCGACCGTTTCGCCGCTCGCTGACCGCGACGCCCGTGCTCGACGGGGACCCTGCCGCCCGCCTTCACGAGACGCGGCAGCTGAGCCGGCGCGGCCGGCGCGCGTCAGAGGAGGTTGAGCTCGCGCAGCTTCGTCTCGACGTCGGCGTTGGTCGGCTCGACGTGGTGCGACGAGTCGGGGTAGACGACGACGGGGATGTTCGTGCGACCCGAGATGTCGCGCGCGACATCGGCGGCCGCCGGGTCGGCCTCCAGATCGACGTAGGTGTACGCGACGCCCAGGCCGTCGAGCTGGCTCTTGGTGCGACGGCAGTCGCCGCACCAGGTGGCACCGAACATGGTGATCGTGTCGGGATTCACAGAAGTCATGACGACAAGCCTACGAGGGATCCGGAGGCCGGGCTCCGGCGAGGAGTTCAGACGATGGCCGTGCGCGCGCCCGGGTCACCCGCCCCGGCCGTGATCAGATCGAGCGCCCGTCGCAGCGTCGAGCTCGAGGTGTGAGCCGTGTAGGGGAAGTAGACGACCTCGACGCCGACGTGCGCGAAGTCGCGCTCCAGCGCGGCCCCCTTCTCGGTGCCGCGCCAGTCGTCGCCCTTGAAGAAGTGAGTGAAGCCGACGTCGTGCCAGGCATCCAGCTTCGACGGCGTCGTCTCGATGTGCACCCGGTCGACGAAGCGGATTCCGCGGACGATCTCCGCTCGCTCCGCGGTCGGGACGACCGGCTCGATCCCCTTGACCTGGCGGAGCATCTCGTCGCTGACGACGCCGGCGACGAGGATGTCGCAGTGCTCCTTGGCGTGGCGAAGGATGTTCAGATGCCCGACATGGAAGAGGTCGAACGCTCCCGCGGCGTAGCCGATGCGCTGTCGCATGTGGATTCCCCAGATTCCCCGATGCCCGGCTCCCCAGCCGAGCGGCCCGGCTCCCCAGCCGTGCTGCGGCCAGTGTAGCGGTCCTCGCGCGAGGTCACACCTCGCGGCGGGAGTACTCGCGGTAGCGGAGGCCGAGGGCGCCCGAGACCATTCCGGCCCCGCGGGCGGCCAGACGCGCCCCGCGTGCGTCGTGGACGACCGACCGACTCAGCCGTCCCCACGCCCAGCGCAACGCGCCTGCGGCGGAGCGCGCCGCGCCTCGTCCCGCCCAGCCGAGACGGCGAAGCGCGCGTCCTCGAACGGAGTCCTCCAGCAGGACGTCGCAGGCCGCGGTCGTGGTCCCCACCCGGTACGCACGCCGCAGCACCCATCCCCGCCGGGTCCGCTCCGGCGCGACCGGGTCGAGCACGCGGGCGTCGGGGGCGGAGACGATGCGCGCCCCTCGGAGCGCGGCCTGCCGGGTGAAATAGATGTCCTCGCCCCCGGTGGCGCCGAACCTCTCGTCGAACGCGAGCGCGAGCCGTGTCGCGGTCCGCAGATCGATGAGCAGGTTGTTCGATGGCGCCGCCTGCATGCGCGCGCCGGCGGGGAAGCGCACCCGCCGGAAGAAGCCGCCCGCGCTCAGCCACGGGTCGACGGGGCCGTCGAAGACGGACATCACCTCGCCGGAGACGAGGTCCGCCCGGCCCGCGAGCCAGGGCTCGACGAGCGCCGCCAGCCACCCGGGCTCGGGGGTCTCGTCGTCGTCGATGAACGCGACCGCGACGGCTCCCCGGTCGCGGGCTGCGGTCAGGGCGGTGTTGCGCACGGCGCTCAGGCCGCGGCGCGGTTCTGCGACATAGTCGCACGCCGCCTCCCGCGCGATCGCTTCGGCCGAGCGCTCCGGATCGTTGTCGACGACGATCACGGACGCCGATACCTCCGTCGTCGCCGCGATCTCCTCGGAGAGCAGGGGAAGCAGACGCCGGAGCGTCGCCGCACGCCGGAAGGTGGGCACGGCGATCGCGACGCGCGGTCGCTCCGGGTCAGCCACGACCGCGACTCCGCCGTGCGCGGACGGCCAGGCGATAGGCCGTGCGATGACGCAGGCCCGCCGCCGACCAGTCGCGAGCGTCGAGCGTCGGCGATCCGGCGGGCGGCCCGTCGCCGACGGCGGCCATGAGCGCCCGAAGGGCGTCGGCCGAGATGTCCTCGTGGTAGAGGTGGACCCACGCGTGACCGACCTCGTCGCGCAGGCTCCGGTTCACGGCGTTGTCGGGGACGAGCACCGGTCGCCCGAGCGAGAGGGCCGCGAGGACCGCGCCCGAGTTGTGCATGTGCCGGTAGGGCAGCACGACCGCGCTGCACGAACGGACGGCGCTCGCGAAGTCATCCTCGGAGAGGAATCTGAGATCCGTGGAGACGCGCCGGTCCGTGGCCGCGCGCCCCCGCACCTCTTCGCCCAGCGCCCCGCTCGTGGGATTGCCCGACACCCGCAGCGACCAGTCGGGGTGCGTCGGGGCGGTCTCCGCGAAGGCGGCCAGCAGCTCCTCCACCCCCTTGTAGCGCCGTACGAGCCCCACGAAGCCGAGCGTCCTGGGTTGCGGGGCCGGGGCGGGCGCGTCGCGGAACCACTCGCCGAAGTGCCCGTGGGGCACGAGGGTGGATGCCGCGCCGGGCGGAACGGGCGTGTTCTCGTTGAGCACGATGCGATGGTCTGCGACCCGATCGATGCGCACCAGCAGCCGTCGCTGCCAGGCCGTGACGTCCCGGGGCAGCTCGAGGTTGTGGACCGTCCGGATCACGGCGATGCGTCCCAGGCTCAACCGCGCCACGAGCGCCGTCGCGTACAGGGTTCGCGCGGCCGCCTTGATGCGGTTCCCGCCGCCGAAGAGGGTCTCCGGCCAGTGGAAGTGGAGCGCGTCGTATCGGCCGAAGAGCGCCCGGCGGCGGTCGAACCGGAGGTGGTCGATCCCGTCCGTCCGCGCGAGCGCGCGGTCCAGCAGATGCACGTACGGATTGCTCGTCGGACGCGGTGCGCCGAACGACTGCATCACCGTCACGGCACGCCGCGACATCCCCTTCTTCTCCCCCATGGGTGCACAGTCTGCCATCTCCGACCGTGCGCGCGGGGCGACCGAGGCCCTATGCTCTACTCCCATCGACGTGCATGAGATGGGGGTCTGGCATGTCAGAGACGTTCGCCGTGTCGTACCGGCGGCTCGCCGCCGCGCAGAAGGGACACGCGCGCGGGGCGCCGGGGTACTCCGTCTACGTGAATCGCCGCGCGGGGCGCGTCCTCGCGACGCTCGCGCACGGATGGGGTCTCACGCCCAACCAGGTCACGCTCGTCAGCGCCGCCCACACGCTGGTGGGGCTCGTGGTGCTGGCGGTCGCGCCCGCCCAGGCGTGGACGGGTGTCGTCGTCGCTGTGCTGCTCGCCCTCGGCTACGCCTGGGACTCCGCTGACGGGCAGCTCGCGCGTCTGCGGGGAGGGGGTTCCCTCGCCGGGGAGTGGCTCGATCACTTCGTGGATGCGGTGAAGATCGCGTCGCTGCACCTCGTGGTCCTCGTCGCGTTGTGGCTGCACACGCCGTACCGGGACTCGGCCTGGCTCGTCGTCCCCCTGCTCTTCTCGGTCGTGGCGGTCGTGAGCTTCTTCGGCATGCTGCTGAACGACCTGTTGAAGGGCAAGAAGGGCGTCGCCTCGACGCACGCTCGCGGCGGCGGCACGTTCGCGCGCTCCATGCTCCTGGTCCCGACCGACTACGGTCTGCTGTGCCTGGTCTTCCTCCTGTGGGGCTGGACGACGGGCTTCCTCTGGGTCTACACGCTCCTGCTGGTCGCCAACGGCGCGTTCCTCGCCCTGGCGACCGTGAAGTGGTTCCGTGAGATCCGCGCGCTCGACCGGGTTGCGACATGAGCCGATCGGCGCTCGTCATCGTCAACTACGGCTCGAGCGAGCTGCTCGCGCGCAACGCCGCCCGACTCGAGCTGCCCTCCCGCTGTCGTCTCGTCGTCGTCGACTGCTTCAGCAGCGACGCCGAACGGGCCCGCGTGCGGGCGCTCGCGGACGCACGGGGGTGGCGCGCCGTGCTGCTCGAGGAGAACGCCGGATTCGGCGGCGGCGTGAACGCGGGGGCGAACCTCGCGATCGCCGAGGGCGCGGACGTCGTCGTCACGCTCAATCCCGATGCCTTCCTGGAGCACGATGCGCTCGCGACCCTCGTCGCGGCGGCGGCCGCGGACCCCGCCGCCCTGGTCGTGCCGCGCATCGTGGACTCCTCGGGCCGGCCATGGTTCGGCGGGGCGGACCTGTACCTCGACGACGGGTCGATCGCCGGGGCATCCCGACGGGACTCCCGCGCCGGGCGGCCCCGACGCGAATGGGCGACCGGCGCGTGCCTGGCTCTCTCGGCCGACCTGTGGCGCCGCGTCGGTGGTTTCGACGAGGACTACTTCCTCTACTGGGAGGACGTGGATCTCTCCCACCGCGTCATGGACGCAGGCGGGAGGATCCTGCTCGCCGACGCGGTCGCGACGCACGACGAGGGCGGCACACACGACGATGCGGCGTCGGGGCGTGCCAAGTCGGAGACCTATTACTACTACTCGATCCGCAACCGCCTGCTGTACGCGGCCAAGCACCTCGACGCGGCGGGATCCGCGGCATGGCTGCGCGCGACGCCGCGGGTGTCCTACGCGATCCTGCTGCAGGGCGGCCGCCGCCAGCTCGTGACGCTGCCGCCCTGGCGTGCATACGTCCGCGGCATCCGCGACGGCCGCCGGCTGCTGACAGCACGCGGCCTGCCCCGCATCGGGCTCCCCGAACGATCCGAGGCGACCTTCGACCGAACTGGAGCATCGTGATGACCAAGTCCACGCGAGCGTCGATCCTGACCGTCTGCACGGCCAACGTCTGCCGCTCGCCCATGGCGGAGTTCACTCTCGACGACGTCTTCTCCCGCGATCCGCGTTTCGAATCCGTCCGGGTCGGCAGCGCCGGCGTGCGCCCCGCGAAGGAGTCGGAGGTGTGCGATGCGGTCGCCGCGCGGCAGGAAGGCGAGCGATGGAGCGAGCGCGTCCGCGCGCATCGTCCGAGCGGCGTGACGCCCCACAAACTCGCGCAGGCGCGATTGATCCTCACCGCGTCCCGTTCGAGCCGTTCGACGATCGCGCGACTTGCTCCAGAGGTGCGCGAGCGCACGTTCACGATGAACGAGGCGCTCATCCTGGGGGCGGGATACCGGCGCGAGGGCGAGATCGCAGGGGTCGAAGCGGTGTCCGCATTCGCGGCGTACCTCGACACGCAGCGCGGCCTGCAACCGCTCGTGCATCCTCGACGGCGGCTCCCCTGGTCGCGCGTCGCCACCGATCCGCTGAACATCTTCGACGGGCACAACGCGGGGTCGAAGGCCCATGCTGCGACGGTGCGCGAGGTGGATGCCGCGATGCGGCGGCTCGCCGCGCTCATCATCGGTTCGCCCGCACCCGCGAGGGAGGAACGCAAGAGGGTCGCGGAACCCGCCTGAGATCGCGCCCGCTCGGGCGTCGACAAAACGCGGTGGGTGCCCTACACTCACCGCAGGGTGACCAACTGGGGGGTCGCCCAACTGGGGAAACTGGGGAATCACACGTGAGGTCGTTCAACGACTCGCGTCGCGGGGGCGACGCGTTTTTCGACCGCGGTACCGCCGTTGCGGCCGCGGCACTGTTCTGCATCCTTCTGACGGGATGCTCGGGGGGAGCGCCGGCCGCTCTCGATTCGGTCGCGCCGGCGAGCATCTCTTCGCCCGTTCCGACGCCCACCGGCATGCCGACCGACGATCCCGAAGACGGTGGCGCCGCGGCGCCGCTGCCGACCGTCTCGGCGCCGCTCGACGAGCCGATCGAGCTCGACACCGGCGTCGTGCTCGCCGTCTCCGCCCTGCGGGTGATCACGGTCGAGGCCGCCACTCCCGGCGAGGTGTCGGGACCGGCGATCGCGGTCACGGTCACGGCGCGCAACGATTCCGACGCGGCGTCGTCCGTGGATTCCGCCGTCGTCTCGGTCACCACCGATGACGGCGGTCTGGGTATCCCGACCACCGCCGGGCCGGGCAGCCCGCTCAGCGGCGAGCTCGCTCCGGGCGCGAGCGCCGAGGGAACCTACGTCTTCATGCTCGATCCCGCGGACGACCGCGGCGTCACCGTCATCGTCAGTCACGCCGCCGGGGAGCCCGTCGCGCTGTTCACAGGACGCACGTCCTGATCATGGGAGATCGCATGAACGCGTCCACGCGCCACCTTCGTCGGCTGGCCGCCATGGTCACCAGCGCCGCCATGATCGTCGCCGGCACCGTGCTCTTCGCCGGCACCGCGGCATCCGCCGCGGACCTGCCCTCGCCCGCGCCGTTCCTGCAGCGCGACGACTCGATCGTCACCGCCGATCCGCTCCCGACGGTCCAGATCGATTCCGGCTACGTCTGGGCCCAGACGACGATCGGGAACACGGTGTACGCGGCGGGAAGCTTCTCGAACGCGCGCGCACCGCTCGCCGCGCCCGGGACGAACCTGACGCCGCGAACGAACATCCTGGCGTACGACATCACGACGGGTGCGCTGCTCTCGTTCGCTCCCTCCGTCAACGGTGTCATCCGCTCGATCGCCGCGTCTCCGGACGGCACGCGCATCTACATCGGCGGCTCGTTCAACTCCGTCAACGGTCAGACGCGGTGGAACGTCGCCGCGCTCGACGCCGTGACGGGCCAGCTCGTCGGGGGCTTCGTCCCGTCCGTGGGGGGCGCGGGCGTCTACGGGATCGCGGTCACGGCCGGAACCGTCTACGTCGCGGGAAGCTTCACACAGGCGAACAACGTCGCGCGTCAGAACCTCGCCGCGTTCAACGCTGCCACGGGCGCTCTCCAGACATGGGCTCCCACGTCGGATCTGCAGGTGGACGCCCTCGTGGTCGAACCGGGGACCGGCCGGCTCATCGCGGGCGGTCGCTTCTATCAGGTGAATGGCGCGGTTCAGCGCGGTCTCGCCGCGCTCGACCCGGCGACGGGAGCGACCTTCACCGGTTGGCAGGCTCCCGCCTCGATCCGCAACGGCTGGAACGATGGCGAGTTCGCCGGTCGTGCCGGCATCTTCGCCCTCTCCACCGACGCGACCGGGGTCTACGGGACGGGCTGGGTCTTCGCGAACGCCTCGGTCGGCAACCTCGAGGGGACCTTCGCCGCCGACGCGGGAACCGGCGCGGTCCGCTGGGTGGCCGACTGCCACGGCGACCACTACGGCGTCTACTCCAATGGCAGCGCCGTGTACACCACGAGCCACACCCACCAGTGCGACACGGTCGGCATCTGGCCGGAGATGCCGACGCGTCAGTACCGCTACGTCGAGGCGTACACGACCGACGCACGCGGCACGCTCACCCGCTCCCCTTCGACGGGGTCGCTCTATCAGAGCTGGGAGGGCACCCCCTCGCCGGCCGTCTACAGCTGGTTCCCGGACTTCACGGTCGGCACGGCGTCGGGCCTCGGCCAGGCCGGTCTGTCGATCACGGGAGCCGGTCAGTACATCTCGGTCGCCGGCGAGTTCACGACGGTCAACAACCAGCGGTACCAGGGGATCGTGCGCTTCGCGACGAACCCGAGCACGGGGAAGAATCAGGGTCCGCGTCTATCGGGAACGTCGTGGCAGCCGACGGCGCGCTCGCTCACGCCGGGGCGCGTGAGGCTGTCCATCCCGATGAACTGGGACCGCGACGACCGCGACGTGACGTACGAGCTGTTGCGCGACGGGGTGGCACAGCCGGTGACCACCCGCGAGATCGTGTCGCGGTGGTGGGACACCACGAACATCATCCTCGAGGAGAAGGGCCTCGACCCGGGTTCGACGCAGACCTACCGCGTGAGGGCGACGGACGGTGACGGCAACACCGTCACCAGCGCGCCCGTGAGCGTCGAGGTCGCCGACGGCGAGGTCTCGCTCTACGCCGACACCGTGCTCGACGACGGGGCATCCCTCTACTATCCCCTCGGCGACATCACGGAGGACTGGGCCGGCTCGAATCCGTTGGTCCAGGGGAGCGGTGTGGATTCCGTGGAGCCCGGGGCCGTGGAGGGAAGCACCGGCCAGAGCGCGTCCGACTTCAACGGAACCTCCAACGGTCGCGTCACGGCGGGCGATCGCGTCGCACCCGGTGCGGAGTTCTCGGTGGAGATCTGGTTCAAGACCTCGACGACGCGGGGCGGCAAGCTGATCGGCTACGGCAACTCCCGCACGGGGACATCGGGAAGCCATGATCGGCACATCTACATGCAGAACAACGGCAGGCTGACGTTCGGCGTCTATCCGGGTTCGTCGCGCACGGTGTCTACGACCGGGTCCTACAACGACAACGAGTGGCATCACGCGGTCGCGACCCAGGGCGCGGGAGGCATCTCGCTCTACGTGGACGGCGAGCTCGCGGGCAGCGACCCGTCGGTCACGACCGCCCAGAACTACTCCGGCTACTGGCGGATCGGCGGAGACAACCTCAGCGGGTGGCCGAACCGGCCGACGTCGAACTGGTTCGACGGAGCGCTCGATGAGGCCGCCGTCTATCCGAGTGCGCTCTCGGCGTCGCAGGTCCTCGCGCATCACGCGGCCGGTCTCGGCCTCGAGGCCCCGACCGCGGCGTTCACGTCCTCGTCGGCCGACCTCCTCGCATCCTTCGACGGGTCGGCCTCGACCAGCCCGGATGACCGAGCCATCGAGTCCTACGAGTGGGACTTCGGCGACGGGGCGACCGGCACGGGCGTGACGGTGACTCACGAATACGCCGGCGCCGGCACCTACGACGTCACCCTGACGGTGACCGACGAGGCCGGGCTGAGCCGCTCCGTCACGCAACCCGTGAACGTCGCGGCGCCGAATCAGCTGCCGAGCGCGGCCTTCGATGCCGTCGTGAACAGCCTGACGGCGACCGTGAACGGGTCGGGATCATCCGACCCCGACGGAACGATCGCGGAGTACAGCTGGGACTGGGGTGACGGAACACCCGACGGTTCGGGATCGACCGCATCGCACGTGTACGCCGCCGAAGGCGACTACACGGTCACGCTGACGGTCACGGACGACCGAGGTGGACAGGCGGCTTCGGCACGCACCGTCTCGGTCAGCCACGTGGCGCCGGTCGCCTCGTTCACCGCGGCCACAGCGGGCCTGGGGGTGTCCGTCGACGCGACCGCGTCCTCGGCATCCGACGGCGCGTCCCTCGAGTACGCGTGGGAGTGGGGCGACGGGAGCGCACCTTCCAGCGGTGTGGGAGCTTCTCACACCTACGCGGCGGCGGGGACGTACACGGTGTCGCTGACGGTCACCGATTCCTTCGGGGCGGTGAACACGAGCTCCCAGGAGGTCTCGGTCTCGGCCGTGACGTTCGCTGCGGCGGATGATTTCGAGCGGTCGGTGGGTTCGGGGTGGGGTTCTGCCGATGCCGGTGGGGCGTGGTCTGCGATGTATGGGGCTGCGT
>NZ_JBITUP010000001.1:173872-865055 GCF_044542535.1 Microbacterium sp. NPDC078428
CGGTGTCGTTGACGGTGACCGATGATGACGGTGCCACGCACACCACGACCGGTCAGGTGACCGTGACGGCACCGGATGACGAAGAGCCCCCGGCGAACATTGCTCCGGTGGCGTCGTTCTCGTCGGCGGTGTCTGATCTGGTGGTGCAGGTGGACGGGTCGGGGTCTTCGGATGCCGATGGTTCCGTGGTGTCGTATGCGTGGGGATGGGGTGATGGTTCCGCGGCGGGGTCGGGGGCCACGGCGTCTCACACGTATGCGGCGGCGGGGACGTACACGGTGTCGTTGACGGTGACCGATGATGACGGTGCCACGCACACCACGACCGGTCAGGTGACCGTGACGGCACCGGATGACGAAGAGCCCCCGGTGGGCGAGTTCGCTGCGGCGGATGATTTCGAGCGGTCGGTGGGTTCGGGGTGGGGTTCTGCCGACACGGGCGGGGCGTGGAGCGTGCTCTACGGCCCGGCGGCGAGCGCGACCGTCACGGGTGGGAAGGGGACCGTGACCCTGTCGACGTCCGAGACCCGTAACTTCCTGCTCAACGCGACGCCGGTTCGCGACGCCGACGTGCGGGTGGACGTCGCCCTCGACGCGGCGCCGTCGACGGGCAACTCCTACGTGGGTGTCGTCGCGCGCCAGGGAGCGAGCGAGAACTACCAGGTCAGGGTGTGGCTGCGAACGGACGGCAGCGTCTGGCTGGTCGCGCAGCGCGGCGGAACGGTGCTGGGGGTGTACCCCGTGCCCGGGCTGACGCGTGCGGCGGGCGACACCTTCACGCTCCGTGCCAGCGTCACCGGCGCAGACCCCACGACGATCGCCGCCAAGATCTGGCGGGCCGGCCAGCCGGAGCCCGCCGACTGGCAGATCTCGGTCACCGACGCGACGGCGGGGCTGCAGGCCGCGGCACCCGTCGGGCTCCACGCGAACCGCGCCGGGGCCACGACGACACCGGGGGTCTTCGCGTTCGACGCGTTCCGGCTGACCGACGTGCAGTGACGACGGCCCGGGGAGGGGCTCCGGCCCCTCCCCGGGCTAGGCTCGCTGCAGCACCGAACGGGGGGGACGGGGGCATGGGCGTGTCCATCGACATGATCATGATGCTGCTGCTCGCGCTCTGCAGTGCCGTCGTCGCCGCTCTTCTGTTCCGGGCCAGCCCCAAGCTGGCGTTCGTCGTCTGGACGGTGGTGCTGTTCTTCGTCCCGGTGTGGGTCGGAGCGACCGCGGGATTCTTCTGGGCGGCCATCACCGCGGTCACTCTCCTCGTGCTCGCGGCGAACCTGCGCTCGATCAGGCTGTCGATCGTCGATGCCCTCATGGCGGCCTTCGCCCTTCTCGTCGTCGGCCAGTTCGCGCTGCGGATGGTGACGCTCTCGGACGCGGTCATCGGCATCCTCGAGTGGACGCTCCCCTATATATGGGGGCGCGTCGTGCTCGCCCGGGTGAGCGGCTCGTTCGTGACGCGCGTGCTCGCCGCGGTCGCGACGGGCGCTGCCGCCCTGGCACTTGTGGAGTTCGCGACGGGCCAGAACGTCTTCCTCCTGCTTCCCGCGATGGGCTCGTCCTTCGAGGTGTGGGGGGAGCTGCAGCCGCGCGGAGGATTCATCCGCGTCGAGGGCGCATTCGGTCATTCGATCGCGCTGGGCGCGTCCCTGGCGATGTCCGCCGCGTTCATCCTGGCGGCCCGCTGGAGCACCGTGGTCAAGGTGCTCGCCCTCGCCGCGGTCACCGCCGCCGTCGTCGTCACGTTCAGCCGGATCGGGCTGGTCTCGCTCGTCCTGACCGTGGCGCTCTCCGTGCTGACCCTCCCGCAGGTGAGCAGGCGCACGCGGGTGGTGGTCGCCCTCGTGGGGGCGATGACCGCGGCGGTGGTCGTGCCCTTCGTCTCGGACGTCTTCCTCGAGGCGGGGCAGGAGGCATCCGGGAGCGCGGACTACCGCACCGACCTGTTCACGCTCCTCACCCAGGTTCAGCTCTTCGGGTCGGCGGGCGATTGGGAGAACCTCACGGTGGGGGGAAGCTACCTCGGCCAGTTCGCCAGCTCGATCGACAATGCGTTCCTGGTGATGGCGCTGCGGCTCGGATTCGTGCCGACGGCCCTCCTGCTCGCCGCTCTGGTCGTCGTCGCCGCGCGATGCTTCGTCCCGCGGCGGGCGAACCCGGCCGGCGTGGCGGTGGCGGCACAGCTGCCCGCCCTGTTCGCGGTGGCGTTGATCACCCAGTACGGGATGTACCTGTGGTTCCTCGTCGGTCTGGCCGTCGCCTGGTGGGAGGTGGAGCGTCCGCAGCTGCCCGCGGCCCTGGCCACCGATCGGGGCGAAGGGCGTCAGCTGCCGGCGTTGTCCCCGTAGAGGCGCCTCCGGTGATGCCTGATGTACAACGCGAAGGGCAGCACCTGGAAGATCACGACGCTGGCCGCGTTGGCAACGGGCGGCGCGAGCACCCCGAGGGGCCCGACGAGCACGATCGTCAGGACGACGGTCGACAGCGCCATCGCGAGAGCGGGCACCACCTGGAACCGGATCCCCTCCTTGTCCATGATGAACATGCCGAGGGGGTAGAGCACCGCCTGCACCGTGACCATCGCCCCGAAGGCGAGGATCAGGCCGGCCGGGACGACCAGTTCTCCGTCCGAGATGAGGTCGAACAGCCACGGCCCGATGAGCAGGATGACGGCGCAGATCAGGGCGATGCCGGCCCCGAACCCGAGCGCGAGCAGGAAGGGACCGCGTCGCAGCTCGCCGCGGGATCGCGCCTTCGTGAAGGCGGGCCAGAGCGTCACGCCGGCCGCCGCGACGAGCGCCTGCAGTGCGAAGAACACCTGACCCGCCACGCCGTACTGCGCTACCGCCACCGCCGTCGCACCCTGAGCGAGGATGAAGCGCGGCAGCACCATCGAGAGGGGGGTCGCCAGAAGCTGCGCGAGCATCGGCCAGCCCACGTCCATCACCCGCGCCCCGGCATGCCGTCTCGGTCGCAGCGAACGTGCGACGGCGCGTGGCAGCAGCTCCCCGCTGGCCCTCACCGCCACCGCCGTTCCCAGGAGCGCGGAGACGAGGGTTGCCGCGAACGACGCGACGGCGAGAAACGAGTGCAGTGCGGCGTCGCCCGTGGACAGCATGAGCCACACGAAGAGGAGGGTGAGGGGAGACACGATCCCCTGAAGCAGGATGACGAGGGGGTTGCGGCCCATCCCGAGCAGGATGCGCTGCCACATCCCGAGCCACATCCACGCCGCGAAGAGGCCCACGCACACGAAGGCGGCCAGATCGGCGTGCGGGATGTTCTCCGCCGCCGAGCCCAGCAGAGCGCGCCAGCCCCCGGTCAGGAGCAGGACGACGTTCACCGCGGTGACCGTCGCGGCAAAGATCATCTGGACGCGCAGGACGGTGAGCGCCTGGCGGGAGAGCCGCTCGTCGCGCCGGATGTCCGGGCTGGCGGCGATGGAGTTCACGACCACCGCGCCCGCCCCGAGGTCGCTGAAGGAGACCAGTCCCGGCAGGGCGACGAGCAGAGAGAAGAACGCGTAGACGTCGACCCCGCCCTGGCCGATGACGAGCCGGGCGGTGAGGATGCCGCACACGAGCGACACCGCCATGGTCACCACGCGGGCGCCGGTGGACAGCAGGGCTGTGCGCATGCGGAACCCCCGTCCCCCCAGACAAATCCGCGCAGCGGCGTAGGTACTGTAGCATCGGGATCGGACCGAGGATGCCGCATGGGGGTGCGGCGCCGCGATCATCAGGCGTCGGTCCGCCGTCGGGGGAGGACCGGTCTTGAAGTCTGATTTTTCCGGCTGGACGCTGGCCAGGGTCGGGGACGCTCTGCGCAAGTTCTGGCTGCTGATCCTGGCGCTCACGCTCGTCGGAGGGGTCGCCGCGTTCGGCCTCTCCGCCACCGTGACGCCGGTGTTCCAGTCGACCGCCACGCTCTACTTCGCCCTGAATCAGGGCACCAGTGCGTCCGACCTGAACCAGGGCTCCACCTACACGCAGAACCAGATGCTCTCGTTCGCTCAGCTGGCCACGTCCTCGCGCGTCCTCGAGCCCGTGATCGAGGAGCTGGACCTCGAGGACACCCCGCGTCAGCTCGCACGCTCGATCGCGGTGTCCATCCCGCAGGACACGGTCATCCTGCAGGTGCAGGCCTCGTCCACCGACCCCGAGCAGTCCGCGGCGATCGCGAACGCCATCTCGGAGAGCCTCGCCGCCGTCGTCGGGGAGGTGGCCCCTCGCGGCACCGAGGGATCCGCCACGATCACGGCGACCGTGATCGACGAGGCGGTCGTGCCGCTGTTCCAGGCCATCCCCAACAAGCCCCGGGACGCGGCGCTCGGCGCCTTGCTCGGGCTCATGCTGGGCGTCCTCACCGCTCTCGTCGTGGCGATGGCGGACACGCGGATCCGCACGGAGGAGACGCTCGCTCAGGTGACACCGGCGCCGATCCTCGGGTCGATCACACGCACCCCGTCGCCCGGCGGCGGCCCGCAGGGGCTCATGGTCGCGAGGGAGCCGCTCGGGCACACCGCGGAGGAGTTCCGCCGCATCCGCTCGTCGCTGACGTACGCCTCGGTGGCCGATCGCGCCCGCCGCATACTCATCACCTCGTCGGTGCCCGCAGAGGGGAAATCGACGTTCGCGGCGAACCTCGCGCTCACGCTCGCCGGGCTCCGTCACAGCGTGCTGCTCATCGACGCCGATCTGCGCCGCCCGCGCGTCGCGGAGTACTTCGGGGTCGAGGGCGCCGTCGGGTTGACCGGAGTGCTGGTCGGAGAGGTCGACCTCGACGTCGCGAAGTACAGCCGCACAGACTCCACCCTCGACGTGCTTCCCTCGGGTGCCGTGCCCCCGAACCCGTCGGAGATGCTCACCTCCGACGCGATGCGGCAGCTTCTGGCGGCGGTGACCGATCACTACGACTTCGTCCTCGTCGACTCGCCCCCGGTCCTGAGCGTGGCGGATGCCAACCTGCTCTCGCCCCTCATGGACGGGGTCATCGTGGTCGTCGACGCGACCAAGACCCGGCGTCCGCAGCTGACCGAAACGCTTCGGATGCTGGAGAACGCGGGCGCCCGCGTCCTCGGGCTGGTGCTGAACAAGGCGCGCGCGCCGCGCCGCCGCCAGTCGTACTACGCGGACGAGGGCGCGCAGCCCGAGCTCGCACGGGATTGATCGAATTTCTCGTGACGGGGCGAGCCCTCATCGGCCATAATGGGCCGCAACGGCGACCGATCTGGGGTGGAGGGTCTGCCGTGCGGGGCGGGAGGGGTACCGCGTGGAATTGAGCGTGATCGTGCCGACGTTCAACGAGGCGCCCAATGTCGCCGAACTGGTGCGACGTCTCGGCGACGCGCTGCGCGGGCTCGAGGCCGAGGTCATCTTCGTCGACGACAGTACGGACGACACGCCCGCGGTCGTCATGGCGGTGGCCGCCGAGGCGCCGCTTCCGATCAGGCTCATCCATCGGGAGCGCCCGACGGGCGGCCTGGGCGGCGCGGTCATGGCCGGTGTGGATGCCGCGGCATCCGACCTCTGCGTCGTGATGGACGGCGACCTGCAGCATCCGCCGGAGAAGATCCGCGAACTCGTGAGCGAGTACGAGCGAAGCGGCGCCGACGTCGTGGTGGCGTCCCGGTACGCCGGCGGCGGAACGTCGGGGGGATTGAGCAGCCGACTGCGCGTGCTCGTCTCCAGCGCCTCCACTGCGGTGACCAAGGCGATGTTCCCGATCCGCCTGCACGGGTGCAGCGACCCGATGACGGGGTTCTTCCTCGTCGATCGTCGGGTCGTGGACGGGGAGGCCCTGCGACCGCGGGGATTCAAGATCCTGCTGGAGATCCTCGCCCGCCAGAACCTCCGGGTATCGGAGATCCCCTTCGACTTCGCGGACCGGCACGCGGGAGAGTCGAAGGCGTCCCTCCACCAGGGGTTCCGGTTCCTCACCCAGCTCGGTTACCTGCGATTCGGGAAGATGTCGCTGTTCGCGATCATCGGCGGTCTCGGGGCGGTGGCGAACCTGTTGATCATGGCCGCGCTCATCGCCTTCGGGCTCGATTACGTCTGGGCGGCCGTGATCGCCGCCGAAGCCACGATCATCGGCAACTTCCTCCTCATCGAGAGGTTCGTCTTCCGGGATATGAGGGATGCCGCGTCGGGCGTCTGGGTGAGATTCGCCAAGTCCTTCTCCTTCAACAACGCTGAGGCGCTCGTACGGATCCCGGTCATCTACCTGCTGGTCGAGACCTGGCACGTCTCCAGCATCCTGGCGGCGGCGCTGACGCTCATCGTGGCGTTCGTCGTCCGGTTCGTGTTCCACTCGCTGGTCGTCTACGCCCCTCGGAACCCCGTGGCGAGCTCGGCCGCGCGACGCGTGGTCGAGGCGGTCGACACCGAGGTCGTGAAGCCGGGGGAGCTCTAGCCCTCGGGGCTCACGGCGCGGGCGATCGCTTCCCGGTACCGCCGGGGCGCGTGGCGATCCGCGGCCCGCGCGGCCTGAGCGGGCAGGTCGGTCACGATCCGCGGCCAGTCGGCGGCGAGTTCGGTGAGGGCGCCGGCCAGCGCCGCCGGATCGTCGGGCGTGACCAGCCGGGTCGTCGTGTAGCCGCCGGCGGCCTCCCGCAGGCCGCTCGTGTCGCTCGCGACGACGGGCCGACCGGCGAGCACGCCCTCGACCGCGGTGTTGCCGAACGGCTCGTCGATCCGCGATGGAACGACGAGCACGTCCGCCGCCGCGATCCGCGGCCACACGTCGGCGACGAACCCCGTGAAGCTGACGTGCACGGCGGTGTCGGACGCGGCGAGCTCCCGCAGCTCGCGTTCGTACCACTCGTAGCCGGGAAAGGTGGAGCCGATGAGCTCGACGTGCACCGGGTCGCCGCTGCGGCCGAGACGCTGCGCCGCCCGGATGACGACGTCGGGACCCTTCCTCGGCGAGAGCCGCCCGACGTAGGCGACGCGGAGCCCCTTCGTGAGCTCGGGGCGGGCGGGTGCCGGCCGCTCGGGACCGGCGACTCCGTTCGGCACGACCGTCGCGCGGTCATCCAGCGAGGGGAACGAGGCGAGCATCGTGCGCAGACTGAATCTGCTGTTGACGAGCACGCGATGGGCGCAGAGCAGCGGTGAGTAGAGCACGGCGTTGACGATCCGGTGCGCGGATGCCTCGGCCTCGTGCGCGTGGCTGATCGTGCGCCGGCCCCGGGCGCGCGCGATGATCGGCCACGCCGGCAACGTGAGGGTGCTGATGTAGACGGCGTCCGGATCCACCCTCGTGATGAGGCGCCATGCGGACCCCGTGCCGCGGAAGAGGTCGCGGAGGAGCCGCGACCAGCCGCGAGGCCGCAGCAGCGCCTTCCGCAGGACGAGCATCGAGGTCACGACCACCCGCGCTCCCGTGGCGGAGAGGTGCTCCACGAGCGGACCCGCGTCGGGGAGCGCCACGACGACATCGAACCCGGCGTCCCGCATGCCCGCGACGCTTTCGAGAAGCATCCGGTCGGACCCGAACAGCTCGGCGCCCGGGTGCGCGACGAGCACCGTGTGGGGCCGAGGGGAGGAGGTCATCCCGGCCGAGCCTACTGCGCGGCGCGACCCGCGGCCGATCACGGGCACCTCGCCGGGATCAGGCGCAGGATGCCGAAGCTCTCCTCCGGTGCAAGCGAGGCGTCGCCGCAGCCGCTGTCGGCGAGGGCCCGCCGCGCCTCGCCGGGGGTGAAGGCCCCGCGGGTGTAGACAACCCATGCCCTCTCCGCGTCGCCGTCGCCCGACGCGGTGGTGCGCAGGGGGTCGGCCGCGTCCACCCGGCGGACGGAGACCACCGGCTGCGTGCCGGTGGTCAGGTCGCTCTGGAGGGCCGATACCCAGCCCTTGTCGCCTCCCGCGCGGGCGAGCCCGGAGGCGACGCCCACCTCGTTGTAGAGCTGGACGACGACCAGGGTGTCGCCGACGGCCACCTCGCCGGAGAGTCGCCGGGCGAGCCCGGGGAAGTCGTCCACACGCCACTCCTGCGCCAGCACGGGTGCGGAGAACACGGCGGCGCTGACGATCGGGGCGGCGACGACGACGATCGCGAGGGCGCGGCGCAGGGTGCTCCGCCCCGATTGCCAGGCGCCGAGCCGCGCGGCGGCCGCGCCCACCAGGAGCCCCCAGCCGATCACGCCGGGGGCGAGATACGTCGTGCGCAGATACGGCGTCGCGGTCACCGATATCGCAAGCAGGATCGCCCAGGGTCCGCACGCCAGCGTGACCGAGCAGGCGAGGAGGGCGAGCTCCCGCGCCCGCGCCGGCCGCGGCATCCTGAGGGTCAGCGTCACGGTGACGACGGCGACGACGAGGAGAATCGCGACCGCGACGAGCTCGAGGCGCTCGAAGGCCCCCTCGCGCCGGTAGGTCAGCGTGCTGGCGAGCGAGCCCGCGGCGCTGCGCGGGTCGGGCCGGGGGATCCACGCGACCTGGGCGCTCTGCGACGCGGCGAGCAGCGCGAGCGGGACGACGACCGCGACAGCGGCGGCGGAGGCGAGCAGCCAGCGCCCGAGCGCCCGGCGCGACGCGGCGAGCACGGCGAAGGCGGGCAGGGCGAGCAATGCGAACAGATGCATGAGGCCCGCTGCGGCGACGGCGGCGGCATAGCCCGCCCACCGCAGGACGTCGCGCCGCGGCGCCCCGCGGCGACCGGTCGCGGTCGTCATGGCGAGCAGCGCGAGGGCGACGAACAGGATCGCCAGGGCGTAGGGTCTGCCGGTGGCGGCGAGCTGGAGCGAAAGCGGGTTGAGGCCGACCATGAGCCCGGCGGCGAGCGCCGCGGCATCCCCCCACCATCGCCCCGCGATCACCGCGACGACGGTGGCGGTCAGCGCGGCCGCGAGGACGGAGGGCAGACGCAACCCGACCGCCCCCGGAAGCACCGCCTGTCCGGCAGAGCTGAGCAGGTAGTACGGCGCCAGGACGGCGTCGACGTGGCCGACCGCGCTCAGCAGGTCGGGCAACGGCAGCTGGGCGAAGGACAGTGAGGCGATCTCGTCGCGCCACAGCGGGGTGCGCGTCGCGATGACGGTCGCCAGGATCAGGACGAGGGCCCCGGGCAGCGCGACCGACGCGATGCCACGCGCGCTCCACCGATCCGTGCTGCGCGCGGTGGCCGGCGCCGCCGTGCGGGAGCTCAGCGGCGAAGGTCCGCGTGGGCGGAGGCGCTGGACCACGGTGCGGGCGATCGATGTGCGCTGCGGCCGACGGGGTGCACGCTCTCGCCCGAAGCGAGGCGGAGCGCGAGTCGCTCGTAGTCGTCGGCGACGCGGTCCCAGCGGAAGACCTCCGAGACGCGCTGCTTGCCCGCCAGCCCCAGATCCTGCGCCCGCTGCACGTCGCTCTCGACTCCGGCCAGCAGCGCGGTCAGGTCACGGGCGTCCTCGAAGAACCAGCCCTGAGAGTCGAGCACCTCGCGGTTGAACGTCACGTCGTAGGCCACGACGGCCGCGCCCGCACCCATCGCGCGCAGCAGCGAAGGGTTCGTCCCTCCCACGGAATGGCCGTGGATGTATGTGAAGGAGTGGGCGTAGAGAGCGTCGAGCAGCTCCTGGTCGTAGATGCCGCCGAGGAACCGGATGCGGGGGTCATCGCCGGCCGCATCGTGGATGCGCTGCGTGTACTCCGCGCTGTACGGTGCGGAGCCGACGACGGCCAGTGGCATCGTGGCGGTGCTGCGACGGTAGCCCTCGACGATCTCGAGCACGTGGTTCTCGGGTTCGAACCGCGCGACCACGAGGTGGAAGCCGCCCGGGGTCAGCCCCAGCTTCTCGACGCCGTCGACGGGGAGGTCGCCGAGCACGGGCGCGCCATACCGGATGAGTTCGGTGGGCACCCCGAACTGGTGGTCGTAGTAGTCCGCGATGCCGGGCGCGTCGGCGATCAGGGCGTCTGCCTGACGCACGCCGAACTCCTCGGCGAAGCGGTAGTAGGCCTTGCCCCGCGCGCCCCACTTGGAGCGCTTCCACTCGAGCCCGTCCATGTGCAGCGCCGTGCGGATGCCGCGGGCCCGCAGCAGCGGGAGGAACGGGGCGTTGGCGGCGTTGAAGACGAAGGCGGCATCGGGGCGCCGTCGGGCGATCGCGTGCAGGGTCGACAACCCGGTGTGGCTCAGCGTCTCGAGCTGCTTCTGACGAAGGGCGGGCAGGTGCACGACCCGCATGCCCAGGTACTCGCGCTCGCGGGACTCGGAGCCGCGCGTGTACACGCACACGCGGTGTCCGCGCTCGACGAGCCTGCGTCCCACCTCCTCGACCGCGGTCTCGAAGCCGCCGTAGGCCGCGGGCACCCCGCGGGTGCCGATCATCGCGATCGTCAGCGTGCGGGTGGCGGACCGCGGCGGAGCGGTCTGGAGAAGGTCGAGATTCTGTTCGATGACCATGGTCAGTAAGCGCCCTTCGGATGGATCATGACCTTGCCCGTGCGCCACATGATCATGAGATCGTTCATGACCGACCAGTTCTCCACGTAGCGGAGATCGAGTCGTACGCTGTCGTCCCACGACAGATCGCTGCGGCCGCTGATCTGCCACAGACCTGTGATGCCGGGCTTGATGTACAGGCGACGGAAGACGGTTCCGTCGTACGCGGTGACCTCGCTGGGCAGCGGGGGTCGCGGCCCGACGATGCTCATGTCGCCGATGAGCACGTTCCAGAACTGCGGCAGCTCGTCGATCGAGTGCGCGCGGAGGAAGCGGCCGACGCGGGTGACCCGGGGATCCGCCTTCAGCTTGAAGAGGGGCCCTGCCCCGTCGTTGCGCACCCGGAGTTCCTCGACTTCGCGCTCCGAGCTCTCCCGCATCGAGCGCAGCTTGAGCATCGCGAACTCACGGCCGTCGCGCCCGACCCGCGTCTGACGGAAGAACACCGGTCCCCGCGAATCGGCCTTGATCGCGATCGCGGCGACGGGCAGCAGGGGCAGCATGACGGCGAGCGCGAGGCTCGAGACGGCGATGTCGAGAGCCCGCTTCAGCAGGTGCTGCCCGCCCTCGTATACGGGGATCCGGACGTGGATGAGCGGCAGGCCGTCGACCGGGCGGAAGGACAGCCGCGGACCCGCCACGTCCGTGAGTCCGCTGGAGACGACCAGCTCGGCCGCCGTCCCCTCGAGCTGCCAGCTGAGGCGCCGCAGATGGTCGGGGTCATCGGGTGGCAGGCTCGCGACGATGATCGTATCGGCGCCGAGTTCCTGCGCGATGACGGCGGCGCTGCCGGCGGTGGAGACGATGTCGTATCGCCGGCCGGCGACGACGAGGCTCGCTGCGCCCTCGTCGTCGGTCGCCGCGCCGACGACGATGTAGCCGTGCAGGGCATCGCGCTGGAGCCGGTCGATCATGCGGGCGATGTCGATGCGGGAGCCGACCACGATGGCCCGGGAGGCGTAGTGACCGAACCGGCGCTGTGCGATCAGCCACCGACGCCAGCCCCACCGCGTCGCCAGCAGGGCGAGGAGTCCGAGCGGCATGGCGAAGATCAGCTGGACGCGCAGGCCCGGCCACTGGAAGACGAGGAAGGGGATGGCGAGGAATCCGAAGGTCAGTCCGGTCGCGTGCGCCACGCGCTTGTACTCGGTCGCCCCTGAACCGAGCACATCCGCGACGCGCGTATGCATGAGACCGAGGAAGAGCGACCACGTTGCGGCGGTCAGCAGTGGGACCCGCGCGAGGAACCACGGATCCTGCGCCAAGAGCTCGGGAGCCCAGATGAGGACGGGGATGAGGGCGGCGGCCGCGACGACGACGAACACGACGACCGTGTCGGTGGCACGCAGCCGCCGCACGTACCGGCGCTCCCAGAGCCGTCGCATCTCGAGGCCGGGCTGGATCCGCGGCGTCACCGTCGTGCGAAGCGCCGCGTCGACGGCGCGCGGAGCGGCCACCGGCCGGTAGTCCTCGACGAGCGCAGCGCGGGGCGGCAGGACCGGCGCGACGGTCGGCTCGGCGGCCGTCATCCCTCGGTCCCCGCGAATTGCGTGCGCGAAGCGTCCCCACAGAGCATGTCTTCCCCAATGACACTCGCCGGATGCCCCAGCATCCGTCGTTCCCCAGCACTCCCGGCGATCCCACATCCCCGCACCGGTGTCCCAAACACCGGCGTGCGCGAGTCACTCTACTGCACGTGCCTCGCGCGGCAACAGGGGCGCGTCACGAGGCGTTGACCGGGTCGTCATCCCCCGGGATGCCTGCGTTCTCGTTGCGGCCATCGAAGCCGCCGAGGTCGGTGACAGTGGCGGATCGCTTGTCCCAGCGCCGCAGCCGCCCCGCTCGTCCCCGGATCTCGCCGCCGATCAGGGGCAGTACCGCTGCGATGTCGGCGAGCCGGACACGTCGCGCGAGTGTGACGTGGGGTGTCCAGTCTCCCGCCGCGGTGTGGGGGAGATCCTCGTCCTCGCCGGCTGCGCCGTGGACATCGGCGTGGAGGCGCAGCAGCGCCGCGGTGGGGACGACCGATCGCGCCAGGACGCGGCGGTCGCCGCCGCCGAAGAGCAGAGGAGCCCCCAGCGTCACGGCGAACGGGGGCCGGGGGGAGGTCAGGTCCGGGAGCGGAGGCAGCGACCGACGCGCGAGGAGCGTGACGTGTGGACGGTTGCTCTCGGCGGTGTGGGCGGCGAGGCTCGACAGGCCCGCCTCGGCCAGCGCCTCCCACTCCGCACGGATGGCGGCCTCGGTCGCGGGATCCAGCAGGAGCTCGATGCTCACCACGTTCTCGGAGTGCATCGCCTCAGCATCTCGCATCGTGCGCGCGTGCCGCATGAGAGGCATGCTCGCCGCTGCCGCTCGGTGATCGGCCACCGCCACAAGAAGGCGGACATGAAGAAACCCCCTCCATGTAGAAGCTAGGAGAGGGCCTCAGTGGCTCCGACCGGCATCGATCCGGTGACCTTTCGATTTTCAGTCGAACGCTCTACCAACTGAGCTACAGAGCCGCACGGTGAACGCATCGCCGTGTCCTAAACGAAAAGCCCTCCGAGAAGGGCTTGTCGCTCGGAGCGACCCTGACGGGACTTGAACCCGCGACCTCCGCCGTGACAGGGCGGCACGCTAACCAACTGCGCTACAGGGCCATGCTTATTCAGTTTTTCCGTGACCCCAACGGGATTCGAACCCGTGCTACCGCCGTGAAAGGGCGGCGTCCTAGGCCGCTAAACGATGGGGCCGAGCGAACCTCAGGGGCTCACGCTTACCGACGGTCAAGCATACGCATTAGCCGACAAAATCGCCAATCGGGGGCGCGGCGACCCGGCGCGGACCGATGAGGGGAGCATGCTTGGCTCGGCGCCCGGGCGCCCCTCGGCAGACCCTGACCGTTGCGCGTGTGAAAGATGTTGCTTACTGTGGTTGATGTTATGGACTCGAGTCGGGGAGGGCTACGTGTCGGAAACGCCTGATGGCGTGCGCGGGCCGGCGAGCGCCGAGAGCCTCGCCTGCGAGCCCACCCGGAGCGCCTTCGGTGCCACGCGTCGCCCCGCACTCTCGCGTCGACGGATGCTGGGGCTCGGCGCCCTCGGCCTGATCGCCGTCGGCGCCGCGGCATCCGTCGCCGTCCCGATCCTGCCCGCGTTCGCGGCCGACTACCCGACGTGGGACGACGTCCAACGCGCGAAGGGAAACGAGGCGGCCAAGGCCGCCGAGGTCACCCGCATCCAGAACCTCATCCAACAGCTCGCGGCCAACGTGGCGCGCACGCAGGCGGCCGCCGAGGCCGCGGCGGCCGAGTTCTTCGCCGCGGAGGAGGCCTTCTTCGCGGCCGCCGCGCGTGCCGACGACCTCCAGGCCCAGGCCGACGCCCAGGCCGCCGAGGCGGCCGCGGCATCCACCCGGGCCGGCCGGGTCGCCTCCCAGCTCTACCGCAGCGGCGGCGACGACACCTCTCTGGAGCTCTTCTTCTCCGGGTCGCCCGACGGTGCCGAAGACCTGCTGGGCAAGCTCGGCACGATGGACAAGGTGCTCGAGCGCAACCGCGAGACCTTCGCCGGCGCCGTCACCGCGCGCAACAACGCGCAGTCGCTCAGCGACCAGGCGGCCGTGGCCCGTGACGAGCGCGACCGCCTCAAGCAGGAGGCCGAGCAGAAGATGATCGCCTCGCAGGAGGCCGCGCTCGCCGCGCAGGCCGCCCTGGACGAGCAGGCGGAGTACATCGTCGTGCTCGAGGCGCAGCTCGCCGCGCTCCAGGACGCGACGGCCCAGACGGTCGCCGGCTACCAGGCCGGCGTCGAGGCGCGCCGGCGCGCGGAGGAGGAGGCCCGACGCCGCGCCGCGGAAGAGGCCCGGCGCCGCGCCGAGGAGGCCGCGAGGCAGAACCAGAACAACGGGGGCGGCAACGCCAGCCCCCCGGGCCAGCCGAGCGGATCGGGTTGGGCGCGTCCCTCGGGCGGTCGCGTGACGGGTCGCTACGGCAACCGCGCGCAGATCTGCACCCCGGGCTACGGGTGCACCGGCTACCACTACGGCACCGACATGGCCAGCGGCTGGGGCGGCGGGATCTTCGCGGCCGGCTCGGGACGCGTGACGTACGCCGGCTCGTACGGCCAGTTCGGCAACCAGATCCGCGTCGACCACGGCGGCGGCATCACCACGACGTACTCGCACTGCAGCTCGTTCCTCGTCGGCTACGGGACGAATGTCTCGGCCGGCCAGCTCATCGCCCGCGAGGGCGACACGGGACTCGTCCAGGGCGCGCACCTGCACTTCGAGGTGCACCAGGGCAGCTCGCGCATCAACCCGGAGTCCTTCATGGCGGCCCGCGGCGTCGGCATCTGACGCCACCGCCGCCCGCGGCCGGAGACGACGAACGCCGAGGATCCCGCGGGATGCCTCGGCGTTCGCTACGCGGTGACGGTCAGAGCGTCGAGGGTGCTTCGCCCTCGCCCTGCGTGCGGGTCTGACCCTCGTGCTCGTCGAAGCGCTCGATCGACTCGGCGAGCAGGCGCTCCGCCTCGGCGGCATCCGCCCACTCGTCGACCTTGACCCACTTGCCGGGTTCGAGGTCCTTGTAGTGCTCGAAGAAATGACCGATCTCGTTCTTCGTGTGCTCGGGGATGTCCTGCACGTCCTGGATGTGGCTCCAGCGCGGGTCCTTCGCCAGCACGGCGACGAGCTTGTCGTCTCCGCCGGCCTCGTCGCTCATCTTCAGCACGCCGACGGGGCGCACCTTGACCATGACGCCCGGGTGCATGTCGTAGTCGAGCAGCACGAGCACGTCGAGCGGGTCGCCGTCCTCGCCCAGCGTGTTCTCGAAGAAGCCGTAGTTGGCGGGGTATCCGAACGCGGTGTACAGCACGCGGTCGAGGTAGACGCGGCCCGTGCCGTGGTCGACCTCGTACTTGATGCGGCTGCCGCGGGGGATCTCGATGACGGCGTCGTGGGCGCTCATGGTGCTCCTCGGTGCGGGCGTGGGTAGGTCGGCGGATGCCGCGGACCAGCCTAGTGCGGCCATCTCGGGCATCGTCGCCCGGCCGGGCCCATCCCCGCGCGCCTCCCCGCGGTAGCGTGAGCGGATGCCCGAACGAGAGCCCCTCGCGCCGGCCGTCGCCGCCACCCGGCTGGCGGTGCGGCGGGCGCTGGCCCCGTACGCCGGCGGCGCGGTCGTCGCGGGCGTCTCGGGAGGGGCGGACTCCCTCGCGCTGGCGGCCGCGCTCGCCTTCGAGGCGCCCGCGCTCGGCATCGCGGCCGTCTCCGTCACGGTCGACCACGGGCTGCAGGCCGGGTCGGATGCCGCCGCCCGCGATGCGGCGGAGGCGTGCCGGGCGATGGGGCTCGAGGCCCGCATCGCCCGTGTCGAGGTCGCCGGCCCCGGGGGGCCCGAGGCGGCCGCGCGCCGGGCCCGCCTCGACGCCCTGCGGGCGGCCGCGGCCCAGGTCGGCGCCCGGGCCGTCCTCCTCGCCCACACCCTCGACGACCAGGCGGAGACCGTGCTGCTCGGTCTCGCCCGCGGGTCGGGGGCGACGAGCCTCGCGGGGATGTCGCCCGCGCGGCGCGATCCCGACGGCCTCACGTGGCTGCGCCCGCTGCTGGGGCTCCGCCGCGGCGACACGCTCGCGGCGTGCGCGGCGCAGCACCTCGTGCCCTGGCAGGATCCGCACAACGCCGACGAGGCCTTCGCCCGGGTCCGGGTGCGCCGGAGCGTCCTTCCCCTGCTCGAGGCCGAGCTCGGCCCCGGCGTCGCGGAGGCGCTCGCGCGCACCGCCGACCAGCTGCGGGAGGACGACGAGGCGTTCCGGGACATGATCGACGAGACGATCGAGGACATCGTCGAGCACGCCGAGGCGGGCATCGCCGTGTCGGTCGCCGCGCTCGCGGCCAACCCGGCGGCGCTGCGCCACCGCGTCATCCGCCACGTCGTCGCGAGCGAGTTCGGCGTCTCGCTCACGCGCACCCAGACCCTCGAGGTCGGCCGTCTCGTCACCGACTGGGCGGGGCAGGGCCCCATCGATCTGCCCGGATGCCGCGCGACGCGCTCCGGCGGCATGGTGGTGTTCGCGGCCCGCGCGTGAGCCCGCGCGCCGCGAACGGTCGCGACACGCCGCGCCCGGCGCTCGACGCGCGGCGTGTCGCGACCGTTCGTCGCGGGGACGGCCCGCGCGTGAGGGGGATGCGGCGCGCCTAGACTCGATCCATGCGCGCCGCCGACATCGCCGACGACCTGACCGACGTCCTCGTCACCGAGGAGCAGATCGCCGCCAAGCTCGAGGAGCTGGCCGCACAGGTCGCCCACGACTACGAGGGCAAGGACCTCCTGCTCGTCGGGGTCCTCAAGGGGGCGGTCATGGTGATGGCCGATTTCTCCCGAGCCCTGCCGATGCTCGTGCCGATCGACTGGATGGCGGTTTCCTCGTACGGCACCGGCACGCGCTCGAGCGGCGTCGTGCAGATCCGCAAGGATCTCGACACCGATTTGCACGGCAAGCACGTGCTGATCATCGAGGACATCATCGACTCCGGCCTGACCCTCAGCTGGCTGCTCGAGAACTTCGCCTCCCGTGGTGCGGCGTCGGTCGAGGTGCTCGCCCTGCTGCGCAAGCCCGACGCGATGAAGGTGCACGTCGAGTGCCGCTACGTCGGCTTCGACATCCCGAGCGACTTCGTCGTCGGCTACGGGCTGGATTACGCCGAGAAGTACCGCAACCTCCGGGATGTCGCGGTGCTCGCGCCGCACGTCTACTCCTGACGCCGGCCCGCCCTCGTACGCCGTGGGCGAATGCACAGGTCACCCCTAGCGAGCCCGCGATACTCTGGGGCGACCGCCGTGGGCGGACCTGCGACGAAAGGGAACCGGGGCGACCCCCGCCACCATGGACTTCAAGAAGATCTCCCGCAACCCCCTGATCTACGTTCTGCTGATCGGGGTGCTGCTCATCGTGGGCTTCACGCTCATCTCGAGCCTCGGCGGCGCCCGGCAGATCTCGACGCAGGAGGGCCTCACCCTCCTCGCGGGCGACACCGTGACCGAGGTGGTCAACACCGACGGCGACCAGAGGGTGGACCTCACCCTGTCCGAGGCGTACGACGGCGCCACCGACGTGCAGTTCTACTACGTCTCGGCCCGCGCCGACGAGGTGGTCTCGGCGATCGATGCGGCCGACCCCGCCGACGGCTACAACGACGTGGTCCCCCAGCCCAGCTGGTTCGACGGGTTCCTGTCCCTCATGATCCCGCTCCTTCTCCTCGGCCTGCTGTTCTGGTTCCTCCTCTCCTCCGCGCAGGGCGGCGGGAGCAAGGTCATGCAGTTCGGCAAGTCCAAGGCCAAGCTCGTCTCCAAGGAGTCCCCGACCGTCACCTTCGCCGACGTCGCCGGCTCGGACGAGGCGATCGAGGAGCTTCAGGAGATCAAGGACTTCCTGAAGGACCCCTCCAAGTTCCAGGCCGTCGGCGCCCGGATCCCGAAGGGCGTGCTGCTGTACGGCCCTCCCGGAACGGGCAAGACGCTCCTCGCCCGCGCCGTCGCGGGGGAGGCGGGAGTGCCGTTCTACTCGATCTCGGGCTCGGACTTCGTGGAGATGTTCGTCGGCGTCGGCGCGAGCCGCGTGCGCGACCTCTTCACCCAGGCCAAGGAGAACTCGCCCGCCATCATCTTCATCGACGAGATCGACGCGGTCGGCCGTCACCGCGGCGCCGGCATGGGCGGCGGGCACGACGAGCGCGAGCAGACTCTCAACCAGATGCTCGTCGAGATGGACGGCTTCGACCCCAAGGTCAACGTCATCGTCATCGCCGCGACGAACCGTCCCGACATCCTCGACCCCGCCCTGCTGCGCCCGGGGCGCTTCGACCGGCAGATCGGCGTCGACGCTCCCGATCTCAAGGGACGTCAGCGCATCCTCGAGGTCCATGGCCGGGGCAAGCCGCTGGCCGACGGCGTCGATCTCGAGGTCGTGGCCCGCAAGACTCCCGGCTTCACGGGCGCAGACCTCGCGAACGTCCTCAACGAGGCCGCCCTGCTGACGGCGCGCTCCAACGCGCAGCTCATCGACAACCGGGCCCTCGACGAGGCGATCGACCGCGTGATGGCGGGGCCGCAGCGCCGTACCCGCGTCATGAAGGACAAGGAACGGCTGATCACGGCCTACCACGAGGGCGGCCACGCCCTCGCCGCGGCCGCGATGAACCACACCGACCCCGTCACGAAGATCACGATCCTGCCCCGCGGCAAGGCCCTCGGCTACACGATGGTGCTGCCGCTCGACGACAAGTACTCGATCACGCGCAACGAGCTGCAGGATCAGCTCACCTACGCCATGGGCGGGCGCGTCGCCGAGGAGATCGTCTTCCACGACCCGACCACCGGCGCCTCCAACGACATCGAGAAGGCCACGAACATCGCGCGCAAGATGGTCACCGAGTACGGCATGACGACGCAGGTCGGCCCCGTCAAGCTCGGCCAGAGCAGCGGCGAGGTGTTCATGGGGCGCGACATGGGCCACGGCCGGGAGTACTCCGAGACCGTCGCCGAGCGGGTCGACGTCGAGGTGCGCGCCCTCATCGAGCAGGCGCACGACGAGGCCTACCAGGTCATCAACGACAACCGCGACATCCTGGACCGCCTCGCCCTCGAGCTGCTGGAGAAGGAGACGCTCGACCACCTCCAGCTCGAGGACCTCTTCAAGGACGTCAAGCGCCTCCCGCCGCGCCCGCAGTGGCTCTCGAGCGACAAGCGTCCCGTCTCGCAGCTGCCGCCCGTGAAGATCCCGCCGCAGAAGCTGCCCGAATCGGTCGCGGCCGACGTCGTCGCCGAGGAGGAGGTCGCGCATCGCGCCCAGCCGCACCGCCGGCCCTCCGGCCAGACGCGACCAGCCACCGCCTGACCGATGGCCGTCGACACACAGCGCGTCGAGGCGCTCGTGCGTGAACTGCTGATAGCGATCGGCGAGGATCCCGAGCGGCCCGGTTTGAAGCGCACGCCGCAGCGCGTCGCCGAGGCGTACGCGGAGTTCTTCGCCGGACTGGATCAGGATGCCGGCGAGCCGCTCTCGCATCCCATCTCCGTCTCTCGCGGGCCCGAGCCCGAGACCGTGCCCTCGGGCGCCGTCATGGTGCGCGACATCGCCTTCCGCTCGGTGTGCGAGCACCACCTGCTCCTGTTCCGCGGCGTCGCGCACATCGCGTACCTGCCGGGGGAGGAGGTGGTCGGGCTCGGGGCGCTGCCGAAGGTCGTCGACATCCTCGCCGCCCGCCCGCAGGTGCAGGAGCGGCTGGGCGAGCAGATCGCCGACACGATCGAGCATGCGCTCGATGCACGCGGAGTGCTCGTCGTGCTCGATGCGCGCCACGGGTGCGTCACGATGCGCGGCGGCCGTCAGCCCGACGCCACGACCGTGACGATCGCGGCGCGCGGCGAGCTCGCGGAGCCGGCGGCCCGCGCGGAGCTGGTGGCCCTCATCGGCGGGACCCGCTCGTGACGACGCTCGTGATGGGCATCGTCAATGCGACGCCCGACTCGTTCAGCGACGGCGGCCGGTATCTCGATCCCGGCGCGGCGATCGCCCACGCCGAGCGGCTCGTGGCCGAGGGTGCCGCGATCATCGACGTCGGCGGCGAGTCCACTCGGCCCGGTGCCGAGCGCGTCGCCGTCGACGAGGAGCAGCGCCGCGTGCTGCCCGTCGTCTCCGGGCTCGCGGCCCGCGGCATCCGGGTGAGCATCGACACGATGAACGCGTCGACCGCCGTCGCGGCCGTGGATGCCGGGGCCCGGCTCGTCAACGACGTTTCGGGCGGGCTGGCGGATCCCGAGCTCCTCGCGGCCGTCGCCGGCACGGACGCCGAGATCGTGCTCGGCCACTGGCGGGGGCCCTCCGCGGCGATGTACGCCCGCGCCGAGTACACCGACGTCGCGGGCGATGTCGCGCGCGAGCTCGCCGAGCGGATCCACGCGGCGGAGCGGGCGGGCATCGCGGCATCCCGCATCGTCGTGGATCCCGGCATCGGGTTCGGCAAGACCCCGGAGCAGAGCTGGGAGACCCTGCGCGGGCTCGACCGGGTGGTCGCGAGCGGACACCGGGTGCTCGTGGGCACCTCGCGCAAGCGATTCCTGACGCTCGCGCTCGGCGACGACCCCTCGGTGGAGCGGCGCGACGCCGCCACCGCGGTCACGAGCGTCCTCGCGGCCCGGGCCGGCGCGTGGGCGGTGCGCGTGCACGATGTCATCTCCACCCGCGACGCGCTCGCCGTCGCGGACGCCTGGGAGGGCGAATGAGCGACACCATCACCCTCACGGGGCTCCGGGTCTTCGGCCGCCACGGGGTCTACGACCACGAGCGCGCCGACGGGCAGGACTTCGTCATCGACGCGATCTTCGAGCTCGACACCCGGCCCGCGGCATCCTCGGACGACGTCGTCGACACCATCCACTACGGCGAGGCCGCGCAGCAGATCGCCGAGATCGTCGCGGGCGAGCCGGTCGCCCTGCTGGAGACGCTCGCCGACCGGATCGCGCGGGCCCTGCTGGCCGACGATCGGCTGGATGCCGTGACCGTCGTCGTGCACAAGCCCCAGGCGCCCATCCCCCTCAGCTTCGCCGACGTGTCGGTGTCGATCCGGCGCGAGAGGGGCGCCCGATGAGCCGGGGCCTCGCGCATCCCTTCGGCGCGCCCGAGACCGCCCCACCGCGCGCACCCGTCGTCGCGGTCGTCGCCCTGGGAAGCAACCTGGGCGATCGGCATGAGACGCTCGAGGACGCCGTACGGGAGATCGCCCGGCTGCCGCTCGTCGACGACGTGCGGGTGGCGGACCCGATCGAGTCCGTCGCCGTGCGGGTCGGGGGCCCCGACGAGCAGGCGCCGGCGTACCTGAACTCCGTCGCGCTCGTCACGACGCGCCTGGCGCCGAGCGTGCTGCTGCAGATGCTCCACGGCATCGAGGCCGCGCACGGCCGGGAGCGACGGGTGCGCTGGGGTGATCGCACCCTCGATCTCGACCTCATCGCGTACGGCGACGTCGTCTCCGAGGATGCGGGACTCCGTCTGCCCCACCCCCGCGCGGCCGAGCGGGACTTCGTGCTGGCTCCGTGGCTCACCGTCGATCCCGACGCCGTGCTGCCCGGCCGCGGTCCCGTCCGCGACCTCCTGGCGGCGCTGCGCGAGCCCGACGCCCCGCGGGGATCGGCGTGAGGCGCACGAGTCCGCTTCTGCTGGCCGTCGCCGCCGTGCTCGGCGCGGGGTGCGGGTTCCTCGTCGACCAGGCGCTGACCGCCGCGGGGCGCCCGACCTTCACGCCGGCGACGATGCTGCCCATCCTGCTCGTCCTGCTGGGGGTCATCCTGATCCTGCTCGCGCTGCCGATCAGGCGGGCGATCCGATCCCGCGCCGTGCCCGCAGAGGCGGTGCAGGGCGCGCCGCCGCAGCCGGTCGACCCCTTCCGCGCGCTGCGGGTGGTCATCCTCGCCAAGGCGTCGAGCATCGTCGGGGCCGTCGTGGGGGGCGCCGGTGTCGGCCTGCTGGCCTTCCTGCTCTCTCGTCCGGTGCCTCCGCCGTTAGGCTCGACGGGAGCCGTCGTCGCGACGGTGGTCGCGGCCGCGATCCTCGTCGCCGCGGCCCTCGTCGCCGAGAACATGTGCATCATCCGGAAGGACGACGATGACGAACCCCCCGCCCCCGAGCTCGGGACCGGACACACCCACGACTGGTGAGACGGGTCGGGCGGATGCCGCGGCATCCGACCCGAACGAGGACGATGTCCTCGCGCGGGGCACGTTCACGCATCTCGCGGAACCGCGCGGCGCGGCGCGCCTCGCCCCCGACGACGGATCGTGGCACCAGATCTCGCCGAAGTACGTCTGGGTGCAGGTCATCTCCACGGGGGCGTTCCTCGCCGGCGTGGTGGTCGGAATGCTCGTGCTCGCGCTCGCACTGCACCAGACGTGGGCGTTCATCCCCGGCGGCATCCTGTCGGTGATCCTCGTGTGGACGCTCGCGATCACCCCGCGGCAGGCCCGGTCGATCGGGTACCGGCTGCGCCGCGACGACCTCGTCTTCCGGCGAGGCATCCTGTGGCAACGGCTCGTGGCCGTGCCGTACGGGCGGATGCAGCTGGTCGACATCACGCACGGTCCGCTCGATCGCGGCTTCGGGATCGCCCAGCTGAAGTTCGTGACCGCCGCGGCCGCCACGGGAGTGACGATCCCGGGCCTTGCGCAGGAGACCGCCGAGCACCTGCGCGATGTGCTGATCGAGGTGGCGGAGTCGCGGCGGACCGGGCTGTGACCGGCCCGCAGCCGGACGGCGAGTCCGGCGTACGCCCCCCGGCACCGGACCACGCCGTGCCGGAGGAGGTGGATGCCGCCGCCCGACGCGCCCAGGAGATGCTCTCCCGGGAGAGCCGCAGCGATCTGAGCGACGGGCAGTGGCACCGGCTGCACCCCCTGACGCCCCTCTTCCGCGGGGGCCTCTTCCTCGTCGTGGTGATCGGCATCGTCCTGGCGAACATGCGCGACCGGCTGGTGGCGATCTTCCTGCCCTGGCTGATCCCCGACCTGCCGGCCGGCGTCTCCTCGGGCGATCCCGTCGACTGGGTGATCGAGGAGGGCCTGCTGGCCCTCGCGACGATCGTGGTGCTGGCGGCGCTCGTCGTCATCGTGGGCGGTTTCTACCTCTCGTGGCGGTTCCACACCTTCCGCATCACCGACGACGACGTCGAGGTGCGCCAGGGCATCCTCTTCCGATCCCAGCGCCGCGCGCCGCTGGATCGGGTGCAGGGGGTGAACCTCACGCGCCCCCTCGTCGCGCGGCTGGCGGGGCTCGCGAAGCTCGAGGTCGTCGGCGCCGGAACCGACGCGAACGTCAAGCTCGAATACCTCACGACCGCGAACGCGGAGCGCGTGCGCGCGGACATCCTCCGTCTCGCCTCGGGGCGGCGGCTGGCCGAGCGCGTGGAGGAGGCGCGCTCGCCGTCGCGCGCCTCGGCGGTGTCGGCCGCCGTCTCGGAGGGCATCACGGGGCTGATCGCGGGTGCGGAGGGCCCCGACGAGGAGCCCGACAGCGTCGTGCACATCCCGACCGGCCGGCTCGTCGCCTCGCAGGTGCTGGGCGGCGGCACTCTCTGGCTGCTGCTGCTGATCATCGCGATGATCGTCGGCGGTGTCGTCGGCTCGCCGTGGGTGCTCATCGGCATCGTCCCGGCGGTGCTGGGTATCGGCGCCTACGGGGTCTCGCAGATCGTCAAGAGCCTGCGGTACTCGATCGCGCCCACTCGAGACGGACTGCGCGTGACCTTCGGGCTCTTCACGACCGTGACGGAGATCATCCCGCCCGGACGCGTGCACGCGGTCGAGGTGCGGCAGTCGATCTTCTGGCGGCCGTTCGGCTGGTGGACGATCAAGATCAACCGGCTGACGGGCAAGAGCCTCTCCGACACGTCGACCGATCAGTTCACGACGGTCCTCCCGGTGGGGCTGCGCGGCGACGTCGAGCGGGTTCTGCGGCTTCTGCTCCCCGACGTCCCCGAGGGGGAGTGGGGCGTCGCCTTCGAGCACGGGGTCCTCGGCCCCCGCGACGCGGATCCCTTCGTCAACACGCCTCCGCGCGGCTGGTGGGTGCGACCCCTGTCCTGGCGGCGCAACGGATACCTCCTCACCCCCGACGCCCTCCTCGTGCGCAGGGGGTGGATCTGGCGCTCCCTCGCGCTCTATCCCTTCGCGCGCCTGCAGAGCGTCGCGCTGCACCAGGGGCCGCTCGATCGTGCGGCGAGGCTCGCGACGCTGCGCCCCCACACCGTCGCGGGGCCCGTCTACGGGAACCTCGCCGCCGTCGACCGGGAGAGGGCCGACGCGCTCTTCGCGCAGGTCGCGGAGCGCGCCTGCGAAGCCTCCCGCGCCGACCGCAGCCACCGATGGGCCGTCGCGGCTCCGGCCGTGGCGACGCCCGCAGAGCCCCGGACCGCTCGCGCCGACGTGCCGGGCCGCGCCGACGAGGGCGATGGCCGGGTCGGGGACGGATCGTGATGCGCAGCGGCCGCCTCGGTGTCGGCGTCATCGGCGCCGGGCGCGTGGGGCCCGTGGTGGCCGCGGCCCTCGGCGCCGCGGGTCACGCCCTGACCGGCATCACGGCGGGGTCCGACCCCGACCGCACCGAGGCGATCCTGCCCGGCGTGCCGGTGCTGGATGCCGCGGAGGTCGTGCGGCGCAGCGAGCTCGTCGTGCTGGCCGTCCCGGGATCGGAGATCCCCGCCCTCGTCGAGGGCCTCGCCGCGGTCGGCGCCTGGCAGCCCGGCCAGCTCGTGCTGCACACGCACGCCGCGTTCGGCACGGACGTGCTGCGGCCGGCGGCCGAGAAGGGGGCCATCCCCCTCGCCGTCCACCCCGCGATCACCTTCACCGGCACGAGCATCGACCTCCGCCAGCTCAACGGCGGGTACGCGGCGGTCACGGCACCGGCTCCCGTGCTGCCGATCGCGCAGGCGCTCGCGGTCGAGCTGGGATGCGAGCCGGTCGTCATCGCCGAAGGCGACCGCGCCGCATACGGCGAGGCGATCGCGACGGCCACGGAGTTCTCCCGCGAGATCGTCCGGCAGTCGACCGCGCTGCTGGCGGGGGTCGGCGTCGAGAGCCCCGGGATGTTCCTGTCGGCGCTCGTGCGATCCAGCGTCGATCATGCCCTCAGCGCGGCCTTCGACGCCCCCTGGAGCGACCCGGGGCCGACCTCCCCGGGCGATAGCATCCAAGGATGATCCGCACCATCGAGGGGCTGCGCACCCGACTGGCGGAAGCCAGAGCCGCAGCCCGCCCGACCGCGGCATCCGCCCTTTCCCCGGCGGAGCCGACGGTCGCCCTCATCTCCACCATCGGCGCGCTGCACGAGGGGCACGAAGACCTCATCCGGCTCGCCCGCGACCGGGCGGACATCGTCGTGGTGTCGGTGTTCGTGAATCCTCTGCGCTTCGCCACCACCGCCGAGTTCGAGGCGTATCCGCGCACACCCGAGGCGGATGCCGCGCTGCTGGCCGGTCTCGGGGTCGACATCGTCTTCGCGCCCGACCCCGCGGAGCTGCTTCCCCGCGGCGCCGAGACGACGCGCGTCACCGCCGGAGATCTGGGCCTGCGGTACGAGGGACGCTCGCGACCCCGCTATTTCGACGCTCTCCTGACGGTCGAGGCGAAGCTGATGCAGCTCGTGCGGCCCGACATCGCGGTGTACGGGCGGCGCGACCGGCAGCGGGTGTTCCTCGTGGAGCGGATGGTGTCGGATCTGTTCTTCGGCGTCGAGGTGCTGAGCGTCGACACCGTGCGCGGGGAGGACGGCCTGCCCGTCTCGACGCGGGTGGGCATGCTCGAGCCGCGGGAGCTCGCCGCGGCGACGCGGCTTCCCCGCGCACTCGAGGCTGCGGCATCCAACGCCGATCGCGGAGTCGATGCGTGCATCGCCGCGGCGCAGTCCTCGCTGATGGGCGAGGAGCGCATCCGCCTCGACTACCTCGTCGTCGTCGACCCGCGAACGTTCCTGCCGGTGGACGAGGGTCATCGCGGACCCGCGGTCGCGCTCATCGCCGCCACGGTCGCGGGGCACCGCTTCATCGACAACACCGAGATCTACATCGGCTGACGACGGGGCGAAAACGGGCCGCCGGTAGACTGGCCCCGACTTTTCGCAAGGAGCCCCCCGTCATGACCGATCGTTCCGACGTGCCCGCCGACACCACCGCCGAGGACGACGTCTTCGAGCAGAAGGCGGTGCGCCTGGCCAAGCGGGAGCGCCTCATCGAGGAGCGGGCGGATGCCGCGGGCGGCGCCTACCCCGTGGCCCTTCCGATCACGACGACCATCCCGGCGCTGCGCGCGGAGTACGGCGAGCTCGAGGCGGACACCCGCACGGGCGTGCGGGCGGGTGTCGCCGGACGCATCGTCTTCAGCCGCAACACCGGCAAGCTCTGCTTCGCGAGCCTGCAGTCGGGTGATGGCAGCCGCATCCAGGCGATGGTCTCGCTCGCCGAGGTGGGCGAGGAGTCGCTGCAGCGGTGGAAGGATCTGGTCGACCTGGGCGACCATGTCTTCGTGTCGGGAGAGGTGATCTCGAGCCGCCGCGGCGAGCTGTCGATCATGGTCTCGGACTGGCGGATCGCGGCGAAGGCGCTGCTGCCGCTGCCGAATCTGCACTCCGAGCTGAGCGAGGAGAGCCGGGTGCGCAGCCGGTACCTCGACCTGATCGTGCGCGATCAGGCCCGGCAGACGGTGCTCTCCCGCGCCGAGGTCAACGCATCCCTGCGGCGCACGTTCTCGTCGCACGGATTCGTCGAGGTCGAGACGCCGATGCTGCAGGTGCAGCACGGCGGCGCGAGCGCCCGGCCCTTCGTCACGCGCTCGAACGCCTTCGACACCGAGCTCTACCTGCGCATCGCCCCGGAGCTCTTCCTCAAGCGCGCCGTCGTCGGCGGCCTCGAGCGGGTGTTCGAGATCAACCGCAACTTCCGCAACGAGGGCGCCGATTCCACGCACAGCCCCGAGTTCGCGATGCTCGAGGCGTACCAGGCCTACAGCGACTACAACGGCATCGCCGACCTCACGCAGGAGCTCATCCAGGATGCCGCCCGCGCCGTCGCGGGATCGACGACCGTCACGTGGGCCGACGGCACCGAGTTCGACCTCGGCGGCGACTGGGACCGCATCTCGATGTACCCGTCGCTCTCCGCGGCCGCGGGGCGAGAGATCACCCCCGCGACCTCGATCGACGAGCTCCGCGCGCTCGCGGCGGAGGCGGGCATCGAGGAGCCCCCCCACGCCACGCACGGCAAGCTCGTCGAGGAGCTGTGGGAGCACTTCGTCAAGACGGGCCTCGAGCGCCCCACGTTCGTCATGGACTTCCCCGTCGACACCAGCCCGCTCGTGCGCGAGCACCGCACCGAGCCGGGCGTCGTGGAGAAATGGGACCTCTACGTGCGCGGGTTCGAGCTGGCCACCGGCTACTCCGAGCTCGTCGACCCCGTCATCCAGCGGGAGCGGTTCGTGGAACAGGCGAAGCTGGCGGCGCGGGGCGATGTCGAGGCCATGCGCATCGACGAGGAGTTCCTCCGCGCGCTCGAGCACGGCATGCCGCCCTCGGGAGGCATGGGGATGGGCATCGACCGGCTGCTCATGGCGATCACCGGCCTCGGCATCCGCGAGACGATCCTCTTCCCGCTCGTCAAGTAGCGCGCGCAACGCGGCTCACGGCCGCTCGAACGCCCACTCGGGCAGCACGGCGTTCTGAACCAGCGTGAGCACGATCGTCGCCATGCCGTGCTCGGGCTCGATGCGCAGGGCCTCGGTCGCGAACCAGGCGGCCTGCGTGGACCGGCCGAGCGCCCAGCAGAGCCACGCCGCCGCCGACATCGGACCGGGGCGGCGAGCCCGCGGCGCGGTGGCGGCGACGCGGCGCATCAGCTCGAGCGCGGTCGTCAGCCGCGCCGGCTCGGGCCGAGGACCCCGCCCGAGCAGAGCATCGGCGCAGTCCTCCGCAAGGTCCTCGCCCGCGTGCCAGGCCAGCTGATCGGCGAGGGTGGCGTCGCCGGTCTCCACGTCGCCGCACATCTGCGTGAGGAACACATCGCGGAAGACGGGCCGCTCGATGCACCACAGCAGGGTCGCGGCGTCGAAGGGGTCGAGCGAGGCCGGCGCCCACGTCAGCGACCGCTCGAAGAAGGCCGGGAGGTCGTCCAGGGCGCCGACGATCGCGAGGGCCCGGGGATCGATGCCGGCGAGATCGCCCCGGCCGTGCCCGACGCCGGAGCCCAGGGCCGCCGCGGCATCCTGCAGCGCAGCGTGCGCGCGGGCGACGCGCTCCTTCTCGGCCAGGTCGACGGCCGGCAGGGACGCCCCGTCGGACTGCGTCGTCCCGGAGGCCGGCAGGGCGAAGGGCACGTCGGCTTCCCGTCGCCGGATGCGGTCGAGGTCCCATCCGCCGGGCGGGGTCTCGGCGTCGAGGTAGGAACCCCATGCGTCGGCCGCGACGCACAGGGCGTCGACGAGTCGGAGCCCGCACGCGTGCGCCTTCGCCTCGATCGCGTCGACGGCGTCGCGACAGGGCAGGTCGTCCGGGCCCGCGCGGAGCGGGTCGTCGGTGTAGACGACGACGGCGACCCCGTCGACGCTGTCGACCTTGCACGCGAGCCCCACGGCGGTCGCCGCGGCGCTGTCCACGCTCAGCGGATCGCGGAAGGCCGCCAGATCGAGGCGGATGACGCCCGCCGTGCGTGTGCCGCGGAAGAGCACCAGCGCGACGCTGTCGACAGGCCGGTAGCCGGCCAGAGCGGGGACGAGGGCGAGGAAGTCGGCGGCGTCGGCGGCCTTGAACACGGTCTGCATCGCGCCAGCCTGGCGGGGGCCGGGGCCGCGGCATCCGCCCATGAGCCCGTTCGGCGGAGAGCCCTTCTTCCGGCGGGCTGGGGAGGAGCCCCGGGCGACGCGGCGGGTACGATGGGCGGATGGACGAATGGATGCCGGTCGTGTGGGCGCTGCTGCCGACGACCGTCGTCGCCGCCGTGTTCTGGTTCGTCCTGCGGGGCATCCTGCGCATGGACCGCACCGAGCGCCGCGTGTACGCGCGCATCGAGGCGGAGGAGCGGCGCAAGCGCGGGCTTCCGCCCGTCGCCGACGACGCCGCCGCGCCGCGCTGAGCCGCGACGGGCCGCACCGATACGCTGAGGACGAATCAGCGTAGGGAGATCCGTGCTCGTCCTCGACATCGACATCACATGGCCGGTGCTTGTCCTGCTGCTGTTCGACCTCACGATCCGCGTGTGGGCGATCATCGTCATCCCGCGCAATCGCCGCCCCACCTCCGCGACCGCGTGGCTGCTCGCGATCTACTTCATCCCCGTCGTGGGGCTGCTGCTGTTCTTCCTGATCGGCAACCCGAAGCTGCCGCGGCATCGCCGCAAGCAGCAGGAGCAGATCAACGCCTACATCCGGGAGCGCACCGAGGATCTCGACTTCGGCACGCTGCGCCCCAACGCTCCGGCGTGGTTCACCTCGCTCGTCGGCATGAACCGCCACCTCGGCGCGATGCCGCTCGCCGGCGACAACGCCGCGCAGCTGATCTCGGGCTACCAGGAGAGTCTCGACGCGATGGCGGAGGCCATCCGGGGCGCGCGCGAGCACGTGCACGTGGAGTTCTACATCCTGCAGACCGACGCGGCGACCGACGACTTCTTCCGCGCCATGGAGGAGGCCACCGCGCGGGGGGTGACGGTGCGGGTGCTTCTGGACCACTGGGCCAACCGGGGCAAGCCGCATTACCGGCGCACGCTCAAGCGCCTCGACGCGATGGGCGCCGCCTGGAGGCTCATGCTCCCGGTGCAGCCCCTGAAGGGAAAGTGGCAGCGGCCCGACCTGCGTAATCACCGCAAGCTGCTCGTCGTCGACGGGCGCGTGGCGTTCATGGGCTCGCAGAACGTGACGGATTCGACCTACAACCTGAAGAAGAACATCCGGCGGGGGCTGCACTGGGTCGACCTCATGGTGCGGCTGGAGGGGCCGATCGTCCCGAGCGTCAACGCGGTGTTCCTCTCCGACTGGTTCAGCGAGACGAACGAGGCGCTCACGGCGGAGTTCGACCTCGACGACCTTCGCGGCGGGCCCGGCGATCTCGACTGCCAGGTGGTTCCGTCGGGCCCGGGATTCGATGTGGAGAACAATCTCAAGCTCTTCCTCGGCCTGCTCTACGCCGCCAAGCGCAAGGTCATCATCGTCAGCCCCTACTTCGTGCCCGACGAGGCGCTCCTGCTTGCCATCACCTCGGCCTGCTACCGAGGCATCGAGGTGCAGTTGTTCGTCTCGGAGGAGGGCGATCAGGCGATCGTGTACCACGCGCAGCGCAGCTACTACGAGGCGCTGCTCGAGGCGGGCGTGAAGATCTGGATGTACCGGAAGCCCTACATCCTCCACTCGAAGAGCCTCACCGTCGACGACGAGATCGCCGTCATCGGGTCGAGCAACATGGACATGCGCTCCTTCGGGCTCAACATGGAGATCTCGCTGCTCGTGCGCGGGGCGGAGTTCGTCGATCAGATGCGCGAGGTCGAGGATCAGTACCGCTCGCTCTCCCGAGAGCTCACCCTGGACGAGTGGCGTCAGCAGCCCCTCCGGTCGACGGTCCTCGACAATCTCGCGCGTCTGACGTCGGCCCTGCAGTAGCCTCCCGGATCGTTATCGGGCCGACACCTCCGCGCGGCCGAGATGCGTGAGGATGGGACGTGTCCGTGCGGGGATGCCGCGGCATCCCCGCGTCGAAGGGGTTCTCATGAGCGTGCGTCTATCCTCGCTGCCGGTCCTCGCTGCCGCCGCGCTGGTGGTGCTCTCCGGGTGCGCATCCACCCCCACGACCGAGCCCACCGCGCTCGCTCCCACCGAAGACGTCGTCGAGATCGAGGCGGATGCCGCGTGGCTCGACGGCGGCCGCATGATCGGCCTCGTCACGTGGGGCAGCTCCTCGTGCGTGCCGACGGTCGAGGACACCGCGATGCTCGACAACGGCACCCTCGTGGTGTCTCTGCTCGAGCCCGAGGAGGGCACCGCGTGCACGCGCGACCTGGCGCCGCGGGTGACGCTCGTGGACGTGCCCGAGGCGGTCGACCCGACACGTGACCTCGAGATCGAGGTCACGGGCTCCGGGATCATGGGCGATGCCGAGCTCGATGGCGTCGCGGGACTCGCGTCGGGCGGCGAGACCGACTATCTCCCGAGCGCGGGCTGGGTCGACGAAGACGGCATGTTCGTCGTGCTGACCTGGGGCTCCTCCGGCTGCCCGCCCGTGCTTCAGGATGCCGTGGCCACCGGCCCCGCAGAGGTGACCGTGACCTTCGAGAACCCGCCCGCCGATCAGGTGTGCACCGCCGATATGGCACCGCGCTCGACCCTCGTGACCGTTGACGGCGTCGAGAAGGACGCCGGCGCCGTCGCGATCCTCACGGGGTCCTCGGAGTTCGCGGCCGTGCGCGTCGACATCATCGGCGGCGATTGACACCGCGCGCGGCCTGCATCAATGGGGACGCAGGCCGCGCGCGGTGGCTCTATCCGGGGGTTCCGGGCGGCGTGCGCGGTGCCGTGTGCCCGCGGCATCCGCCCCATCGCCGTTCGCTCGCCACCTATGGCGGGTCGGGATGCCGCACACGCGCAATATGGGGCGAGCGAGACGGGATCGGGGGAACCAATCGGGGCGCGGCGCCGGGCAGGAGAGCGGCCGTCACGCCCACGGCGAACACGGGCACGCGGCATCCGAGGGCTGGTTACCCTCGATGTATCGCCCAGGAGTGGGCGTCAACGGCCGATGCCGAGGAGTGACATGTTCGAGAGATTCACCGACCGTGCCCGTCGAGTGGTGGTGCTCGCCCAAGAAGAGGCGAAGATGCTCAACCACAACTACATCGGCACCGAGCACATCCTGCTCGGGCTGATCCACGAGGGCGAGGGGGTCGCCGCCAAGGCGCTCGAGTCCCTCGGCATCTCGCTCGATGCCGTCCGCGAGCAGGTGCAGGACATCATCGGCCAGGGGCAGCAGCAGCCGACGGGCCACATCCCCTTCACGCCGCGCGCCAAGAAGGTGCTCGAGCTGTCGCTGCGCGAAGCCCTGCAGCTCGGCCACAACTACATCGGCACCGAGCACATCCTCCTGGGGCTCATCCGCGAGGGCGAGGGCGTCGCCGCTCAGGTGCTCGTCAAGCTCGGCGCAGACCTCAACAAGGTGCGCCAGCAGGTGATCCAGCTCCTGTCGGGCTACCAGGGCAAGGAGCCCGCCGCCGTCTCGGGCGCAGCGCACGAGAGCCAGCAGGCCGCGCAGGGCGGTTCGGCCGTGCTCGACCAGTTCGGCCGGAACCTCACGCAGGCCGCCCGCGACAACAAGCTCGACCCCGTCATCGGGCGCGAGAAGGAGATCGAGCGGGTCATGCAGATCCTCTCGCGTCGATCCAAGAACAACCCCGTGCTGATCGGCGAGCCCGGCGTCGGCAAGACCGCCGTCGTCGAGGGCCTCGCGCAGGCCATCGTCAAGGGCGATGTGCCGGAGACGCTCAAGGACAAGCAGGTCTACTCGCTCGACCTGGGCTCGCTCATCGCCGGCTCCCGCTACCGCGGTGACTTCGAGGAGCGCCTGAAGAAGGTCACGAAGGAGATCCGCACGCGCGGCGACATCATCGTCTTCATCGACGAGATCCACACGCTCGTGGGTGCGGGTGCCGCCGAGGGTGCTATCGACGCCGCATCCATCCTGAAGCCGCTCCTCGCCCGCGGAGAGCTGCAGACGATCGGCGCGACCACACTCGACGAGTACCGCAAGCACTTCGAGAAGGACGCCGCGCTCGAGCGCCGCTTCCAGCCGATCCAGGTCGCCGAGCCGTCGCTGCCCCACGCGATCAACATCCTCAAGGGCCTGCGCGACCGGTACGAGGCGCACCACAAGGTGCAGATCACGGATGGCGCGATCGTCGCGGCGGCGAACCTCGCCGACCGCTACATCAGCGACCGCTTCCTGCCCGACAAGGCGATCGACCTGATCGACGAGGCCGGCGCCCGCCTGCGCCTGTCGATCCTGTCCTCGCCCCCCGAGCTGCGCGAGTTCGACGAGAAGATCGCGAAGGTGCGCGAGCAGAAGGAGCTCGCCTCCGAGGAACAGGACTTCGAGAAGGCCGCATCGCTGCGCGACGAGGAGAAGTCGCTGCTCGCCGAGCGCCTCCGCCTGGAGAAGCAGTGGCGCTCGGGCGACGTCGCCTCCCACGCGGTGGTCGACGAGGGCCTGATCGCCGAGGTGCTGGCACAGGCCACCGGCATCCCCGTCTTCAAGCTGACGGAGGAGGAGACCAGCCGTCTCGTCTTCATGGAGAAGGCGCTGCACCAGCGCGTCATCGGCCAGGAGGAGGCGATCGCCGCCCTGTCGAAGACGATCCGACGCCAGCGCGCCGGCCTGAAGGACCCCAAGCGTCCCTCGGGCTCGTTCATCTTCGCCGGACCCACGGGTGTCGGAAAGACGGAGATGGCGAAGGCGCTCGCCGAGTTCCTCTTCGACGACGAGGGCGCCCTGATCTCGCTCGACATGTCGGAGTTCGGGGAGAAGCACACCGTCTCGCGCCTGTTCGGCGCCCCTCCCGGCTTCGTCGGGTTCGAGGAGGGCGGCCAGCTCACCGAGAAGGTGCGCCGCAAGCCGTTCTCGGTCGTGCTGTTCGACGAGATCGAGAAGGCCCACCCCGACATCTTCAACTCGCTGCTGCAGATCCTCGAAGAGGGTCGCCTGACCGATGGTCAGGGGCGCGTCGTCGACTTCAAGAACACGGTCATCATCATGACGACCAACCTCGGTTCGTCGGCGATCGCGGGCGGTCCCGTCGGCTTCCAGGTCGAGGGCGACTCGCAGACCAGCTACGACCGGATGAAGGGCAAGGTCGACGAGGAGCTCAAGCGCCACTTCAAGCCCGAGTTCCTCAACCGACTCGACGACATCATCGTCTTCCCGCAGCTGACGAAGGCCGAGCTGGTGCAGATCGTCGACCTGTTCACGAAGCGTCTCGCCGAGCGCCTGCTCGACCGCGACATGACGATCGAGCTGTCGACCTCGGCCAAGGAGCGGCTCATCGAGATCGGATTCGACCCCGCGCTCGGTGCGCGTCCCCTGCGCCGCGCGATGCAGCACGAGGTCGAGGACCGTCTCAGCGAGAAGATCCTGCACGGCGAGCTGAACGCCGGCGACCACGTGAAGGTGGATGCCGAGGGCGGCCAGTTCACGTTCGAGGTCGCGCCGCGCGGAGACAAGGTCGCCGTCGGTGTCGGAGCCGCGGGGGAGATCGCCGCGACGCCGGACATCGCCGCCGCCGACTGACGGCTCGCGGAGCCCGGTGCGGGCATCACGACCGAAGAGGGGGTCGCCGTCATCGGCGGCCCCCTCTTTCGTCGTGTCGGACCTCTCGCGGGGGAGGCGGACAACACTCCGGCACGATGCGGCGTCGACGGCCGTAATGCGCGCGGCGCCGCGCGTCGCGCGCCGTTGGTCCGGAATGTTGTCGCGCGGCCCGGGGTCACGGCGGGCCTACGCTGGAGCGATGGCAGAGTTCACCGTGCGAGCCGCGCGCACCGGCGATGTGACCGGCATCCGCGACATGCTCGAGCCGTTCGTGCAGCGCCGCATCCTGCTCGGCAAGGACCTCGTCGTGCTCTACGAATCCGTTCAGCAGTTCGTCGTCGCCGAGGACGCCGAGGGCCGCCTCATCGGCTGCGGCGCGCTGCACGTCATGTGGGAGGACCTCGGCGAGGTGCGCACCCTCATCGTCGTGGACGAGTGGCTGCACCACGGCGTCGGCCGCGAGATCGTCGATCGCCTCGAGCAGGATGCGCGTGAACTCGGGCTCCGTCGCCTCTTCTGCCTGACCTTCGAGGTCGACTTCTTCTCGCGGCGGGGGTTCCACGAGATCGGCGAGCAGGTCGTGCCGCCTGACGTGTACTCGCAGCTGCTGCGCAGCCCCGACGAGGGCGTGGCGGAGTTCCTCGACCTCGCGCACGTCAAGCCCAACACCCTCGGCAACACCCGCATGCTCAAGTCGCTCGACTGAGCGGATGCCGCGGCCATCGACCGGCCCGCACCGGGCGCGCCGACCCGGGCGCCGCGCGCCGCCGACGTAACCTGAGGGCATGACCGGTCAGTCGCCCCGCTCCCGACGGCATTCGCCCGCCGTGTACCGGCGTCGGCGTCTCGCGCTGATCCTGGGGATCGTGCTGATCGCGGCGCTCGTGTGGCTGTTGATCGCGCAGCCGTGGCGCCGAGCGGCTGACGCCGAGCCCGCAGCGAACCCGTCGCCGTCGCCGTCCGTGACCTCGCCGGCCCCGACACCGACGGCGACGGAGCCGACCGAGACGGGAAACCCGGGAGACGCACTGCCCGAGGAGACCGCCGACGCGCCGCTCGAGGCGGTCGCCTGCGCGACCGGAGCCGTGTCTGTCGAACCGCTGACGGACAAGGAGAGCTACGCCGCGGGGGAGAGCCCGCAGATCTCCATCCGCCTGACGAACACGAGCGCGAGCCCGTGCACGATCAACGTCGGCACGACGCAGCAGGTGTACACGGTCACGAGCGGCGGCGACACGTGGTGGCGCTCCACCGACTGCCAGAGCGAACCGAGCGACATGGTGGTGACGCTCGATGCCGGGCAGGTCGTCGAGTCGGCGACGCCCGTGACGTGGGACCGCACCCGCTCCTCGGTCGACACGTGCGACGGCGATCGTCCGCAGGCGCCGGGCGGCGGTGCTTCCTACCACGTGCAGGTCTCGATCGGCGGCATCACGGCGGCCTCGACGAAGCAGATCTTCCTCTACTGAGGGCGAAGGTGCTGCGCGCCCGCGAGCCCGCGTGCCGGCGCGGAATCCGGCCGGTCCGCTGGCCCGGCTACGCTGGAGGGATGGCCGGCTCACGCAAGAACAAGGGCGACGCCGCGGCGCAGTTCCGCTCGGAGGCCCTCGCCCGGGCGCTAGAGAAGCAGGACATGGCCGCGGTCGCCTTGGCGTTGCGCAACGGCAACACCGTCGTGCCGCTCATGAAGCCGGCCGCACGGGACAATCCGCTCGACACGGGCGAGGTGTGGACCTTCCGTGACCCCCAGACGGGTCAGGTGGCGCTGCTGCTGTTCAGCGACGCGCTCAACAAACCGGCCAACCTGCCGCCCGCGGTGGGGCTGCAGTCCCCCGGATGGCTTCTGGCGTTCCTGCGCAGCCACCGCGAGACGATCACCACCGTCTTCCTCGACATCGCCGGTCCTCACCCGATGCAGGCGTCGCCCGACGATCTCATCGCGGCCCTCGCCGACTGACGAGCGCATCGGCACAGGTGCGCCCCTCGATCGCCTCAGGCCGGTGGGCGGGTGGGGATGACGCGGGCGTTCGCGAGCGCGAGGGCGACGTCGCCGGCGGATGCGTCCAGCAGCGACCGGTAGCCGAGCCGCGTGGCCTCGGATCGGCGCTGCACCCCGTGCGAGACGGGACGGATCTCGCCCGACAGGCTCAACTCCCCGAAGGCCGCCGAGCGCGGTGCGAGGGCGCGGTCGCTCGCGGCGCTCGCGATCGCGAGCGCGATGGCGAGGTCGGCGGCGGGCTCGGTGAGGCGGACCCCGCCGACGGTGGACACGTAGACGTCGCGCTGGGCCAGCCCGAGCCCCGCGCGACGCTCGAGCACGGCCAGGATCATCGCCACGCGGGAGGACTCGACGCCGTTGACGACACGACGCGGGTTGGGGGTGGACGACGGGATGACGAGGGCCTGCACCTCGACCGGGAGGGCCCGCCGGCCCTCGACCGCGATCGTGACGCACGTGCCGCTGACCGGGTCGCCCTTGCCGAGGAAGAGCCCCGACGGGTCGGGCACCTCGGCGATGCCGTCGCCCGTCATCTCGAAGCAGCCGACCTCGTCGGTGGGACCGAACCGGTTCTTCAGCGCGCGCACGAAGCGCAGCGCCGTCTGCCGGTCGCCCTCGAAGTGGCACACGACGTCGACGAGGTGTTCCAGCAACCGGGGCCCGGCGATCGAGCCGTCCTTCGTGACGTGGCCCACGATGATGACGGGCAGCCCGCGCTCCTTCGCGATGCGGATGAGCGTCGCGGCGACCTCGCGCACCTGGCTCGGGTGGCCCGCGAGACCCTCGCTGAGCGAGGACGACACGGTCTGCACGGAGTCGACGATGAGCAGCCCCGGGCGGACCGCGTCGACCTGGCCGATGAGTGTGGCGAGGTCGGTCTCGCTGGCGAGGTAGAGCTCGTCGTGGAGGGCGCCCGTGCGCTCGGCGCGCAGCCGCACCTGCGCGGTGGACTCCTCGGCGCTGACGTAGAGCACACGGTGGCCGTCGCGGGCGGAGCGGGCGGCGACCTCGAGGAGGAGGGTGGACTTGCCGACACCGGGCTCACCGGAGAGGAGGATCGCCGCGCCCGGGACGATGCCGCCGCCGAGCACGCGGTCGAACTCGCCGACGCCGCTCGGCCGCCGCGGGGACTCGGCACTCGTGAGCTCGGTGATGGGCCGCGCCTCCCGGCCCGCCCCGGGCGGCGCCGGCGAGAAACCCCGGAGCACCCCCGTCTGCTGTGCGGCCTCGACGACCGTGCCCCACTGCTGGCACTCGGCGCAGCGCCCCGCCCACTTGGCGCTCGTCCACCCGCATTCGGTGCAGCGGTAGGCGGCGGGGGCGGGACGACGGGTGGCCATGTCTCGAGGGTAGGCGGGACCCCCGACATCCCCCCGTCGCCGCACCGGCGCCGGGCGGGCGGACCGGGTCAGCCGAGTGACTGGAACATCTGAGCGCGCTCGTCGAGCCGCCGATGCAGCTCGGCCTGCGCCTCGGCGAGGAGCGCGGGCTCCAGCGGGGGATTCGCCACCCGCGTGCGGCCGTGGTGCGCCGCGATGTACGCGTCGAGCTCGGGTCCCGACGTCCAGGAGGTCACGAGGGCGTAGCGGGGCGAGTCGCCCGTGTGCCAGACGGCGTGGAAGTAGCGCTCGGTGTCGACGATGACGCGGCATCCGGCGGCCAACGGGATGCGCACCTCTCCCGAGGGGTCGCGCTGGTCCTCGCGGAGGACGAGCACCGAACCCGGGTCGTCGGTGAGGTTCAGGAAGCCCCGCACGACCCATCCCGTGCCGTCGGGGTTGAGGCGGTTGTTGTCGTCGCGGTGGAGGTTGTACAGGGCGTCGGCGTACGTATTGGGCTGCAGCTCGACGACGCGGCACCGCCCGACGTTCGCACCGGGCTCCCGGGCCAGCCCGACGAGCCCCGGAGCGAGCGCCGCCTGCGCGTCCACCCACACCCCGTCCTTGTCGGTGCGGGGCGGCGTGCGGTTCCAGAAGCCGTTGCAGTCCACCGAGCCGTCGTAGCTGGCCAGCGGAGCGAACCGCGTGACGCCCGAGGACCGCCAGCCGATGTACTCGAGGGAGCTCCACTGCGCGGCATCGACGGGATCGAACGGGTCGAGGACGACGTATCCGGTCTCGGCGATGGCGGGAGAGGTCAGGTGCGGCACGGCTCAGCTCCGGAGGGAGTCGGCGACCCGCCGCAGGGCGTCGGCGGAGGCGTGGAGCAGCTCGAGCTCCCGCGGGGCGAACGAGGTCTCGCGGATCGGGACCGCGCCGGCGGCGCTCACGACCGAGGGCACGGAGAGCGCGACGCCGTCGACGCCGTGGAAGTCGCTCAGCACCGTGGAGACCGGGAGCACGGCGCGCTCGTCGCGGAGCACCGCCTCGACGATGCGGGCGGTCGAGAGGCCGATCGCGTAGTTGGTGGCACCCTTCCCCCGGATGACCTTCTCGGCGGCGCCCCGCACGTCCAGCGCGATCTGGTCGAGCTCCGCCGCGGTCATCCGCGGGGTGCCGCCCGACTCCCAGTCCAGGATCGGCACGGTCCCGATGGTGGCCTTGGACCAGAGCGGGAACTCGGTGTCGCCGTGCTCGCCGACGATGTACGCATGGACGCTCCCGGTGCCCACCCCCGCGCGCTCCGCGAGCTTCCAGCGCAGGCGCGACGTATCGAGCACCGTGCCCGAGGCGAAGATGCGCTCGGGCGGCAGCCCCGTCGACTCCTGGGCGAGCACCGTGAGCACGTCGCACGGGTTCGTGACGATGACGTAGACCGCGTCCGGGGCGACCTCCAGCAGCTGCGGCATCATGCGCTCGAGGATCGAGGCGTTCGTGCCGGCGAGCTCGATGCGCGACTGCCCCGGCTTCTGCTTCGCGCCGGCCGTGATGACGACGACGTGCGACCCCTCGACGACGGACAGGTCGCTGCCGCCGATGATGTCGCTCGCGCCCGTGAACTGCGTGCCGTGCGCGAGGTCGAGGACCTCGGCCTCGGCCTTCTCCGTCGCGATGTCGTAGAGCGCCACGTGCCGCGCCGATCCGCGGATGAGGGCCGCATACGCCGCGCTGGCCCCCACGCTGCCGGCGCCGACGATGGTGAGCTTCGAGTTCTCGATGACGGCCATGCGTTCAGTCTGACAGGAGGCCGCGCGAGAGGGGAGTCAGTGGGCCGTGGACTCCGGCTGCGGCACCCGGGCCGGGTTCCTGATGCCGACCCACGACACCAGCCCGCCCACGAGCATCAGCACGGCCGTCACGATCGCGGCGCGGTGGAACCCGTCCAGGTCGAGTCGTCCGCCCACGATGAGGCCGATCGTCGCGACGACGAGGAGCCCGGCCACGCGCGAGACGGCGTTGTTGACGGCGGACGCGATGCCCGAGCGCTCCGTCTCGATCGCGCCGAGGATCGCCGAGGTCAGCGGCGAGACCGTCACCGCCAGGCCCAGCCCGAACACGAGCATGCTCGGCAGCACCTGCCACCAGTAGGAGAACTCGGGTGAGACCGTGAGCAGCAGCAGGGATGCCGCGGCCATGAGCAGCGGTCCCGCCGTCATGAACAGGCGGGGCCCGTGGCGGCCGGCGAGCGTGCCGAAGCGGGCGCTCAGCAGGATCATCATGAGCGTGATCGGCAGGCTCGCGAGGCCCGCGAGGGTCGCGGTGAGCCCGGCGCCCTGCTGCAGGTAGACGGCCACGACGAAGCCGTTGAGGGCGAGGGCGCCGTAGACGAAGGCCGTTGCGATGTTGCCGGTCCAGAAGTTGCGGGCCCGGAAGAGATCGAGCGGCAGGATCGGCGCGCGGGTCGTGCGCTGGCGCACGAGGAACAGCCCGAACATGAGCAGCCCCGCCGCCAGGGGGCCCCAGATCACCGGAGAGCCCCAGCCGAGGTTCGGCTGCTCGATGAGCGCGAACACGGCGGCGCCGAGGCCCAGCGTGCACAGCGCCGCGCCGATCCAGTCGATCCGCGCGTCGGGGCGACGCTGCTCGCGCTCGCCGAGGCGGCGCAGCAGCCAGAGCGTCACCGCGATCGGCACGACGTTGATGAGGAACGCCAGTCGCCAGGAGAGCAGGTCGACGAACAGTCCGCCGATCAGCGGGCCGACGACCATCGCGCCGGTCGTGAGGGAGGTCCAGATCCCGATCGCGCGGCCCTGCGCGGCATCCCGGAACGTCGAGGTGATGAGGGCCAGCGAGCTCGGCACGAGGAAGGCGCCCGCCGCCCCCTGTGCGGCGCGGGCGATGACGAGCACGAGGGGGTCGGGGGCGGCGGCGATCGCGACGGAGGCGATGCCGAAGCCGATGAGCCCGATGCGCAGCACGAGGATGCGGCCGAAGGCGTCGCTCACCGATCCCGCGAGCAGGATCAGCGCGCCGAGGGTGATGAGGTACGCGTCCACCGTCCACTGCTGGGTGACGAGCCCGCCGCCGAGCTCGCGGTCGATCGCGGGCAGGGCGACGTTGACGATCGTGCCGTCGAGGAACGCGACGAAAGAGGCGAGCACGGCGATCGCGAGCACGAGGCGCTGCCGACGCGGGAGGGGTTCGGCCACGCGCCCAACCTAGTCCCGCCGCGGGCCTGGTGGGGCGGCGTACGCGGCGGCGAGCGCGCTGCGGACGATGGCGCTCGTGCGCGGCCCGAGCCCGAGCGCCGCGGCGGTCGCGAGCTGATCGGCGGTGTCGACGTCGCGGCGCAGCGTGGATGCCGTGGGCAGCTCCAGCCGAGCGCAGCCGAGCGCGATGTGCCACCGCAGCGAGTCCTCGCCGAACGCGGTGCGCAGCGCATGCCCCGCAGCCGCGGTCACGAGCGTGGATCCGGAGCCCTCGGCATCCGCCACGACCCCTCGCTCGCGCTTCGCGGCGAGGGCGAGGGCCGCCTCGAGATCGGCGGGCGCGAGGGCGGGGAGATCGCCCAGCAGCGCCGCCCGCGGCATGTCGCACCTCAGCGCGCCGGCGCCGAGCGCGACGGCGGCGTCGATGCCCCGCGGGCGGTCGCCCTCGGCGACGACGCGGATGCCGCGGGCTGCGGCGAGGGCGCGGGAGATCTCGTCGTCGTCGGTCACGACCACGACCTCGCCGACGGCGCGGCACGACCGGGCCGCGGCGATCGTGTCGAGCGCGATCGCCCGCGCGAGGCGCTCACGATCCACATCCGCCACGCGCAGGCGCGACTTCCCGGATCGGGCCGGCTTGACCGGCACGATCACGGCCCAGCACGCGCGCGTCATCGGCCCGTCCGCGTGCGTCATCCGCCCGTCCGCGCGCGCAGCCGCGGCAGGATCTCCGTGCCGTACAGGCGCAGGAACTCCTCCTGGTCGTGACCGGGGTCGTGGAAGACGAGGTGGCGGAAGCCCAGGTCGAGGTACCGCTCGATCCGGGCGACGTGCTCGTCGGGGTCGTCCGACACGATGAAGCGGGACGCCGCGCGCTCGATCGGAAGCCCGGCCGCCAGCCGCTGCATCTCGAGCGGGTCGTCGACACCGGTCTTCTCCTCCGGGGAGAGCGCCAGCGGCGCCCAGAACCGGGTGTTCTCCCTGGCCGACGCCAGATCGGGCCGGAACGAGACCTTCAGCTCGATGAGGGTGTCGATGTCCTCGCGCGAGCGACCGGCCTTGCCGAGGCCCTCGTCGAGCGCCGGCAGCAGCGTCTCGGTGTAGAGCTCGGGCTTCTTGCCGCTCGTGGTGATGTATCCGTCGGCGATGCGGCCGGCCAGCCGTGTCGCGGCGGGGCCGGATGCCCCGATGTAGATGGGCACGGGGCGATCGGGACGGTCGTAGATCGTGGCGTTCGAGGTGGAGTAGTAGGTGCCTTCGTAGGTGACGCGGTCCTGCGTCCACAGCTCGCGCATGAGGAGGATGGCTTCCTTCATCCGCTGGAAGCGCTCGGGGGGATCCGGCCACTCGAGTCCGAGGGTCACCTCGTTGAGGGCCTCGCCCGTGCCGACACCGAGCACGACGCGGTCGGGATAGAGGGAGCCGAGCGTCGCGAACGCCTGCGCGACGACGCCCGGGTGGTAGCGGAACGTCGGCGTCAGGACCGACGTGCCCATGAGGATGCGCGACGTGCGGGAGCCGAGCGCGCCCAGCCACGGGATCGCCGCCGGGGCGTGTCCGCCGTCGTGCATCCACGGCTGCAGGTGGTCGGAGACGAAGACGGAGTCGAAGCCGACCTCCTCCGCGAGCACCGCGTACTCGAGCAGCTCGCGCGGTGCGAACTGCTCGGCCGAGGCCTTGTAGCCGAAGCGGATCGGAGTGCTCATGCGTGTCCTTCCAGGCATGCCGCCGCGGTGGCGGGGGCGGGGAGCAGGTCGTCGGGGCCGATCGCGTCGAGGCGTTCGCGGAACGCCGCGACGGTGCCGGGCCAGAGCAGTGCGAGGCGGCCGCTGCGCTCGTCGACGTACCAGTTGCGGCATCCGCCCGACAGCCACGGCGTGCCGGCGGCGCGGGAGGCGATGTCGCGGGATGCCGCGGCCTCCGCCTCCGCGCGCACGCGCACCGGCCGCAGGGGCGAGCGCAGCATGCGGGCGGCGAAGTCCGCCTGCTCCTCGAGCAGGAGGACGGCCGAGTTGTGGCCGAGCGCGGCGTTCGGCCCGCCCAGCACGAACAGGTCGGGGAAGCCCGACACGAGCGTCGATCCGACCGCCGTCATCCCCTCCGACCAGTGCTCCTCGAGCGTCGCGCCGTCCTCGCCCTCGACGAGCGACGCGTAGGGGGGGCGTGAGGCGTCGAACCCGGTGGCGAAGACGAGCACGTCCGCCTCGTGCCGGCGGCCGCTCTGCGCCACGAGGAGCCCGCCCTCGACGCGCGCGAGCGCGGAGGGCTCGAGCGTCACCTCCGGGGAGGCGACGACCGGGTAGAAATCGTCCGAGAGCAGCACCCGCTTGCACCCGAAGGCGTAGCGCGGCGTCAGCGCGTCGCGGAGGGCGGGGTCCTCGACATGGGCCGCGAGGTGCGCGAGGGCGGCGCCGCGCGCGGCGGCGGAGGCGGCGGCATCCCCCGAGCGCGAGGCGAAGCGGGCCTCGCCCTCCTCCCGCAGGCGGGCGTGCAGCGCGGCGGGACCGTCGTCGGCCGCGCCCGCCGCATCGTGCTCACGCGGCAGGATCCAGGCAGGGCTGCGCTGGAAGAGGGTGACGTGCGCGCCGCGGCGCACCAGCTCGGGCACCAGCTGGATCGCGCTCGCCCCCGTTCCGACGACGGCGACGCGGCGGCCGGCCACGTCGACGGAGTGGTCCCAGCGCGCCGTGTGCATGACGGGCCCGACGAATCTGGCCAGCCCATCGACGGCGGGGATGCGCGGCTGGGTGAGCCGCCCGCAGGCGAGCACCAGGGCCCCCGCGCGGATGTCGCGGTCGTCGCGGCCCGCGGTGCGCACGAGCCACGACGATCCGTCCCACGTGGCCTGCCGCAGGTGGGTGCCGAGCCGCACGGCGGGGTCGATGCCCTCGTCCCGGGCGGTGCGCCGCAGGTAGGAGTGGATCGACGCGCCGGACGCGAAGGCGCCCCCCTCCAGGCCGGGACGGTCGGCGAAGCGGTAGAGCCCCGCGGGCACGTCGCACGCGACGCCCGGGTAGGTGTTCTCCCGCCAGGTGCCGCCGACGCTCTCGCCCCGCTCGATGATCGTGAACGAGTGCCGCGCGTCGCGCTGGAGGGCGCGGGCCATCGCCAGGCCCGCGAATCCCGCCCCGACGATCGCGACATCGACGTCCGAGTCCACGGAGCTGCTCACGAGCGCGCCGCCCGGGCCGGCTCCGTGTAGTCGGTCGCGCGCGTGCGCAGGGGGCGGAACAGCCCGTCGGCGATGCGCCGGGCCTGCGCGAGCGGCATCTCGTGCCCGTGCTCGACGCCGACGCGCGGCAGCACCCGCCCGTCCAGGAGGGTGCCCCCGAGGTCGTCGCCGCCCGCCCGCAGCGCCGCGCTCACCTCGGCGGGGTGCAGCCGCGTCCACGGCACCTGGATGTGGCGGATGGTGTCCGAGAGCATCAGCCGCGACACGGCCACCATCGCGCGGTGCTCGTCGATCGGCGCGCGACCGGGCACGAGAGCGGTGCCGTGACCGGGCAGCGGCATCGGCACGAACTCCGTGAATCCGCGCGTCTCCCGCTGCAGCGTCGCGAGGGTGCGCAGGTGCGCGATGCGCTCCCCGGCCGTCTCGACGTGTCCGTAGAAGAGCACCGAGGTCGACCGCAGCCCGGCGCGGTGCGCCGCGCGGATCGCCTCGAGCCACCGCTCGATCTCGATGTCCTCCGGGGCGACGAGGCGCCGCACCCGCTCCGAGAGCACCTTGACGCCCGTGCCCGGCACGGTCCCCACTCCGGCATCCCGCAGCGCGGCGTAGGCGGCGTCGATGTCGCGGCCGGTCCCGCGCGCCAGATGCCGCACGTCGGCGGGACGGAAGGCGTGCAGGTGGATGCCGGGGGCCTCGCCCCGGATCGCGCGGGCGATCTCGAGGGCCGCGTCCGGGGCCTCGGATGCCGCGGGCGTCCCCTGCACGCAGATCTCGGTGGCGCCCAGCTCGCGGGCGTCGGCGGCGATGCGGCGCAGGTCGGCGAGGTCGTAGGTGTCGCGGCCGTCGCCGCCGGTTGCGCGGTACTGCGCGGAGGAGACATTGCGGTTGACGACGATGCCGATCGCCTCGCCCACCGTGTAGCGGCGGACGTCGTCGGCGGCGCGGGTCAGCGTCTCGAGGGCGTCGCCCTCGGCGCGCAGAAGACGTACCCAGTCGTCGTCGTCGAGCGCGCCGGGCTCGGACGCCGCGCGATCCGCCAGCCCCGCCGCGGTCGCGCGCGGGCGGCGCGGGGGTGTGGCGGCGCGCGTCGACCTCACCGCGAGACCCGTCTGCGCATCGGCGAGCGCCCGGGTCGCCGGGACGACCTCCGGGTCGAGCCAGCGCTCGGCATCCTGCACGTATTCGGGGTGCGCCGTCAGGCGCTCCGTCAGCGCGAAGCCGAGGCCATCGGTCAGCCGGGCGAGCTCGTCGAGATCGGGCCAGGGGCGCTCGGGATTGACGTGGTCGGCCGTGACCGGCGAGACCCCGCCCCAGTCGTCGGCGCCGGCGGCCACGAGCAGCGCGAACTCGGCCGGGTCCGAGAGGTTGGGCGGCACCTGGATGCGCATGCGCGGACCCATCACGAGCCGCGCGACGGCGATCGTGGCCACGTACTCGCGCAGGTCCGCGTCCGGCGCGCCCCGCATCGCCGTGCGGGGCTTGGCGCGGAAGTTCTGCACGATCACCTCCTGGATGTGGCCGTGGGCCGCGTGCGCGTCGCGCAGGGCAACGAGCGATTCGGCGCGGTCGCGCAGGGTCTCCCCGATCCCCACGAGGATCCCCGTCGTGAAGGGCACGCGGGCGCGCCCGGCGTCGTCGATCACGCGCAGCCGCACCGCGGGGTCCTTGTCGGGCGAGCCGTGATGCACCTGGCCGGGCTCCTCGTAGAGGCGCCGCGAGGTCGTCTCGAGCATCATGCCCATGGAGGGCGCGGTCCCGCGCAGCGCGAGCATCTCGTCGTACGTCATGACGCCCGGATTCAGGTGAGGCAGCAGGCCCGTATCGTCGCGCACGAGGCGCGCCATCGCGGCGACGTACTCGAGCGTCGTGGCGTAGCCGTGCTCGTCGAGCCAGGCGCGCGCCTGCGGCCAGCGGTCCTCGGGACGATCGCCGAGGGTGAAGAGGGCCTCCTTGCAGCCGAGTGCCGCGCCCCGTCGTGCGACCGCGAGCACCTGCTCCGCCGTCATGTAGAGCGGCTTGTGCGCCCGCTTCAGCTGACCGGGGGTGTCGACGAAGATGCAGTAATGGCACCGGTCCCGGCACAGCGTCGTGAGCGGGATGAAGACCTTGCGGGAGTACGTGAGCACGCCGGGCCGCCCCGCGAGCCGCAGCCCCTCGTCGCGGGCGGATGCGGCGGCGTCCCGCACCGCATCGGCATCCTCTCCGGTCGCGCGCAGCAGCGCCTCGACCTCGTCGACGTGCAGACGCTCGCCCCGCGCCGCGCGGGTGAGCGCCGCCGCGACGGAGAGGGGTGCGGTGGGGGAAGAGGTGGGCACCGCGTCAGTCTTCCATCGTCCGGAGGGACGGGCTCCGTCCTCGACGCGGATCACGGTCGTGACGTAGCCTCCGCGATCGCGGCCGCCCTGCCGGCGGCGAAGGCCTCGTCGGCCCCCTGGCGGAACATGTCCCTCTCGGCCGGCCGCACGATGGAGCGCGCACCGGGCAGATCGAGCGGCCCCACGAGGTCGCCGCGCCCGCGGACGACGGCCACGGGGATGCCGCTCGTCTTGCCCTTGACCAGATCGGCGGCGGCGGCCAGCTCGTCGGCGACGCACGGCTGGGTGACCAGGAGGGGTCGCCCCTGGGCGTCCACGCCTCCCCGCAGGTCGTCGAAGACGTGGACGCCCGCCGCGCCGATCGCGTGGTCGGTCTGGCCCTCGCGCCATGCGCGGCCGAGGGTGTCGGAGACGAGGACGCCCACGCGCGCGCCCGTGCGCTCGCGGAGGCCGGACGCGAGGGCGCGCGCCGAGGCATCCGGATCCACCGGCAGCACCAGCACCGTGCCCGTCGGGGTGTTGCTGGCGTCGACGCCCGCGGCGGCCGAGACGATGCCGAGGCGGTTCTCGACGATGCGCGTCGTGCGCTCGCCGTGGGCGCGGGTCGCCACGATGCGCACCGTCTCGGCGGTGATGGCGTCCTCGCGGTCGTCGGCGCGCACGAAGCGCCCCTCCGCCTTCGAGACGATCTTGGAGGTGACGACCAGGATGTCGCCGTCGCGGAGCGTCGCCGCCGCGGCATCCGCGATCAGCCCGACGAGGTCGTCTCCCGCCGCGATCTCGGGCAGCCCGTCGATTCCCCACACCTGCAGCACGCCCCGACCCTACCCCGGCCCGCTCGCCCTCCGAACCGGATCGTTGCCGCTCCGTGAGCAATTGCGCGGGCGACCGGGCGCGGGGTGCGGCAGACTGGGGGCATGGTGACGCTGCTGCTCGACTCGGATCGGCTGGAGGTCGCCCTGTCGCCGGCGGAGCGCGTGCTCTCCCGTCGACGCGGCAACATCTCGGTCCCTCGCGCGCAGATCGCGAAGGTGATGCTCACCGAGGATGCCTGGATCTGGCTGCGCGGCGTGCCGAGCCCGGGCACCGCCGTGCCGGGCATCGTGGCGATGGGATGCTGGAAGTCGGGCAACGGCGTCGATTTCGCCGTCGTCCGGGGGCGCCGCCCGAGCGTCGTCATCGACCTCGAAGGTCATGACGAGTTCGACCGCCTGGTGCTCACGACGCGCCACGGCGTGCAGCTCATTCAGGCGCTCCGGCTCGACGGCGCCGACGAGGCGGCAGACGTCGCCGACATCGCACCGCCCGTGCCTCCCGCCAAGCGGCCTCGCACCCGACCGGCGAGGACCGCGCCGGCGACCTGACGCCTGCCCCGGCCCGGCGCCGGATCGGTCTCAGGTGACGTCGCGGGTCCAGCTGGCGATGTGCCCCACGAGGAGCAGCACGAAGGCGTAGGCCAGCAGCACGAGACCGCCGCCCCACCACTCGAGGGGCGCGGAGCCCTGACCGCCCATGACGTTGAAGATGCTGGCGCCGATGAGGGCGTCGCTCGCCGCGCCGGGCAGGAACCGGGTCGCCTCGTCGAGTCCGTCGACGAAGCTGCCCGCGAGACGCAGCAGCGGCTCGATGAACTGGGTGAAGGCGAGCACGACGACGATCGCGACGACCTGGTTGCGCACGAGCGCCCCCACCCCGACACCGACGAGCGCCCACAGGGCCATCGCGATGAGGGTGCGCCCCATGAGAGCCCAGGCGTCGCCGGCGCCGAGCTCGGTGTCGAGGCCGAAGCCCGCGAGCAGCGCGGCGGCGGGCCCGACGGCGGCGATCACCGCGAGCAGTCCGAAGAGCCCTCCGATGAGCGCACCCACGACGACCTTCGCCCACAGTGCCGTGCCGCGCCGGGGGGTGCCGAGGAAGGTGGGGGTGAGGGTCTGGTGGCGGAACTCGCTCGTGACCATGAGCGTGCCGATCAGCAGCGGGAAGACGTAGCCCACGGAGCCGCCGAGGCTGTAGAGCAGCGGGGCGAGGCCGTCGGAGGGCACCTCGGGGGTCGTGGCGCCGCCGCCCAGGTTGCCGGAGGCGGATGCCGCGAAGAGGAATCCCATGCCCGCGGCGGTGGTGCCGACGTAGACGACGAGGACGAGCGCGAGGATCCACCAGCCGGCGGTGGTCAGGAGCTTCGTCGCCTCGGAACGGGTGGCGGTGGCCAGGCTCATCGGTCGTCCCCTTCCCGGTCGTGCTCACGATCGTCGGCGGGCTCGCCGTCGAGCGTCTGCGCCTCGAGGGCGGGGTCCTGCACCTCGATGTCGGGCGCCTCGGAGACGAGGAACTCGTCGGCGTCTGCGGAGGCGTCGGTGGGGTCGGCCTGGGTGGGCTCGGTGTCTGCGGGCTCAGTGTGCGCGGGCTCGGTGTGCGCGGGGTTGCCGTCCAGGTCCTGTGCGTCGAGGGCGGGAGCGAGGATCTCGACCTCGGGCGCCTCCGAGACGAGGTCGTCCTCGCCCTCGGAACCCTCGGGCGCATCCACGGGCGCGCTTCCCGCCGCGTCGTCGGCCGCCGCGGACTCGTCGGGGGCATCCGTCGTCGGTGCCGCGTCCGCCATCGCCGGCGCAACCGTCGCCGCGGCGCTCGGGTGCACCCGGGCGCCGTTGACGAGGTCGAGGAAGACCTCCTCGAGCGACGGGCCACGCCGCTGCAGGCTCGACAGCGGCACTCCCGCGTCGAGCGCGAGCCGGCCGATCTCGGCGGGATCGCCGCCGCGCACCGTGAGGCCCGACCGCAGGGCATCCGTCTCGATCCCGGCGGCGGCCAGCGCCGCCGCGAGGCCCGCGCGGTCGGGGGAATCGACGAGGACCGCCTGGTCGGCGGGATCGGAGAGCTCGTCGACGCCGCCCTGGAAGACCAGGCGGCCGTGCGAGATCATCAGCAGCTGCTGCGCCGTCTGCGCGACCTCCGTGAGCAGATGGGAGGACACGAAGACCGTGCGACCCTGACGGGCCAGCTCGCGCAGCAGCCCGCGCATCCAGATGATGCCCTCCGGGTCGAGGCCGTTCGCGGGCTCGTCGAGCACCAGCACCCCCGGGTCGCCCAGCAGGGCGAAGGCGAGCCCCAGCCGCTGGCGCATCCCGAGCGAGTAGCCGCCCACCTTGCGCCCGCCGACATCGCTCAGACCGACCGCTCCGAGGGCGTCGTCGACGCGGCCGGCGGGCAGCCCCGCGGCGTGCGCGTACACCTTGAGGTGGTTGGCCGCCGTGCGCCCCGGGTGGAAGCTGGCCGCCTCGAGCGCGGCGCCCACGGTGCGCAGCGGATCGGCGAGCTCGGCGTAGGCCTTGCCCCCGATGAGGGCGCGGCCGCTGGTCGCCCTCACGAGGCCCAGGAGGATGCGCATGGTCGTGGTCTTGCCGGCGCCGTTCGGCCCGAGGAAGCCGGTGACGACGCCGGGCTCGACGCGAGCCGTGAAGCCGTCGACGGCGCTCACGCGGCCGAAGCTCTTGGTGACGCCGGAGAACTCCAGCACTTCGCCTTCGGGCATGCCGAACCTCTCGCCTGCGGACGCTTTCCCCCATATCCTGCCGGAAAAACGCCGATCGCTGTGCATCCCGCGCCCCGCGGGGGCCTCCGGTCCGCGGTAACGTTCCCCGGGTGAGTGCCCCCGAGTCCCCTGCGCCCGCGATCCGCGCGCGCTCCGCGCACGGACTCGGACGGATCACGCTCGACCGTCCGAGGGCGATCAACGCGCTCGATGCGCCGATGATCGCCGCGATCTCGGCGGCCCTGGACGCCTGGCGCGACGACCCTGACGTCCAGCGCGTCCTGCTCGACGGCGCCGGCGAGCGGGGCTTCTGCGCCGGCGGGGACGTGAGGGGGCTCACGGAGGCGATCGCTGCCGGCCGGCCGCAGGATGCCGGGGACTTCTTCCGCGCCGAGTACGCGCTGAACGCGGCCATCGCCGAGTACCCCAAGCCGCTCGTCGTGCTCGCCGACGGCATCACCATGGGGGGCGGGATCGGACTGGCGGGACACGCGGCCGTGAGGATCGTGACCGAGCGCTCCCGACTGGCGATGCCGGAGACCCGCATCGGCTTCACGCCGGACGTGGGCGGCAGCCTCCTGCTCGCGCGGGCGCCCGGGCGGATCGGGGAGTACCTGGCCCTCACGGGGGCGAGCATGGATGCCGCCGACGCCGTCTACGCGGGGTTCGCGGATCACCTGGTGCCCTCCGACCGGCTCGGCTCCCTCATCGAGGCGTTCGAGACCCGCGCCGATCCGGCCGGCGCCGCCGAGCTGGTCCTCCTCTTCGACGAGACCCCCGACACCTCGTCGCTCGAGGAGGGCCGCGCCTGGATCGACGACGCCTTCTCCGCCCCGACGGTGGCTCAGATCATCCAGCGCCTGCGCGCTCGGCCCGAGCCCCGGGCATCCGCCGCCGCCGCGACCCTCGACGAGCTCTCGCCCACGGCGCTGGTGGTGACGCTCGAGGCCGTCCGCCGCGCCCGCACCCTGCCGGGACTGCGCGCCGCGCTCGAGCAGGAGTACGGCCTGGCGATGTGGTTCGCCGCGACGCAGCCCGACCTCGTCGAGGGGGTGCGGGCCCAGCTCGTGGACAAGGACCGCTCGCCCTCCTGGCGTCCTGCCTCGCTCGGCGACGTGCTGCCCGGTGCCGCGTGGTCGGCGCTGCAGTACCGGCCCGAGGTGCCCCTCTGGTCCTAGAGTGAGCGGCATGACGGGCAGCGACACGCCGCGTCCGCCTCGCCGGCGCGGATACTCCCTCGGGGTGGCGCTGGACTGGTTCTTCTTCGTCTTCGCCGGGCTCGCATCGTTGTGGCTGGCCTACCTGGGCGTGACGGAGTCGTTCCAGATCGGCTGGTGGGGCGTGCTCCTGGCCGTGGCGTTCTGGGTGCTGATCGCCTACCTCGTGCTGCCGCGGCTGCACCGCATCCTCACGACCATCTACGTGCCCGACTACTTCATCCGCCGCACCCGCACGAGCGACGGCCTGCTGGGCGATCCCGTCAATCTCGCGTTCCTCGGCACGGGGGAGCAGATCGAGGAGGCGATGCGCGCCGCCGGCTGGACGCGCGCCGACCCCGTGACGCTCGCATCGTCATGGCGCATCGTCACCTCCACGCTGCGTAGGCGCAGCTACCGCGAGGCCCCCGTGAGCCCCCTCTTCCTGTTCTCCCGGGTGCAGGACTTCGCCTACCAGCAGGAGGTCGACGGCAATCCGGCGCAGCGCCACCACGTGCGGTTCTGGCGGTGCCCCGACGGATGGCTGCTGCCGGGCGGCATCCGCGTCGACTGGCTCGCCGCGGGGACGTTCGACACCGCCGTCGGCCTGTCGCTGTTCACGCTGCAGATCACGCACCGGATCGACGCCGACACCGACATCGAGCGCGATCACATCATCGCGACGCTGACCGCGGCGCATCCGCGCCTGGGCGTCACCGTCATCGCCGACTTCTCCACGGGCTACCACGCCCGCAACGGCGGAGGCGACAGCATCCGCACCGACGGCGACCTCCCGATCGTCGACGTGCGCGCGCTCGCGGGTGCCGACGACGGGGCGCGCGGTGCGGAGGCGACGGCATGACCGAACCGCGCAAGCGTCCGGCGTACGAGTCGCCGCGGGACCTCGTCGCTCCGCTGTCGCCCCACTCCCGGATGCCGCGCCCGCTCGCCACGACGGCGGGCGCGGGACTCGTGCTGCTTCGGGTGATGGCCGGCGTGCTGTGGCTGTGGAGCCTCGTCGGCGACTGGGGATCCATCCTTCGCGACACGGTGGACGACATCGGGGTGGTCACCGTCACCCCCGACGTCGAGCAGGCGGCCCTCGCGATCGTGGTCGCGGTCGTGGGCGTCACGCTCGCGCTGGACCTGACGCTGGCGATCTTCATCTACCGCGGACACAACTGGCCGCGCGTGATCGTCATGATCGTCTCGACCCTGTCGATCTCGGCGGCGTTCCTGCAGTGGTGGACGGGCGACCAGGACATCCGGATGTCCACGACGCTGCTCACGCTCGGGCTGGACGTGCTCGTCCTTCTCGCGCTTTCCAGCCGCGATGCCGCGGCCTACGCCCGCCGCCCCCGCCGCTGAGACGCTCCGCCGGGCGGGTGCCCGGCTGCGCCGGGGTAGCCTGTAAGCCGCCGCGCGGCGGGAAGGGCAGGGCCGGATGTTCGACAGTCCGCTCTCCCAGTCCGCCTACGACGTCCTCGGGGTCGCCGCCGACGCCGGCGACGAGGACCTCCGCCGCGCCTACCGGCTGCGGCTGCGCGCCACCCACCCCGACACCGGCGGCGATGCGGCGGCGTTCGTGCAGGTGCAGCGGGCGTGGGAGCTGGTGGGAACGCCGGAGTCGCGTGCCGCCTACGACCGGGGTCACGGGTTCGGCGAGTACGCGCCGCAGCCGGACGCGCCCGGCTGGCGCCCGCGCGGAGCCCCCGCCGACACCCGCCCGAAGGCGCGCGTGTACGGGCACCCGGGCGGATGGCGCCGGGAGCGCTACCTCGTGCTCGTGCGGGAGTGGGCCGGGCGGGGGGTCGACGTCGACGACCCCTACGACCCCGCGCTCGTGCGCCGGGCGCCGCACGAGATCCGGCGCCTCCTCGCCGATGCGCTCGCGGAGGAGGAGACGGCCCGGATCGTCGCCGATCTCGGGATGGGCTTCACGGTGTGGCACGACGTCGCGGCATCCGGCCGTCGCGGTGAGCCCGACGCCAAGCTCGATCACATCGTGCTGAGCCCGAGCGGCCTGTACGGGGTGCTGTCGGAGGACTTCGGCGGCCCCGTGTCGCTGCGCAGGGGCGAGCTCGTCGGCGGTGACGTGGACGGGGCGCCGATCGCCGAACTGCTCGCACGGATGCGCGTCATCGCCCGAGCGGCGGGCGTGCGCTTCGGCGGCGCGATCGTGGTGCTGCCCGACGACGACCTCCCGCAGGCGATCGTGGAGGTGGGCAGGGTGCGCGGCATCCCGGTCGTGGTGTGCGCGCGTTCGGCCCTCGCGACGGTGCTGCGCCGCGGCGTGCCGGGCGCGCGCGACGTCGGCGGCAACGAGATGTTCGACGTGCGCACGAGGCTGCAGCACGCCGTGTCGTTCGTCTGAGTCCGTGTCGCACGCGGCGGGCGGCGGCGCTGCGGCAGGCGGCCCGTAGGCGGTGCGGGCGTCCGGCGGGGAGGCTCAGCGTGCGGGGGTCGCCGGGGCGTCCGCATCGACGCCCTCGTGGGCGACGCTCTCGTGCGCGACTCCGGCGTCGGTCGTCGGGCGCTCGAGCACCTCCAGCAGGAGCACGACCGCGGCGGCGGCGGCGAGCGTCCAGATCACGAGGCCGGGAGTGAGGGGGCGGACGAACAGCACGACCGCGGCCGCCGCGACCGCCACGGCAGCGCGGGCGAACACACGCTGCCGGAAGAGCCACGTGCCCACGCGGCCCGTGCCGAGGCCGCGTCTCTCCAGCGTGCGCCGCGCCATGCCCGCACCCGAATGCACGAGGGCGCGCAGGCGCCGAGGGATCGCGAACGGTCCCGCGAACCAGGCCACGACGGCGACCGCCAGGGCCAGGACCAGCAGGGCCGTCGCCGTGTCGCGCATCGCGCCCGTGAAGGTCGCGTACACCGCATCGGCGGCGCCCGAGGGCAGGATGCCGGGGCTCACGGCGGCGAGGAAGGCGATGCGGCCCGCGGCGAAGCCCGCGACCAGCACGGCGCAGACCGTCGCGAGCGAGACGGACGCCGCCACGAGCGCGACCGCGCGCCGGCGGGCCACGAGCACGCCGGCGGCCAGCAGCCCGAGGGCGACCCACGGCAGCCACAGGCCCGCCGCGAGGGCGAGCGAGTAGCCGAGCTGCGCGGAGGGCAGCGCGTCGGACTGCGCGATCGGGATCGTGCGATCGATCGTGGGGATCGCGTCGGCGAGGCCGATGCCCTGCGCGACGAGCGCCGCCGTGACGGCATCCATGATGGGGGCGAGCCGGATGCCGATGGTGCCGTCGTCGCCGAGGGAGATCGCCGACCCTCGACATCCACCTGCTCGCCGATCGCGGCGATGGCCTGATCGGCGACGAACGCCTGCACGGCGGGGTCCTCGGCGAGCGGCGCGTAGGTCTGCACGAATCGGTCGGTGTCGCTCAGCTGCACGTCGGCCCACGCGGCGACGACCGCGACGGGCGCGAGCAGCGCGCCGAGGGCGATGAGCACCGCCGCGAGCACCGTCCATCCCCAGGAGCGACGCGGGCGGGACGGGGACGCGGGCGTCGGGTCGAACACGCGCGTCGCTGCGGCGCTCTCCGCCTCCTCGGCGCGTTCGCGGAGGGCGGCGTTCTCGGCCTCGAGCGCATCGATGCGGCGGCGCAGGTCGGCGGTGGTCAGGCGTGCCACGGCGGCTCCTGTCGGAGGGGGTCTGCGCTCACTGTAGCGGGGCCCGCGCTCACGCGCCGGGGGAGAGCCCGAGCAGCTCGAGCGGATGCGTCAGCCGCCACCACGGATCGGGATCCGCCACCGGCGCCGCGAGCACGACGGGGGACTCGGCGGCATCCAAGGGACCCGTCACGCGGAGGACGCCCCCGGCATCCCCCTCCTCGCGTGCGTCGGCGGTGTCGGCCACACCCAGCTGCATCGAGGCGACGCTCGTTCCGCCGTTCCAGAGGATGACGGCCGCGTCGTCGCGGGTGACCAGCTGCACCGGGTCGCCCCACAGCGTCGTCACGGTGCCGACGACCGTGCCGGCGGACACGGCGACGGTCGGCTGGAGCGGGGCGTCCAGGGACGCCAGCAGCGCGCGGGTCTCGGCGAAGCGCGCCTCCGCGCTGTCCTGACCGAGAACTGCGACGAAGGCGCGCACCGTCGTGTCGCCGATCTCGAGATCGCGTGCCGTCAGCAGGTTGTAGTCGCGGCCGAGGAATCCCGTCTTGACCCCGACCACACCCGGGTCGCCGAGCAGCGCGTTGGTGTTCTCGACCAGCCCCACGCCGGGGAGCTCGACCGAGCGTTTCGCGACGGTCTCCGCGATCACGGGATCGGCCATCGCCTGCTGCCCCAGCGAGATGAGCGCCGCCGGGGTCGCGACGTTGCGAGCGCTGATCCCGGAGGGGTCGACGACGGTGATGCCCGTCAGCGCGTGCGCCGCGAGCCATTCGTTCGCGGCGCGGACGTACGCGGCCTGCGACGGGTACTGCTGCGCGACGAGGAAGTCGGCGTAGTTGCCCGCCGACCCGATGAGGAGCCCCTCGAGGAGCTGGTACTGCGTGAGGGCGTCTTCGGTGGGGAACGGCAGTGCGGACTCGCCCGAGGCGATCGTGGCGCGGTAGTCGGCGCGATCCGCCGACGTGAACGTGTACGAGGGGCCCGATTCGCCCACGCCCAGCGGCATCCCGTCGAGCACGACGAGCGCCGTGACTACCTTCGTGATGCTCGCCATCGGCACGGCCTGGCCCGAGCTCGCCAGCGGGGAGCCCAGGCCCGGCACGCCGACCGCCGCCGAGCCGTCGGCCGGCCAGGCGGGGGAGACGGCGGCCGCGGGCGTCGTCGTGACGCTCGACGCCTCGACCTGCGGCTGCACCGCGTGTAGCGGCCAGAGCAGCATCGTCGCGGAGTAGACGAGGGCGAGCGTCACCACCACCACGAGGGGGGTGAGCGCCGCGCGACGCCACGCGAAGCGGGAGGGCCAGCGCTCCACGAGCGGCGGCTCCCAGCCCTGCGGCGCGGCGGCGGCGCCCGTGCCGAGCGCGCTCTCGTCGACCCACGCAAGGGCCCGGGGCGAGGACGCGGCGGCTTCGGCGGCGGCTTCGTCGGGGGAGGTGGATGCCGCGGCATCCACCTCGTCTGGCCCGGGCGGCTCGGCGACCGCGACGCTTCCGTCCGTCGCGCCCCGGGTCGAGCCGGAGCGCAACGCGCGCCGCGTGAGCGCGGGCGGGGACGGCGAGTCGCTCGGGGTCACAGGCCTAACGTACAACGGGGCGTGGGGCTATACTCGCCCCTGTCAACCACGGGAGTCCGGTGTGCCGGGCTGAGAGGAAGCGTCCACGCTTCGACCGTCGAACCTGATCTGGGTCATGCCAGCGCAGGAAGGAGAACATCTTGAGCACGTCCACGTCTTCATCCGCCCCGTCTCGCCCCCGCGGATTCGCGGGGATCGTCTGGCGGTGGCGCGTCGTCGACATCGTCGTCGCCAGTGTCATCGCCGTCGCGTGCGCGGCGCTGTTCCTCGTGTGGAATGTCGCGTACCTCGGGCCGAGCGAGCTGCTCTCGCCGCTGCTGCCGGGCCTGCAGGGACTGCTCGCGGGCCCCTGGCTCGTCGCGGGCGTGCTCGGCGCCCTCATCGTGCGAAAGCCCGGCGCCGCGCTGTACACCGAGCTGCTCGCCGCCGTCATCTCGGCGCTCGTCGGCAACCAGTGGGGGCCGCTGACGATCGTGTCGGGGCTCGTGCAGGGCCTCGGCGCCGAGATCGTCTTCCTCCTCTTCGCCTACGCCGTCTGGCGCCTCCCGGTGGCGATGCTCGCCGGCGCCGGCGCGGGCCTCGCGTGCGGCATCAACGACCGCCTCCTCTGGTACGCGGGTGCCGACGCGACGTTCACGATCGTCTACATCCTCGCGACGACGATCTCGGGCGCGGTGATCGCGGGACTCGGATCGTGGCTGATCGCCCGGGGCCTCGCGGCGACGGGGGCCCTGAACCGGTTCGCGTCGGGCCGCGAGGTGACCCGCCGCGTCTGACGTGGGCGCAGCACCCGCCCCGCCCCGCCCCGTCGCCGTGACGGCGGCGGGCTGGGGGTGGCGCTACGCCTCGCGGAACGCATGGGCGCTCTCCGGGATCGATCTGCGCATCGAGCCCGGGGAGCGGGTGCTGCTGCTCGGGGCGTCGGGCGCGGGGAAGTCGACCCTCCTGCACGCGCTCGCGGGCGTGCTCGGCGGCGACGACGAGGGCGACACGACCGGGTCGCTGACCCTCGACGGCGTCCCCGCCGCGCACGCGCGCGGCCGCGCCGGGATGGTGCTGCAGGACCCGGACAGCCAGGCGATCCTCGCGAGGGTCGGCGACGATGTCGCGTTCGGCTGCGAGAACCTCGGCGTGCCGCGTCCCGAGATCTGGACGCGGGTCGGCGAGGCGCTGGATGCCGTGGGTCTCGACGTGCCGCTGGATCGATCCACGTCGGCGCTCTCGGGCGGGCAGAAGCAGCGGCTCGCGCTCGCGGGGGCGCTCGCGATGCGGCCGGGCCTGCTGCTGCTCGATGAGCCGACGGCCAACCTCGACCCCGCGGGGGTCGCCGAGGTGAGGGATGCCGTGGCCCGCTCCCTGGAGCGCAGCGCGGCGACGCTCGTCGTGGTCGAGCATCGGATCGACGCGTGGCTTCCGCTCGTCGGCCGCGTGATCGTGCTGGGGCGGGAGGGGGTCATCGCCGACGGCTCGCCCGATGCGGTCCTGGGCGCGCACGGGCCCGCCCTCGCCGCGGGAGGCGTGTGGGTTCCGGATGTCCCCCCGCGGCACCCCGCGCCGCCCGCGGCCGAGCCGGGGGAGGTGCTGCTCTCCGGGCACGACGTGCGCGTGGGACGCCAGCGCGGCCGCCCGGTCGCCGGCCCGCTCTCGATCGACGTGCGGGCGGGCGAGGTGCTGGGCGTGACCGGGCCGAACGGAGCCGGCAAGTCGACCCTGGGCCTCACCCTCGCGGGTCTGCTGCCGCCCGAGCGCGGCGAGGTCGCGGCATCCGCGTCGCTTGCCGGGGGCCTCGGTGCGGCGCCCGTCTCGTGGCCCGCGCGGGGCCTGCTCACCCGCATCGGCACGGTGCTGCAGGATCCCGAGCACCAGCTGCTGCGCACGAGCGTGCGGACCGAGCTCGAGGTCGGCCCCCGCGCACTGCGCCTGCCCGAGGGGGAGGTGCGGACCCGTGTCGACGAGCTGCTGGCACGCCTGCGCCTGGAGACGCTGGCGGAGGCGAACCCCTACACGCTCTCGGGTGGTGAGAAACGGCGCCTGACGGTCGGTGCGATGCTCGCGACCCGCCCCCGCGTGCTCGTGCTCGACGAGCCGACCTTCGGGCAGGATGCCGTGACGTGGGCCGAGCTCGTGGCCCTCATCGCGCGGCTGCGCGATGAGGGGGCGGGGATCGTGGCCGTCACGCACGACGAGCACGTTCTGCAGGCGCTGCGCGCGCGGCGGCTCGCCCTTCCCGCGCCGGACCGGGAGGCGGCGGCGTGAGCGCCCGCGCCGATTCGCCGCCTGCCTCCGCCGGGCCGCTGCAGGCCCCGGCCCCGCGCGGGGCCGGCGTGCTGGCGGCGCGCAATCCCGTGGCCAAGCTCGCGGCGGCGCTGCTGATCGCGCTGCCGCTCGTCCTCACGATCGACTGGGTCTCGGCCGCCGTCTCGCTCGCGCTCTCGAGCATCCTGCTCGTGTTCTCGGGCGTGCGGTGGCGTGAGTTCTGGGTGCGCACCCTCCCGATTTGGGTCGCGGCGCCGCTGACGGCCGTGACGATCGCCCTCTACGGCTCGCCCGCCGGAACCGTCTACGCGGAATGGTTCGTCGTGAGGATCAGCGACGGATCGCTCGATCTGGCGCTGGCGACGTTCTTCCGCGTGCTCGCGATCGCCCTGCCCGGCGTCGTGCTCTTCATCACGGTCGACCCCACCGACCTCGCCGACGGTCTCGCGCAGATCGTGCGGCTCCCCGCTCGGTTCGTGCTCGGCGCGCTCGCCGGGATGCGGCTGCTGGGGCTCCTCGCCGACGACTGGCGGGCGCTGACCCTCGCCCGCCGGGCCCGCGGCGTCGCGGACGAGGGGCGGGTGCGCCGCCTGCTCGGCATGGTGTTCGCGCTCTTCGTGCTGGCCATCCGGCGCGGCACGAAGCTCGCCACGGCGATGGAGGCGCGGGGCTTCGGTGCCGACGGAGCGCGGACGTTCGCGCGCGAGTCCCGCTGGGGCGCCGCCGACACGGGACTCGTGATCGCGGGTGCCGCGATCTCGGCGATCGCGATCACGACGGCCGTCGCCACGGGTTCCTGGAGATTCGTGCTCGGAGTCTGACGGGGCGGCGACCACGCGGGGCCGTCGTCCCGCTCGCCGTCCGTGCGCATGGGACCCGGTTCCGCGTACCCTGGAACAGGATGCCGGGCGGGAGCCCGCGGCGAGTTCGTTCGAAGGAGAACCGATGCACGAAGGCAGATCCGGCGCGCTCGTCACGGGCGGCGCCAGCGGGCTCGGGCTCGCGACCGCGAGGCGCCTCGCCGCCGACGGCTACGTCGTCACGATCCTCGACCTGCCCGGCGCCGCCGGAGACGATGTCGCCGCGGAGCTCGGCGGGGTCTTCGCGCCGGCCGACGTCACGAACGAGGAGCAGGTGCGCGCCGCGGTCGCCGAGGCATCCGCCCTCGCGCCCCTGCGCGTCGTCGTGAACTGCGCCGGGATCGCGCCGCCCGCGAAGGTGCTGGACCGCGACGGGAACCCGGGCCCACTCGCCGACTTCGAGCGGGTCGTGCGCATCAACCTCGTCGGCACCTACAACGTCATCGCACAGGCCTCCGCCGCCATGGCGGGCAACGAGGCGAGCCCCGACGGGGAGCGCGGCGTCATCGTCAGCACAGCGAGCGTCGCCGCATTCGACGGCCAGATCGGACAGCCGGCATACGCGGCGAGCAAGGGCGGCGTGCACGCGATGACGCTGCCGATCGCGCGTGAGCTCGCCCGCCACGGCATCCGCGTCGTCACGATCGCGCCGGGCATCATGGAGACGCCGATGCTGAAGGGCCTGCCGCAGGCGGCGCAGGAGTCCCTCGGCGGACAGGTGCCCTTCCCCCCGAGGCTCGGCCGGCCCGACGAGTACGCCGCCCTCGTGCAGCACATCGTCTCGAACGTCTACCTCAACGGCGAGACGATCCGCCTCGACGGCGCGATCCGGATGGCCCCGCGATGAGCGAGACGATCCGCCTCGCGATCGCAGACGGCCTCGCGCGCATCACCCTGAACCGGCCCGCGCGGCTCAATGCGTTCGACGAGGAGATGGCCCACGCGTGGGAGCGCGCCACGGTCGAGGCGACGTCCTCCGACGACGTCGGCGCGATCCTCGTGGATGCCGCGGGCCCCGCCTTCTGCGCCGGCGGCGACGTCGTGGCGATGTCGAGCACGGTGGGATCGGGCGAGGGCATCGCGGCGCTGGCCCACGTCATCCACCGCGGCATCCGGGCGCTCGTGGAGTCGTCGGTGCCGGTCGTCGCGGCGGCGCACGGCACGACGGCGGGCGGGGGCCTCGGCATCCTGCTCGCGAGCGACTATGCCGTGGCAGCCGCCGACTCGAGGATCGGCAGCCGGTACGCCGGCGTCGGCCTCACGCCCGACCTGTCGGTCTCGGCGCAGCTCGCGCGCGCCGTGGGCGAGCGCCGCGCCCTGCAGCTGGTGCTCAGCGATCGGATGCTGTCGGCCGACGAGGCGCTCGCGTGGGGGCTCGTCGCCGAGGTCTCGCCGCCCGACGGGGTCGCCGCGCGCGCCGAGGCGGTCGCACGCTCGTGGCTCGAGGGCGCGACCGCGGCGTACGGGCAGGCGAAGCGTCTCATCCGTTCCCGGCCCACGCGCTCGTTCGCGGGCCAGCTCGACGAGGAGGCCCGCACGATCGGCGCGGCCTTCGACACCCCCGAGGCGGCCGCACGCATCGCGGCGTTCGCCGCGGCATCCGCACGGAAGGATCCTCGATGACCGACTCCGCCCCCCTGGCCGGCCGCACCATCCTCATGTCGGGGGGCAGTCGCGGCATCGGCCTCGCGATCGCGCTGCGCGCCGCCGCAGACGGCGCCAACATCGCGTTGCTGGCGAAGACCGACGCGCCTCATCCGAAGCTCGAGGGCACGGTGCACTCGGCGGCCGAGCAGATCCGCGCCGCGGGGGGCAACGCCCTGCCGATCGTGGGCGACGTGCGCGACGACGACGACATCACGCAGGCCGTGCTGATGACGCAGGGGGAGTTCGGCGGCATCGACGTCGTCGTGAACAACGCGAGCGTGATCGACCTGTCGGGCTCGCTGGAGCTCTCGGCGAAGAAGTACGACCTCATGCAGGACGTCAACGTACGCGGCACGTTCATGCTCAGTCGGGCCGCCGTGCCGATCCTGCGCGAGAGCGAGAACCCTCACATCCTCTCCCTCTCCCCGCCCCTGAACCCCACCCCGCGGTGGCTCGGCGCGCACACGGGGTACTCGCTCGCGAAGTTCGGGATGACGATGGTCACGCTGGGGCTCGCGGCCGAGTTCGCGGGCGACGGCATCGCCGCCAACACCATCTGGCCCCGCACGACGATCGCGACCGCCGCCGTGCAGAACCTCCTCGGCGGCGACCGCGTCATGGCGGCCAGCCGCACGCCCCAGATCTACGCCGACGCCGCGTACGAGGTCATCACGCGACCGGCGGGCTCCGCCACGGGGCGGCAGCTCATCGTCGAGGACGTGCTCGCCGAGGCCGGCGTCACCGACCTCGCGCGGTACGCGGCGGTTCCGGGCACCCCCGACGAGCGGCTCTACCCCGACATCTTCCTGGACTGACGACCCCGCCGGCCGTGCGTGCGGCTGCTCACCGCGACAACATTCCGGAGGAACGCAGGTCGCGGCGCGCGCCTGCCGCGAAAAGACGGGCCGGCCCGGTGCGCGGGGCGGGATGTCTCCGGAGTGTTGTCGTGCGTGCGGCGGATACCATCGCCGAATGCCGACGATGAGCGCGGGAATCCTGCTGTATCGCTTCGCGGAGCCCGGTCGGTCGGAGGCCCTCGAGGTCTTCATCGCGCACATGGGCGGCCCCTACTGGGAGCGGAAGAAGCAGGGCGCCTGGAGCATCCCCAAGGGCGAATACGACCCCGACGCCGAGCCTGCGCTGGATGCCGCGCGGCGCGAGTTCGCGGAGGAGCTGGGTGTCGACGCCCCGGCCACGGCGTACGCCGAGCTCGGGACGTTCGCGTACTCATCCGGCAAGCGTGTCGTCGTGTTCGTCGCCGACGGCTCCGGCTTCGACCCTGAAGGGCTCGCCTTCGGCGAGTTCGAGATGGAGTGGCCGCCGCGCTCCGGCCGCACCGGGTCCTTCCCCGAGGTCGACGACGCGCGCTGGGTCGATGCCCGGGAGGCGACGGACTTGCTCGTGAAGGGACAGCGGCCGGCGCTCGAGGCGCTCGAACGGCTGCTGGCCGCGGCCTCGACCCCCTGACGCCCGGGTCGCGCGGCTACCCTGGTAACCATGACCGAGACCCCTCCCGTGCGCACGACGAGACCGCGTCAGGTGCGCCCCGCGACGGAGGGGTGGTCGCAGAAGAAGGATGCCGAAGGCCGGCCCCTGCTGCAGTTCGCGTCTCCCAAGCGCGGCAAGCCCCCCGTGCACCTGGCGGACATGACGCCCGCCGAGCGGGTGGCGAAGGCGACCGAGCTCGGGCTGCCCGGCTACCGGGCCAAGCAGATCGCGGCGCACTACTTCTCGCGCTACACCTCGGACCCCGCCGCCATGACGGACCTGCCGGCCGCGGGCCGCGAGGAGCTCGTGGGGGGTCTGCTCCCGCCGCTGCTGACCGAGGTGCGCCGGCTGCAGACCGACGGCGGCGACACCATCAAGTTCCTGTGGAAGCTGCACGACGGCGCGCTCGTGGAATCCGTGCTCATGCGCTACCCGGGCCGCATCACGCTGTGCGTGTCGAGCCAGGCCGGGTGCGGCATGAACTGCCCGTTCTGCGCGACGGGCCAGGCGGGGCTCACGCGCAACATGTCGGCGGCCGAGATCGTCGACCAGATCGTCCGCGCGAACGCCGTCATCGCCGCGGGGGAGCTGGGCGGGAAGAAGAGCACCGACCATTCGCTCGAGCGCGTGTCGAACATCGTCTTCATGGGCATGGGCGAGCCACTCGCGAACTACGCGCGGGTCATGCAGGCCGTGCGGGTCATGGTCGCGAAGCAGCCCGAGGGGCTCGGCATGAGCGCCCGCGGCATCACCGTCTCGACGGTGGGTCTCGTGCCGGCGATCACGAAGCTTGCGAACGAGGACATTCCCGTCACGTTCGCGCTCTCGCTGCACGCCCCCGACGACACGCTTCGAGACGAGCTGATCCCGGTCAACTCGCGCTGGAAGGTCGACGAGGCGCTGGATGCCGCGCGCGGCTACTTCGAGCGCACGGGCCGCCGCGTCTCGATCGAGTACGCCCTCATCAAGGACATGAACGACCACGGCTGGCGCGCCGACCTGCTCGCGGAGAAGCTCAACGCGCGGGGCCGCGGCTGGGTGCACGTCAACCCGATCCCGCTGAACCCGACCCCCGGGTCGATCTGGACCGCGTCGGACCGCGACGTGCAGAACGAGTTCGTGCGCCGGCTCAACGCCGCCGGCATCCCGACCACCCTACGCGACACGCGCGGCAAGGAGATCGACGGCGCGTGCGGTCAGCTGGTCGCGACGGCCGACGACGAGAGGGCCGCTGCGGGCGCCTGAGCCTCGGCATCCGCCTCCTGCTCCTCGCAGGCGACGCCGCACGCCTGGGCGTCGAGGTCGAGGATCTCGAGCAGGCGCAGCGCCGCCGGCTCCGCCGTCGTCGAGGCGATCGCGGAGACGATCCAGACGGGCGTCTCGTCGGGGGGCAGCGCCACGGTGACCAGGCCCGACGCCTGCGGCTTCGCGGCGACGTGCTGCGGCACGAGCGCGATCCCGAGGCCCCGGTGGATGAGGTCCAGCAGCGTGTGGATGTCGTCGACCGTGCAGGGGACGCGTCGGGGGATGCCGTGGGCGGCGAAGGCGGCGTCGGTGAGCGTGCGCACCCCCCACGATTCCCGGAAGTCGATGAAGTCGCGCTCGCGCAGCTGCGCCCACTCCACGCGCGCGGACCCGGCGAGCGGGTCGGACGGCGGGACGAGGAGCACGAGCTGGCGCCGCCCCAGCTCGGCGGGGCTCATCGACGCGAGGTGGTCGGTCGTCGCCACGAAGGCGACGTCGAGGTCTCCCCCGCGCACCTGCGCGGCGAGCTCGTGCGAGCCCGCCTGGACGAAATGGATGTCGACCAGCGGGTATCGCCGGTGGAAGCGCTCGAGCAGGGGAGGCACATCGACGACCCCGAGGCACTGCTCGGCGCCCACCCGCAGGCGCCCGGAGAGCTGCCGCGTCGCGCGCACGACGGCGTCGCGGCCCGCCGCCGCCTGCGCGAGCATCTCGCGCGCGAAGGGCAGCAGCGCGCGCCCGGCGTCCGTCGCGACGACGCGCCTCGTGGTGCGGGTGAACAGGCTCGTGCCGAACTCCTCCTCGAGGCTGCGGATCGCCGCCGACAGGCCGGACTGGGACACGCCGCACAGGGCCGCGGCCCGGGTGAACTGCTGTTCCTCGGCGAGCGTCACGAGGTACTCCATCTGCCGCAGGTCCATTTATCGCCTCTACTTCTGAATGGAAGAACACACAGTTGTTGGACTTCTAGGATGGGCCCTCCTAGCGTGGAGACGCAACAGTCGACGACGTAAGGAAGTGCTGTGCAGCAGAGAAGAATCGCAGACGTCTCGGTCAGCGCCATCGGGCTCGGCGGAATGCCGATGTCGATCGAGGGCCGGCCCGACGAGGAGCGATCGATCGCCACCATCCACGCCGCGCTCGACGCGGGCGTGACACTCATCGACACGGCGGACGCCTACCATCGCGACGCGGACGAGGTCGGCCACAACGAGGAGCTCATCGCCCGGGCGCTGCGCAGCTACGGCGGCGACACGTCGGGCGTCCTCGTCGCCACCAAGGGCGGACACCTGCGACCGGGCGACGGATCGTGGACCCTCAACGGCCGCCCCGAGTACATCGTCGAGGCCGCGAAGGCCTCGGCATCCCGCCTCGGGGTCGAGGCGATCGGGCTCTACCAGTTCCACCGCCCCGACCCGGAGGTGCCCTACGCCGAGTCGGTCGGCGCGCTGCGCGAGCTGCTCGATGCGGGCGTCATCCGCATGGCGGGCATCTCGAACGCCGACGTCGCCCAGATCGACGAGGCCCGCGAGGTGCTGGGCGGCCGGCTCGTCTCGGTGCAGAACCAGTTCTCGCCGGCGTTCCGCTCGAGTCTGCCCGAGCTCGAGCACTGCGCCTCGCTCGGCATCGCCTTCCTTCCCTGGTCGCCCCTGGGAGGCATCTCGCGCGCGAGCGCCGTGGGCGAGAACCACGATGCGTTCCAGCGCGTGGCGGACGAGCGCGGGGTCAGTCCCCAGCAGATCGCGCTCGCGTGGGAGCTCGCGCTCGCACCGACCGTCATCCCGATCCCCGGCGCCTCGCGGCCCGCGAGCATCCAGGACTCCGTGCTGGCGGCCGAGCTCGAGCTGACGGCGGACGAGATCGCCGCGCTGTCGAGCGACACGGAAGCGTGAGCGTCCGCCGCATCCCCTCCACCCGCTCGTAGGGCTACGAGCGGTTCCGCGCCGCGGGACACCGTGTACCCCGACCCGCGTCGACACAGACAGGACAGGAAGACACATGGTCAACTACCGCTACCTCGGCAACTCCGGATTCAAGGTCTCGGAGATCACCTACGGCAACTGGGTGACGCACGCCTCGCAGGTCGAGAACGAGGCCGCCATCGCCACGGTCCACGCGGCGCTCGATGCCGGGATCACGACGTTCGACACGGCCGACACGTACGCCAACACCGGCGCGGAGGTCGTGCTGGGCGAGGCGCTCAAGGGGCAGCGCCGCGAGTCGCTCGAGATCTTCACGAAGGTCTACTTCCCGACCGGCCCGATGGGCCCGAATGACACCGGCCTCTCGCGCAAGCACATCATGGACTCGGTGAACGGGTCGCTCACCCGCCTCGGCACCGACTACATCGACCTTTACCAGGCGCACCGCTTCGACTACGAGACGCCGCTGGAGGAGACCTTCCAGGCCTTCGCCGACCTCGTGCGTCAGGGCAAGGTGCTCTACATCGGCGTCTCGGAGTGGACGGCCGAGCAGCTTCGCGAGGGTCACGCCCTGGCGAAGGACCTCGGCATCCAGCTGATCTCGAACCAGCCGCAGTACTCGATGCTCTGGCGTGCGATCGAGGGCAAGGTCGTTCCCGCGTCGGAGGAGCTCGGGATCTCGCAGATCGTCTGGTCGCCGATGGCGCAGGGCGTGCTCTCGGGCAAGTACCTGCCCGGTCAGCCGCTACCCGCCGGATCGCGCGCGACCGACGAGAAGAGCGGCGCCGATTTCATCAAGCGCCTGCTGCGCGACGAGGTGCTGACCGCGGTGCAGAAGCTGAAGCCGATCGCGCAGGAGGCGGGCCTCACGATGCCGCAGCTGGCGATCGCGTGGGTGCTGCAGAACCCGAACGTCGCGGCGGCCCTCGTCGGCGCGTCGCGGCCCGAGCAGCTGGCCGACACGGTGAAGGCGTCGGGCGTGACGCTCGATGCCGACACCCTCGCGGCGATCGACACCGCGCTCTCCGGGGTCGTCGAGGACGACCCCGAGGCGACGTACGAGACCTCCCCGAAGGCCCGTCTGGTCTGACACGAGACGGCTTCCCGCCCCCCACGCGCCCCCGCTCGCCATCCGTCCCGGACGGCGAGCGGGGGTGCGTGGCGTGTGTGACGCCGGCGCCGGCGCGCCCGCCTGACAGAATCGGCGCATGCCGCACTGGGTCATCGTCTCGCTCGCCGCGACCGCCTTCGCCGTCGTCTCGGCCTGGGCCGTGCGCCTGCTGCTGGATGTCGCGGTCGGGTGGCTGCGCGCACTCCTCGTCTCGCTCGTGGTCTTCCTCGTCGCCTGGCCCGTCGCGGAATGGTCGCTCACCGAGGCGGACGTCGTCTCGGACGGACGCGTCGTCGTCGACGACGGCATCGCGATCGCCTTCCTCGCCCTGACGGTCGGCTGGATGTTCGTCGTCGTCGTGGTCGTCATGCTCACGCTGGAGTTCCTCTCGCCCTCGCGGCGCATGCCGAACCCGCTGCGGGTCATCCGCGACGCCATCCGCCGTCGCGACCGGGCCAGGCGCTACGCGCAGATCCTGGCGATCGGGTCGCGGCACGGGCTCGGCTTCTACGAGAGCCGGCGCCGCGGCGGCGAGGACGAGCTGCCCCGCGCGCTCGTCTCGGCGATGAACGACGCCGGTGTCACGTTCGTCAAGCTGGGGCAGGTGCTCTCCTCCCGCGAGGACGTGCTCCCGCCCCGCCTCATCGAGGCGTTCTCGACTCTCCAGATGGACTCCACCCCGATCCCGTGGGACGAGGCGCGCGCCGCCATCCAGGCACAGCTGCATCGCCCGATCGAGGAGGTGTTCGAGCGCATCGACCCCGTTCCGCTGGCCGCGGCATCCGTCGCCCAGGTGCACACCGCACGGCTCGCCGGCGGCGAGGAGGTCGTGGTCAAGATCCAGCGGCCCCGGGCGCGGGCGCAGGTCACGACCGACCTCGACATCCTCGAGCGCCTCGCCGCCGAGGCCGAGCGTCGCACCGACTGGGCGAAGGACTACGGCGCCCTGGCCCTCGCGAACGAGTTCTCCCGGGCGCTGCGCGAGGAGCTCGACTACCGCATCGAGGCGGCCAACACCGACATGCTGCGGGCGGCGATCGCCGCGTCCGGCACGCACCTCCTCCGGGTCCCGACCGTGTACGGCGACTACTCGACGCCGCAGCTGCTGGTGCAGGAGCGGGTGGTCGGCACGCCGTTCAGCCGCCTCGGCGACGCGGCGCTCGCGCCCGAGGACGCGGCTCGCATCGCCGACGCGCTCCTGGACGCGATCGTCGACCAGATCGCCGTGCGCGGCGTCTTCCACGCCGACCTCCACCCCGGGAACCTCATTCTCGGGGAGGACGGCACGGTGACCCTGATCGACTTCGGCGCCGTCGGCGTGCTCGAGGCCAGCATGCGCCGGTTGCTGCTGCCGATGCTCATCGCGATGGCGAACGAGGACGATGTCGCGGTGACCGACGTGGCCCTGCTGATGTGCGGCCCGCCCGCGGACGGCGGGGACGTGGCCGCGCTGCAGCGCGACATCGGCGTCATCCTCACCCGCCTGCGCAGCGCCCGCGCCGACGAGAACGTCTTCCGGCTGCTGCTGGACGTGCTCCGGCGCAATCGGATGGCGCTGCCGCCGTCGCTGCTGCTGGTGTTCCGCACCCTCGCGTCCCTCGAGGGGACGCTTCGCAAGCTCGTCCCGGGCTACGACATGGTCTCGCGGGCCCTGGAGGTCGCCCCGCGCGTCGCGCTGTCGCTCCTCTCGCCGCGCAGCGCCGCGCTCACGGCCCAGACCTGGTCGGCCCTCATGCTCGAGCAGGCGAGGCGGATGCCGCGTCGCGTCGAGTCGGTCACCCGGTCGATCGAGGACGGCACGTTCTCGGTGCGGCTGCGCGCGTTCGAGGGAGGCGAGGAGCGCGCATGGGTCGATTCGATCGTGGGGCGGGTGTCGTCCACGATCGTGGGCGTGACGCTCGTGATCTCCGGCATCCTGCTCACGGTCGACGACGGCGGCCCCAGGCTCACGGGCGACGTGCCCGCCTTCGGGTTCCTCGGCAGCGTCATGGGCCTCGGCGGGTTGCTGCTGTTGCTGCGGGCGCTGCGCGGGGCGCTGCGTCGGCGCTGACGCGGTCAGCCGCCCGCGGCGAGCTCGCGCCGGCGCATGAGGGCGAGGGATGCCGCGGCCCCCGCGGCGGCGGAGGGCAGCATCCACCACAGGCCGTTGGGGTCGACGTCGTCGGGCCCCGGGACGGGCGTCGCGGCGAACGGAGAGATCGCGACGACCTCGGTCGGCAGCCCGAAGATCGTCCCGAACAGGGCCAGCGCCGCGGCCGCGACGACGATCCCCCAGCCGAGGAGGATCGTCGCGCGGGGCACGATGACGAACACCAGCGCGGCGGCGGCGACGAAGACGCTCGCCGCCACCGCCTGCCCCGCCCCCGTCACGAGGGCGTCGGAGGCCAGGCTCGAAGAGCCCCCCGTGATCGCGAGGGCGAGGCACGCGCCGCCGACCGCCGCCGCGCAGACGAGGAGGATGCCCGCGCCCGCGACGGAGAGGAAGGCGCGGAGCCAGGCGGCCCGCGCCACGGGGGTCGCGAGGGTCGACTCCGCGGTGCCGTGCACCTCCTCCTGCCGTGCGCGCATGATCGTCTGCACGCCGAAGCACGCCGCGAGAACCCCGACCATGACGAAGAAGGTGACGAGCACCCCCTGGTCGATCGACCCCTCGGCGGCGAGCCGCTCGAGGATCGCGGCGATCTGCGGGTTGTCGGTGCCCACCTGCGCCACGAGGCTGCCGAGTGTCGCGGACAGCGCGCCCACCACGGCCGCGCCGACCGCCCAGGCGAGGATGGAGCCCGCGCTCAGCCGCCAGACGAGCCCCGGCATCGACGACAGCACGCGACCCGCGCGGGCACGACCCGCGCGCTCGGCCAGTGCGCCCTCGCCGACGTCGCGCCGCGCCTGCACGAGCGCTGCGGCACCGACGAGCAGGGCGGCGACCGCCGTGCTCAGCAGGAGCGGCCCCGGGTCGTCGTCGCTCAAGGGCCGCGTGTTCTCGGCCCACGCGAACGGCGAGAGCCACGCGAGCCACGAGCTCTCCATGCGTGTGAGGTCGTCGCTCGGCGTGCCGACGGCGTTGCCCACCCCGGCGACCACGAACGAGCCGACGATCACGCCGACGGAGATCGAGTTGGCCGCCCGCGCCGAGCGCACGAGCTGTGCGGCCAGGAGTCCGACCCCCAGGAAGACCGTTCCGGCTCCGGCGATCGCGGCGCCCGCCAGAGCGGAACCCGCGGCATCCTGCCCGGCGGCGATCAGGGCCGCCGCCGCCGCGGCTCCGGCGGCGACGTTCGCGATCGCCCCGTGGGCGACGGTGGCCCAGAACGGCGCCCAGCGCCCCGCGGGGGTGGATCCGACGAGCTCGGTGCGTCCCACCTCCTCGTCGCCGCGCGTGTGCCGCACGGCGAGGAACGCGGACATCAGCGCGACGAGCAGCACGAGGAACGGCAGGGACAGGAAGATCAGGAACGCGCCCTCGCCCGTGCCCGAGGGCAGACCGCGGAAGACCAGGATGACGGGGTTCGCGAGGGCCACGGCCACGAGCGCCGCCCGCTCCTGCTCCGTTCCGAAGGTGTCGGCGACCCCGGCGAACGTGCCGAAGGTCAGCGCGGCGACCCCGCCGACCCACAGCACGAGCTGCAGGCCGTCGCGCCGCAGGCGCTGACGCAGCAGCGCGGCGGCCCCCGTCACCGTGCCGCCTCCGGGCCCGGGCCGAGGTCGTCGCCGTAGTGCCGGAGGAACAGCTCCTCGAGGGAGGGGGGTTCGACGCGCAGCCCGCGCACGTCGTGGCGAGCCAGATCCGGCAGCAGGTGCGCGACCCGGTCGCTGTCGACGGAGAGCACGATGCGGCCCTGCGCGGCGCCCATGTCGTGCACGCCGGCGATGCGGGCGAAGGCCGAGGCATCCGCCCCCGAGTCGGCGAACGACACCTGTGTGCGGGTGAGGTGACGAAGCTCGTCGAGCGTGCCGGACTCGACGACACGGCCCGCGCGGATGATGCTGACGCGGTCGCACAGATGCTCGACCTCGGAGAGCATGTGGCTCGACAGCAGCACGGTGGCCCCTCGCGCCCGCACCCGCTCGGCCTCGCGGTGGAAGAGCACCGACATCAGGGGATCGAGTCCGCTGGTGGGCTCGTCGAGGATGTACAGCTCGGCGGGCACCGCGAAGGCGGCGATGAGGGCGACCTTCTGGCGGTTGCCCTTCGAGTAGGCGCGGCCCTTCTTGCGGGGGTCGAGTGCGAACTCGTCGATCAGACGGGTTCTCTCCGCCGCGTAGGCGGGGTCGTTGCGGGGCACGCCGCGCAGCCGCGCGAGGAGGTCGATCGCCTCGCCTCCGCTGAGGTTCGGCCAGAGGCTCACGTCGCCCGGCACGTACGCGATCCGGCGGTGCAGCGAGACCGCCGCGCGCCACGGGTCGGCTCCGAACACGGATGCCGTGCCGCCGGATGCGCGCGCGAGGCCGAGGAGGATGCGGATCGTCGTCGACTTGCCCGCGCCGTTGGGCCCGAGGAAGCCGTGGATCTCGCCGGCGGAGACGTCGAGGTCGAGCCCGTCGAGGGCGCGCGTGCGCCCGTAGCGCTTCTCGAGCCCGCGGGTGAGGATGACAGGTGGCATGGACGGCACGCTACGCCCGCCGCCCGGCGGAGGGAAGAGCACTGCTCCTGTATGCGCAATGTGGATTCGAGGCGGCGCTGGCGGACCTGTGGTTGACTTATGTATACATAAACCGAATCGGAGAGGGGATGCCGTGCGGCAGAGCGATCGTGCGTACGCGACCCTGCTCGAGGAGATCCAGAGCGGCGCCCTCCCCGCCGGGGCGGTGCTCGGCGAGGTGGAGCAGTCCGCGCGGCTCGGGGTGAGCCGCACGCCGCTGCGCGCGGCCCTGGGGCGGCTCGTCGCCGACGGGCTGGTGGTGCAGCAGTCGCCGCGCGTGACGGTCGTCGCCGACATCGACGCCGCCGACATCCGCGCCCTGTTCGAGCTGCGCCGCGCCCTCGAGGAGAGCGCCGCCCGGATCGCCGCGGTGCGCGGGGACGCGGCGGCGTTCGCCGCCCTCGAGCGCGAGTTCGCCGATGCCGGCCGAGCGCTGCACGGAGATCCCGGGCGGGATGCGTACTACGGCGTGATCGCGCGTTTCGACGCGGCCGTGGACGCCGCCGTCGGCAACGACTACATGACCCAGGCGCTGCGCACCGTGCGGACCCATCTCGTGCGGGTGAGACGGCTCGCTCGGGACAAACCCGACCGGCTCGCGGCATCCGTCGGCGAGCATCGGCTCATCGCCCGCGCGCTCGCCGACCGCGACGCCGACCTGGCGGCCCACGCCACGCACGTGCACCTGCACAACGCGCTCGACAGCATCCTCGATTCGCTTCCGGGAGGAACCCCATGACGATCACCCACCACCTCCGCGTGCACCGCAGCGACGAGAACCTCGCGCGGGAAGGACAGCTGGCGTGGCGCATCGCCGAGGTCGCGACCGACCCGGTCGATGTCGACGCCGACGTCGTCGACATGATCATCAACCGCGTCATCGACAACGCGGCGGTCGCGGCGGCCTCGCTCACGCGCGCGCCGGTGTCCGCCGCCAGGTCGCAGGCACTGGATCACCCCGTCTCGATCGGGGGGCGCGGGGCGAGCGTGTTCGGAGTCGATCCCGGCCGGCGCACCTCGCCCGAGTGGGCGGCGTGGGCGAACGGGGTCGCCGTGCGCGAGCTCGACTACCACGACACCTTCCTCGCCGCCGACTACTCGCACCCCGGCGACAACATCCCCCCGATCCTCGCGGTCGCGCAGCATGTCGGCGCCGACGGCCGGGCGCTCGTGCGGGCGCTTGCCACCGGCTACGAGATCCAGATCGACCTGGTGCGCGCCATCTGCCTGCACAAGCACAAGATCGACCACGTCGCACACCTCGGCCCGTCCGCCGCGGCCGGGATCGGAACCCTGCTGGGCCTTCCGACCGAGACGGTCTACCAGGCCGTCGGGCAGGCCCTGCACACCACCACCGCGACGCGGCAGTCGCGCAAGGGCGAGATCTCGTCGTGGAAGGCGCACGCGCCCGCCTTCGCGGGCAAGATGGCGGTCGAGGCCGTCGATCGGGCGATGCGCGGCGAGACGTCGCCCTCGCCCATCTACGAGGGCGAGGACGGCGTGATCGCCTGGATGCTGGACGGACCCGGCGCCGCCTACGAGGTGCCCCTGCCGGGGCCCGGCGAGACCAAGCGCGCGATCCTCGACTCCTACACGAAGGAGCACTCCGCCGAGTATCAGGCGCAGGCGTGGATCGATCTGGCCCGGAGGCTGCACGCCTCGGCGCCCGCGGCGATCGACGCCGAGAACGTCGCGTCGATCGTGCTGCACACCTCGCACCACACCCACTACGTGATCGGCTCGGGCGCGAACGACCCGCAGAAGTACGACCCGGCGGCATCCCGCGAGACGCTCGACCACTCGATCCCGTACATCTTCGCCGTCGCGCTGCAGGACGGCGGGTGGCATCACGTCGACTCCTACACCCCCGAGCGGGCGGGCCGCCCCGACACCGTCGCGCTCTGGCACAAGATCACGACGGCGGAGGACGGGGAATGGACCCGCCGCTACCACTCGAGCGACCCCGCGGAGAAGGCGTTCGGCGGACGGGTGGTCATCACCCTGACCGACGGCTCGGTGATCGAGGACGAGATCGCGGTGGCGGACGCTCACCCGCTCGGCGCCCGTCCGTTCGCGAGGGCCGACTACATCGCCAAGTTCCGCCTCCTCGCGGAGCCCGTGCTGGAGCCGCGGGAGATCGAGCGATTCCTCGCCCTCGCGGAGCGGCTTCCGGAGCTGTCGGCGGAGGAGCTCGCCCGCCTGACGATCACGGCCAGACCCGGGGTCCTGGCGGGGGCGCCGGCGCCGAAGGGGCTGTTCTGATGCTGTACGCGCAGACCCCGGCATCCGAGAAGCGACGCCTCTTCCGGGAGCGCCTCGCATCGGGCGAGCTCCTTCGCCTCCCCGGCGCGTTCAATCCGCTCTCCGCGCGGCTGATCGAGCGGAAGGGATTCGAGGGGGTCTACGTCTCGGGCGCCGTGCTGTCGGCCGATCTCGGGTTGCCCGACATCGGTCTCACGACGCTGACGGAGGTCGCCGCGCGCGGCCAGCAGATCGCCGCGATGACCGAGCTGCCCGCCCTCATCGACGCCGACACGGGGTTCGGCGAGCCGATGAACGTCGCGCGCACCGTGCAGACGATCGAGGACGCGGGCCTCGCCGGCCTCCACATCGAGGACCAGGTCAACCCCAAGCGCTGCGGCCACCTCGACGGGAAGGCGGTCGTCGACGAGGCGACGGCACTGAAGCGGGTGCGCGCGGCCGTCGAGGCCCGGCGCGACCCGAACCTGCTCGTCATGGCGCGCACGGACGTCCGCTCCGTCGACGGCCTCGACGCCGCGATCGACCGCGCCCGCGCGCTCGTGGATGCCGGGGCCGACGCGATCTTCCCCGAGGCGATGCGCTCGCTCGAGGAGTTCGCCGCGATGCGCGCCGCGATCGACGTGCCGATGCTGGCGAACATGACCGAGTTCGGCAAGAGCGAGCTCTTCGGCGTCGAGCAGCTTCGGGATGTCGGGGTGAACATCGTCATCTGGCCGGTGTCGCTGCTGCGACTGGCGATGGGGGCCGCCGAGCGGGGCCTCGACGAGCTGTTGGCCGAGGGCCGCCTCTCGGGCAGGCTGGGGGAGATGCAGCACCGCGCCGACCTGTACGACCTCATCGACTACGCCGGCTACGGCCGGTTCGATCAGAACGTCTTCGACTTCGACATCCCCGGGCGCTGAGCTTCCGAGGGACCGATCGCCCAGCAAGGGAGCAGGCATGACCGACACGACAGAGATCAGAAAAGGCCTCGCGGGGGTCGTCGTCGACACGACGGCCATCAGCAAGGTCAATCCCGAGACGAACAGCCTGCTCTACCGCGGGTACCCCGTGCAGCAGCTCGCGGCGACGCAGCCGTTCGAGGCGGTCGCGCACCTGCTGTGGCACGGCGAGCTTCCCTCGCCCGAGCAGCTGCGGGCCTTCCGCGCCGAGGAGCGGGCGCACCGTGCGCTCGATCCCGCCGTGAAGGCCACCATCGACCTGACCCCCATGTCGGCGCACCCGATGGACGTCCTCCGCACGGCGGTGTCGGTGCTCGGCGCGCGGGATGCCGAGGCATCCGATTCCTCGCCCGAGGCGGATCTGCGCAAGAGCGTGCGCCTCTTCGCGGCGCTGCCCGCCGCGATCGCCCACGACCAGCGGCGTCGGTGGGGAAGGGATCCGATCGAGCCGCGGGAGGACCTCGACTACTCCCGCAACTTCCTGTGGATGACCTTCGGCGAGGAGCCCCACGAGGTCGTCGCCAGGGCCTTCGACGTGTCGATGATCCTGTACGCCGAGCACTCCTTCAACGCCTCGACCTTCACGGCGCGCGTCATCACATCGACGATGGCCGACCTGCACTCCGCGGTCGTCGGTGCGATCGGTGCGCTCAAGGGGCCGCTGCACGGCGGCGCCAACGAGGCCGTCATGCACATCTTCGACGAGATCGGCGAGGCCGCCGCGGTCGAGGCGTGGCTGGACGAGGCGCTGGCGACCAAGCGCAAGATCATGGGCTTCGGGCACCGCGTCTACAAGAGCGGCGACTCGCGCGTGCCCACGATGAAGGCGGCGCTCGACACGCTCGTGGAGCACTACGGCGCGCAGGAGCTCGCCGCGCTCTACGACGCGCTCGAGGCGCACTTCGTCGCGCGCAAGGGCATCCACCCGAACCTCGACTACCCCTCCGGGCCCGCCTACCGCCTCATGGGGTTCGACACGGAGCTGTTCACGCCGCTGTTCGTCGCGGCGCGGGTGACGGGGTGGACCGCGCACATCATGGAGCAGGCGGCGTCCAACGCCCTCATCCGGCCGCTCTCGGAATATGTCGGACCCGACGAGCGCCAGGTCCCCGGCGCGTAGCCTGGGCGCATGCGATCAGCCGTCATCGTCGATGCCGTGCGCACCCCCTCGGGGCGCGGCAAGCCCGGGGGCGCGCTCTGCGGCATCCACCCCGTCGACCTCGCGGCGCTGACGCTGCGGGCGCTGCTCGAGCGCAACGGCCTCGAACCCGACCGGGTCGACGACGTGATCCTCGGGTGCGTCAGCCAGGTGGGGGAGCAGGGCATGAACGTCGCCCGGCAGGCGGTGCTCGCGGCCGGGTTTCCCGAGACGGTGCCGGCGACCAGCATCGACCGGCAGTGCGGATCGAGCCAGCAGGCGGCGCACTTCGCCGCGCAGGGGGTGATGGCGGGCGCCTACGACATCGTCATCGCGGGCGGTGTCGAGTCGATGAGCCGCGTGCCCCTCGGGTCGTCCACGTCGAGCGGTTCGCCGATCTCGCCCGCGATGCGCGGGCGCTACCCCGACGGCCTCGTGAACCAGGGTGTCTCGGCCGAGTTGATCGCGGCCCGCTGGGGGCTCGGTCGCGACGAGCTCGATGCGTATGCCGCGGCATCCCACGCCCGGGCGGCGGATGCCGCGGCCCGCGGCCTCTTCGACGGCCAGATCGTCCCCGTTCCCGCGCCCGAGGGCCCCGTGACCGCGGACGAGACCATCCGCCCCGCGACGACCGTCGAGGGTCTCCGCGCGCTCGGACCGGCGTTCCGCACCGATGCGATGGCCGAGCGCTTCCCCGACCTCGACTGGCGCATCACGGCCGGATCGTCCTCACCGCTGACCGACGGTGCCTCCGCCGTGCTGATCATGGGGGAGGACGTCGCGGCGGCGCTGGGCCTGCGGCCCCGCGCCCGCTTCCACGCCTTCGCGGTCGTCGGCGACGACCCGCTCATGATGCTGACGGGGCCGATCCCCGCGACCCGGCGCGTCCTCGACCGGGCAGGACTATCGATCGACGACATCGACGCGTTCGAGGTGAACGAGGCGTTCGCGTCGGTGCCGCTGGTGTGGCTCCGCGAGCTCGGGGCGGATGCCGGGCGCACCAACGCCTGGGGAGGCGCGATCGCGCTCGGCCACGCCCTCGGGTCGTCGGGCACGCGCCTGCTCGGCACGCTCCTGGCGCGCCTCGAGCACGACGGCGGCCGTTTCGGCCTGCAGACCATGTGCGAGGGCGGCGGGCTCGCGAACGCGACGATCATCGAGCGCCTCTAGCGCCGCCCCCCGCCCGCCGGCGCTCCGCCCGCGCCCGCCGGCGCTCCGCCCGCGCCCGCCGGCGCTCCGCCCGCGCCCGCCGGCGCTCGCCTGTCACGAACCGCGCGCGCGGGAGCCGGCGGGGAGCGGGTTGCGACAGGGGAGCACCGTGATCCGGGCGGGGGCGGGGGTGACGCGCGCGTGCGCCGGCCCGGAATAGACTCGTCGGGGCGGAGGAGCGGCATGAGGATCATCGTCCCGGTCAAGGGTGTCCCCGATACGTGCGGGGATCGTGCGCCCTCGCTCGAGGCGCGGAAGAGCCGGGCGGCGTGACCTATCTGCGACGCGGCCTGCCGCGCACGCCCGGCGACGAGCCATGGCCGGATGCCGCCCTCCCCGCCACGACCGAGCCGATCCCGTCCCCCGAGGACGACGCACCCGGGGCTCCGTCGGCCACCGGCGACGACTCGCGAGACGCATCGCCGGCACCCCGGGTCGATCTCGATCGGCCGCTCCCCTTCACCCGTACGGCGTGGGCGGGCTCCGCCGCCGTCCGTCCCACGAAGGCGCCCCGGGAGGAGCCGGTCCGCATGCGCGGCCTGACCCGCGCGCAGTGGGCGATCGGGCTCCTGCTCGGCGGGGTCGCGCTCGTGTTCGCGGCCGGGATGGTCGTGGCGGCGGCGCGGTTCCTCGTGAGCCTCGACGGCGTGCGCGCGTTCCTCGACGCCTTCCCGGGGGAGTACCCCCTTCCCGCGGGCACCGCGCCCGGCTTCCCCGCGTGGGTGCAGTGGCAGCACTTCTTCAACACCTTCCTCATCGCGCTGATCATCCGCACGGGGCTCCAGGTGCGCACGGAGAAGCGTCCGGCGGTTTTCTGGTCCCCGCGGGGCAACCGCAAGCGCCGCATCAGCCTCGCCCTCTGGTTCCACCAGGCGCTCGACATCCTCTGGATCGCGAACGGGGTCGTCTTCGTCGTCCTGCTCTTCGCCACGGGGCACTGGGCGCGCATCGTCCCGACGAGCTGGGAGGTCTTCCCCAACGCGCTCTCGGCGGCGCTGCAGTACGCGTCGCTGAACTGGCCGACCGAGAACGGCTGGGTCAACTACAACTCGCTGCAGCAGCTGGCCTACTTCACGACGGTCTTCGTCGCGGCGCCGCTGGCCATCGTCACCGGTGTGCGCCTGTCGGGCGTGTGGCCGAAGAACGCCGCGACGCTCAGCCGCCTGTACCCCGTCGAGTGGGCGCGGGCCCTTCACTTCCCAGTCATGCTCTACTTCGTCGCGTTCATCGTCGTGCACGTCGCGCTCGTGCTCGCGACGGGGGCGCTGCGCAATCTCAACCACATGTACGGCGGCACGGACGCGGTGAACACCGTGGGCTTCTGGATCTTCGTGGCCTCGACCGCGGTCATCGTGGCCGGCTGGATCGCGGCCCGCCCGGTGGCGCTCGCCCCCATCGCCAAGCTCTTCGGCACGGTCAAGGGACGGTGAGGGCGGGGGATAACCCTCCCCATCTTCTCCGGCTGACCCCGGCGCGCGGGCGGGGGGGCCGTCCTAGCGTGGAGCCATGTCCACTCCCGTGTCCCCCTCTCCCCGAGTCGAGGCCGTGCCGCCGCACGCCGACGCGGCGCCGGGCCCCGCACCCGCCGCCCGCCCCGCGCGCGACGGGATCTTCCGCCCGCTCCGGGTCGCCGGCGCGATCGCGCAGCTCGCCGCGCTCGGAATCGTCGGCCCGATCGTCTTCACGATCCTGGTGTCGCTCCTCAGCATCGGCGCGAGCCTCATCCTGGTGCTGGGTCTCGGCCTCGTCTTCCTCCTCGCCTTCGTCTATGCGCTCTTCGCACTCGGGTGGCTCGAGACCGCCCGCGTCGACGGCCTGTACGACTTCGGGCTTCCCGCCCGGCGACCGCGCCGCAGCGCCAAGCCCGGCTTCGGCGGCTTCCTCCACACGGTGTGGCTGCAGTTCATCGACCCCGGCATGTGGCGGGGCGTCGCGAACTCCGCCATCGCGACGGTGCTCGGTCTCATCGTGCTCCCGCTGGCGAGCGTGCTCGTGTCGGGACTCGTGCTGGCGTTCTCGCCGCTGTTCGAGGGAGGCGGCGCCGTGCGCCTGGCGGGGACCGGCATCGAGATCGGTGCCGCGTGGGCGATCCCGGGCGGCCTGCTCGCCACGGTCGTGAGCGCGGCCGCCCTCGTGGGCCTCGGCATCCTGCACGGGGTCATCTCCCGCGCGATCATGGTCCCCTCCCGGGAGGCGCAGCTCGCCGAGGCGGCGCGCACGTCGAACGTGCAGCGGGCCGGGGCCGTGCGCGCCGCCGAGGTGGAGCGCACGCGCATCGAGCGCGACCTGCACGACGGCGTCCAGCCGCGACTGGTGTCGGTGGGGATGACGCTGGGGCTGGCGCAGCAGAAGGTCGAGACCGACCCGGCGGCCGCGAAGGAGCTCATCGCCGAGGCGCACACCTCGACGAAGGCGGCCATCACCGAGCTGCGCCAGCTGGCCCGCGGCATCCACGCCTCGGTGCTCGACGACCGGGGACTGGATGCCGCGCTGTCGGCGCTGGCCGCCAGGTCGCACGTGCCGGTGACGCTCGATGTCCGCCTGGGCGCACGCTGCAGCCGCACGGCCGAGGCCGCGGCGTACTTCTGCATCGCGGAGGCGCTCACCAACGCCGCGAAGCACTCGCGGGGCAGTGAGTGCCGTGTGCTCGTGCGGGAACGCGAGGGCGGGATACTCTGGGCCCGCGTCGAGGACAACGGCATCGGCGGCGCCCGGGTCGTCCCGGGCGGCGGGCTCGACGGCATCGCCAATCGCGTGCTGGCGGCGGGCGGGCAGTTCCGTCTGGACAGCCCCGCCGGCGGACCGACGACGGTGGAGGTGAGCATCCCGTGCGCATCCTGATCTGCGAGGACTCCGTCCTCCTGCGCGAGGGCCTGATCCGCCTGCTCGAGGACGCGGGGCACGAGATCGTCGCCGCGCTGCCCGACGCGGCCGGTCTCGACGCGGCGGTGGCCGAGTCTTCCCCCGACCTCTGCATCCTCGACGTGCGCCTGCCGCCGACCTTCACCGACGAGGGCGTGCGTGCCGCGCTGCGCCTGCGGGCCGCGCGCCCCGACCTCGCCGTGCTCGTCCTCTCGCAGTACGTCGAGGAGCGGTACGCCAGCGACCTCATCGCGGGCAAGGGCGGCGCGCTCGGATACCTGCTGAAGGACCGGGTGGCGGATGTCGCGGAGTTCGTCGAGACCGTCGCCCGCATCGGCGGCGGGGCCACCGTGTTCGACCCGGAAGTCGTCGCCCAGCTGCTGGGCCGCCGCTCGCTCGATGCGAAGATGCGCCGGCTCACCGACCGCGAGTCGACCGTGCTCTCCCTCGTCGCGGAGGGGCGGTCCAACCAGGCGATCGCCCAGACGCTGCACATCACGGAGGGCAGCGTCGAGAAGCACATCACCTCGGTGTTCGCCAAGCTCGAGCTCGAGCAGGACGACTCCGGAAACCGGCGGGTGCTCGCGGCCCTCGCCCATCTCGAACACGGCGGCCACGCGCCGCAGACTGGAACAGGAGCACCCCGATGAGCACGACGCTCACGCCCCCGCCGAACGCCCCGGCCACCCCGCCGCCGCCCGGCCCCTCCGGGGAGCCGCCCCGCATGTCGCGTCCGGCGGCCCGGGTCGTCGCGATCCTCACAATCGTGCTCGGCACCCTCGTGCTCGCGGGCGCCGCACTCGCCGCCGTCTTCTCGACGGTCTTCGCCGCCGCAGTGCACACCGACAGCCGCACCGCGGATGCCGCGGGCATCACCGAACTCGACGTCGATGTGTCGGCCGGCTCGTTCGAGCTCGTCTTCGACGACGTCGACGAGGCCGTCCTCGAGGTCACGAGCGGAGCCGGAGCCGACCGGTGGGGACTCGAACGCGATGCCGGCACCCTCGTCGTCGACTCGCCCCGCGCCCTCTTCGGGGGCTGGCTGTTCGGCGGAAGCGGGCACGCGGTCCTCACGCTCCCCGCCGCACTGGAGCGGACGACGCTGGACGCGACGTACTCCCTCTCCGCCGGCGACCTCGACGCGCAGGGACGCTACGGCGACCTGTCCGTGGAGATGGGGGCCGGCGCGATGCGCATCGAGGGGTCGGCCCGCGAGGTCGACGCCGACGTGAGCGCGGGGCGCGCGGACCTGCTCCTCTCCGGCGTCTCGCGGGCGGACCTGGCCGTGTCGGCGGGCCAGCTCGTCGGGGTGCTCCGCGGCGACGCGCCGGATGCCGTGGGCATCGACGTGAGCGCCGGCTCGCTCGAGCTCACCCTGCCGGATGCCGCCTATGACGTGCGAGCCGAGGTCTCGGCCGGCGAGCTCGACAACCGCCTCGAGACGGCCGCGGCGTCACCCCGGGTGATCGAGGCGACGGTCAGCGCGGGTCAGGTGATCCTGCGCAGCGCCGACTGAGCGGCGGTGCCGGCGCGGGTCAGCGGACGAGCCGGACCTCGGTGATCGTCTCGCCGAGGAACGGCTCGTCGTGGCGTGCCCCGTCCGCGGTGAAGCCGTTGCGGGCGTAGAACCGGTGCGCGCGGGGGTTGTCCTCGGCGACCCAGAGATAGACGCCTTCGCCCTCCGGCACGACGGCGTCGAAGAGCTTCTGGCCGATGCCGGTGCCGTGCCACGCGTCGAGCAGGTAGATGAAGTAGAGCTCCCGCGGGCGCGGGGCGTCCTCGTCGCGGGCGGGGCCCGCGCCGGCGAACCCGACGATCTCGCCGCCGACGAGGGCGGCGTGCTGCACGTAGTCCGGGCCCTGGTTCATCCAGTGGGTCCAGAGCTCGGCCATGCGGCGCGCCGAGACGCTCTCGAGCGCCGCCCTGCTCACGAGGTGGTCGTAGGTCTCGTGCCAGCAGGTGGCATGCACGCGACCGAGGGCTTCGGCGTCCACATCGCGGACGGGGCGGACGACGACGTCGGTGGAGAGCTCGGCTTCCATGGCCAGACTCTACGACAGGCCGCGGAAGGGGGGGAAATCGATCCCCCCGGCATCCCGGACGGGCACGGTTCTTTGTCGGAGACGGACAACCGAATGCGTGCTCGGGGGGATCCTCACTACCATCGCCCCTCGTGAACGTGATCTGGCGCACCCTGCTCGTGATCCTCGCCGCCCGCCGGGCGCTGCGTCGCGAGGGCCCGGTCGACCCCGCGGCGATCGGGCGCCTCCGGGTCACGACGCTGCCCACCGACATCGACGTGCTGCGGCACATGAACAACGGCCGCTACCTCTCCCTGTTCGATCTCGGCCGCTGGGATCTGCTCACCCGATCGGGCCTCGCCGACGCGATGCGCGCGCACGGGTGGTACGCGGTGGTCTCGAGCGAGACGGTCACCTTCCGGAAGTCGCTCGGGCTGTGGCAGCGGTTCACGATCGAGACCCGCTTCATCGGGCACGACGACCGCGCGCTGTACATGGAGCACCGCGCGATCGTGGACGGCGAGGTGTACGCCCGGGCCATCGTCCGCGCCCGCATGCTCAAGCGCTCGGGGGGCACCCTCTCCCACGACGAGCTCTTCGCCGCGGTGGGCCGGCCGGAGGGCCTGCCCGACGTGCCCGAGTGGGTGCACGAGTGGGCCGCGGCATCCGCCCTGCCCTCCACGCGCCGCCCCGCGCCGAGCATCTGGGACTGATCCGCCGCGCACCACGACGCCGGCCGACGCCGGACACGGATGCCGCGCCCGCGCCGTGCCCGGACGGCGACGGCCTCGCCGCATAGGCTGAACGCATGGTGACGACCCCCGCCCCCGGGGACACCGGCAGCCCGGCCCCCGGCGATGACCTCGCCGAGCGCGCCGTGCGGCTCGCGCAGCGCTGGGTCGCGGAGAGCGCCCGGGTCGAGGCGGACCCCGCCGCGCAGCGCCTCGCCGGTGTCCTGAAAGACCGCAACGGCCTGCCGTTCACCCTCGGCTTCGTCGACGGCGTGATGCGCCCCGAGTCGCTCGTGGCCGCGGCATCCACCCTGCACCGCGTCGCGCCGCTCGTGCCCGAGTTCCTGCCGTGGTACCTGAGGGGTGCCGTGCGGATCGGCGGCGCCGTGGCGCCCGCCCTGCCCGCGCCGGTCGTGCCGATCGCACGCCGGGTGCTGCGCGAGATGGTCGGGCACCTCGTCGTCGACGCGCGGCCCGACCGGCTCGGACCCGCGATCGCGAAGATCCGGGAGCGCGGGGCGCGGCTGAACCTCAACCTGCTCGGGGAGGCGGTTCTCGGCGAGAAGGAGGCCGCGCGCCGCCTCGACGGCATCCACGAGCTGATCCGCCGACCCGACGTGGACTACGTCTCGGTGAAGGTGTCGGCGATCGCGGGGCGCATCGCGCCGTGGGCGTTCCCCGAGACGGTCGACGACGTCGTGGCCCGCCTGCTGCCCCTGTACCTCTCCGCCGCCGAGGACGGCACCTTCATCAACCTCGACATGGAGGAGTACCGCGACCTCGACCTCACGATCGCGGTCTTCACGCGGCTGCTTGAGGACCCGCGGCTGCGCCGGCTCGAGGCCGGGATCGTGCTGCAGGCGTACCTGCCCGACGCGCTGCCCGCGCTCGACGAGCTGACCGCGTGGGCCCGGCGCCGCGTCGACGACGGCGCAGCCCGCATCAAGGTGCGCCTGGTCAAGGGGGCGAACCTTGCGATGGAGCGGGTCGACGCCCTCGTGCACGGGTGGAGCCTCGCGACGTACGACGCGAAGGTCGACACCGACGCCAACTATCTGCGCTGCCTCGACGCGGCGCTGCGCCCCGAGCGCACGCGCGCCGTGCGGCTGGGCGTCGCGGGGCACAACCTCTTCGACATCGCGCACGCGTGGCTGCTCGCGGGAGAGCGCGGGGTTCGGGGCGACGTCGACGTGGAGATGCTGCTCGGCATGGCGCAGGGCCAGGTCGAGGCCGTCTCGCGCGAGGTGGGCCCCGTGCTGCTGTACGTGCCGGTCGTGCGCCCGGACGAGTTCGACGTGGCGATCGCGTACCTCGTGCGCCGCCTCGAGGAGAACGCCTCGAGCGAGAACTTCCTCTCGGCCGCGTTCGACCTCGCGGGCGATCCCGTGCTGTGGCGACGCGAGCGCGACCGCTTCCTCGCCTCGGTCGCCCGGGCGCACACCGCCAGCCTGGCCACGGGGCCGAACCGGCGTCAGGCGCGCGCGGCGTCCCCGGGTGCCGCGGATGCCGCGGCGGAGGGTCCCTCGTCGCCCGCCGAGACCCCCGCCATCCGCCGTGCCCCCGCGCCCGACGCGGAGCCGGAGGCCGGCATGACGCAGGCCGTGCTCGGCATCGCGCAGGGCGCTGCCGCCGGCACGCTCGGCGAGACCGCCGCGCTCGCTCAGCCGGGCGAGCCGTTCTTCTTCGGCGGCACGCCGCTGGTCGAGACGGCCGTCTACGCCCCGCGCGAGCGCGGAGGTGCGGCGCGGGCGGGGGCCGCCGCGGGGATGCCCGGGTTCGCGAACGCCCCCGACTCCGACCCCGCCCTGCCGGCGAATCGCGAGTGGGCCCGCGAGGTGTTCGAGCGGATCCCCGCCTCGACCGCGGGGGAGCGGACGATCGGCTCCGCGCGCGTCGACGACGGGGACGCGCTCGAGGCGATGGTGGCGCGGGTGCGGGGTGCGGCGGAGGGCTGGGGATCGCTCCCCGCGGCGGAGCGCGCCGCCGTGCTCGAGCGCGCGGCCGCCGTGTTGGAAGGGCGACGCGGCCTGCTGATCGAGGTGGCGGCATCCGAGACGGGCAAGGTCTTCGCCGAGGCCGACGCAGAGGTGAGCGAGGCCGTCGATTTCGCGCGCTACTACGCCGGCGCCGCTCGTGAGCTCGACAGCATCTCCGGTGCGATCTTCGTGCCCTCGCGCGTGAGTGTCGTCGCCCCGCCCTGGAACTTCCCCCTCGCGATCTCGGCCGGCGGTGTCCTCGCGGCGCTCGCCGCGGGCTCGGGCGTCGTCTTCAAGCCGGCCCCGCAGGCGCGGCGGTGCGCCGCCGTGATCGCCGACGCGCTCTGGGACGCCGGGGTGCCGCGAGACGTGCTGGCACTCGCCGACATCGACGAGGGCGACCTCGGGCGCGAGCTCATCTCGCACCCCGACGTCGACCGCGTCATCCTCACCGGCTCGTGGGACACCGCGGCGCTGTTCCGGTCGTGGCGTGCCGACCTGCCCCTGCTGGCCGAGACCAGCGGCAAGAACGCCATGATCATCATGCCCTCGGCCGACCTCGACCTCGCTGCCGGCGACCTCGTGCGCAGCGCGTTCGGGCATGCGGGGCAGAAGTGCTCCGCGGCATCCCTCGCGATCCTCGTCGGTCCCGTCGGGCGCTCGAAGCGGTTCGCCCGCCAGCTGGTGGATGCCGCGACCTCGCTCCGCGTCGGCTTCCCCCACGACCCGCGAGCGGAGGTCGGTCCCGTCATCGAGCCGCCCAGCGGGAAGCTGCAGTGGGCGCTCACGACCCTCGACGAGGGCGAGCGGTGGCTCGTGGAGCCCCGCCCGCTCGACGCGCAGCGACGGCTGTGGAGCCCCGGCATCCGCACGGGCGTGGAACCCGGCTCGCGGTTCCACCGCGAGGAGTTCTTCGGCCCCGTCCTCGGCATCATGCACGCCGCGACCCTCGACCAGGCGATCGATCTGCAGAACGCCGTCGACTACGGGCTGACGGCGGGCCTCTACACGCAGAGCCCCGACGACCTCGCGCGGTGGATCGGGCGCGTGGAGGCGGGCAACCTCTACGTGAACCGCGGGATCACGGGCGCCATCGTGCAGCGCCAGCCCTTCGGGGGCTGGAAGCGGTCGTCGGTGGGCCCGGGGACGAAGGCCGGGGGACCCAACTACCTCATGGGTCTCGGCTCCTGGCGCGCGAGCGCCGGCAAGCCCTCGTCGTCGCTGCACCTGCGCGGGCTCGATTCGCGGCTCACGGCGGTCATCGAGGCGGCGCAGGCGACCCTCGACTACGAGGGCTTCGACTGGCTGCGCCGCGGTGCGCTCTCCGACGCGGTGGCGTGGGATCGCGAGTTCGGGCAGGTGAAGGATGTCTCGGGCCTCGGCGTCGAACGCAACCTCTTTCGATACCGGCCCGTCCCCGTCGCGATCCGCGCGACGGGGGACGCGCCGTGGCGCTCGGTCCTGCGGGTCGTGCTCGCCGGCGTCAGGTCGCGGTCGCGGTTCACGCTCAGCGCCCCCGTCGGGCTCCCGGCGCCCGTGCGACGCGTGCTCGGCGAGCTCGACGTGCCGGTGTACCTCGAGACCGACGCCCAGTGGTGCGAGCGGATGTCGGGGGCGCCGCAGGTCGTGGCAGACGCCGGCGCCGAGGAGGCGCCCCGGGCCCGCCCGCCCCGGGCGCGGCTGGTCGGGTCGGCGCAGTCCGTCGCCGGGCTGCACGTCGACCTGGCCCGGGCGGTCGCGGGCGACCCCGATCTCGCGGTGTACGCCGACGAGGTCACGACCGCCGGGCGCATCGAGCTGCTCCCGTTCCTGCGGGAGCAGGCGATCGCGATCACGGCCCACCGCTTCGGGTCGCCCGACCCCTGGAGCGCCGACGTCATCTGACGCCGGAGGTGCGAACCCTCGCGAGTCGCAGGGGCTGCGTGAGAGAATGACCGCGGCGTGCTCGTGCCGACCTTTCCTCTCCGCTTCACCGGGGCGCAGAGTCGAAGGGCCGTCGGGCCTCTGGACAGCGTCCGCCGCACCTCGACGAAGGAGCGACAGATGAGCCCCCGACCCCTGCCCACCGAAAGCGCACCCGAGACCACCGCGGGGCGCACCGCGCATCGCCGGCGGTACCTCATGTGCCGGCCCGAGCATTTCACCGTCAGCTACACGATCAACCCGTGGATGCAGCCCGCCCTCCCGACCGACACGGCGACCGCGCTGCGCCAGTGGCAGACGCTCTACGATACGTACGTCTCCCTCGGCCACGAGGTGGAGCTGATCGACCCCGTGCCGGGCCTGCCCGACATGGTCTACACCGCCAACGGCGGCTTCCTCATCGACGGTGTCGCCTACGGCGCGAAGTTCCGCTTCGCCGAGCGGGCCCCGGAGGCGGCGCACTTCACCGAGTGGTTCGCCGCGAACGGATTCGAGGTGGCCGAGGCGCGCGAAGTCAACGAGGGCGAGGGCGACTTCCTGCTGGTCGGCGAGACGATCCTCGCCGGCACCGGATTCCGCTCCACCGGCGACAGCCACCGCGAGGTGGGCGAGGTCTTCGGCCGCGAGGTCGTGAGCCTCACCCTCACCGATCCGCGGTTCTACCACCTCGACACCGCGATCGCCGTGCTCGACCCGATCGAGGGCGCGCACCGCGGCGGCCCCGACCGCGCGAACATCGCCTACCTGCCGCACGCCTTCGACGCCGCGAGCCGGGCGATCCTCGCTGAGCGCTATCCCGATGCGATCCACGTCGCCGAGGCCGACGGAGACGTGTTCGGGCTGAACTCCGCCAGCGACGGCCGCCACGTGCTGATCTCCCCGCGCGCGACCGGCTTCGAGGCGCAGCTGCGCGAACGCGGCTACGAGCCCGTGCTCGTCGACCTGTCCGAACTGCTGCTGGGCGGCGGCGGGATCAAGTGCTGCACGCTCGAACTCCGAGGAGGAACCCGATGAGCGCACCCGTGCGGGATTCCCAGACCGCCGCCCTGATCGCGGTGGAGGACGCGCACCTCGCCCACAACTACCACCCGCTCCCCGTCGTCATCACGCGCGGCGAGGGCGCGTGGGTGACGGATGTCGAGGGCAAGCGCTACCTCGATCTCCTCTCCGCCTACTCGGCGCTGAACTTCGGGCACTCCCACCCGGCCATCCTCGCGGCCGCGCGCGATCAGCTCGACCGCCTGACGCTCACCAGTCGCGCCTACCACAACGACCGCCTCGCCCCCTTCGCGCAGGCGCTCGCCGATCTGGCCGGCAAGGACATGGTGCTGCCCATGAACACGGGCGCTGAAGCCGTCGAGACGGGCATCAAGGTCGCGCGCGCGTGGGGCTACCGCGTCAAGGGCATCGCGCCGGATGCCGCCACCGTCGTCGTCGCGCACGGCAACTTCCACGGGCGCACGACGACGATCGTCGGCTTCAGCGACGACCCCGACGCGCGCGAGGGTTTCGGCCCGTTCGCGCCCGGCTTCGTCCATGTGCCGTTCGGGGATGCCGCCGCCCTCGCGGCCGCGATCGACGAGAACACGGCGGCCGTGCTGCTCGAGCCCATCCAGGGCGAGGCGGGCGTCGTCATCCCGCCGGAGGGCTACCTGCGCGAGGTGCGCGAGATCACCCGCGAGCGGGGGGTGCTGATGATCGCGGACGAGATCCAGTCGGGCCTCGGACGGGTCGGGACCACGTTCGCGTGCGATCGGGAGCAGGTCGTGCCCGACGTGTACCTCCTGGGCAAGGCGCTCGGCGGCGGCATCCTGCCCCTCTCCGCCGTCGTCGCAGACGCCGACGTGCTCGGCGTGATCCGCCCCGGCGAGCACGGATCGACGTTCGGCGGCAACCCGCTCGCCGCCGCCGTGGGCCTGCAGGTGGTGGAGATGCTCGCCTCGGGCGAGTTCCAGACGCGCGCCGCCGCCCTCGGGCAGCACCTCGAGGCGAAGCTCGCCGAGTTCGTGGGGCGGGGCGTGACCGCCGTCCGCGTGGCGGGCCTGTGGGCGGGGATCGACATCGATCCCGCACGCGGCACGGGACGGGAGGTCGCCGAGCGGCTGCTCGCCCGGGGCGTGCTCGTCAAGGACACCCACGGTCAGACGATCCGGATCGCGCCACCCCTCGTCGTGCGGGCGACCGAGCTGGACTGGGCGCTCGAACAGCTCCGCGTCGTGCTCGCGGGCTGAGCCGGCGCGGTCGCCATAATGGGACGGTGGTCAGGGACGAGCACGACGGCGACGGGGACGGCGACGCCGCAGCGCGATCGGTCATCGGCCGCGCCCTCCTGATCCTCGGGACCTTCCAGGGCGGACGCGTGCGCCAGTCGCTGTCGGAGATCAGCCGCCGCACCGGACTGCCGATCGCGACCTGCCATCGGCTCGTCAACCGGCTCACCGAGTGGGGGGCGCTCGAACGCGACGCGCAGTCGAAGTACCGCATCGGGCTCCGCCTCTGGGAGGTCGCGTCGCTCGCGCCGCGATCGGTCGGCCTGCAGCGGCTGGCGCGGCCCTACATGCAGGACCTGTACGAGACGACCGGCTACGCCTCGCACCTGGCGATCCGCGAGGGGATCGAGCTCGTGTCCATCGAGCGGTTCCAGAGCCCGCGCCGGCCCGTGCGCCGCCCCCTCGTGGGCGGACGCTACCCGATGCACGCGACCGCGATCGGGCAGGTGCTCCTCGCCCACGCGCCGCCCGACGTGCAGGAGCAGGTGCTCGCGGGAGAGCTCACGGCGTACACCCCTCGCGGGTACACGGACAGGGGCATCCTCGAGCGCGTGCTCGCCGACATCGTGCGCACCGGATACGCCGTGAGCGACCGTCAGGTGGACGACATCCACATCGGCGTCGCGGCGCCCGTGCGCGCCGCGGGAGGGCGGGTCGTCGCCGCGGTCTCCCTCGCCCTCACCGAGAGCGATGTCGACGGCAAGAACATGATCCACCTCGTCAGGCTCACCGCCGTGTCGATATCGAGGGCGCTGGATGCCGCGGGCTACGAGCAGACGCCCGACTGACGCGATGACGCGGGCGCGCGGCATCCGCCCTCCGCGGCGCGCACGGATGACGCGGCCTTCCGCTCTCCGGAAACGACCCTGCGTCCGGGGGCGGCGGCCGTGGCATCCTGACGACGTCGCCGCCCCGGAGCAGCCCCGCTCCCCGTCCGATCGGAGCACGTCATGAGCGATGTCGCAGACGCCGCGAGCGTGGATGCCGCGCTCGCGCAGTTCTCGGAGATGATGGCCGCCGACGGCTACGTGCTGTCGTGGCAGCCCGTGCAGGAGGACCGCATCGTCGTGCGCATCGACGCGACAGACGGCGCCTGCGCCGACTGCCTCGTGCCGCAGAAGGTGATGGAGGCGATCATGTCGCAGGCGCTCGAGCCGACGCCCTACGCGCTCGATCACGTCGTGCTCCCCGAGGGCGCCGCGCACTAGCGGGCCGGTCGGGCGCTGCCGCGGCCGGGCTGCGGGGCTGCTCAGCGCACCGAGACCGAGACCTCGTGCCACCCGGTCGCGCCGTCCGGCACGACGCCGACGCGCTCGGATGTCTGGGTCTGCCCCTCCGCGTTGGTCGCGCGGCACCGCACGGTGTGCTCGCCGGTGGTCGCCTCCCACGGGATGCTCCACTGCACCCAGGTGTCGTCCGAGATCGCGCTCGCGAGGGTCGCCGACCGCCACGGCCCCTCGTCGACCTGCACCTCGACACCCGCGACGCCCGTGTGCTGCTGCCACGCGACGCCCGCGATGACGCGGTTTCCGGCATCCACGGCGGCGCCGCGGCGGGGGACGTCGATGCGCGACTGGAGCTTGACGGGACCCCGCTCCGACCATCCGCGGTCGGTCCAGTAGGCGCGCGCACGATCGAAGCGCGTGACCTCCAGCTCGGTCACCCACTTGGTCGCCGAGACGTAGCCGTAGAGCCCCGGGACGACCATCCGCACGGGGAAGCCGTGCTCGGCGGGCAGGGGCTCGCCGTTCATCCCGACCGCGAGGATGGCGTTGCGGTCGTCGGTGAGCGCCTCGAGCGGGCTCGATGCGGTGAACCCGTCGATCGAGCGGGAAAGCACCATGTCGGCGTCCTCCTGCACTCCGGCGCGCGCCAGCAGCTCCCGGATCGGGTAGCCGAGCCACAGCGCGGTGCCGATGAGGTCGCCGCCGACCTCGTTGGAGACGCACGCGAGGGTCGTGTGCGACTCCTCGAGGGGCAGGGCGAGCAGCTCGTCCCAGCGCAGCACGATCTCGCGGTCGACGAGGCCGTGGATGCGCAGCGACCAGTCCGCGGGGGCGATGTCGGGCACGACGAGGGCGGTGTCGATGCGATAGAACTGCGCGTTCGGCGTGACCACGGGCGCGAGCCCGTCGATGCCCAGTTCGGCGCCGGCGGGAACCTCGGGCGCCGCGGCGGCGGGGACCGGAAGGCGGATGGCCTCACGAACGGCCGACGCCGCCGAGCGCCCGGCGCGCACGGCCGTCGCGCCGATCGCGGCCGCGATCGTCACGCCCGCCGCGATGCCGGCGGTGATGAGGAAGCGCCGCCTCGAGGCATCCTCCGTCGGCCCCAGGAGGGGATCGGAGCGGCGGACGAGGACCGACAGCAGCAGGACGGATGCCGCGGCCGCCACCGCCGACGGGATCCAGGCGCCCGTGGGCGCGTTCGCCCGGCTGAGCGCGGCGGCCACCCCCGCGATGCCGAGCAGCGCCAGCACGACGCGCCCCGATGGAGGGCGGACGCGCTCCAGCAGGCCCGCGCCGGCGGAGACGGCGAGAAGGACGAGCGCGATGCCGATGAGGAGGGCGATCTTGTCGGCCGTGCCGAACAGCGCGATGGCGGCATCCTTCGCCCACGGCGGGGCGGTATCGATCAGGAAGCCGCCGATCGCGGCGAAGGGGCTGGATTCGGGGGCGAAGATCGCGGCGGTGAGCTCGCCCAGGGCCGTGCCGGTCGCCGCGGCGACGATCCCCGCCACCGCGGAGCCGATGCCTCCCGGCGCGCGTCGGGGAGCATCCGTGCGTGCTTCGACAGCCGTCGCCATGGCGGAAGCCTACGTCCGCGCGCACCGGCCCCGGCCCGCCGTCGGGAAACACCCAGGCAACATGCCCCGGACTAGGCTCGCAGCATGGGTGACCTCTTCGACGGCTACGGCTCCACTCTCGCGCCGCGCAAGACTCCCCAGGGCCTCCCCGCCTTCGACGAGATGTTCGGATCGCCGTCGCATCCCGGCGCGCTCGCGGAATCGCGCGACGCGTACCGCGAGCTCTATCACGCCCTCGCGAGGATGACGCAGGAGGAGCTGCGCGGGCGCACCGACTCCCTCGCGAGCTCCTATCTCGCGCAGGGCGTGACGTTCGACTTCGCCGGCGAGGAGCGGCCCTTCCCCCTGGATGCGGTGCCCCGCGTGATCGACTTCGACGAGTGGTCCGAGGTCGAGGCGGGCATCAAGCAGCGCGTGCGGGCGCTCGAGGCCTTCCTCGACGACGTCTACGGTCGCCAGAACTGCGTGCGCGACGGGGTCGTCCCCGCGCAGCTCATCGCCTCGTCGCAGTACTTCTACCGCCAGGCCTACGGCATCCACTCGGCCAACGGCGTGCGCATCCAGGTGTCGGGGATCGACCTCATCCGCGACGAGCACGGCAAGATGCGCGTGCTCGAGGACAACGTGCGCGTGCCGAGCGGCGTCAGCTACGTCATCTCCAACCGCCGCGTGATGGCGCAGACCCTGCCGGAGCTCTTCGTCTCGATGCGGGTGCGGCCTGTGGGCGACTACCCCAACAAGCTGCTCGCGGCGCTGCGCGCCTCGGCCCCGCCCGGCACCGACGAGCCGAACGTGGTCGTGCTCACCCCCGGCGTCTACAACTCGGCGTACTTCGAGCACACCCTGCTCGCCCGGCTCATGGGGGTGGAGCTCGTCGAGGGCCGCGACCTGCTGTGCATGGGCGGCAAGGTGTTCATGCGCACCACGCGCGGGCCGAAGCGCGTCGACGTGATCTACCGGCGGGTCGACGACGACTTCCTCGACCCGCTGCAGTTCCGCGCCGACTCCATGCTCGGCGCGCCGGGGCTCATGCTCGCCGCGCGCCTGGGCAACGTGACGATCGCCAACGCGGTCGGCAACGGCGTGGCCGACGACAAGCTCCTCTACACCTACACCCCCGACCTCATCCGCTACTACCTCTCCGAGGAGCCGATCCTCCCGATCGTCGACACGTGGCGGCTCGAGGAGCCCGAGGCGCTGGAGGAGGTGCTCGACCGCCTCGACGAGCTCGTCGTGAAGCCGGTCGACGGCTCCGGCGGCAAGGGTCTGGTCGTGGGGCCCGACGCCTCGCGCGCCGAGCTCGATGCCCTGCGCACCCGCCTGCTGGCCGACCCCCGCGGCTGGATCGCGCAGCCGGTGGTCATGCTCTCGACCATCCCGACACTCGTGGAGGACGGCATGCGCCCGCGGCACGCCGATCTGCGCCCGTTCGCCGTCAACGACGGCGACGATATCTGGGTGCTGCCGGGCGGCCTCACGCGCGTCGCCCTCCCGGAGGGGCAGCTCGTGGTCAACTCCAGCCAGGGCGGCGGGTCGAAGGACACGTGGGTCGTGGGAGGCTCGGCGCCCGCGCACGTCGAGTACGGGCAGGGGCAGGGGCTCGCGGGCCTCGTCGCCGATCAGGCGGCGACCGTGACGGCGGCGATCCCGATCATCTACGACGAGGCCGACCACCCCGGCATCGACCACTCTCCTCAGGATCGCCCGCGCTCGCGCGTCGAGCAGCAGGAACAGCAGCAGCAGGCGAGCGACGCCGCGCCGTCGGATGACGAGGACGGTGCCCCCTCATGCTGAGCCGCATCGCGGAATCCCTCTTCTGGATCGGTCGCTACATCGAGCGCAGCGACGGAACCGCCCGCATCCTGGACGTGCACCTGCAGCTCCTGCTCGAGGACCCGTGGATCGACGAGGACACCGCCTGCCGGTCGCTGCTGTCGGTCATGGGCACGGTCGTCGCCTCGGACGACGCGGCGACGGTCACGCGCGAGGACGTGCTCTCGCGCCTCGCGGTGGACCGGATGAACCCCGCGAGCATCGTCTATTCGCTCAACGCGGCCCGCGAGAATGCCCGGCGGGCGCGCGAGATCGTCTCGACGGAGCTCTGGGAGTGCCTCAACACGACGAACGCCCGGATGCCGAGGCGCCTGCAGGTCGACAAGGTGCACGAGTTCTTTCAGTGGGTTCGCGAGCGGGCCGCGCTCGCGGTCGGGGTCGTGGACTCGTCCACGAGCCGCGATGAGGCGTGGCAGTTCTTCGCGCTGGGCCGCGCGATCGAGCGCGCCGACATGACCGCCCGCCTGCTCGCGACCCGATCGCTGACGGAGGTCTCCGGCCCCTCCTGGACGACGATCCTCCGCTCGTGCGGCGCCTACGAGGCGTACCTGCGCACGTATCGGGGGATGCCGAGCGCCCGCAACGCGGCGGAGTTCCTCCTGCTCGACCGGCTCTTCCCGCGCTCCATCATCTTCTCGATCCAGCGCGCCGAGGAGTGCATGAGCGCGATCGACCCGCGCGAGGACCGCGTCGGGCATTCCAATCAGGTGCTGCGAGCCTTGGGCCGCATCCGCAACGACCTGGAGTACAGCCCCATCAGCGAGATCCTCGGCGAGCTCCCCCACCACATGCTGCGGGTGCAGACGGTCACGCGCGAGGCATCCGAGGCCATCCGCCAGCGGTTCTTCCCGACGCAGGCCGAGCCCAGCTGGATCGGAGAGACCTCATGAAGCGCCTTCGCATAGAGCACACGACCGGCTTCAGCTATCCGGGCGATGTCTCCGCCTCGTACAACGAGGCGCGGATGCTGCCGGGCACGACCGACAGCCAGTTCGTGCTCAGCTCGTCTCTCGACATCGATCCCTCGACCGCGGTCAACAGCTACGTGGACTACTTCGGCACCCGCGTGAGCGCCTTCGATGTGCTGTCCGGGCACAAGGAGCTCAACATCACGGCGCGGTCGCTCGTCGAGGTGCGGCCCCGTCCGATCGAGCACACCGGCATCTCCTGGGATCGCCTGGTGGCCGAGGGCGCCCGCTCGATCGACACCGTCGAGCACCTGACGCAGACGCGCCGCACGACGCCGAGCGAGGAGGTCGTCGAGATCGCCCGCTCGATCGCCGGCCGCCACAGCGACCCCGGCCCCGCGGCGCACGACATCTGCATGGCGATCGGCGACGCGGTCGAGTACATGCACGGCATCACCGGCGTGCACTCCACCGCCGCGGAGGCCTGGGACGCACGCAAGGGCGTATGCCAGGACATCGCGCACATCGCGATCGGCGCCCTGCGCGCCGTCGGCATCCCCGCCCGTTACGTGTCTGGCTACCTGCACCCTCGGCCGAACGCCGAGGTCGGTGTCGCCGTGAGCGGCGAGTCGCACGCGTGGCTCGAGTGGTTCGCGGGGGAGTGGACCGGTTTCGACCCCACGAACAACATCGAGATCGGCGACCGGCACGTGCTCGTCGGCCGTGGCCGCGACTACAACGACGTGCCGCCGCTGCGTGGTGTCTACGCCGGCCCCTTCAAGAGTCAGCTGTTCGTGCGCGTCACGATCACCCGCGAGGCGTAGGAGCGGGGCGGTTCGCCGCCGCGGCATCCGTTCCGGGCAGGCGGATCGGGGTCGTCCCCGCGACCTCGTCGCTGAACTGCTCCGGCTCCGGGGAGACGATGCTCACGGGCGTCGTCTCGTTGAGGCTCAGCGCGAACCGACGTGTGCGGTGACGGTGCACCCGTCCGGACGCGAGCATCCACGTGATGCCCACGCCGAAGGCGACAAGACCCGCGGCCGCGCCGACGAGGATGGCCACCCGCGGGCCGAACTCGGCCGCGACCCACCCGACGATGGGGGCGCCCACGGGTGTCCCGCCCATCATGACCGCCACGTAGAGGGCCATGACGCGGCCGCGCAGCGCGGGATCGGTCGTGGTCTGCACATAGCCGTTCGCGGTCGTGAGCGCCGTGACGACCGTGAACCCGTTCACGACGAGCAGCGCCGCATACGTCCAATAGGAGGGCATCAGGGCGGATGCGCCAGAAGCCACCGCGAACCCCAGGGCGGCGAACATGACCACCCGGATGCGGGCGCGATCGCGGCGGGCGGCCATGAGGGCGCCGGCGAGGGAGCCGATCGCGAGCACCGACGACAGCAGCCCGAACCCGTCGGCCTGCTGACCGAACTCGAGCGCCATGGTCGAGGCGAAGATCGGGAAGTTCATGCCGAAGGCGCCGATGAGGAACACCATCGCGAAGACCACGAGCAGGTCGGGCCGCCCGGCCACGTAGCGGAAGCCGTCCGCGAGCCGAGAGCCGCCGGGCGCGTGGGCGCGCGGCACGAGCTCGCGTGAGCGGATGAGGAGCAGGGCCACCCCCATGGCCAGGAAGGTGGCGCCGTTGGCGACGAACACCCATCCCGAGCCGACCGCGACGATCAGCACGCCCGCGACGGCCGGGCCGATCAGGCGGGCGCCGTTGAACGACGCGGCGTTGAGCGCAACCGCGTTCGAGGCGTTCTCGCGGCTGACGAGGTCGGACACGAACGCCTGCCGCGCGGGGTTGTCGAAGGCCATCACGACCCCCGACAGGCCGGCGATGACGAACATCAGCGGGAGCGTCATCGCGCCCACGAGCAGCAGGATGCCGGTGCCGACCGCCAGCAGCAGCAGCGCGCCCTGCGTGAGCATGAGCAGCCGCCGCCGCTCGAACCGGTCGGCGACCCAGCCCGTGACGCTCACCAGCAGGAGGGGCGGGCCGAACTGCAGCGCCATGCTGATCCCCATCGCTGCGGGGTCGTTGTCGGTCAGCTCGGTGAGCACGACCCAGCTCTGGCCCGTCGCCTGCATCCACGCGCCCACGTTGGACACGAGGGCGCCGATGAACCAGACGCGGTAGTTGAAGATCGAGAACGACCGGAACATGCCCGAGCCGCCGGCGGTGCGGGGAGCGCGGGTCGTCGTCATCGCTCCGCCATCCGGGCGATCACATCCACCGCATCGCGGAGCCGGCGACGCTCGTCGCCCGACAGCTCGAGGAGGGCGTCCTCGAGCCAAGCGTCGCGGCGCCGCAGGGTCTCCTCCACCACGGCGATCCCCTCCGCGGTGAGCGCGATGTTCACCTTGCGCCGGTCGGCCTCGTCGGGGCTGCGGGAGACGAGGCCGTCCTGCTCGAGGCAGTTGACGGTGCGATTCATCGAGGGAGCCGACACGCGCTCGCGGTCGGCCAGCTCGCCGAGGGTGTGGGTGCCGTGCATCTTCAGGATGCCGAGCACCGCGAGCTGCCCGTCGCTCATCGAGTCGACCGCGCGTTCGTTTCGCAGCCGACGGGACAGGCGCACGATCGCGGATCGCAGCTGCGACGCCTCTGCGGAGAGGGGAGGCGTCGCATCGGTCATCGTGTTCGTTAGCATAGCTCATTAACATTGCTAACGAATAGCCCGAGGAGTGCCCGATCCCGCGGCATCCGCCGGCGCCGCGCCTAGACTCGTGCCCGTGCCCGAGTTCATCGACGCCCACGGCATCGCGATCGTCTACGACGTCCATCCGGCCCGCCCGCCGATGAGGGGCGTCGTCCAGCTGCTCCACGGCGTCGGTGAGCACGCGGGTCGCTACGGCGAGCTCGTCGAGGCCCTCACCGGCGCGGGTTTCACGGTGTACGCCGACGACCACCGGGGCCACGGCCGCACCGGCATGGGCCACCACGGCGATGCGGCCCGGCTCGGGCGGCTGGGGCCCGGGGGGCTCCCGGCCGCCCTCGAGGCGGTGTGGCAGCTCAGCCGGCTGATCCGGCTCGAGAACCCAGAGGCGCCCGTCGTGCTCCTCGGGCATTCGTGGGGCTCGTTCCTCGCGCAGATGCTGCTGGACCGGCATCCGGACGCGTACGACGGCCTCGTCCTCTCGGGGTCGGCGCTGCGCTGGCCCGGTTCGCTCAACGCGGGCGACCTCAACGCCCCGTGGAAGGACGAGGACCCCACGGGTCTGGCCTGGCTGTCCTCCGACCCCGCGGTCGGCAGAGCGTTCGCCGACGATCCCCTGACGACCTCCGAGCCGCTGCGCAAGCTCTTCGGCGTCGTCGATGCGGCCCGGCTGTTCGGCCGCCCGCGGCGGGGCCTCCGGGGGCGCCGCGCGGGACGCGACATCCCGATCCTGCTGATGGTCGGCCGGGACGACACCGTGGGCGGGCCCGCCTCGGTGCACCGGCTCGCACGGGCGTATCGCGAGCGCTCCGGCTTCGACGACATCACGACGCTCGTGTATCCGCACGCCCGCCATGAGATCTTCAACGAGGTCACCGCGATCCGCGAGCAGGTGCGCGCGGACCTGCTCGCCTGGCTCGACCGCCGATTCCCGGTCGTCGACGCCGCCCTAGGCTGAGAGCATGCACGGCGAGTACAAGGTCCCCGGCGGAAAGCTCGTGGTCGTCGACCTCGACGTCAGGGAGGGGCGCATCGCGGACTTTCGTCTCGCGGGCGACTTCTTCCTCGAACCCGACACGGCGCTCGCGTCGATCGACGCCGCCGTGACGGGCCTGCCGGAGACGGCGGATGTCGCGGCCATCGCGGCGGCGATCCGCGCCGACCTCCCGGAGGGCGTGCAGATGCTCGGGTTCACTCCGGAGGCGGTGGGGACCGCCGTGCGCCGGGCGCTCGTGACGGCTCCCGGGTGGCGGGACTTCGACTGGGAGATCGTGCACGAGAAGGCGGTGTCCCCGCGGATGAACCTCGCGCTCGACGAGGTGCTCACCGCCCGCGTGGGCGACGGCCGCCGCCGCCCTACGCTGCGGATGTGGGAGTGGGACTCCTCCGCGGTCGTGATCGGCTCGTTCCAGTCGCTGCGAAACGAGGTGGACCCCGAAGGGGCCGCGCGCCACGGGTTCGACGTCGTGCGACGGATCTCGGGCGGCGGCGCCATGATGATGGCGGCGGGGCAGATCGTGACGTACTCGCTCTACGTCCCGGCATCCCTCGTGGCCGGAATGACCTTCGCCGACTCCTACGCCTTCCTCGACGACTGGGTGCTGCAGGCGCTGCGCTCGCTGGGGATCGAGGCCGTCTACCAGCCCCTCAACGACATCGCGAGCCCGACGGGGAAGATCGGCGGCGCCGCGCAGAAGCGCCTCGCGAACGGCGGCGTGCTCCACCACGCGACCCTCAGCTACGACATCGACGGCCAGACGATGACCGAGGTGCTGCGCATCGGTCGCGAGAAACTCTCCGACAAGGGGACGGCGTCGGCGGCCAAGCGCGTCGATCCGCTCCGCAGTCAGACCGGCCTGCCCCGGGCGGAGGTCATCCAGCGGCTGCTCGACACGTTCGCGCGGCTGTACGGCGCGGAGCGGGGCACGATCACCGCCGACGAGTACGCGGAGGCGGAGCGGCTCGTGGAGGAGAAGTTCTCGACCGACGCCTGGCTGAAGCGCGTGCCGTGACCGCCGACCCCGCGCCGGCCGGATCGGGCGTAGAGATCGTCGAGGGGGACAATCTCGCCGTCATGGCGGAGCTGCCCGACAGGGCGTTCACGCTCGTCTACCTCGACCCGCCGTTCAACACCGGTCGCACCCGGGAGCGCGTGTCGACGACGACGGCGGCGGGCGACGTGCAGTCCGGCTTCCGCGGTCGGGGCTACGAGCGGGTGCGCACCCTCCTGAAGATCTACGACGACACCTTCGACGACTACTGGGGGTACCTCGCGCCGCGGCTCGTCGAGGCGTGGCGCCTCCTCGCCGACGACGGCACGCTGTATCTGCACCTGGACTACCGCGAGGCGCACTACGCCAAAGTGATGCTCGATGCACTGGTCGGCCGCGACCGCTTCCTCAACGAGATCATCTGGGCCTACGACTACGGCGCCAAGCCGCGCAGCCGATGGCCGAGCAAGCACGACACGATCCTCGTCTACGTGAAGAACCCCGGGGCGCACGTCTTCGACGTCGACGCCATCGAGCGCGAGCCCTACATGGCGCCCGGGCTCGTCACCCCCGAGAAGGCCGCGCGGGGGAAGCTGCCGACCGACGTGTGGTGGCACACGATCGTCCCGACGGGCGGACGCGAGCGCACCGGCTACCCGACGCAGAAGCCCGAGGGCATCCTGCGCCGCATGATCCAGGCATCCACGCGCCCCGGCGACGCCGTGCTCGACCCCTTCGCCGGCAGCGGCACGACCGGCGCCGCCGCTTCCGCCCTCGGACGGCGCGGCGTGCTCATCGACGCCCACCCCCACGCGATCGACGTCATGGCGAGGCGGATGCCGGGGGCGGCGGTGCGCCGTATCGCGGACGGCGACGCCGCCGCCACGGCGTAGACACGCGCGCGCGGCGGGTCCGCCGCCCGCGTCGCCGCCCGGCACTACGCTTCCTCCATGTCCTCCCCCTCCGCCCGGCCCAACCGCGGCCCCGCCGCCGGGCCGGGGAACCGCCGCGCACTCATCGACGCCGCCCGGCGCATCTACGCGGAGACGGGATCGAGCGCACCGTTCACCTCGGTCGCCCGCGCCGCGGGCGTCGGTCAGGGGAGCCTCTACCGGCACTTCCCCGACCGCACATCGCTCGAGGTCGCGATATTCCAGGAGACCCTGGCGGCCTTCCGGGCAGACATCGCCGACGAGCGTATCGGTCTCGATGCGCTCTTCACGGCCGTCGCGGGCGAACCGGTGCTCTCGACGGTGTTCGTGCAGATGATCCGTGATTCGAAGGACGCGGAGGTGGTCGCGATCGCCGAGGGGTATCAGGAGGCGCTGTCGCTGCTGCTCACGCGGGACATCGCGCGAGGTCGCGTGCGCGCCGACGTCGACGTCGACGACGTCATCCACGCCGCCAGCATGCTCGCCGGCGAGCTCACCGCGGTCCCGCTCGAGGATCGCCCCGCTGCGGCGAGCAGGGTCCGTCGCCTGATCGACGCGGCGCTCGCGGCCCGCTGAGGGATCGAACCGCGCGACGGGGACGCGGCGGCCAAGGCTCCTACGCGTCGCGCCCCGCGCCCCGCGAGGGGGTGACGGTGAAGGTGCGGGGGGCGCCGAACCCGCGACGCGCGAACGCGCGGGCCGCGGCATCCGCCACCCGCTCGACGGCGTCGCCCTCGACGAGCGCGATCGCGGCGCCGCCGAACCCGCCGCCCGTCATGCGCGCGCCGATCGCACCCGCCTCGAGGGCCGCGTCGACGGCGGTGTCGAGCTCGGGCGTCGAGATCTCGAAGTCGTCGCGCATCGAGGCGTGCGAGGCCACGAGCAGGCCCCCGATCGAGCGGGGGCCCCTGCCGCGAAGCGTGCGCACCGTGTCCTGCACCCGCTGGTTCTCCGTGACGATGTGGCGCACACGGCGGAGGGTGACGTCGTCGAGGAGGCCTCGGGCGCGCTCGAGGTCGTCCGGCAGGAGATCGCGCAGGGCGGGAACGCCCATGGCGGCGGCGCCGCGCTCGCAGGCGTCGCGACGCTCGCGGTAGCCGCCCGTCGCGTGCGAGTGCGTGACGCGCGTGTCGATCACGAGCAGCCGCAGGCCCTCCGCGTCGAAGCCGAGGTCGACGCTCTCGGTCGCCAGCGTGCGGCAGTCGAGGAAGGTCGCGGCATCCGCGCGCCCCAGCATCGACGCGACCTGGTCCATGATCCCGGTCGGTGCCCCGACGGCGTCGTTCTCGGCCACGCGGCCGACCTTCGCCAGGTCGAGCCCCGAGAGCCCGAGCTCCCAGAGGTCGTTGAGCGCGCTCGCCGCCGCACCCTCGATCGCGGCCGACGAGGACAGGCCGGCGCCGATCGGGACGTCGGAGGCGATCGCGATGTCGACGCCGGGCAGTCCCGCGGGGTCGACGCCCGTCTTCGCCAGCGCGGCCCACGCGACGCCGAGCGGGTAGGACGCCCACTCCGGGATGCCGTGGCCCGGCCGATCGAAGAGCGTCGGCAGGGCGGCGAGCGGCGCCTGCACCGGGTTCTCGTCGAACGTGGAGGCGACGCGCACCACGCCGTCGTCGCGACGCGCGACCGCCGCGTACGTGCGGTGCTCGATCGCGAACGGCAGCACGAAGCCCTCGTTGTAGTCGGTGTGCTCGCCGATGAGGTTCGCTCGCCCGGGTGCCGACCAGACACCGTCGGGCTCGCGGCCGGTGAGCTGCCGCAGCAGCACCTCCGCGGCGGCGCGGGCGCTCATCGGGCGATCGCCTCGCGCAGGCGCTCCGCGCTCTGCTCCGGCGGGATGTCCGCGATCCACGCGCCCATGGCGGTCTCCGATCCTGCGAGGTACTTGAGCTTGTCGGCGGCGCGGCGCGGCGACGTCAGCTGCAGATGCAGCCGCACGGCATCCCGCCCGGTGCGAACCGGCGCCTGGTGCCAGGCCGCGATATAGGGGGTGGGCGTGTCGTAGAGCGCGTCGACGCCGCGCAGCAGGCGCAGGTAGACGTCGGCGAGCTCGTCGCGCTCGGCAGCGCTCGTGGCCGCGAGGTCGGGCACGTGCCGCAGGGGGGCGAGGTGCACCTCGAGCGGCCAGCGGGCTGCGAACGGCACGTAGGCGATCCAGTGCTCCGCCTCGAGGACGACACGGGGCCCGGCAGACTCGAAGGCGATGATGCGCTCGAAGAGGTCGGCGCCCTCGCGCTCGATCGCCGCGAGCATGCTCCTCGTGCGCGGGGTGACGTACGGGTAGGAGTAGATCTGCCCGTGCGGGTGGTGCAGGGTCACGCCGATCTCCTCGCCCCGGTTCTCGAACGGGAAGACCTGCTGGACGCCGGGAAGCGCCGACAGTGCCGCGGTGCGGTCGGCCCAGGCCTCGATCACGGTGCGGGCGCGCGAGGGCGACTGCGTGCCGAACGATCCCTCGTGGGCGGGAGAGAAGCAGACGACCTCGCAGCGTCCCACGGAGGAACGGCTCCGGCCGAGGCCGGGGGCGTCGAGGTCGTCGAGCCCGGTGGGGGCGTCCTCGGCCAAGGGCGCGTCTCCCGTGGCGGCGGCCAGTGCCGGACCGAACGAGGGCGACTTGTTCTCGAAGACGACGACGTCGTAGCGGGAGGGGACCTCCGACGGGTTCGTCGGGGTCTGCGGCGCGAGCGGGTCGAGGTGCGCGGGCGGCAGGAACGCACGGTTCTGGCGTGCCGCGGCGACCGAGATCCAATCGCCCGTGAGCACGTCGTGGCGCATCGTGGCGGTCGCGGGCCGGGGGTCGAGCGGTCGCGGATCGATGGCGCGCTGCGGCGGGAGAGCCGTGTCGGCGTCGTCGTAGTAGATGATCTCGCGACCGTCGGCCATGCGGGTCGCGCGGCGGACGACGCCGGCCCCGAGGGGCGTGACGGCGGTGTCGGCGGGCTCGCCCGCGTGACGGGATTCCGGAGTGTTCACGTCAACACGGTAGTGGGCCTGCAATGATGACGTCAACATCCCGATCTCTCCGGAGTTCTGTCCGGGTGGATCGACCATCGCCGAGGGGGAGACGCGCACATGCACCGACGGGTCTCGATGGCGGACGTCGCCGCCGCCGCGGGCGTGTCGGGCCAGACCGTCTCGCGCGTCGCGAACGGGTCCGCCCGGGTCGACCCCGCCACCCGCGCACGCGTCGAGGCGGCGATGGCGTCGCTCGGCTACCGGCCGCACCGTGCGGCCCGCGCGCTGCGCACCGGCCGCACGCACACGCTCGGCGTCGTCGTGCGCACCCTCGCATCGGTCGGCAACACCCGCATGCTCGAGTCGGTCGTCGAGGCCGCCGCCGGGCGCGGATACGCCGTCGTCGTCGCGAGCCTCGCGGGCGGGAGCGGGGAGGATGCCGCGGCGGCCTTCGCCTCGCTCCACGACCAGGGCGTCGACGGCGCGATCGTGCTCAACGAGGCGACGCCGTCGGTGCGCGCGGCGGGGCCGCCCGCGGGGATGCCGGTGGTCGCGATCGACTCCGGCGGCGACGAGCGCTTCACATCGGTCGAATCCGACCACGCGGGGGGCGCGGCCGCCGCCACGACCCACCTGCTGGGTGCCGGGGTGGCCGCCGTGCACCACGTCGCCGGTCCTGCACGGGCGTACGCCGCCGCCGAACGCGAGCGGGGCTGGCGCACCGCGCTCGATCGGGCCGGGGCGGACGCGCCGAAGGTCTGGCGCGCGGACTGGACCGCGGCATCCGGCCACGCCATCGGCCGCCGCCTCGCCGCCGACCCCGATGTGCACGCCGTCTTCGCCGCGAACGACCAGATCGCCCTCGGCATCCTCCGTGCGCTGCACGAAGCGGGCCGCCGCATCCCGGAGGACGTCGCGGTCGTCGGCTTCGACGACGTGCTGGATGCCGCGGAGTACTGGCCGCCTCTGTCGAGCGTGCGGCAGGACTTCGACGCCCTCGGCGCGCGGGCGGTGCAGGCGCTGCTCGCCCGGCTCGACGGCGCGGCATCCACCCACGACGTCGTGCCGACGACGCTCATCGTGCGGCGCAGCAGCGGCGGGAGCGCGTCGTGAGCCGCGTCGTCATCGCCCCCGACTCGTTCAAGGGCACGATCGGGGCGGATGCCGCGGCCGTCGCCCTCGCCGACGGCTGGCGCGCCGTGCGGGGCGACGACGCCCTGCTGCTGCGTCCCATGGCCGACGGAGGCGAGGGGACGCTGGATGCGTTCGCGCGCGCGGTGCCCGGATCGGTCCGGATGCCCGTGCGGGTCACGGGTCCTGCGGACACTCCTCTCGACGCGCACTGGCTCCTGCTGCCCCCGACGCCCGAGGCGCCCGAGGGCACGGGCGTCGTCGAGCTCGCCGGCACGTCGGGCATCGAGACGCTGGGCTCGCCGCCCCGCCTGCGTCCCCTCGCGGCGCACACCCTCGGATTCGGTCAGGCGATCGCCGCCGCGCTCGACCACGGGGTGTCGCGGCTCGTGCTCGGCGTGGGCAGCAGCTGCTCGACCGACGGCGGGGTGGGCCTGCTGTCGGCCCTGGGCGCCCGCTTCCTCGACAGCGCGGGGGCGCCGGTGCCGCTCGGCGGCCGCGGGCTCGCCCTCATCGCACGCGTCGAGACGGACGCGCTCGTCCCCCTCCCGCCGGGCGGGGCGGCCGTGTTGACCGACGTGACGAATCCTCTCCTGGGCGCCGAGGGGGCCGCGGCGGTCTTCGGCCCGCAGAAGGGCGCGTCGCCCCTGCAGGTCGCGGCGCTCGAGGCGGGGCTGCGGGTGCTGGCCGACCGGCTCGGCGGCGAACCGGATGCCGCGGGCGCCGGAGCCGCCGGCGGCGCGGGCTATGGGCTGCTCGCGTGGGGCGCGACGCTGCAGACCGGGGCGGATGCCGTGGCGCGCCTGATCCGCCTGGGCGAGGCGGTGGCCGGGGCATCCGTCGTCGTGACGGGCGAGGGGTCGTTCGACGGTCAGTCGGCGCGCGGGAAGGTGCCGGCTCGCGTGGCGGCGCAGGCGCGCGCGGCGGGGGTGCCGGTCGCCCTCGTGGCGGGCAGGATCGATCCGGCGGCCGACGCGACGGGGTTCGCGGTGACGCTCTCGCTCACGGAGCTGGCGGGATCACCGGATGCCGCGATGGGCGACGCCGCCCGCTGGCTCCGCGCCGCGGGCGAAGCGCTGGCGCGCACGTTGGCCTGACCGCGGCATCCCGTCGCGGGCGACCTCAGCCGCCGAGGGCGGCCGAGACGACGGCGCGGGCCTCCTCCTGCACCTGCGCGAGGTGCGCGGGGCCCCGCAGGGACTCGGCGTAGAGCTTGTAGACGTCCTCCGTGCCGGAGGGGCGCGCGGCGAACCACGCGTGCTCGGTCTGCACCTTGAGGCCGCCGATCGCCGCGCCGTTGCCGGGCGCGTGCGAGAGCTTCGCGGTGATCGGCTCGCCCGCCAGGTCCGTCGCCTCGACCGCGTCGGGTGAGAGCTTCGCGAGCGTCGCCTTCTGCTCCGGCGTCGCCGGCGCGTCTACGCGCTGGTAGGCGGATGCCCCGAACTGCTCCTCGAGCTCGGCGTACCGCTGCGAGGGGGTCTTGCCCGTCACCGCGAGGATCTCGGCCGCGAGCAGGCAGAGGATGATGCCGTCCTTGTCGGTCGTCCACACCGATCCGTCGGTGCGCAGGAACGATGCGCCGGCGGATTCCTCGCCGCCGAACGCGACGGAGCCGTCGAGGAGACCCGGGACGAACCACTTGAAGCCGACGGGGACCTCCAGCAGGCGGCGGTCGAGCGACTCCGTGACGCGGTCGATGATCATCGACGACACGAGCGTCTTGCCCACCGCGGCATCCGCGGGCCAGCCGGGCCGGTGCGAGAACAGGTAGTCGATCGCGACGGCGAGGTAGTGGTTGGGGTTCATCAGCCCCGCGTCGGGCGTGACGATGCCGTGGCGGTCGGCGTCGGCGTCGTTCCCCGTGAGCAGGTCGTACTCGTCGCGACGGGCCACGAGGGCGGCCATCGCGTTCGGCGACGAGGGGTCCATGCGGATCTTCTCGTCCCAGTCGAGGGTCATGAACCGCCACGTCGGGTCGACGTCGGGGTTCACGACCGTGAGGTCGAGGCCGTACTTCTCCGCGATGAGGGCCCAGTAGTCCACCGATGCGCCGCCGAGGGGATCGGCACCCACGCGGATGCCGGAGGTGCGGATCGCGTCGAGGTCGATGATCGTGGCGAGGTCGGCGACGTAGGCCTCGCGGAAGTCGTAGCGGCCGAGGGTGTCGACGACGATGTCCGCGTAACGGGCTCGGGAGACTCCCCCGAGGCCCGCCGCGATCAGCTCGTTGGCGCGGTTCGCGATCCAGCCGGTCGCGTCGGTGTCGGCGGGGCCACCGTGGGGAGGGTTGTACTTGAAGCCGCCGTCGCGGGGAGGGTTGTGGCTCGGGGTCACGACGATGCCGTCGGCACGGTCGGGGGAGTCGGCGGCGAGGTCGCGGTTGTAGGCGAGGATCGCGTGGCTGAGGGCGGGGGTGGGCACCCACGAGTCGCGGGAGTCGACGCGCACGTCGACGTGGTTGGCGACGAGCACCTCGATCGCGGTGCGCTCGGCGGGGCGGGAGAGCCCGTGGGTGTCGCGCCCGAGGAACAGCGGACCGGTGAGCCCCTGCGCCCGGCGGTAGTCCACGATCGCCTGCGTCGTGGCGAGGATGTGGTCCTCGTTGAAGCTCGTCGACAGGCTCGAGCCGCGGTGGCCGCTCGTGCCGAAGGCGACGCGCTGCTCGGGCACCGAGGCATCCGGCTTCCTGTCGTAGTACGCGGCGATCAGCTCGTCGACGTCGATCAGATCGGATGCTTCGGCGGGCTGTCCTGCACGGCTCATGTCTTTAGTCTGCCGTGCCGCGGACGTGGGGGCATCCTTTCGCCGCGTTCGTTCCTCCGCGCGCGCGTGTCGATATGGTTCGAGAGTGTCCCGTGTGGCGGAAGTGCAACCGAGGGTCGGGCCCGCCCGCGTGGCGGTCGTCGACGACCACGAACTCGTGGCGATGGCGGTGCGTGGCCGGAACGGGACGCGCACGCCCGAGTAGGCTGACTGCTTGTGACCAGCCCCGCCGATCCCGCCCCCCGCACGTACTCGTATCTCGGGCCGGCCGGAACGTTCACCGAGGCGGCGCTCGCGCAGGTCCCGGAGGCGAGGAACCAGCGGTGGCGGCCCGTCCGCAACGTCGGGGAGGCGCTCGCGGACGTCGTGGAGGGGCGCTCTCACGCCGCGATGATCGCGATCGAGAACTCGGTCGACGGCGGGGTCTCCACGGCGCAGGACGCGCTGGCGACCGTTCCGGGGCTGCGGATCATCGGCGAGTATCTCGTACCGGTGGATTTCGTGCTCGTGGGGCGGCCCGGTTCATCGCTCGAGGACGTCTCGACGGTCGCGGCGCACCCCGTGGCGTACGGGCAGTGCCTGCAGTGGCTCACGCGCACCCTGCCGGAGCACGCCCACGTGCCCGCGGCGAGCAACGTCGCGAGCGCCGTCGGGCTCCTCGACGGAACGAGCGACGCGGATGCCGCCATCGCGCCCCCGACGATCACCGAGCACCACGACCTCGTCGTGCTGGCCCGCAACATCGGCGACAACCCGAACGCGGTCACCCGGTTCGTGCTGGTGAGCCGGACGGTGGCCCCCGCGCCCCCGACCGGCGCCGACAAGACCTCGCTCATCGTGGAGCTGCCGGAAGACCACCCGGGTGCCCTGCTCGAGCTGCTGGAGCAGTTCGCCACCCGCGGCATCAACCTCAGCCTGCTCGCCTCGCGGCCGATCGGCGACGCGCTCGGCCGCTACCGGTTCGTCATCGACGCCGACGGGCACATCCACGACGAGCGCATGGCCGACGCGCTCCTGGGCCTGCGCCGGTTCAGCCCGAAGGTGCTCTACCTCGGCTCGTATCCGAGGGCCGACCGCACCGTCGTGCGCTACCCCGACCGCTACTCCGACGACATCTTCGTCGAGGCGCGCGACTGGCTGCGCGCCCTGCTCAGCGGGGCGCCGGGGGCGTAACCCGCGGCGCTCACCCGCGAACGGTCGTCCGGCACTGCTCGCCTGTCGCGAACGGTCGTCCCGCGCCGCGGCGACGAGCGGTTTGCGACAGGGAGCGGGCGCCGGGGCGACCCGCGGGCGGGCGGGGCGGGACGCCGCGGGTGGCGGGGCGGGGCGGGGCGACGCGTGCGTCAGGCGACAAGGGCGCGGGCGCCCGCGGCGACGAGCTCGAGCGTCTGCGCGCGGCCGCCCGCGGCATCCATCGGCTCACCGTCGTACGCCGCGGCGACGGGGGCCAGCATGACCTCGTCGACGCCGTGGCGGGCGGCGAAGGCCGCGACATCCGCCGCGACCTGCTCGCCGGTGCCGACGAACCAGCGCTGCGTCGCCGACGCGACGAACGACTCGGCGAGGGGATCCATCGGTGCGGCGGCGGCCTGCTCCACCGTCTCGAGCGGGATGAGCGGCTTGTTCGTGCGCAGCCGTGCCATCATGCGCAACTGCGGCAGCGCCCGCGCCTCGGCCTCATCGAGCGTGGGGGACGCGACGGCGTTGACCGTGACGAACGTGCGCGGCTCGGGGTGGGTCTCGCTCGGCTGGAACTGGCCGCGGTAGAGCTCGAGGGCGCGCTCGAGTCCCTCGCCCGCGAAGTGGTTGGCGAAGACGTAGGGCAGCCCGAACGACGCGGCCAGCTGCGCCGAGTAGTCGCTCGAGCCGAGCAGCCATACATCGGGCGACCCGGATGCCGCGGGCGTCGCGTGCACGTCGTAGGTGCCGCCGCTGGTGAACCGCACCGTCGCGCCCTCGGGGGAGGCCATCGCGACGATGTCGCGGACGTGCTCGGGGAAGCGGTCGACGTCGCTCGTCGTGCCCGACTGGCGCAGCAGCTGCGTGATGACGGGGTCGCTACCGGGGGCGCGGCCGATGCCGAGATCGATGCGGCCGGGCGCGAGGGCTTCGAGCGCTGCGAACTGCTCGGCGACGATGAGCGGCGAGTGGTTCGGCAGCATGACCCCGCCGGAGCCGACGCGGATGCGCGCCGTACGCGCCACGGCGGCCGCGATCAGCACGGGCGGCGTCGTCGAGGCGACGGCCGGCATGTTGTGGTGCTCGGCGAACCAGTACCGGCGGTACCCGAGGTCGTCGGCATGACGGGCGAGGTCGAGGGAGGCCGCGACGGCCTGTCCGCTGGACTGCCCGTGTCGCACGGGCACCAGGTCGAGGACGGACAGGGCGGGGGCAGTGGGAGTGGACATCGCAGAGTGAAACGCCGGCGGTCGCCGCGCATTCCCGGACAATACTCCGGAGCCTCGCGGCTCCTGCCGGTCCCAGAGCACCGGATCGGCGGCGGGACGCCGATGTCTCCGGAATGTTGTCCGGGTCCGCCGCGCTCCTCGACGCCCGAGGGCCCGGGCCCCCTCAGCGCGCGGCGTGCTTGACCTCCTCGTATGCCCGCAGCGCCGCGGCGCGCGAGGCCTTGAGATCCACGAGCGGCTCGGGCCCGTCGCCCGCCGCGTGATCGGGCGCCCATTCGCGCACGTACGAGCCGCGGGGGTCGAACTTCTGCGCCTGCAGCTCGGGGTTGAAGACGCGGAAGTAGGGCGCGGCATCCGCCCCCGATCCCGCGACCCACTGCCAGTTGAAGGGGTTCGAGGCGCCGTCGGCATCGACGAGCGTGTCCCAGAACCACTCCTCGCCGCGGCGCCAGTCGATCAACAGGTTCTTGATGAGGTACGACGCCGTGACCATCCGCACACGGTTGTGCATGACGCCGGTACGCCACAGCTCCCGCATGCCGGCGTCGACGAGCGGCACCCCCGTCCTGCCTTGCTGCCACGCCTCGAGGTGCGAGGGCTCGAGCCGCGGCCAGGGGAAGGCGTCGAACTCGGCCCGCAGGTTCTTCGTCGCGAGGTCGGGGTGGTGGAACAGCACGTGCGCGGCGAACTCGCGCCACCCGATCTCGGAGAGGAACCGGGATGCCGCGCCGGGATTCGCACCCGACTCGCGCGCCGCGACGGTCTCGTGCCACACCGTGTACGGGCTGAGCTCGCCCCAGCGCAGGCGCGGCGACAGCTGCGACGTCGCCCCGGCGGCGGGCTCCTCGCGGGCGCGGTCGTAGTCGTCGAGGTCGTCGGAGAGGAAGCCGCGCAGGCGGGCGCGCGCGGCGGCCTCGCCCGGCTCCCACGTCTCGCGCAGGCCCTCGGCCCAATCGGGCGCCGTCGGCAGCAGGCCCCAGTCGTCGAGGGCGTCCGATGCGGGGGACGACCCCGGCCCGGGCACGTCGCGCGGTTCGGGCAGGGGCGCCCGCGGTGCCGGCAGGCCCTGGCAGGCCTTCCAGAAGGGCGTGAACACCGAGTAGGGGCCGCCCGATCCCGTGCGCACGGTCCACGGCTCGAAGAGCACGGATGCCGCGTACGACGCGACCTCGATGCCGTCGCCCCGCAGCGTCTCCTTCAAGCCCCCGTCGACCTCCCGCTCGGCGGCCCCGTAGCGCCTGTTCCAGAACACGGCGCCGGCGCCGGCATCCTCCACCACGTCGGCGACGACCCGTGCGGCGGGGCCCCGGCGCAGCACCAGTTCGCCCCCCTTCTCGCGCAGGCGCTCGCCGAGAGAGGCGAGCGACCCGTGCAGCCACCACTTCGCCGCGCCGCCGAGGGGGCGGATACCGGGCGAGACCTCGTCCAGCACGTAGAGCACGACCACCGGCTCGTCGCGGTCGAGCGCCGCCCGCAGGGCGGGGTTGTCGGCCAGGCGCAGGTCGTCGCGCAGCCAGACGATGCTGGGGCTTGTCATGCCCCGGATGCTACCGGCGGTCCGCGCCCGGCTTCGCGCGCTTGACGGCACGCGGCCCGCCGTCTACAGCCTGCTGGTGTCGTGACCGTCGGGCACGACGACGCGCAGGCCCCCGGCCTGGATCGTGCACCGGATGCGCACGGCCTCGCCGAACTCGTCGCCGTCGAGCTCGATCGGCTGGGCGGGGGAGGTCGCGAGCTCGATGCCCTCGCCCCGCAGGAACCGCACGGAGCTGTTGCGCCCGCGCCGCTCGAGCACGCGGCGCCCCGCGCGGAAGCGCCGGAGCACGCTGTTGTCCCACCACACCTTGCGCCACACGCCGATCCAGCCGAACCAGCCCGTCGGCTGGAGGACGGCGACATCCAGCATGCCGTCGGCGACGGAGGCCTCCGGGATCAGGGCGATCCCGGCCGGCAGCGCGCCGCAGTTGGCGAAGAGCACGCTCTGCACCTTCGCGGAGTGCAGCCGGCCGTCCTTCATCTGGTACATCACGCGGAAGGGCTTCGCGGTCGCAAGCGAGCGGGCCGCGCCGTCGACGTAGGCCACCCAGCCGACCGACTTCTTCAGCTGCGGGCTGGTGTTGGCGATCATCGCGGCATCGAGGCCGATGCCCGCCATGACGACGAAGGCGTGGCGCTCGCGCGAGCCGTCGTGGCGGCGGATGTCGGCGAAGCCGATGTCGATCGGATGCGTCGTGCCGGCGAACGTCGCGGCGATCATCGGCTCGGGGTCGTTCAGCGGAAGGTTGAGGTTGCGCGCGAGGAGGTTGCCGGTGCCGCTGGGGACGATCGTCAGCGGGACGTCCGAGCCGGCCATCGCCTCCGACACGGCGCGCACCGTCCCGTCGCCGCCCGCGACGAGCACCGCGTCGGCCCCCTCCTCGAGGGCCAGCCGCGTGACGTCGTCGCCGAGGTCGTCGACCGTCGTCTCGAAGAAGATCGGCTCGGCCCAGCCCGCGGACTCCGACATCCGCGTGACGAGGTCGCGGAGCCGCTCCTGGTCGACCTTGATGGGGTTGTAGACGAGGGCCGCCCGCTTGCGCGGCGAATCGTCGGGCTCCTCCATCGGTGCAGGCTCGCCCTCGGGGGTGACCTGGCGGGCCTCGCCGCCCTCGCCGTCGGCCGTGTCGGGCTCGACGTCCTCCGGCTCGCGGATGACGTCGTCGGGCGCGGCGGCCTCCTTCGGGTCGGGCGCGGCCGCATCCACCTGGTCGGAGGGCGTCTCTTCCGCCTCCGCTTCATCGGCGGGACCGGGGGCGTCGGCGGCGCGGTCGTCGTCAGAGGTGCCGGATGCCGCGGTCATGGTCCCACTCTAGGCTCAGCCGGGCGGCGGCCCCCGGCCCGCCCGGGGCCCGAATGGCGCGCCCTAGACTGTTCGGGTGATCGACCCCGTGCTACTCCGCGATGACCCTGATCTGGTGAAGCGCTCGCAGGTGGCGCGCGGGCATTCGCCCGAGACCGTCGATGCTGCCCTCGCCGCCGACCGCGACCGCCGTGCCGCGATCGCCGAGTACGAAGAGTTGCGCGCCGCGCAGAACGCCTTCGGCAAGCAGGTCGCGAAGGCTCCCAAGGAGGAGAAGGCGGAGCTCGTGGCCGAGGCGAAGGGCCTCGCCGACCGCGTCAAGGCCGCCCAGCAGCGGGCCGCCGAGGTGGAGGAGGCCGCGGCATCCGCCCTCTCGCGCATCGAGAACGTCGTCATCGACGGCGTCCCCGCCGGCGGTGAGGCCGACTTCGTGACGCTGCGCACGGTGGGCGAGCCGGCGAGCTTCGACTTCGAGCCGCTCGATCACCTCGAGCTCGGCGAGAGGCTCGACGCGATCGACATGGAGCGGGGGGCGAAGGTCTCGGGGGCGCGCTTCTACTTCCTCAAGGGCGTGGGCGCCCGGCTCGAGATCGCGCTGATGAACCTCGCGCTGAACACCGCCCTCGACAACGGCTTCACGCCGCTCATCACCCCCACTCTCGTGCGCCCCGACATCATGCGGGGCACGGGTTTCCTCGGAGAGCACGCCGACGAGATCTACCGTCTCGAGGCCGACGACCTGTACCTCGTGGGCACGAGCGAGGTCGCGCTCGCGGGCTATCACAAGGACGAGATCATCGATCTCTCCCGCGGCCCGCTCCGCTATGCCGGCTGGTCCACCTGCTACCGGCGCGAGGCGGGGTCGCACGGCAAGGACACCCGCGGGATCATCCGCGTGCACCAGTTCAACAAGCTCGAGATGTTCGTCTACACGACGCCCGAGGATGCCGCGGCCGAGCACGAGCGGCTGCTCGCCTGGCAGGAGCAGATGCTGCAGCCCCTGGGCCTTGCGTACCGCGTCATCGACGTCGCCGCGGGTGATCTCGGGTCGTCGGCGGCGCGCAAGTTCGACATCGAAGCCTGGATCCCCACGCAGGGGGCCTACCGGGAACTGACCTCGACCTCCAACTGCACGACCTATCAGGCGCGCCGGCTCGACATCCGTCACCGGCCTGACGGTGGGAAGACGCAGACGGTCGCGACCCTCAACGGAACCCTCGCCACGACGCGCTGGCTCGTCGCCCTCCTGGAGACCCACCAGCAGGCGGACGGATCGGTGACGGTCCCCGAGGTGCTGCGGCCCTACCTCGGAGGCCTCGAGGTTCTGGAGCCGGTCGCGTGAGCGAAGATCGCGCCACGACGGCGGACGAGACCGAAGCGCTCCCCGACCCGGGCTCGGTCGAGGTCGTCGAACCCGACGACGCGGCCGAGCTGGTCGAGGAGATCGCCGACGAGACGGTCGCGGGCGGCTCCCCCGAGGGCACTGCGGGCCCCATCCTGATCGTGCTCGACATCGACGGCACCGTCCTGCTCGAGGACGAGTCCCCGAGCCCGGGGGTCGTCGATGCCGTGAAGGCCGCGTCCGCCGCGGGCAACGAGGTGATGCTCGCGACCGGTCGCAGCTGGGAGGGCACCCGCGGCATCCTGCGGGTGCTCGGCATCGCGCCCGAATACGTCGTCTGCTCCAACGGAGCGGTCGTGCTGAAGCGGGTGGATGCGGACGACCTCGCGTACGAGCGCGTGCACACCGAGACCTTCGACGCGACGACGGTGCTGACCCTGCTTCGCGAGCACCTGCCCGACGCGCACTACCTCGTCGAGCTCCCGGGGGGTGAGCGTCTCTACACCGAGTACCTCGACGACTGGAACCTCCTCGCGGCGCACCGCGTGAGCTTCGAGGAGCTGACGGCGCAGCCCGTGTGCCGCGTCGTCGTCGTGTCGCCCGAGCACGAGGAGGGGGACTTCCTCTCGTTGGTCGAGCGGATCGGCCTGAATCAGGTGTCGTACGCGATCGGTTGGACGGCCTGGCTCGATATCGCCCCGCAGGGCGTGGACAAGGGAACCGCTCTCGAGCTCGTGCGCGGCTGGCTCGGTCTTCCCGCCGACCGGGTGCTCGTGATGGGCGACGGGCGCAACGACGTCGGCATGTTCGAGTGGGCGCTGCGCAACGGCGGACGCGCGATCGCGATGGCCCAGGGCCCGGACGAGGTGCGCGCCGTCGCCGGCGAGGTGACCACGTCGGTGCAGGAGGGCGGCGTGGCCGCGATCCTCGGCGCGCTCGGGCGCTGAGGACGCCCCGGCATCCGCTTTCAGCGCCCTGCCAGCCGTTTCCTGCCAGAATGGGGCAGCTTCGCGGTCGGATAGACTCGGTGACCGACGGCGCCGCTTCGCGGTCCGCCGGGAGGGTTGTCCGAGCGGCCGATGGAGCTGGTCTTGAAAACCAGTGGGCAGAGATGTCCCGTGGGTTCGAATCCCACACCCTCCGCTTCCGGCTCGACAGGGGAGCGGCCCCGCCCGAGAGGACACCAGTGAGCGAGAGCAAAGCGCCCAGGCGCCGGTCGACGGTCGCCCGTCACGGCGAGCTCTCGTCCCCCTCCGTGTGGAGTCAGATCGTGCGGTTCGTCGCGGTCGCCGTCGCGGTCGTGCTCGTCGCGGGCGTCGGCGTCGTCGCGTTCCAGGCCTACAGCGCCGTCACGAGCTTCACGAGCGCCGCCGTCGAGCTGGAGGGCCAGGCGGCGGTGCCGCCCGACATCGGCGAGATCGAGGGCGGAGTCAACCTGTTCCTCGCGGGCACCGACGCGTGCGAGCCCGAGTATGCGGAGCTGTTCGGCGACCGGTGCACGGGAGCGGATGCCGGGGGCGAGCTCAACGACGTCAACATGCTCGTTCACATCTCCGACGAGCCGCGCCGGGTGACGGTGGTCAGCTTCCCGCGCGATCTCATGATCCCGATCCCCGAGTGCACCGACCCCGAGACCGGCCGCACATCGTCGGCGATGAGCAAGCAGCCCCTCAACGCGACCTTCTCGTACGGCGGCCTGGCGTGCGCCGTGAAGACGGTTTCCGAGCTATCGGGCCAGGACATTCCCTTCGCGGCATCCGTCACCTGGGGCGGCGTGATCGAGATCACGAACGCCATCGGCGGCGTCGAGGTGTGCATCGCGAACGGCATCAAGGACTACCACACGGGGATCGACTGGCCGGAGGGCAACCGCAACCTGCAGGGCCTCGAGGCGCTGCAGTTCCTGCGCACCCGCCACGGCGTCGGCAACGGCGGCGACCTGGGGCGCATCTCGAACCAGCAGCAGTACATGTCCCGCCTGGCGCGCAAGCTGATCAGCAACGAGACGCTCTCGAACCCCGCGACGCTGTACTCGCTGGCGACGACCGCCCTGAACAACATCACGGCGAGCCAGACGCTCACCAATCCGCTCACGATGGTGCAGATCGCCCTTGCGGTGAAGGACGTGCCGTTCGAGGAGATCGTCTTCGTCTCCTACCCGGTCGTCGACGACCCGTTCGACACCAACCGAGTGGTGCCGAACTACGCAGCGGCGAATGAGCTGTGGGCCGCCCTCGAGGCCAATAAGCCGATCCAGCTGAGCGGCGAGGCGAGCCAGGGGGACGGCGTCATCGTGGAGACGCCCGCTCCCGCCGATCCGTCGACGGACCCGACCGAGCAGGCGTCGCCCGCTCCCTCGGAGGAGCCGGGCGAGGCGGTGGCGACGCTGCCGCCCTCCATCGCGGGACAGACGGCGGCGATGGAGACCTGCTCGAACGGCAACGCCTGACCCGCATTCGTCGTGGGCGGACGGAGCCGTTAGTATTGCCAGGTGCACCCGCGCCGTTTCGCGTTGGGTGCCATGGAGACGTCGCATAGTCAGGCCTAGTGCACCACCCTGCTAAGGTGGAGTCCCCTCACGGGGACCGAGGGTTCAAATCCCTCCGTCTCCGCGGAAAAACCCCCGGTGAACCGGGGTTTCCGCGTTTCGAGCACGTGGTGTCTCGATCAGCCGTGGGGCGCGTTTTCGCGCCCAGTGACCCCCAGGTGACCCCCGTCGTTTTCTGCGGCCTCTGCGTCGGCGATTCGACGCAGGTGTGCACGTCTTTGCTCTTCGCCCAGTACATGCGCGTATACGGCGAGCACGGTGCGAGGATCGTCGCCGAGGTATTCGGCAACCTCGTTCACCGGGGTTCCGAGCCGCAACCAGGTCGAGGCCGCGTAGTGCCGGAACGCATGACGCCGGAACCCCAGTGGGAACTTCCTCACGACCCCGACAGAGAGCTGCCCGCCTGACTCGTTGGTGAAGAGGTAGTCATCGGGAGCCTTCCCCGCGGAGTGCTGCTTCATGATCGCGAGCGCGCGGGGCGAGAGCGGGATCTGCCGGGTCCCGCGCCACGACCTGGGATCCTTCTCGGCGTATCGATCCGAATGTGAGCGGTTCACCAGGAGTTGGGGGAGCGGGACCTCGGCGAGCCAGTCGACCCGGATTGCCCGCAGCTCACCCCATCGCACTCCGGTCAGCGACATGAACTCGAAGACGTCCGAGATCAGGGCACTGCGCTCGCGGATCGCTTTGAGCGTGCGCGTCATCTGCACCGCGGTCGGGATGTCCTTGGGCCCGACCGCGTGTTGGGCCACAACGGACAGCTCGGGGATCTTGGCCATCGTGCGGATCGGGTGAGGCTGATGGAGTAGACCCTGCTCGTCGGCATACGTGAACATCGCGCTCAATGTTGTCTTCGCGCGGGCGACCGTGGATGGCTTCTTCCCGCTCCGGACCTATGCCAGGAGGTGAGTCCGCATGTCGGCCGCATGGATCGAGGCGAGTGGGCGTCTTAGCCTCGATCCACCGATGAGCCTGGGTGTTGAGCAGGTGTCGTGACGTAGAAATGCCCCTCTGACCGGGAAGAATGGAGCTTGCTGAAGGTCCTATTCGCCGAGTCGGAGAGGCATCTCGTAGGTGCAATTCAAGCATGCTCCCGCTGGCGTGTCAGCGATGTTCGACGATCCGAATCTCGTGTCGACCGCGGGTCTGGGAACACGTCGCCGACGCCCCACTCGCCCTGCCCGAGGCGCTCGCCGCCTCGATCACGTTTCTTCTCAGCGACGACGGAGTCAACGTCTCCGGTGTAGTCCTGCCTTCCGACGGCGGTGAGTCCGTGTTCTGAACGCGCGCGACCCTCCATCCGAGGGTGACGCCAGTCGAGTTGACTGGGCACTCGATCAAGTTTCGGCGGGTCGCGTGTCGCGGACGGGGGTGCCGGTCGCGGTCCAGCTGGCGAGCATCTTGAGGGCGTCGGCGGAGGGGGATCCTGGTTCGGCGGTGTAGGTCGAGAGGTGCAGCCCGGGGTCGGCGGGGAGTTCGAAGGCTTCGTAGGTGAGTTCGACGTCGCCGACGATGGGGTGGCGGAGGCGCTTTGTCCCGGTGCGGTGGAACCTCACGTCGTGTGCGGCCCACAGGGTGCGGAACCGTTCGGAGCGGGTCGAGAGTTCGCCGACGAGGTCGGTGAAGCGCTTGTCGAACGGGTTGCGGCCGGCTTCGCCGCGCATCGCGGCGACGAGTTCGGCGGTGACCTGGTCCCAGTCGGCGTAGAAGTCGTGCGCGACGGGGTTCAGGAACGCGAACCGCGCGCTGTTGGGGGCGGGGTCGTCGAACACGGGGGAGTAGAGCGCGCGTCCGAGGCGGTTCGCGGCAACGTAGTCGAACCGGTCGTTGCGGATCAGGGCGGGGGCTTCGGTGATCGCGTCGAGGAGGCGCTGGATGCTGGGCCGCAGCGCGCCGGTGGCTCTGCGGGGCTTGCGGGCGACGGGTGAAGACGCGGCGGCACGGGCGAGGTCGTGCAGGTGCGCGGCTTCGGCATCGTCGAGCTGCAGGGCGCGGGAGAGAGACTCGAGGACGCTGTCGGAGGCCCCCGAGAGATCGCCGCGTTCGAGGCGCGTGTAGTAGTCGACGCTCATGCCGGAGAGGAGCGCGACTTCTTCGCGGCGGAGTCCGGGGACGCGCCGGTGTCCGCCGAAGGCGGGGAGCCCGGCTTGGTCGGGGGTGAGGCGTGCGCGGCGGGTGGTGAGGAATTCGCGCACCTCGCTGCGGTTGTCCATGCCTCGACGGTACGCCGATCGCGTGACGGGAGGGAGGGTCTGGCAGTACCGGTCACACCCGTCACTGCCACCGGATGTCGGCCGGTGGTGGACTCGAGACATCCCCGAGCAAGGAGCCGAGCATGTCGACCAGCACGATCCCGAACCTGACCCTGAACAACGGCGTGGTCATGCCGGCCCTCGGACTCGGCGTGTTCCAGAGCCCGCCGGAGGAGACCGCCGCGGCCGTCGAGACGGCACTGCGCGTCGGGTACCGGCACATCGACACTGCTGCCGCGTACGGCAATGAGCGGCAGGTCGGTGAAGGCATCCGCCGGTCTGGTCTCGACCGGGACGAGGTGTTCATCGAGACGAAGGTGTGGGTGTCGGACTACGGGTACGACAACACGCTCCACGCGTTCGAGAAGTCGACCGGCAAGCTCGGCGTCGACACCCTGGACCTGCTCATCCTGCACCAGCCGGTGCCGTCCCGGTTCGACACCGTGGTGACCGCGTACCGGGCGCTGGAGTCGCTGCTCGCGGCGGGCCGGGTGCGAGCGATCGGAGTCAGCAACTTCATGCCGCACCACCTCGACCGACTCCTCGCGGTGACGGACGTGGTGCCGGCGGTGAACCAGGTGGAACTGCACCCGTACTTCACGCAGCCGGCCGTGCAGCAGGCGAACGAGGCCCACGGCATTCTGACCCAGGCGTGGTCGCCGATCGGCGGGATCACCTTCTACCCGGGGTGGGGAGACGAGCGGCGCAGCGTAATGCAGGACCCGACGATCGCCGACATCGCGGCGGGGCATGGGAAGTCCCCGGCGCAGGTGATGCTGCGCTGGCATCTGCAGCAGGGTCGTTCCGCGATCCCGAAGTCTGTGAACGTGGGCCGCATCGCGGAGAACTTCGACGTGTTCGACTTCGCCCTCACGCCCGATGAGCTCGCCCGCATCGACGCCCTCGACACCGGGGTGCGCAGTGGCCCTGACCCGGACCAGCCTCGCGACGCGTTCTTCGACCTGGTGATTCCCGAAGCATGAGCACCGTGACGATGACCTCACCGACTGCGCCGATGCGCCCGGGGGAGCCATTCACCACACCGGAAGGGGCCCGCCCATGACCACCTGGACCACCACCGAACTCACCGAACTCGACCGCGCCGGCGAGGTGCGCGTCGCGGGCCGCCGTGCCGACGGATCCTCTCGAACCCCCACGATCGTGTGGCACGTCGTCGTCGACGACACCCTGTACCTGCGGTCCGTGAAGGGCCCGGACGGGCAGTGGTACCGCGGCGTCGCCCGCCACTTCGACGGCTTCCTGCGGTGGGGCGGCCAGACCCGGCCGGTCACGTTCACCCTCGACTCCACCCGGGACGCGCAGATCGATGCGGCGTACTTCGCGAAGTACGGCACCGGCTCCCCGTCCCGCGCCATCACCAGCGCCCTCGCGAAGCAGACCACGCTGCGCGTCGACCCCCGCTGATACGAAAAGGACCACTGATGAAGGCCACACTGATGTACGGCGCGGGAGACGTCCGCGTCGAGACCGTCCCTGACCCGGTCATCGAGCATCCGACCGACGCGATCGTCCGCACGGTGCGGGCGTGCGTGTGCGGATCGGACCTGCACCCGTACCACTCTCTGCCGCACGGCGATCACGGCCGCCCGATGGGGCACGAGCTGATCGGCGTCGTCGAGGAGATCGGGGATGCGGTCACCACCGTCACCCCCGGCGACTTCGTGATCGCGCCGTTCGCATACCAGGACAACACCTGCGTGTTCTGCCGCGAGGGCTTCCACACCTCCTGCCTGTACGGCGGGTTCTACGGATCACCCGAGGTCGGAGGGCTGCAGGCCGAGTTCGCCCGCATCCCGCAGGCCGACGGCAGTCTCGTGAAGGTCCCCGGCACCGACCCCGCATCCGCCGACGAGGGACTGCTCGCGTCGCTGCTCTCCTTGTCGGACGTCTACCTCACCGGCCACCATGCCGCGCACATGGGGCGGGTCGCACCGGGCAAGACCGTCACCGTGATCGGCGACGGCGCGGTGGGCCTGTCGGCCGTGCTCGCCTCGCGCCGGCTCGGAGCGGAGCGCATCATCCTGATGGGCCGCCATACCGCACGCACCGACCTCGGGATCGAGTTCGGCGCCACTGACGTCGTCGCCGAGCGCGGAGCGGAGGGCATCGCACGGGTACTCGACCTCACCGGTGGTGAGGGCAGCCATGTGGTGCTCGAGGCCGTCGGCCACATGCCCGCGTACGAGCAGGCGTACGGGATCGTCCGTCCGGGCGGGGTGATTTCCCGCGTCGGCGTGCCACAGTACGAGGACGCGCCGATCGGGTTCGGGTCGCTGTTCGGGAAGAACATCACCCTCACCGGCGGACCCGCCCCCGTCCGCGCCTACCTGGAACCCGCCATCCGTGACGTGCTCGACGGGGTCATCGACCCGGGCCGGGTGTTCGACCGCACCGTCGCCATCGACGACGTTCCCGCCGGGTATGCAGCGATGGACGCCCGTCAAGCCCTCAAAGTCATGATCGCGTTCTGACGCGACCGGAGAAAGGAACCATCATGCACACCCGCACACTCGGCCAGGACCTGGAGGTCTCGGCGATCGGCCTCGGCTGCATGGGCATGTCGCAGAGCTACGGCCCCAACCCCGGCACCCGCGACGACATGATCGCGGTCATCCGCTCCGCCGTAGACCACGGCGTCACCTTCTTCGACACCGCCGAGGTCTACGGCCCCTACGTCAACGAAGAGCTCGTCGGCGAGGCGCTCGAACCCGTCCGCGACGACGTCGTCATCGCCACGAAGTTCGGATGGGACATCCAGGACGGCCGCATGGTCGGACTGAACAGCCGCCCCGAACAGATCCGGGCCGTGGCCGATGCCTCGCTGAAGCGGCTCCGCACCGACGTGATCGACCTCTTCTACCAGCACCGCGTCGACCCCGCCGTGCCGATCGAGGACGTCGCCGGCACCGTCAGCGAGCTCATCGCCGAGGGCAAGGTCCGCCACTTCGGCCTGTCGGAGGCCTCCGCCGCGACCATCCGCACCGCCCACGCCGTGCAGCCGGTGACCGCGGTGCAGAGCGAGTACTCGCTGTGGACGCGTGACCCCGAAGCATCCGTCCTGCCGACCCTGGCCGAACTGGGCATCGGGTTCGTGCCGTTCAGTCCCCTTGGCAAAGGATTCCTCAGCGGCACCGTCGACCAGGGCACCGCGTTCGGCGCGGGGGACATCCGTGCGACGATTCCGCGGTTCACCGAGGCGAACCGGGCCGCGAACCGCGCGCTCATCGACCACGTTGCGACGCTCGCAGCCTCGAGGGGCGCCACCTCGGGGCAGGTCGCACTCGCGTGGCTGCTCGCGCAGCACCCGTTCATCGCGCCGATCCCCGGAACCCGCCGCACCACCCGCATCGCCGAGAACGCCGCCTCAACCCAGGTCGCACTCTCGGCCGACGAACTCGACGACCTCAGCCGACTCGCCGCCCGCGTCGGAGTCAGCGGCGACCGCTACAACGAGCAGCAGATGTCCTACGTCGACGCATGACCCGAGGGTCGTCCGGACGCGGCGACCCCGGGGAGGGAGTGAACTCGCGGCTGGACTGCCAGCTGGCTGCCTCGGGCCCCGCTCAGCTCGCCCGCGACGTCACCCATCCCGCATCGACGGAACGTCGACGCGGCGCCTGTCCGCGATGACCTCACGCGAACGCGAAGTCCTCGCACTCCTCGGCGACGGACTGTCGAACCGTGACCTCGCCCGGCACCTCGGGATCAGCGAACGCACCGCCGGCGCCCACGTCAGCAACCTGCTCATGAAACTCGGCGTCACCTCCCGCACCCAAGCCGCCATCCTCGCCACCCGCCCACGGTGATGATGCCGCAAGGGCTCGACGGGCAGTGCAGTGGTCTCGAGCCAGGTGACCCCCGGGTGACCCCGAGCATGCTGAGGATCGGGAGGAGTAAATGAGCGCGGCGTGCGTGGAGTGCGTGATGAGCGATCGAACGCCCGCTGGAAAGAGCCTGATCAAGAGCAGATATCCGCATGATTCCGCGGTAGAGCAGGCCGCGCGAAGCTGTGCCGGGGTTCGTGTCGTGTGACCCTGCTAAGGTGGAGTCCCCTCACGGGGACCGAGGGTTCAAAATCCCTCCGTCTCCGCGGAAAAATCCCCGGTCAGCCGGGGATTTTGCGTTTGCGCTGATGATGCTCGAGATGCCCGATCTGGCGGCGGGGTCCCCCAAAGGTCCCCAAAGTGGGGACCCCCAGGGGGCCCTTGCGACCGATATGGACAGCGGTTTCGGGAGAGCTGCACCCTCATTCGGCGCGGAATTCCGCGGGTTTCCGGTCGTCGTGATCGCCGGAGAGAGCGACTCACCCGACCTGCCGACCGTTCACGACTTCCGGAATGTAGCCGTACCCGTGCTGGAGCGCATGCACAATCGGCGCCGTCGCGTTGTCGCCAAGGAAGGCTTCTCGATCTCGACCGAACGCGGGTGACGGCGCCGTGCGGCGCACGTCGAAACCGGTCGCGTCGAGTTGACAGACTGTTGAGGTGGCCGACCTATGCTTGGTCCGTTGCTCCCTCCCGTCTCCGGATTGGCGGGGATTTTATTTGCCCCGGGGAAGCCATCGTGCTGCGCGCGAGGCGAGGATGGCCCAGGTCAGGTGAGGGCGTTGATGACTCGGCGGGTTTGCGTGTACGTAGCGTGCGGGTAGAGCGCGACGGCGGGGAGCTCTCTCAGGCGGTCGGGGAGCGCTTCGATGACCACGGCGACGGCGGGCTGGAGGCCTGCGGCGATCCGTAGAGCGAACTCCCGCAGCTGCCCTTCAGCGAGCCCGGTGTCGGCTTCGAGGCGTCGGATGCTGTCGGCGTTGAAAGTGCCGAGAGTGTTCGCGCCGTCGACGGCGATGGCGAGCTCGACGTTGTCGAATACGGCAGGGTCGTGCGCGAGGACTTGCTCTCGCTGCGTGAACGGGAGCGAGGTGTTCAGGTCGTAGAAGGGGGCGAGCACGCTGCGACCGGGCACGTGGGTGAGGGAGTAGTTCTTGGAGTGGCCGTCGTTGTGGCCGATGATCCAGGAGAAGACGTGCAGCTTCGCGAACCGCTCCTTGGCGGTCTTGGCGTCGACGGCGCTGAGGTTGCGGTCGAAGACCGTGAAGATGTCGCGGTAGCCGGGGCCGCCATCGGACTCATACTTTTGAACGTGCGAGGTCCCGGTGGCTTGCGCGAGGTCTTCCTGGTGGAGTCGGCCGATGGCGCCGTTGTTGTCGAAGCGGTCGAAGCGTTCCACGATGAGGACGTGCTCGCCGTCGAACTCGGCGATCACTGATGCGGCCGCATCGATCCCGAGCAGGCGCGCGACCTGCAGGGTGATGTGCTCGGTGACGTCGGAGCCGGGCAGTGGCTGGATGCCTGGTTTGAAGATGTGTGTCGACGGCTGCCGCCCAGAGGGCTCGAACCACTGGTCGTTGCGAAGGGTGAGCGCGAACTTTCCCTGAGCGCCGCCGAGGGAGAACCCTTGTTCGACGGCGCGATGCTGTAGCCAGTCGGAGTCGTCTCGACGGATCTGCCGGATCCGGTCGCCGATCTCGTTCTCGGTGAGCGGCGTCAGGTTCTCCTCCTGCCTGGGTGATGTGCCTGCAGGGTAGAACTCGAGCGCGCCGGCGACATCGGCGCCGTAGACGGAGAGCAGATCGAAGGTGCTGTCGCTGGTCAACTTCGCTTCCCGCGCCCAGCGGGAACGGACGTCGGCGCGGTCTGGCAGGAGGTTGCCGAGGAATCGCTTGGTGTCGTCGTTCCCGAACGGGGTGGAGACGACGGGAAGTGTCACGGAGATGGGGACGGGGCTGTCCGATGCGACGTACTCGGGCAGGTAGCGCAACTGCAGGTTCTCGCCTCGCCGGGTGATCGTGCCGACGAAGGCGTCGTAGAGGTACACGTCGAGGGTGCGGATCATTCGATACCTGCGGCATCTGGGTCGGCGCCCGTTTGGGCCTCAGCGGAGGTCGGGGAGCCGGCTTCCACCGCTCGCGGCGGATTGTTGAGGACGGAGCCAGGGATGGTGAGACGCTCGGTGAGTCCGCGGGCGGCTGCGCGGGCGGAGGCAAGTGTTGCGGGATCGAGGTTGGCCTCGACCTGCGTGAGGATGCCAGAGGTGTCGATCGGGGGGAGCGAGCCAGGGATCTGCTTGTTGAGCGCTTCGAGCATCCCCGAGTCGATTAGTGGTGTGATGCGCGTGGTGAGTGCGTCAGCCGCGGCCTGGGCGGCACCCCTCGTGGCGACTGCGACGGGAGCAGTGGTGCGGCGGTCGGTGGTGGCGTCCAGGTGGATGCCGAGGTGATCGATGATGAGCAACACCGTATCGAAGGAGGTACCACAGTTGCCGCGTTCGAGGCGGGCGAGGGACTGACGAGTGATGCCGACGGCGTCGGCGACATCCTGCTGGGTGAGGTTCCGCTGGGCGCGGGCGTTCTTTACCAGGCGGGCGAGGTCTGATGGTGTCTGCAACTTCACGTCGATCACCCCAATTTATGTTCGAAAAATAGCACCGCAAGTCTTCGGTAGAAAAATCTACCATCATACTGGATGTACTGTAAATAGAACATCCCAACGATGTGCCAAAAATGCAACACGTTTGGGCATCGTGCCTGGGCATCGCCTCGCGGAGCGTGGAACGCCGACCTCGGTCGCGGCTGCCATGAGGCTTCCCTCGGTCGACGCGGTTATGGTTGAGAGGTGGTTCCCGTCAGCGCGATTGGCGCGGCCACGTCTGAGTGCCGGCAGAAGATCAGTGAAGACCGAATCCAGGTTGCGGCGGGGGTCCCCCAGGGGTCCCCGAGCATCCCGTGAACGTCGATGATCGCGTGGCTCCCGTGGATAGCGTGCCTCACGAGTTGCACCAAGCGCTCCGAAAACAGCCTGATCAAGCCCGGATTGCGCGGAATCTCGCGGAATCCGGACCAGTGAGCTTGCCGGGCCGATTTGGCCCATTTCGACCCTGCTAAGGTGGAGTCCCCTCACGGTGTCATGTGTCAGGACATCGGTGACGGAACGGTGTCAAGACATCGGTGACACTTCGGCTGTGGTTGGTGGTGACACTTCTCGGTTCTATTTGTGAGGGATGAGCCGCGTTGAGCCTGTCGATTCCCGTGTCCGTCTCGCGATCGCGCAGTGGCCGCCAGACGCGCCGCGGGGCGCGGTGACCACGTTCTGCGCCGAGCACTCGATCTCCCGCAAGACGTTCTACGCGATCCGCAAACGCGCCATCGAGGAGGGCCAGGCCGCGGCGCTCGAGCCCCGCTCGCGACGGCCGAAGTCGAGCCCATCGACGATCGCCGGGGAGGTGAAACGGCAGGCGGTCGCGGTCCGGGCGGCGTTGGAGTCGTCCGGGCTGGACTGCGGGCCGATCAGCGTGCACGACAAGATGACGACGCTCGGGATGACCCCCGTCCCCTCGATCGCCGCTCTCGCTCGAATCTTCCGGGAGACCGGCGTCGCACGCAACCAGCCGAGGAAGAAGCCGCGGGCTGCGTACCGGCGGTTCGTGTATCCGGCACCGAACGCGTGCTGGCAGCTGGACGCGACCGAGTACGTCCTCGCCGGCGGCCGGAAGTGCGTGATCTTCCAACTCATCGACGACCACTCCCGCTACGCCGTCGCCTCCCACGCTGCCGTCGGCGAGACCTCCCGCGACGCAATCCGCGTCGTGCGCAAGGCGATCAGAGCGCACGGGGTCCCGCAGCGGCTGCTCACCGACAACGGTCTCGCCCTGAACCCGTCACGCCGCGGGTTCATCGGACAGCTCGTCGACTACGTCTATCAACTCGGGGTCGACCCGATCACAGGGAAGCCATACAAGCCGACCACGCAGGGCAAGAACGAGAGATTCCACCAGACACTGTTCCGCTACCTCGACAAGCAGCCCATCGCCCGCAACCTCGGCGAGCTGCAGGCCCAGGTCGACGCGTTCGACCACATCTACAACACCGAACGCGGACACCAGGCACTGCCCGGCCGGATGACGCCGCTGCAAGCGTGGGAGGCGACGCCGAAGGCCACCCCGCCTCGGCCCCGGCCGTCGCCGCCACGGAAGCCGGAAGACCCGCTCCCGCCCGCACCGTCACCGAACGGCCGGGTGCTCGACGGGATCCGGATCGCGACAGTCCACCCGAACGGGTCGATCAAAGCCCGCGGCATCATCTTCAACGTCAGCTACCCACTCCGCGGCCAGGAAGTGTTCGTCCTCTACGAGCCCGCCGGGATCATTATCTTCGACGACCGCGGCACCCTCATCGTCGAGCACCTCTGGCCGCCGCCGGGCATCAAGTACGTCGGCAACGGCAAACCCCGCGGACCCAAGAAGAAGGAAGTGTCACCGATGTCCTGATACACGAACTGTCACCGATGTCCTGATACAGAACCGTCACCGATGTCCTGAGACATCACAGGAGTCCCCTCACGGGGACCGAGGGTTCAAATCCCTCCGTCTCCGCAGAAAAAACCCAGATCAACGGCTGTTTATTTCGCCTCTGCCACGAAATCCGCCATTTCTGCCACGTGTGCGAAGCGTTCGGCGCTGAGCGATCCGCCCGTGTTCGCGATCGCCCGCTCATCAACCTGCTCGTTTGAAGTCGTCGAGGGGTGAAGAATCCGCGTGTCCGCCAGGGAGGGCGGGGGCGTATCCCTCGGTCTCCAGGGGGCCATGCGAACGCCTCCACTGCGGCCTCCGTTCCTCCACAACGGCGGATTCGGGCGCGCCGTCCCCAGCCCGTCGGATGTCGCGATCGGAGCGACGTCCTCGTCGGGATGCTGGCCGCATGGGAATCCGCTACTACGCATATGCCTTCGATGCCGACCTTGCTCAGCAGGCGGTCGATGACCCGCACAGCATCCTCTCCAGCGATCCGCTCGCTGACGCGTGGGGCTTGGAGCCGCACGCGAGCGTGAGTATCGCGACGTTCGAGCAGGTCTCGCCGAAGCGCGACATGCTCTATCTCGACAAGGCATGGTCCGCCCTGCAATCCCTCACGTGTCCGACGACCGATGTTCCGGACGCAGGCTCCTGCTACCGCATGTTCGAGGGGAGCGTAACGATGCATGGGCTCGGGTGGGACCCGTGGGTGAGGACGATCCTCCCGGCGGAGATGCCGGCGATTCGGGACGACCTCTGTGCGATCGACGAGGACCAGGTGCGAACGTGGGCGCGCACCTGGCGCAGCCGACACGGAGCCGACGATGACGACGAGCTCCGCTACGTCCTCGACTACCTCACGCGGGCACAGGAGTTCGTCGAGGCGCTCGCGACAGACGGTCGCGGGATGGTCTACCTCATCGGGTGACTCAGTCCGAGCTATCCGCCGCCGCGTCAACGGATGTCGGTGTGTTCCTTCAGAATGGACGCGTGCCCGCCGTCGCCCAGGTTCTCGAGCTCGCCCAGCTTGCGGAGCGCGATGCGGCGTGGAAGCTGCTTCGAGCCGACAGTGCACCCGTGGTCGCCGGTCTTCTCGGCACCCATCTGGGTGGAGACGAGCGCCGCGTCGACGCTGAGGAGCTGTACGAACGGATCGATGCCGACCTCGAGCGGCTCCGTGCGCAGGGGCTGGTCTTGCCGCTGACAGCGAAGGGGTACTGCGGGGAGTGGCGATCGGCCGGCTTCCTGGTGCGTCGGCCGTCATCAGAAGCGCGGGGTGAGACGCTCGAGCTTTCCCCGGATGCGATCGCCGGGATCCGCTTCTTGCAGGGGCGTGCCGCCCCGCGTTCGCGTGTGACCGAGTCTCGGCTTGCGAGCCTTGCGGCGCAAGTCCGTCGCCTCGCGATCGACACCGATCCTGATGTGTCAGCGCGCATCGCACTGCTCGAGGAAGAGATCGAGTCGATCGGGCGGCGGATCGAGAGCCTGCGTTCGGGTGACGAGACCGCGGTCGACGAGGACCGGGCGCTCGAGCGCGTTCGCGATGTGTTGGCGCAGGCGGCGGACCTGCCGGACGACTTCGCTCGGGTTCGGGCCGAGTTCGAGACGTTGAATGCGTCCCTGAGGGCGAAGATCGTCGAGTCCGATGTCTCTCAAGCATCGGTCGTCGACGAAGTCTTCCGCGGCATCGACCACATCTCCGACTCCGATGCCGGCCGCAGTTTCGCCGCCTTCTCTCAGCTCGTGCTCGACCCTGCACTCGGGGCCGCGTTCGAGGCCGACATCCGCCGCATCCTCGACCGCGGATTCGCTCGCGACCTCACCTCGGATGAGCGCCGAGCACTGCGCTCCTTCCTCACCACGCTCAAGGGACGAAGCGCCGAGATCCACGATGTCATCACCCTTTTCGCCCGGGCGCTCCGCCGCTACGTACAGTCGCAGGACTACCAGCGCGACCGGGTGCTGAGAACTCTTCTGCGGGAGGCTCAGCACGCGGGGGTGGAAGCCGCCGCGCATACGCGCCCTTGGTATCCGACATCCCTCACGCTGGATCTCTCTGCTGTCGCGCTGTCAAGCGTCGGGGCAATCGACCTTCACGATCCCGCCGAATTCGCCGCCACCGAAGAAGTCGTCACGCAGACGGCATCCCTCGCGAGCATCGAGGAGCTGCGGGCGATTGCTCGCGAGACCGAGATCGACTTCGACGAGCTCACCCGGAACGTCAACGACCTGCTCGCCGAGGTGCCATCGTGCACCGTCGCAGATGTCCTTGCTCGATACCCCGCAACGCAGGGGGCCGGCAGCGTGATCGGACTTCTCTCGATTGCTGCCGAGCAGGGCACCGTTGACGATGAGCCCGAGGTACTCGCTTGGCAGGGCGCCGACGGAGTTCCGCGTGCCGCGATCGTCGCCGCGCACCGATTCACTGGAGCGGTGACATGACCGAACAGACTGCGGATGCCGTTTCCGACGAGCACACTGGCCTCTGGCGCGGCGACGCCGGCGAACTCCCCGATCGCACGCGGCGGGTCTTGCTGCGTCTGGTGCGCGGCCCATACCTTTCCGGCGCGCGCGAGGCACAGCTGTGGGCGGTGCTGCTGACCGACGAGGCTGTCATCCGCTCCCGGCTCGCCGACCTGTTCCTCGAACTGGTCATCGATCGCGACAACGAGTTCGCCTTCGTCCGCAACGCTCCATCCGACGAAGCCCCGAAGGCAGTGCGATCTGAAGCCTTGACGTTCCTCGACACCGCAATGCTGCTCGTCCTTCGCCAGACGCTGCTGAGCGAGGAGGGTCGCGGTCGGGTGATCGTCGGGCAGACCGAGGTGTTCGAGCAGCTCGCCGTGTTCCGCACCCCGGACCGCGATGAGAAGGACTTCGCGAGCCGCGTCAACTCGTCGTGGAACAAGATGCAGAACAAGCTCCGCGTGCTGCACGCCGTTGGCGATGACCGTGCCGAGATCTCGCCCGTGCTCCGACTGCTCGTCGACGCCGACCAGATCCGCGCGATCACATCGGAGTACCACCGGATCGCCCGAGAGGGCGGAGGAGAATCCGTTGCCCCGTCGACGGATGCCGAGGACGAGACAGAATGACGATGCTGAGCTTTCCCACCGACGAGCCGGAAGTCGATCCGACCAGGCCCGGCCAGTGGCGCCTCGCCCAGATCGAACTCGTCAACTGGGGTACGTTCGCTGGCCACGTCGCCGTGGACCTCGCGCGTGCCGGTCACCTTTTCACCGGCGCATCGGGATCAGGCAAGTCGTCGCTCCTCGACGCGATTGCCGCAGTCATCACCCCCGACAAGTGGCTACGCCTCAACGCGGCAGCTCAGGACGGCGCTTCCCGGCAGAGCGATCGGACGCTGATGAGCTACGTGCGTGGGGCATGGAGCAAGGAAGCAGACGAGACCGCCGATCGGGCCACCACGACGTACCTGCGCTCGAAGGCAACCTGGAGCGGTGTCCTGCTGCGCTACGAGAATCTCCGCGACGAACCGGTCGTCCTGCTGCGGGTGTTCCACGCACCCGGCACGCGCACCGAACCGAGCGCGTTGAAGGACGCGCGGATCTTCACCCGCGGTTACGTGAAGCTTCTCGACGTGAAGCCGCACGTCGAAGGCGGAATCGACGCGCGCCGCATGTCGAAGGCCTTCCCCGACGCGTTGATCACCACCGGCGGGAGACACGGACGCTTTCATGAGCGCGTCATCCGTCAGTTCGGCTTCCGTGGAGATGCGACGCTTCAGCTTCTCCACAAGACACAATCAGCGAAGAACCTCGGCACCCTCGACGCGCTGTTTCGCGGGTTCATGCTCGACCAGCCGGGAACCTTCGCGCGGGCCGAGACCGCCGTTGAGCAGTTCACGGAGCTCGATGCCGCGCACAAGCACGTGGTCGACCTGAGGAAGCAGGCTGATGCGCTCCGCAAGGTCGACGAGGCGATCACCTTGTTCGACCTGGCCGGAGCCGAGATGGCGGCGATCTCTGATCTGCACGACGCCGTCGAGCCCTTCACTGCGGGACTCAAGCTTCGGCTCGCGAAGGATGCCGCAGGCCCTGCGCGCGCCGTGCTGGCGCGCGCCGAGAGCGAGCTGAGCGACGCCGTGCGGGAGCAGCGGTTGGCAGGCGAGGCGCTGGAAACCGCGAAGGCGCGGGTCCGGGACGAGGGCGGCGCGCGCGTAGAGCTTCTGCAGGAGCGAATCGACAGTGCGCAGCGTTCCGAGGACATCACTAGGCAGTATCTAGCTCAGCTGACCGCAGAGCTGATGCGCATCGGCGCACCCATGCCCGAAGACCCCGAGCAGTTTGCGGAGCTCCTTGCCGCGGCCGTCACCGAGGTTGCGCGCGACATACCCGCTGTGTCGTATGAGGTGCGTGACGCCGCGAGTCAGGCGCGTAAGGCGCTGGACGAAGTCACCAGGCAGATTCAGGCGCTGAGAGACCACCGGAGCAACCTCGACGAGAAGCTTCTGAGCGCACGACGATTCCTCGCGGACGCTGTCGGTGTGCCGGCATCGACATTCCCCTTTGCCGGCGAGCTGATCTCGGTCGCCGAGCAGCACTCCGCTTGGCGCGGCGCGGCAGAGCGAGTGCTCGCTCCGTTTGCGTCGACGCTCCTCGTGCGGGACGAACATCTCGTCGCCGCACGTCGGGCAGCCGACTCGCGAACACTCGGTGTCCGGCTCGTCGTCGAAGCGGTCCCGCACGCCGTCGATGAACCGCGTCGCCCCAAGGATGCCCGCTCACTCGTTCATCGCCTCGCGGTGAGCGATGGGCCCTTCGCGTCCTACGTCCGCAAGCGCATCGCCTCCGAGTTCGACTACGCCTGCGTTTCGCACCCCGACGAGCTTGATGACGTCGAGCGTGGCGTCACGATCGGTGGCCTGGTAAAGCGCAACTCACGCAGGTATGAGAAGGACGACCGTCACGAGATCGGTGATGCCACTCGATGGGTGCTGGGCGGCGACACCCACGCGCGGCTCGAGGCATTGCTTGAGCGTCGTCGGGAAGCGATGGCGGCGATGGAGGAAGCATCCGCCCGCGACGCCGAGGCCGACTCGTTTCGTCAGGACGCTGTCAGTCGGCGCGACGTCTTCACACGCGTATCGACGTTCAGCTGGGACCAAGTGGACCTCGCATCCGCGATGGCGGTGACCGCGGCCCAGCGCGACGATCTCCGGGTGCTCACCAGCGAGTCGGGGACGCTCCGCGAAGCACAGGGGGCCGCGGAGCGAGCGACCCGGCGACTGGACGAGGCGAACGAGAAACACGCACGGTCGCTCGGAGCCCACGCTGTCGCCCGCAATCACGTCGAGAGCATCGCGGCGCAGGTCGCCGAACTCGAGGCCACCCCATATGCACCGGTCGAGGAGCGGATCGCCGACGCCCTCGAAGGCCGGTTCCGAGCCGAGCGACGCTCCGTGAGCCTGGAGACGGTGGACGAAGTCGCGCGAAAGGTGCAGTCGGCACTCTCGAAGGAGAAGGACGCCGCGGCCGGCCGCGCAGCGGATGCTGAGGCCAGCTTCGCCGGGCGCGCCGCCGAGTTTCGGCTCGGGTGGCCCGCTGCATCTGCAGAGTTGACTGCTGACATCCGTGACCGCTACGGCTACCGGGAACTGCGCGAAGGCATCATCGCCCGCGGCCTGCCCGAGAAGGAGTCCGAGTTCCGCAAGCTGTTGCGGGAACGATCGCAGGACGTCGTCGCACACTTGCTCAGCGATCTCCGCGACGCCCCGGGTCTCATCCGTGAGCGAATCCTCCCCGTCAACGCATCCCTGGGACGGTCCCCGTTCGAGGGAGCGGACCGCTTCCTCGAGATCGATGTGAAGACGACGCGGGCCCAGGAGGTCGACGAGTTCCTCACCGACCTCCGCCGCATCGTTGAAGGCAACTGGGCCGACGAGTCGGCCGCCGGTGCCGAGCAACGATTCGCCGTGCTGCAGCGCGTAATCGGTCGACTCGGATCCAAGGACCGCGTCGACATCGACTGGCGCAACCGGGTGCTCGACACGAGGCTTCACGTGAGCTTCCTCGCGCGGGAGAAGGACGTCGCCGGCCGGGTTGTGCGGGTGTATGACTCCGCAGAGGGCTTGTCGGGTGGTCAGCGGCAGAAGCTCGTCATCTTCTGCCTCGCGGCAGCGCTGCGGTACCAGCTGACTGAAGAAGAGGACGAGGTTCCGAGGTTCGGGTCGATCGTGCTCGATGAGGCGTTCGACAAGGCGGACAGCCGATACACGCGCAACGCGATGGAGGTGTTCCGCGAGTTCGGATTCCACATGGTCCTCGCGACACCGCAGAAGCTGCTGCAGACGCTCGAGCCGTACGTGGGCGCGATCACGTCGGTATCGAACCCCGACCGCGACGCCTCACGGCTGGCGAACGTGGTGTTCTCGGTCGATGAGGCTGAGGTCGCCACCCCGCCGCACGCGGAGTCGCGCGCGTGACCACGCTTGTCACACCGTCTGACCTGCACGCGCGAGCGAAGAAACTCTTCGACCGCGATGCACGCACCTGGGCCGCCGAGCAGCAGACCGATGTCGTGCTCGACGTTCCGCTGCGCCCGCCAACGGAGCGGGAGGCGCTGAACGATCTCAATCTGGTTCGACGGTGGGTCGACGCCTGGCGCGGTGTGAGCGAGGACTCGGGTATCGAGCTCGAGTGGGTCGTCCGCCATTGGTCACGCATCGGGTCGCAGGAAGTCCCCATTCGCGCGGTGCTGCGCGGTACGGATTCGATCGCTCGAGCGGCGGGCGAGGCGGATGCTTGGCGACTTCTGGTGGCGCGACTTGACGAGTTGCGGGGCCTGGCAGGCTCTGATGCCAGCGGCGTGCTCCGCGCCCATGGCCGCGCGATCGCCGATCTCGATGGCGCCGATTTCCACAGGCTCGTCCATGTGCTGGCCTGGTTGCGCGAGAATCCGGAATCGGGCCGCCTGGTGCGAGAACTGCCGATCCGCGGCATTCACACCAAATGGATCGAATCTCGCCGCGGACTCGTGGAAGCGTTGCATCGGGCGGGAACCGGAGCGCCCGGACTGGGTCTTCGCGAGCCGTCACCGCTCATACGGATCCGTGCTCTCGATCCGTCGCTCTCGTTCCAGGGGCTCACCGATCTGTCGGCGCCCGTCGACGACCTTGCGGCGAGCACGATCCGACTCGAGCGCGTGTTCGTATTCGAGAACCTCGCCACCCTGCTCGCGATGCCCGATGTGCCCCGAGCTGTAGCAGTGCACGGTGGCGGTCACCGCGTCGATCTCGTCGCCCGCCTCCCGTGGGCGCAGACGGTCACCTACTGGGGCGATCTCGATTCGCACGGATTCGCCATACTCAACCGACTTCGATCCAAGGGAGTGGACGCAACGTCGGCATTGATGGATATGGATACTCTGTTCGATCACCGTGATCTGTGGGGGATCGATCCCGCTCCCAACGTCGGCGTGTTCGAGCTGCTCACGCCTGATGAGCGCGCGACTCTCCAGGCGATGAGCGCGGAGGGCAACATACGCCTCGAGCAGGAGCGCATTCCGTGGAGCTTCGCGCTCGCGCGGCTCGGGGTGTGTTGACGACGCATCTGATCGTTGCCCCAGCACGCGCCTATCGACCTGTTGGTGACGCGTGGTACCGTAATCGCAACAAACGCAATCTCCTGCGTTTACGTGTATTGGGGTGATTTCTGTGTCTCGCGCTGCAGTTGTTGAAGAGACGTACCTTCCCAGCAGGGGAGTCGAGCTTGCCCCGGTGCTTGACTTCTTCGCCGCCCATGAGGCCGCCGGCCGGGCTCTTCCCGAACCAAGGTACTTCCTCGCCGGGGCGCGTCCAGGCGACCAGGTCGAGCTTCCGGAAGAGGTCTACCTCGCACTCCGCAAGATCGTGGACGCAATGCAGAGCGGGCTGGCCGTGTCAGTTGTACCCCAGACAACACGGCTCACCACCCAGCAGGCAGCGGATCTCCTGAACGTGAGCCGCCCGACCATCGTGAAGCTCCTCGACGAGGGCGAGATCCCGTTCGAGAAGGCGGGAACGCACCGACGCGTACTCCTCGCGGATCTGCTTGACTATCGGGAGCGCCGGCGGGAGCGTCAGTACGACGTGCTCGCCGCCACGCGTGACGGTGTCGACGAAGACAACATCGACCATACGCTCGAGGACCTGAAAGCGGCGAGGAAGGCAGTGGCAGCGAGGCGGGCTGCCCGACTCTGACCTCGCAGGCTGACAGGATGGGGGCGTGTTCACGGCGACTCGCCGCGATGCGGTGCGAGTTCGCCGACGCGGAGGCCGAAGGCTGGGAGCCGCTCGAGGGCACGTTCGGGCTTCCCGATCCGGACGACGAGCATGTGGTCGCCGCGGCCGTCATCGCGGGAGCCGGAGCGATCGTCGCCGAGAACCTGAAGGACTTCCCTCCAGGCAAGATTCGCCGGGCATTCAGGTGCTCAGCGCCAGGGATTTCGCGAAGAACACTGTCGCGCTCAACCCAAGGCATGCGCTCGCCGCGGTGCAGGAGATCGCGATTCGTTCCGGCCGCTACGGTGCAGCGCTCACCGTCGAGGAGATTCTCGACACCTTGCGAGATCGATACGGCATGATCGAGGCCGTCGAGATGATGGTCGAAGCTGCATCCGCGTAGTCTCCAGATCGCGCGACAGAAGGGCGGTGCAGCCACCTGATCTCGCGCCGAATACCCGCCACGTTTCTGCCACGAATCGAACCCGGCTCACCTGATCGAGGAGCACGTCCGCCACGTCAGAACCCGCGGAATCATGCGGTTTCGACCCGTCTCGGTTGCCGTCGGCGCGATTTCACATCCCTCCGGCTCACCTCCGTCTCCGCCATTCGTCTCCGCCATTGTCTCCGCCGTTCTTGTCCAGCTCTGGGGCCTTCTTCTGCGGCGCTGCCGCCGGTCCACGGCGGGAGCGTTCGGGCGCGGACTCTTCGATCGTGGTGTCGCGTGGGAGCGCGTCGTCACTTGCTGTCACACTGTTGCCCCTCTCGCGCACGGATCTAGCCTGACAACACCGCGCGCGCCCGCCGCGGGTCGTCTATCCCGAGGAGTTGCCATGACCGTGCTGTCTGAAGTGCTCGAAGCGAACGGCCGCTACGCCGACGCTTTCGGAGACAAAGGCGAGCTCGCCCTGCCGCCTGCGCGGGGTTTCGCAATCCTGACGTGCATGGACGCGAGGCTCGACCCTGCGAAGTTCGCCGGCCTCAGCGAGGGCGACGCGCACGTCATCCGCAACGCCGGGGGGCGTGCTTCCGACGACGCGATCCGATCGCTCGTGATCTCGTACAAGCTCCTCGGCACGCGCGAGTGGTTCGTCATCCATCACACCGACTGCGGCATGGAGTTCTTCACCGACGAGGTCATGCGCGGGCTTCTGGCCAGCAGCCTCGAGACGGCTGCGCTCGGTGAGAAGGGGTTCTACGACGTCGGCGAGGGACCGGGCTCGTCCGAGGCGAAGTACATCGACTGGCTGACGATCTCGGATCAGGCGGCCAGCGTGGCCGAGGACGTCACGCGCATCAAGGCGCACCCCTTGGTCCCTGCGCGTATCGCGGTCTACGGCTACCTCTACGACGTCAAGACCGGACGCCTCATCGAAGTGCCCGACGCGACCGCCGCAGGGCGCGCCACGGCGTGAGCTCGGCACTCCCGCCCTGTCGCGGATTGCGGGTAGCGTGAGAGGTAACCACGTGACACGGGGTGCCCCGCGGGGCTGAGATCACACCCGTCGAACCTGATCTAGTTCGTACTAGCGAAGGGATGTCGCGCATGACGCGCACGCCAGAAGACCTGCTCGATTTCACCTGCTCTGCCCTGGACGGGGTGCGCGCACACGTGCCGCTCGTGCAGTGCATCACCAACAGCGTGGTGGTCAACGTCACAGCCAACGCCCTCCTCGCGCTCGGCGCGTCGGCGGCGATGGTCGACATCCGGGGGGAGGCGGGCCCGTTCGCGGGAGTCGCCTCCGGACTCCTCGTCAATCTCGGCACGCCGACGCTCGAGCAGCGGGAGGCGATGCTCGAGGCGGTCACCGCCGCCAATGCGGCCGGTACGCCGTGGGTGCTCGACCCGGTCGCGGTCGGCTCGCTGCCGGTGCGCACGCCGCTCGGCCACACGCTGCGAGATCTGCGCCCGACCGTGGTGCGCGGGAACGCCTCCGAGATCATCGCCGTGACCGGCTCCGGCGCGGGCGGGCGCGGTGTGGACGCCTCCGACGGGGTGGATGCCGCTGTGTCGTCGGCGCGGTCGCTGGCGGAGCGCACCGGGGGAGTGGTCGCGATCTCCGGGCCGGTGGACGTCGTCACCGACGGGCGCGACCTCGTGCGGATCGCCAACGGCGACGCGCTGCTGACGAAGATCACCGGCGGTGGGTGTGCGCTGGGCGCGGTGATGGCGGCGTTCGCTGCGGTCGACGACGACCGGTTCGCGACCACCGTCGCCGCGATCACCGTGTACACGGTCGCCGCGGAGCTCGCCGCCGCACGCGCCGCGGGGCCGGGGAGCTTCCAGGCGGCGTTCCTCGACGCTCTCGCCACGGTCGACGGCGCCGCGCTGCGCAGCAGGGCGGCGTTGACGTGAGCATCGACCTGTCGCTCTATCTCGTGACCGACTCGCGCCTCGCCGCGGCGGCCGGCCACGATCTCGTCGAGCTGGTGCGCGCGGCCGCGGAGGGCGGTGTGACGGCGGTCCAGGTGCGGGACAAGGACGCTTCCGCCCGGGTGTTCCTGGACACCGTGCTGCGGATCTCCGATGCTCTCCCCGCGGGGGTCGCGCTGCTGGTCAACGACCGGGTGGACGTGTTCCTCGCCGCCCGTGCCGGCGGGGCCCGTGTCGAGGGCGTGCACGTCGGCCAGTCCGACCTCCCCGTAGGGGCGGTGCGGGAGCTGATCGGCGCGGATGCCGTGCTCGGCCTGAGCGCGTCCACGCCGGAGCAGCTCCGTCTCGCCGCGGCGGGGGCCGCCCGGGTCGACTACGTCGGCATCGGCGCCGTGCACGCGACGACGACGAAGAAGGATGCGCCCGAACCCCTCGGCCTGGGCCGATTCGCCCGGCTCGTCGCGGCGAGCCCCCTGCCCGCGGTCGGCATCGGCGGGGTCACGAGGGCGGATCTGCCCGAGATGCGGTCGGCGGGCGCCGCCGGAGCCGCCGTCGTCTCGGCGATCTGCTCCGCCCCCGATCCCGCGACCGCAGCCCGCGAGCTGCGCGCGGCCTGGGGAGCGGCATCGTGACGGCGCCCCGGCAGATGCCGCGGGTGCTGAGCATCGCGGGAACCGACCCGACCGGCGGCGCCGGCATCCAGGCGGATCTGAAGAGCATCGCCGCCAACGGCGGGTACGGCATGGCGGTCGTCACCGCCCTCGTCGCCCAGAACACGCTCGGCGTCCGCTCCGTGCACGTGCCGCCGGTGGCGTTCCTCGCCGAGCAGCTGGACGCCGTCTCGGACGACGTGACGATCGACGCGGTCAAGATCGGGATGCTCGCCAACGCGGAGGTCATCCAGACCGTGGGGGATTGGCTCGATCGCGCTCTCCCGCCGGTCGTCGTGATCGACCCGGTGATGGTCGCCACCAGCGGCGACCGCCTCCTCGACGAGGAGGCCGAGCACACGCTGCGCTCCCTGGTCTCCCGCGCCGATCTGCTCACTCCGAACGTCCCCGAACTGGCCATCCTCGCCGACGAGCCCGCCGCGACGGACTGGGCGGCGGTCGTGGCTCAGGCGAGCCGCGTCTCCGCGCGATACGGCGTGCGCGTCCTCGCGAAGGGCGGGCACCTCGCCGGAGCAGCACTGCCCGACGCGCTCGTCGACGCGAGCGGCGGCACGGTCGAGGTCGTCGAATTCCCCGGCATCCGCATCGACACGACGAACACGCACGGCACGGGATGCTCGCTGTCCTCCGCCCTGGCCACCCGTTTCGCGCGCTCGCGGGACTGGAGCGGAGCCCTCCGGGAGTCCAAGCGGTGGCTCGCCGAGAGCATCCGTCACGGCGCCGAGCTGGAGGTCGGCGCCGGACACGGTCCGGTCAGCCACTTCGCCGGGCTCTGGGAACGCGGCGGCGTCACCACCGACCCCACACCGGCCGAGGTCGAGGCCGAATGGTGGGAGTGCACCCGCGAGATCCGGCGACGCATCGACGAGCTGCCGTTCGTCCGGGGCCTGGGGGAGGGCACCCTCGACCGGCAGGCGTTCCTCTGGTACCTGGGGCAGGACGCACTCTACCTGCGCGACTACTCCCGAGCGCTCGCCGAAGCCAGCCGTCTCGCCCCGACACCCGAAGAGCAGGCGTTCTGGGCCGGAGCGGCGCAGTCGGCGATCGCGGCAGAGCTGCAACTGCACGAGAGCCAGCTCGCGCCCGGCACACTCGAGGACGTTCGGCCCAGCGAGACCACGACGGCCTATCTGAACCATCTGCTCGCGTGCGCCGGCCGAGGGGACTACGCGGTGCTGATCGCCGCGCTGCTGCCGTGCTTCTGGCTCTACCAGGACGTCGGCGCCCGGCTGCATCCGCTCTCTCATGCCGAGCATCCGTACCGGTCCTGGCTCGACACCTACGCCGACGATGCCTTCGAGGCCTCGACCCGCCGCGCGATCGACATCGTCACGCGAGCCGCGGCGGGCGCGCGGGAGGCGACGCGAGTCGCCATGCGCGAGGCGTTCCGCGTCTCCTCCGATCACGAGCATGCGTTCTTCGCCGTCGCCATCTCCCCGGCATCCTCATACGGGTCCGGTGCTGGCGCGTGCGATGAAGGCGGGGATGCTGTGCAGTTCGGTGGAGGGGGGCGCTCCGCGGAGGATGTCGAGCAGCGCCCGGGCTGACTGCGCGCCGTAGCTCAGGACATCCCGCCGCATCGCGGAGAGGCTGGGGCTCATCCTTTGGCAGAGCAGCGAATCGTCCCACACCATGAGGGAGATGTCCCGCGGCACCTCGAGTCCCCGATCCACGAGCGTGGACAGGACGGTGATCCCGACGAGGTCGTTGTCGCACAGGATGACGGTCGGTCGCACCCGCTGATCGAGCAGCCGGTGGGTGAGGGATGCCGCGGAGCCCGGTGTCGCTCCGAGCTCGAGGATCGTCGGGTCCGGCAGGCCGGCGTCGCGGAGGGCCGCGAGCATCGCCGCGGTGCGGTTGTGGCTGTGCAGGAGCGTCGCGGGTTCCGTGATCCGAGCGAAGTGCCGGTGGCCGAGCGAGGCCAAGTGGGCCACGGCATCCCGCATGCCCGTGTCGTCGTCGGTCCACACGGACGTGACCGAGGCGCTGTCGACGGGGCCGCCCGCGACCACCGTGGGCAGTCCCAGCTCCTCGACGAGGCGGATCCTGGGATCGTCGGTCCGCGGGTCCAGGAGCAGAACGCCGTCGACCGCCCTCCGGGCCCACCATTTCTCGAGCGTCGACATCTCGGTGTCGACATCGGGCACCACCTGCAGCGTGAGGGAGTGGCCCTCGCCCGACAGCACTTCGCTCACCCCCGCGGTGAAGGAGCCGAAGAACGGCTCGGTCGCCACGACCTCGGCCGAACGCCCGATGACCAGGCCGATCGTCTCGGTGCGCGTCGACGATAGCCGCCGCGCCGCATCGTGCGGGGACCAGCCGAGGCGGGCCGCCACCGCGAGGATCCGGTCCCGGGTCTGTGTGGAGACCCCAGGGCGATTGTTGAGGGCATACGACACGGCCGCCGTCGATACGCCCGCCTCGCGTGCGATGTCGCCGATGCGCGGGCGTTCTGCACGATTCACCGTTGAATCTTAATCGGTTAAGTGCTCCGGTGGAAGTGCGCTCGGCGCATGCGGTAGCCAGGCGTCGTTCGACGGCGAACGCCCCCAGCTCCGGGATGGACATGACACTCGCACCTTTCCGCCATGACGGGCCCTGCTTCCCATGACCGCGCTCGGGGTCGGAGTGCTCGGCGTAGGAGACATCGCCCGCAATCTCTACGTGCCGGGCATCATCGAATCCGGTCGCGCGGGCCGCGGGCTGCGGCTCGTGGGCGTCAGCACGAGAAGCCCGGACGGCAGGGCGTGGATGGCCGATCGACATCCCGACATCCGGGTCTACGAGGACTACGCGGCGATGCTGGCCGATCCGGAGATCGAGATGGTCGTGAACCTCACGCCGCCGACGGAGCACGCACGCACGACGCTGACGGCGATCCGCGCCGGCAAGCACGTCTATTCGGAGAAACCCATCGCGACGACGATCCGCGACGCGGACGAGGTCATCGCCGCGGCGACCGCGGCGGGTGTGACCGTCGCGGTCGCCCCCGTGATCGGCGTGCACCCCGAGGTCCGGAAGGCCATCGAGTGGATCCACCGCGGGGCGGTCGGGTCGGCCTCGATGGTCCGGGCCCGCGCATCGCACCCCGGGCCGGCGTGGTTCCCGGACTTCACCACCGATCCGACCTGGTTCTACCAGCCGGGGTCCGGTCCGGTACTCGACGTGGCGGTCTACCCCCTCCACGTCCTCTGTCTGATGCTGGGTCCCGTGCAGCGGGTGACGGCTCTCGCCGCGACGTCGCACCCGCGTCGCGAGATCCGTTCCGGTCCCGCGAAGGGCGAGGTCGTGGACGTCACGACGCCCGACAACGTGCACATGGTGCTCGATTTCGGCAACGCGCGTCTGGCCTCCATCGACGCGACATGGAACGCCCTGTCGGCTCGCGGGCCGCGCATGGAGGTCTATGGCGATCGGGGGGTGCTTCGCGCCATCGGACTGCCAGCGGGCCTACGAGCGGCTCGTCGGAGAGCGGTCGTCGTTCATGGGCGCGGCCTTCGACTGGAGCGGCGGCTGATCCGGCGCGTCACGCAGCGGATCCCGCACCGGCTGCGCTTCGGCGGAGCGGCAGGATCGCGTCCTGCCGTCCTGCTTGCACCTTAAGCGGTTAAGTGATTCTCTGAGGGCCGGTCGCAGTTCCGGCCGCGGGCCCCGGCGGCCCGCCCGGCGGCCCGGTATGCATTCAACGGCGAACGCCCAAACCAGAAAGCGAACACATGACGAACCTGGAAACCCCGACCGCGCTGGCACTGACGGCGATCGAGGTGGAGACCGGCTCCGGAGTGCGGCTGGGCTCCGAGAGCGCCTCGCTCCTCGCCGCGTCGACACCCGTCCGCCTGATCACCTCCGACGGTGTCGCGACCGCCCGGTCCTACGATTCCGTCACGCAGGACGGCGCCGCGAGCGTCGGCCGGCTCGACACCGTCCTGCCCGACGGCACCCGCGTGCTCGTCGTGGACACGTGGTCGCCGTCCGCCGAGGGCGACAGCTTCCTGGTCAACCGCTCGTTCTCGATCGCAGAGGCCGGAACGGCGGCCGGGGTGCGCGCCGAGCTCGTCGTCGAGAGCACGGTCGAGGCGGAGCAGGCCGACTGGCAGTTCTACGTGACCGGCGCGCTGTACAACCGCAACGACACCGACCTCGACGGCAAGGAGGACTATCTCGGCGGATATGTCCAGGAATACCGGGACGATCGCAACGGGCATCTCGCCGTTCTCGCCTACCTGCCGGGCACGCGTCGGGGCTTCTCCCTCGCCCGGACGAGCGTCCCGACCTTCGACTCGGCCATCTCCGAGGACGAGCTGGTCAGCGGAGTGGTCATCGGCGAGTCGGACATCGGCTCCCTGGGCATCGACTCGCGGGAGGGCGATCCCCTCGCACTTCGGGCGGGCTACCCCTTCGGCGAAGAGGTCACGTTCAGCCTGGAGACCAGCGGTCGCGGATGGGCGGGCTTCCTGCCCGTCGAGGACGGTCGCACCGCCGCCGTCGACTACGAGCTCCGCGTGTTCTCCGCCGACGACCTGACGGAGGCGATCTGGAGCGTGACGCAGCGCCAGATCGTGCGCCTCGGTACGCGCCCGTCCGAGCTCCCGCTTCCGATGGAGGAGCTGGAGCAGCACCGCTTCCGTCTCACCCAGCTCTACTTTAAGGACTGGGACGAGGCGGAGGACCCCAAGCGGCCCGCGGGGTACATGACCCACTTCTCGCCGCGAAAGGGGCAGACGCTCGGATCCCTCATCGAGTTCGGCTTCACCGGCGCTCAGGCTCTCCACGCACTCAACGCCATCCGCCGCGGCTACCGCGAGGAGGTGCCGCTGTGGACGGAGCGCGCCAGGCAGGTGCTCGACTTCTTCGTACGCGAGATGCAGGCCGAGAACGGGTTCTCGGAGGGCATCTACGACACCCGGAGCAAGGACTTCGTCCGGTGGTTCACCGGCATCCTGCTGCCGTTCCAGTACTCCGACGACGACTCCGAGGCGCGCGCGTATCTCGGCAGCCAGATGACCGAGGCGCTCGGGCCCATCGCCCGGACGCTGCGCACGGTGCCGGGCAACTACACGCGCACGATGTGCGAATCGATCTACCCCCTCCTGCTCGCGTACGAGGCCGAGGCGCGCCAGGGCGTCGAGCACCCCGACTGGCTGGCCGCGGGCGAGCGGTTCGGCTCGTTCCTCCTCACGGTGCAGGGCGAGGACGGTGCCTGGTTCCGCGGCTACTCGCCGGAGGGCGAGGGCCTCACGACGCCGGTCGAGTGGTTCGGGAAGTCCCCCGTCGAGCAGCGGTCCGGCACGATCTTCCCGATCGAGGTGCTCTCGGTGCTGCATCGCATCACCGGCAACGAGGAGTACAAGCAGGCCGCGCTCCGGGCGGCCGATTACATCGCCGAGACGTTCGTTCCCGGGATCCTCTACTGCGGCGGACTCAACGACACCTCGCACATCAAGTCGGTGAAGATCGACTCCGTCGGCGTCATGTTCGCGATGCGGTCGCTCATCATGGCCCACAAGCTGGGCGGGCAGCAGCGTCACCTCGATGCGGCTCTCAAGGCGGCGAAGGTGCTGAGCTCGTGGCTGTTCCTCTGGGACGTTCCGTTCCCCAAGGGTTCCCTCCTGGACACCGGCGGGTTCCGGAGCACCGGGTGGGCCGTCTGCGACGCGATCCCCGGCGGCGGCTACGTCGACGACGAGTTCCTCGAGTTCGTGGGCGACATGCTCGACATCGCGCAGGCGGCCGAGGAGCCGGCGCTCATCGACATCGTCGAGATCGTGCTGGCCGGCATGCAGTACGGTCTGTCGATCCCGGGCAACATGCTGGGCTATGCGGCCCCGGGCATCCAGTGCGAGGGATACATGACGTCGTACTGGCTGAGCGCTCCCGAGGAGACCGCGTTCTCCGGCGCCGTCAACAAGAAGAAGGGCGACGACAACGACACCTGCAACGGGCTCGTGAACGCTCAGGCCCTCTACGGCTTGGACGCGCTTCGCGACCGGTTCGGGACGATCGAGTTCGCCGAGATCCGCCGCCTCCTGGGGGCGAGCGCGGGGGCCTGAGCCGCCCGCCTCCGTCCGGACGATCGAAAACGCGGAGGCTGCACGCGACAGCGCGCAGCCTCCGCGTTCGAGGTTGAGATCGGACGCGCTCGCTCAGGAAGCGCGCCGGGCCGCGGCCGCCGGGCGGTGGTCGGACTCGAGGTTCAGGTAGGCGCATTCGTCCGGCGTGAGAAGGAGGTCTGCCGCGCCCATCGACGAGCGGAGCTCGTCGACGGTGCGGGGACCGATCAGGGCGAAGGCGCTGAAGCGCTGACACAGCACGAAGGCCAGGGCGATCTCGGTGGCGGACACCCCGCGGGCGGCGGCGATCTCCTCGGCGCGCTCGCGCCGCGCGAAGTTCTCGTCGTTGAACCACACCCGGACGACATCTGCGAGGGCGGGATCGGCGGCATCTGCACGGTCGAAGCGGCCGGTGAAGAAGCCGCTCGCCTGGCTGGACCATGCGAACAGCGACAGGTCGCGTTGTTCGTACCAGCGACGGGTGGGCAGATCCGACGCCGTGTAGCAGTCCGTCCACGTCGCCTCGTTCCACAGGGCCAGGGAGAAGTTCGGGCTGCTGACGCGGAATCCCACGAGGCCATGCGCCGCCGCGTAGGCGTTGGCCTCGTCGATCCGGTGAGGAAGCCAGTTGGAGCCGCCGATGGCCCGGATGCGCCCGGCCGCGATGTGCTCGTTCATCACGTCGACGAACTCGCCAGCCGGGATCGAGGGGTTGTCGCGGTGCATCATGTAGATGTCCGCCGTGTCGACCTGCAGCTCCTCGAGCGAGCGGATCAGGTCGCTCGTGACGAGTTCGGGCGTCGCGGATGTCGTGCAGGCGCCCTTGGCGATGATCGAGACGCGGTCTCGCATCCCCCGGCGGGTGATCCAGTCGCCCACGACGCGCTCGGAGGAGCGGTCGGTGCCGTAGATCGCGGCGGTGTCGAGCGTGTTCCCCTCCACGCCCACGTACTCGTCGAGCAGGGCGAATGCGTCGTCGGGGTCGTCGGTCGACATCGCGGCGGTACCCATGACGACGCGCGACAGGGGGGCGGGCACTCCGGGAACGGTTCCGTACCGCATCTTTCTAGTCCTCCTGGTCGGTGGGGAAGTGAAGCCCGATCGCGCGGCGCCAGCGGTCCAGCGCCCGCATGTTCTGCAGGGAGTCCTCGAGATCCATCATCGGGAAGGGGGCCGAGCCGGTGCGCACGTACTCCGCGAACGCATCGACCTCCAGCGCGTACAGCGGCCGATCGGAGGCGACGACGCGCGACTCGACCGTGCCATCCCGCTCGATGAGCAGCTCCGGACGGCGGCCGCCGATCTCCGGCTGCCACGGGCTGGTGACCGTGATGCTGCCCTCGCTGCCCCACAGACGCGCGATCGAGGGGATGTCGACCTGGTTGCCGCACGTGACGCTCGCGATCATCCCGCCGTCGAACTCGAAGATCCCGACGCCCCACTCATCGACCCCGCTCCTCTCGCCGATCCTCGCGGTCGCCTTCACCGAGACGGGGTCGGCGAACCGGCGGCCCGCCCCGACTCCGGCGACGAGTCGCGAGAGGGAGAGGCCGTAGCACCCGAGGTCCATCAGGGCGCCCCCGCCGGCTGCGCGCTGCATCCGGTAGTTGTCGTACCCCCCGTGCATGTGCCCCCCGAACGAGGTCTCCATGACCCGGACCTCGCCGATGACCCCGTCCCGAAGGAGGCGGACGAGCTCGGAGATCTGCGGGTGCGCGCGGTACATGTAGCCCTCCATGAGGGTCACGCCGTGTTCTTCGGCGGCCCGAGCGGCGTGGGCCGCCTCGGCCGCGTTCAGCGCCATCGGCTTCTCGCAGAGCACGTGCTTCCCTGCCCTGATGCACTCCTGCATCCACTCCAGATGGAGGTGGTTGGGAAGGGCGATGTAGACGGCGTCGACGTCTTCGTCGTCGAGCAGGTCCTGGTAGGAGCCGAAGTGCTTCGGCGCGCCGTGTGCCGCCGCCAGCTCGGCGGCCCGGCCCCGGTCTCGACTGGCGATCGCCGTGAGGGTGCCCGAACGGGAGTGGGTGACGTCGCGCGCGAACTGCGGGGCGATGTACCCCACCCCCAGGACGCCCCAGCGCAGCGGTGCCGACGGAGCGTTCTCGGCGGAACGGTGCGCCTCGGCCTGTAGATCGGTCACGCGCTCGCCGCCTTCCGCTCGAAGATCCGCGATCGGAGCTGGGCGAAGTCCGACGTGCCGTACGTATCGACGAGGCCGTAGATGCCGTACGCGGCCTGCGCGTTGGTGAGGGCGTTGCAGGTGTCGTTGTCGTCGCCCTTCACCTTGTTGACGGCGCCCGAGAAGGCGGTGGTGTCCGGCGCGCTGACCCAGTAGGAGGTGAGAATGCCCTCGCACTGGATGCCGGGAGCGACGTAGCCGTGGTCGTTCTCGGGTGTGGAGAGCGCGTATTGCATCCCGTACTCGACGAGTTCGGCGATGTCGAAGAGCGCGGGCTCGTCCGCGAGGTCGGCGATCCTGACCAGGTCGGCGGTGAACTCGAGGAACTCGTTGTCCAGGTAGCTGCCGGAGGCGATGACGTCGCATCCCGCCCAGCCGGTCGACCTGAAGCCGGCCTCGGCGAGCAGACTGCCCGCCGGCATCGGCACATCCCACAGGTAGACCCAGGAGGACAGGATCTTCGCCGACGCGACCGCGGCATCGAGATACGACCGACGCGACGTCGCCTCGTGTGCCATGAGGAGCGAGCGCATGACGAACATCACCCCGACGGCATCGGTCTTGACCGACTTGACGTGGGTGGTGTCGTTGAGGCCGCCCATGTACACGGTGGGTTCGACGTAGGTGGCGATGATGAAGTCGGCTGCCCTCTCGGCTGCCAGGCGGTAGCGCTCATCTCCGGTCAGGCGATACAGCGTCGTGAGGACGGGGATCGGGAAGATCGTTCCGCTCTTCTGCTCCGCATAGGAGCTGCCGAACCATGCGGCCGGAGAGGTGAGCCCCTCGCCGGTCGGCTCGTAGGCGCGGAACCAGGAGCCGTCGTCGGCCTGCGACCTGAGCAGGAATTCGCCGAAGCGGGATCCGGCGGCCAGCCAGTGGTCGTTGATCGCGCCGTTGGCGGCATCCAGCTCGTAGGCGAGCAGGATCGGGTAGAAGGATTCGCACATGGTTCTCATGTAGTTGCCCTCGACCTCCCGCAGTTCGCGGGCGATCGGCGTCAGCGCCTCGGCCATCTGGCGTCCCACGAAGCGGCGTACGTCCTCCTCGTCCTCCGCGTACTGAAAGGGCATCAGGATTCCGGTGAACCAGTACGTGAACCGATCGTGGATCGGGTCGTAGATGCCCTGGGAGAACCCGTTGTCCAACTGGCAGTGCCGCACGAAGAAGTCGATCACCGACCGAGCCCTGTCGCGGTAGAGCCGCACGCCGCGCCGGTAGCCGTAGGCGAGCTGCGCCCAGGCGACCAGGGTCTGGTCGCCCGAGAACCCGAACTCGATCAGCGACCCCTGCACCGCCCCGGTCCGGGGGGAGAAGTGCACCAGGTAGCCGGCCGGCTCCTTCGCGTTCTCCTCCTTGCTCCAGCGGCGGTAGTTCAGCTGTGTCAGCAGCTGACGGTGCTCCACCGATTCGTCGAGCGTCACATCGGGGGAGGGGCGCCGGGTTCCGAGCTGCCGTCGCTGATGCTGGTGGAGCGCCCAGATGGCCTCCGTGAGATCCGGAGTGCCGGACTCCACGCGCACCTCGTAGGAGAGATCCATCGTCAGGTCCGCGCTGAGCGGGGCGAAGGCCTCCCACCCGGTGCCCGCCATGTCGAGCGAGAAGCTCCGTTCCTCGGCGAAGGGGAAGCTGGCGCGGAGGGTGACCGACCCATCGGCACCGGGCGCCAGCCCGAGGGATCCGATGTCGGTGGACTGCACGAAGCTGCGCGCTTGAATGTCCTCCGCGGTGATCGCCGTGTCGAAGGTCGGCGCCGTCGTCCGGGCGATCGAGAACGCCGTCGCCGTCTTCGGGGAACGCGCGAGCGCCGCGAGCGCCCCGTTCTTGTCGTCGCGCAGGTCTTGCGCGTAGCTGCCGTGGTAGTCCTCGACCCCGTCCTCGTCCCCGTCGTTGCGGTTGTAGAGCGTGCACGGCAGGTAGTACTGCCACTCCGATTCGGCCGTGCCCGGCGCCCGGGCGACGCCCTCGAGCCGCACCTGGAGGCCCGGAGCCGACCCGAGCTCGACGACGCTCACGCGGCGGTCGATGCGCACCGCGCTGTCGCCCGCGACGCTGACCAGGTCGGTCACGCTCACCACCGTGCCGTCGGCCAGCTCGATGCGCGCCTGGCCGCGGACCGAGCCGTCGTCATCGTCGACGGTGGCGTAGCCGGTGCGGACCGGGTCGTGGCCGAGAACCGCCACGATGATCGGAGTGGCGAGCTCGACGGTGTCTTCGCCGCGCCGGAGGACCACCGCCGGATGCTGCGCATGTCGGTCGATGTCGATGGAGACGGGCAGGGCCATGGTGTCCTCTCGGATGAAGAAGGTGGAGTCGTTGTCGTCAGGACGCGGGCGCGCCCGCAGCCAGTCCGTCGAGGCCTGCCTGCTGGAGCACGGGGAGCGCCGCGCCGCGTTCGGCGTCCTCGCGGGGGCGGTAGTCGAACCAGTCGAAGTGCGCGGGCGTGGACCGGCCCGACGGGCACTCGGCGTACAGCCCGATGAACACCCCCGTGAAGCCGCCGGCGAACTCCGTCGCCAGGAAGCGCGAGTCCGCCGGATCGCTCGTGTGCACGGTCCCGCTGCCGGTCGTCGCGGAGAAGACATAGGAGTCGGTGTCCCCCCGCACGCCGAGCACCAGGTCGCTCTCGTCCGTCTCGGCGACGACGGTGCAGACGTTCAGGCGTCCGATCACCTGGCGGAGGACGATCTGCTTCACTCCTTCGTGCCGCCGAACGCCGAAGGTGAAGAAGTGGTCGTCGTTCATGCGGACCGCGATGCCGGCCTCCTCGCCGTCCCGCGCCGGCGAGTACTCGATCCGCGTCCGGGCGTCGAAGGCATAGTGCTGCTGGCGCCGGCCGACGAAGCAGGGGAAGGGATCGGCGACTCGCGTCCCCTCCGTGGCCAACGTCAGCCACCCCTGCCGTGAGCCGAGCAGTGCCGCCGGGTCGAGCGGTCGTCGGACGAACTGCCACTGCGGACCGAGCCGAGGTTCGTCGAAGTCGTCGCGCGGGCGCGGCGGCGGGGGAGGGGACGCGGGCAGCGCGGGCCGCGGCAGCTCGGCCTCGATGACGCCGCGATCGCCGACCTGGGGCCATCCGTCCTCGCGCCAGCGCACCGGGGCCAGCAGTGTCTCCCGTCCGAGGAGATGACGGGGCCACTGTCCGACCGGGCGCACGCCGAGGCACACCAGCCACCACTCTCCGTTCGGCAGGGTGACCATGTCCGCGTGTCCCACGGCCTGCAAGGGGCTCGCCATGCTGCGGTGACTGACCAGTGGGCCGTGGGGAGAGGCCTCGAACGGCCCCCACGGTGACCTCGAGCGGCCGACGGTCACCATGTGGCCGTATTCCGTGCCGCCCTCGGCGAGGACGAGGTAGTAGAAGTCGCCCCGGCGGTACAGGTGCGGGGCCTCCGGGTACCGGCCGCCCGTGCCCCCCCAGATGAATCGGGGCTCACCGAGCATCCGTCCCGTCTTCGGATCGATCAGCGACTGCTGGATGCCGCGCTGGAACGCCGGATGCTCGGCGTGCGGGCCGCCCGGGTCCGGCTCGATGTTCGACGTGAAATAGGCCAGCCCGTCCTCGAAGAACAGAGACGGATCGATGCCGTCCTGATCCACCCATACGGGATCCGACCACGGCCCGCCGGGATCGGAGGCGTGCACGATGAAGTGACCGCCGCCCGAGACGTTGGTGGCCGTCACGAAGAAGAGCCCGTCGTGGTGGCGGATGGTCGGTGCGTAGATCCCGCCCGACGCGGAGGCGCCGGACAGATCCAGCTGCGACGGGCGATCAAGCACATGCCCGAGCGGCGACCACGACACCAGGTCCGTGCTGGTGAAGATCGGGATGCCGGGGAAGTACTCGAACGAGCTGACGACCAGGTAGAAGCGGTCGCCCACCCGGCAGACACTCGGATCGGGGTGGAAGCCGGTGAGGACGGGGTTGGTGAACGTGGCGGGGGAGGGGAGGTCGATCATCCCTTGACCGCTCCGGCCATCAGGCCCTCGACCAGGTGGCGCTGCAGGAACAGGAACAGGATGAGGACCGGGATGACCGCGACGACGCCCGACGCGAGCAGCGGGCCCCACTGGACCGTCAGGTTCCCCATGAATCCCGCGACTCCGAGCGGGAGCGTCTTGCCCGCATCGGAGTTGATGAGCACGAGGGGGAAGAGGTACTCGTTCCAGGAGAAGATGAAGGCGAACACCGCGATGGCGATGACGCCCGGACGAGCCACGGGAAGCAGGACGCTCCACAGCACCCTCATGCGCGAGGCGCCGTCGATCCGGCCCGCCTCCAGCAGCTCCTTCGGCACCTGGAGGAAGAAGCTGCGCAGCATCCAGATGCAGAAGGGCACCGTCAGCACGAGCTCGACGAGGATCAGTCCGACGATGTTGTCGACGAGGCCCATGCGGCTGAGGAGCGTGTAGGCGGGGATCACGACCACGACGCCCGGGAACATGTAGGTGAAGAGGATCAGCTTCCCCGCTGCCTGCCCGAACCGTGTGGGGAAGAACGCCAGGCTGTAGGCGCCGAGGACGGCGACGATCACCGTCAACGAGGTGACGATCACCGCGACGAGGATGCTGTTCCCGACCCACGTGAGGATCGGGGAGGAGGAGAACAGCTGCACGTAGCTGTCCAGGGTGAGCACCGACGGGAACAGCGCCCCGCTGAACAGCTGCGACGGCGCGGTGACCGAGGAGATGAACAGCCAGTAGAAGGGGAACGCCGAGTAGAGCGTGGCGGCCGCGATGGCCAGCGCGAGCAGCACCCTCCGGCTCACGCGCGATTCGAGGATCCGCATCATGACTCCTTCTCGCTGCGGCGGATGTAGGCGAAGTAGACAGCCGCCAGGATCGCGATGGTGATGAGCATGAGAACCGCCCACGCCCCGGCCTCGCCGATCTGCAGGCCCTTGAATGCCACCTCGTAGGTCTTCACCGGGAGGATCATCGTCCGGTCTGCGGGGCCGCCGCGCGTGGAGAGATAGACGAGATCGAAGTTGTTGAAGTTGAACATCGTGAAGATGAGGGCGACGGTCAGCAGGATGCCGCGCAGGTGCGGCAGCGTGACGGCCCCGAATGTGCGGGCCCTGCCCGCGCCGTCCACGGCGGCGGCCTCCTTGAGCTCCTGCGGCACGCTCTGCAGGCCGGCGAGGAAGATGATCATCGTGAAGGGCACCCCGCGCCACACGTTCACCCCGATGACCGTCCAGAGCGCGAGCGACTCGTCCGAGAACCAGGCGAGGTCGCGCCACGCCGGATTCACCTGTGCCAACAGGTTGTTGATGACGCCGTACAGGTCGTTCAGCATCCACTTCCAGATCAGGGCGACCACCACGACCGGGGTGACCCACGGGAGCAGGAAGAGTCCCCGGAGGAAGCCGCGACCCCGGAAGCGCTGGTTGAGCAGGAGGGCGAACGCCAGCCCGATCACGATCTGCAGGGACACCGACAGGCCGGTCCACAGCAGCGTGCGGCCGAAGGTCGCCCAGAATCCGGCGTCGGTGAGGATGTCGATGTAGTTGTCGACGCCGATGAACTCGGCGACGGGCCTCAGGAAGCTGCGATCGGTGAAGCTGTCCAAGAAGACCGAGACGAGGGGGACGCCCATCAGCAGCAGGATGACGGCGGCGGCCGGGAGCAGGAGCAGCAGGCCGGTGATGCGCTCGCGCTGCGCCTGTCGCGATCTCCTCGTCGCCGAGCGAGGCGATCGCCCTCCGCCGGGTCCCGGCGGATGCTGCGCCGACGCCTTCGGCTGGGGAACGGGTGTGACGGTCATGTGACCTCCAGAGGGAAGATGAGGGCGGACGGGGAGGGCCTCCCCGTCCGCCCGTTCGACGACGCGAGGGTTGGTCAGCCGATCGTTTCTCTCATCTGCTCCGCGATCGCATCGGCGGCCGCTTGCGGATCCTCGCCGCCTTCGATGACGGCTGTCGCGGCCTGGGCGATCAGGTTGAGTCCCTCCCACTCACCGGCGTGCGGGTTCGGCAGCCCGAAGATCCACGCGTCCGGGAGGCTCGTCTTGATCGCGTCGATCAGGTCGGCGTTCGCGACCACCTTCTCGTTGCTCAGGTAGGACTCGCTCTCCTGCACGGAGGCGAGCACCGGGAAGAAGGAGGTCGGGTTGACGAGCACGAGGTCCTCGTAGTTCGCCGGGTCGTAGAAGTACGACAGGAGCTCCTTGGTCTCCTCGGGGTGCTCGCCGCCCTGGAACGCGAAGAGGCTCAGGTTGCCCATGAAGGCGCCGGCGCCGCCGTTGGAGGGCACCGGGACCGCCCCGAACTGCGCCGCGACCTCGGGTCCCGCTGCGTCGAGCGCAGACTGCATCCAGCTGCCGTAGATGAACATCCCGAGCTTCCCGGTGCTCATCGCCGCCTGGGCCTCCGGCCGGTCGTAACCGCCCGAGCCCGGAGGCGAGTACTGCGCCAGCGAGCTGTAGAACTCGAGCGCCTCGACCGACTTCTCCGAGTCGAAGGTCACCGTGTCGGGGTCGTCCCGATCCACGATGTCCCCGCCGTTGGAGAGGATGAGGCTGTAGAGGCTCTGGTTGGTCACCTGGCTGGTGGACGACGGGATGAGGATGCCGTACTGGTCGTCGTGGGTCATCGCCTGCGCGGCCGCCTCCAGCTCCTCCCATGTCGTGGGCGGCTCGAGCCCGGCGGCTTCCAGCATCGGCTTGTTGTACCAGAGCACGACGGAGTTGTTGACGAGGGGAAGGGTGAACCAGTCGCCGTCGTCGGTCTTGCTGAGCTCGACGAGCGAGGCGGCGGAGTCGGCGAACACCTCTTCGCCTCCCATCGCGTCCACCGCGTCGTTCAGCGGCTCGAGCACGCCCTGCTCCTGGAACGAGGCGGCGAAGGCGACCGAGCCGATCGAGGCGTCGGGCGCGTTGCCGCTCTGCAGCGCCGTCTGCCACTTGGGGTAGATGTCGGACCAGGGAACGGTGACCACGTTGACGTTGACGTTGGGATTGTCCGCTTCATACGCGGCGATGATGTTCTCGAAGGCGCCGACGACCGCCTCCTCGGTTTCCGGGTTCCAGAACTCGAGCTCGATCTGTTCGCCGTCCGTCGGCGAATCGGGCTCCGAGCTGCCGCAACCGCTCGTGACCGCTCCCACGATCAGTGCGAGCGAGACGGCGATGTACTTCGTTGTACGCGTGGGCATGGTGACCTTTCTGTGTGCGAGAACACTCGCGAATCGACATTGATTGGTGAAAGGGTTTCGAAATATCTTCCGATAGTGGAAGCAAGCTAACACGCCTCCGTTTTTCGAACAAGAGGTTTCTCTCGCACCGACGCGGCCCGAAAATGGACGAGCCTCTGCGCAATGAAGACGGCGGGCGGGCGGCCGAGATGCCGACTGCTCACGCGTCTTCCCTTGATTTTCGGGCGCTGGGGAGGACGAAAATGTTTCGCATGAGTACGTTCGGGCCGATCGATCGGCCCGAACGTGCGGTAGTGTGTGGACGTCTCGAAATAATTTCGGAGGGCTGCAATGTCTACCCGTCGTCCCACGCTCGCCGACGTCGCCGCGCTGGCCGGCGTGTCGGTTGCGACCGTGTCGAAGGTCGTGAACGCCCGGAGCGACGTCGCGTCGACGACACGGACCCGCGTTCTGCACGTGCTCGGCGAGACCGGATACGCCAATCCGGTGGCGCGGGCCGAAGCCGACGGATACCGGCGCCCCGCGGTCCTGCCGGGACGCACGCCGCAGATCCTCGTCCTCCTGCCGGGAATCGAGACGATGTACTCCGCGACCGTTCTGCACGGGATCATCGCCGGCGCTCTGAGTTTGGGAGCCCACATCGTCACCCGGTTCGGCACCGGCGCGCACGACAGCCAGCTCCCGCCCGTGGCGGATGTGATGCTGCCGGTCGACTGCATCGGGATCATCGCCGTGACCCACACCGCCGCCGGGCTGCGGTCGTCGGACGCGTCCACGAAGCTGCCCGTCGTCGCCATCGACCCGTGGGAGGACCATCCCGCCCACTGGATGACGATGGGCGCGACGAACTGGACCGGGGGGAAGTCGGCGACCGACCACCTCCTGGAGCTCGGGCACCGCAGGATCGGCTGGCTCGGCGGTCCGGCCCTCAACGAGGCATCCGCCGAACGCCTTCACGGATACCGCGCGGCGCTGCAGTCGGCGGGTGTTCCGATCGACGCCTCCGTCGAACTCAACGGCGACTTCGATTTCGAGTTCGGGCGCACGGCCTCCGTCGCTCTCCTCGAGCGCGCTGACCGGCCGACCGCGCTGGTGGCCGCCAACGACGAGATCGCGATCGGAGCGATAGACGGCGCGCGGTCCCTCGGTCTCAGCGTGCCCGCCGATGTGTCCATCACGGGATTCGACGACACTCCTCAGGCGTCGTGGTCGGCTCCGAAGCTGACCTCCGTGCGGCAGCCTCTCGCCGATATGGGGCGGATGGCGGTCTCGATGATCCTCGACACGGTGCGGGGCAGTGCGCCGGAGTCTCGCCACATCCAGCTGGTCACCCGCCTGATCGTGCGCGAATCGACGGCGGCGCCGCGACCGAGCTGATCGGCGACGAGCGGGTCGTCGCCGATCAGACGATCACGGCGGAGCCGGGCGCGAGCGGCCGCTGAGGCGCCGGGGTTGCGAACGTCGGCTACGCCCGGGACCCCGTGTCCGGGCCGCTCCGGGCGGTCCACGCCGCTCCCAGCGTGAACTGGCTGGAGGCGCCGAAGTAGCGCATGGCCTCGTCGATGCGGCGCCGGCCGGTGCGTGGACTGAGCCCGAGCGTCTGCGCGGCGGCATCCACGGTCATGCCACGGCTGAGGAGTCGCAGCATCGGGTCCCAGGGGTGCTCGTCGCTGCGGACGGGGCGCGACTGCGTCCAGAGCGACTCGAACGCCCAGTGCAGCACGGTGGCGAGGGCGCTCGTGCGTGCGCCGACGACGGTGGTCGGGTCGGGATCGCCCCAGACCTGGGGGAGGGCGACGATGTCGTCGTCGATGATCCAGAAGAAGCTCGGCGGGCGCGGATGCACGCGGATGAGCGTGCCGGTGGCGAGCTCGTTGTCGATGTGCCACTGGTTCTCGGGCGCCCGGGCATCTTCATCGGACAGGATGACGCGGACCCGGTGCTCGTCGCCGGCCCGTGCCGCCCAGAAGGTCTCGGCGTACTCCAGGCCCGCCGCCCGCAGCACGCCCGTCGCGGGGATGCAGAGGTCCGCCGATCGCGGCGCGTTGCGCGAGGACTGCAGCCGCCACATGTCCGCCAGCGCCCACGGCCCTTCGATGACGTCCAGGGGCAGGGAGGGAGATTCTCTGCCGTTCGTCCAACTGCTGAGAAGCTCGGGCAGGTCGGCGATGAGCTCCTTCGAGCGCTGCACGGACTCCTGCAACGATCGCACCCCCTCGTCCAGGGTGTGCTGAAGGGCGTCCGCCGCCGCGAAGTCCGGGCGCCGGTAGACGAGCTCATCGCCGATGACGTTCAGCAGCCGCATCTCGGCCAGCTGCTCGAGCGGGCCGTGAAGGGCTGCGTCGGCGACGCCGAGCACGGCCGCGAGGTCGGCGGGGGTGGCCGGCCGTTCCCGCAGAGCGGCTGCCAGCACGTCGAGCCAGCTCACGCTCGCTGTCGATTCGCAATCCACGCACGTCTCCTGGCCGTCTTGTGCCACTGGCAGCATCCGCTCCCGCTTCCGTCGATAGTGTCACGACCGAACGCCAGGAGCCCAACCGACACGTGCGGGCTCAGAGTGGGAGGAGACGGCGAGTGAGCGAGCAGCAGGCGCAATCGGATCGGAAGAAGTGGACGGCGCGGCGGGTGATTGTGCTCGCCCTTTTGATGGCGGGCGCGGGCACCGCCGCGTACGGGGTGTCGTATCTCGTGTTCGTCAACCTGGGCTGACCGCCCGCAGCCGGTCGCCCCGCGAGCGGTGAGGTGCGCCGCTACGCTGACGCCATGACGGACGACGGCGACCTGTTGTCGGCCGACGATGCGCGCATCCTCGCCCTCGAGTCATCCGTCCTCACGGGGCACACCCTCAAGCTCATGATCCTGCGCCCGGGGGCGGTGCTGGACATCGAGTCGCTGCGGGCATCGGTGAGCGCCCGGCTCGTGGAAGCGCCCCGTGCGCTCGAGCGGGTGACGGCGGGGGCGGCCGGGGGGCGGCCGCGATGGGTCGCGGCGCAGGACTTCGACATCGCCGCGCACGTGCGTCGGCGAGCGGGAACCGAGTGCGCCACCGCCGAGGACCTGCGTCTGACCGTCAGCACGCTGATGTCGGAGCACCTCGACCGTGCCCGGCCGCTCTGGACGCTCGATGTCATCGGGCCGCTCGCCGACGGCAGCGAGGCGATCGCCGCGAGGATGCATCACGCCATGGTCGACGGGATCGCGGGGATGCGGTTCCTCGAGACGGTCCTGCTCGACCCGCACGACGCCCCCGCGCACGACGGCGGATCCCGCGGGGCGGCGGCGCGGGGGCGGGGTGCGAGCGAGTGGGCCCGTCTCGCTTCCGCGATCGAGCGCGAGCTCGGCCACCCCGGTTCGCGCTCGCCGTTCGATCGGCCGGTCACGGGCGCTCGCGAGCTGGCGTTCGCCGCGATGCCGCTCGACGGGCTCCGGGCGATCGGCGCCTCGCGGCCCGCGCATGCCACCGTCAACGACGTGCTCCTCGCGGCCGTCGCCGGCGGACTGCGCACCTGGCTCGGCGATCGGGCGAACCGCCTCGACCTCCGCGCGCAGGTTCCCGTGAGCCTGCACCGCCGTGACGAGGACCCGGCGACGTCGGGCAACCGCGACTCGTTCCTCAACGTGGATCTGGAGCTCGCGGCATCCGACCCTCTGGAGCGCCTCGACCGCATCAGCGCGCGGACGCGCGCCGAGAAGCAGGCGGATGACGCGGGCCTGCTGTACGACCTCTTCCACGCGCTCGGGACGGTACCGCTGGTGGATGCCGTCGCCCAGCGGCTCGCGGGCAGCTCCCGCGAGTTCGGCGTGGCGATCTCGAACGTGCCCGGACCGCGCGTTCCCGTCGCGGTGCACGGCCGGCGCGTCGAGCGGCTGTTCTCCTCGTCGGAGCCCGCGGCGCACCACGCCCTGCGCATCGCCGCGATCTCGCACGCCGACGAGATGGGGATCGGGTTCTGCACCGACCCCACGGCGGTGCCCGGGGTGCGGAGCCTCGCGGAGGCGGTGGGCGAGTCCTACCGCGAGCTGCGCGACGCAGCGCTCGGCGCATCGCCGTGACGGGGTGACCCCGGCTGCGGCCGGGACGCCGTGTCGGGGGCGGGCAGGAAGTACTCGCGGGCGAGGGGCGCGACATCCACCCCACCGGCGTCGACCGTGCCGATCCAGCGCAGCTCCGCGATCTCGGCCCCGACCCGCGGCCGCTGGGACCCGAGCGACGCCTCGAACACGTCGGCGACGACGAGGAAGCCCGGCTCGTTGGCGGCGGCGGCCGTGAATCGTCCGAGGGGGTGCAGGTCTCCGGCGTCGATCCGCACGCCGATCTCCTCTTCGAGCTCGCGGCTGAGGGTCTCGGCCGGGGTCTCGCCCGGTTCGGGCTTGCCGCCGGGCTGCATGAAAGCGGTCGTGCCCGCCTTGCGCACCACGAGCAGCCGGCCGGCGTCGTCTCGGATGACGGCCGCCGAGACGCGGATGCGGCGGGGCTCGGGCTGCGCGGTGCTCACCCGGGCACGCTAACAGGCGCGGGCCGGTCGACACCTCCGCGCGAACGGTCGCGACGCGCCGCGCGGGGGCGGAGGGCCGCGGCATGTCGCGACCGTTCGCGGGAGGGGCGGGGCGGGATGCCGCGGGCGGCGACGTAGAATCGTGTGTGCCCGACGAGACTTCCGTGACCGCCGACACGCCGCAAGGCGGCGAGGTCGAACCGCCGCCGACCGGCGCCGCCGACACGTCGCGAAGCGGCGAGGTCGAACCGCCGCCGAGCGGCATCGACCCCGACGAGCTCGCGATCACCCTGAAGGTGCTCGGGGGCATGGCCTCCGTCGACCAGGCCCACCCCGACTACGTCGCCGTGCGTCGCGCGACCGCCGCGATGTTCAAGGCCGTGAAGAAGGTGCGCCGGCGTGAGATCCGCGAGGCGATCGCGACCGCCGACCGGGCCGTGGTCGCCGCGACCGCGACGGGGGCGCCCGACCGCATCGACGACGAGACCCGCGGCATCCCGATCAGTACGTCCACGACGGCGCCGACGGCGGGCACGCTGCTCAAGGCGCGCGGCTGCTACATCTGCAAGCAGCCGTACACGCTCGTCGACGCGTTCTACCACCAGCTGTGTCCCGACTGCGCGGCGATGAGCCACGCCAAGCGCAACGCCCGCACCGATCTCACCGGGCGTCGCGCGCTGCTCACCGGCGGTCGCGCGAAGATCGGCATGTACATCGCGCTGCGCCTGCTGCGCGACGGGGCCCACACGACGATCACGACCCGCTTCCCGCGTGACGCGGTGCGCCGCTTCAGCAGCCTGCCCGACGCCCCCGAGTGGATCGACCGGCTGAAGATCGTGGGGATCGACCTGCGGGATCCTGCGCAGGTCATCGGCCTGGCCGACGACGTCGCCGCCGCCGGCACGCTCGACATCCTGATCAACAACGCCACGCAGACCGTCCGGCGCTCGCCGGGGGCATACCAGCCGCTCGTGGATGCCGAGCTCGCGCCGTTGCCGGATGGTCCGCTGCCCGAGCTGATCACGTTCGGCCACACCAGCGACCAGCACCCCCAGGCGCTCGAACGCTCGGTTACCGCGCATCCGATCCTGGCCGCCGCCGCCTCTCGGGCCGAGGAGCTGACCGAACAGGCGATGGCGGCGGGATCGAGCTCGCTCGATCGGCTCGCGGCCGGCACCGCGATCGACGCGGGCGGCCTCGTACCCGATCTCGACCACATCAACTCCTGGACGCAGCGCGTGGACCAGGTCGACCCGCTCGAGATGCTCGAGGTGCAGCTGGCGAACACGACGGCACCGTTCCTGCTCGTGTCGAAGCTGCGTCCCTCGCTCGCCGCGAGCCCCGCCCCGCGCACGTACATCGTGAACGTCAGCGCGATGGAGGGCGTCTTCGGGCGGGGCTACAAGGGCCCGGGGCATCCGCACACGAACATGGCGAAGGCCGCGGTGAACATGCTCACGCGCACGAGCGCGCGCGAGATGTTCGAGGCCGACGGCATCCTCATGACGAGCGTCGACACCGGCTGGATCACCGACGAGCGCCCGCACCCGACGAAGGTGCGGCTGGCGGAGGAGGGGTTCCACGCCCCGCTGGATCTCGTCGACGGCGCGGCGCGCGTGTACGACCCGATCGTGCGGGGCGAGGCGGGCGAGGATCTCTTCGGGGTCTTCCTCAAGGACTACGCCCCCGGCAACTGGTGAGCCCCGTCCCGCTGCGACCGGAGCGTGGCACCCTGTTCTGATGACCTCCGAACTGCTTGATCTGCGATACGGCGGCGCGGCCCCCGCCACGACGGCGACGGGGAACGAGGTGATCCCCCTCCTGCTGCGGCACCGCTCCGTGCGGTCGTTCACGGAGAAGGGGATCGACGACGAGACGATGACGGCGATCGTCGCCGCCGCGCAGTCCGCGGCGACGAGCTCGAACATGCAGGCCTGGTCGGTCGTCGAGGTGAGGGATGCCGCGCGCAAGGACGCCCTCTCGCGCCTGGCGGGCGACCAGGCGTTCATCCGCGACGCCCCCGTCTTCCTCGTCTTCGTGGCGGACTGGGCGCGCCACCGTGCCGTGGCCTCGCATCGCGGCGAGCCCGCGGACGGCGTGGAGTACATGGAGAGCACGCTCGTCGGCGTCATCGACGCGGCCCTCGCCGCGCAGAACGCCACGGTCGCGGCCGAGTCGCTGGGTCTCGGCGCCGTCTACGTGGGAGCGGTGCGCAACGCGCCCGAGGCGATCTCCGACCTGCTCGAGCTGCCGCCGGGGGCATTCCCCGTCATAGGGATGGCGCTCGGTCACCCCGACCCGCGCGACAGGGCGGGCATCAAGCCGCGGCTCCCGCAATCCGTCGTGCGGCACCGGGAGACCTATCGGGCGTCGCCCGACGAGACGATCGGCGCCTACGATCACGCCGTCCGGGAGTACTACTCCGGACAGGGTGCGGCGCGCGGCTGGATCGAGACGATCGTGGGGCGCATCCGCAGCGGGGCGAGTCTGCGGGGGCGCGACGGCATGCGCGCCTCCCTCGAGCGGCGCGGCCTGCCGTCGCGCTAACGCTCATCCCCCGTCGGCGAATCCCGTCGATTCGCGTCCGACGACGCGGAAATCGGGCGTGAGGGTGCGCGGCGGCCGGCGTTCGCCCTTCTCGTGGATGCGCTCGAGCAGCAGGTCGACGGCCATCTCCGCGATCCGATCGCGGCCCGTGTCGATGCTCGACATGGACGGCACCGAATAGCGGGCCTCGTCGATGTTGTCGAAGCCGATGAGCGCCACGTCGTCGGGAACGCGGATGCCGGCCTCGCCGAGTGCCCGGAGCGCACCCAGGCCGAGGGTGTCGTTGAGGGCGAACACGGCGTCGAACGCGACCCCGTCGTCGATCAGGCGTCGCGTGGCGGCGGCCCCCGTGGCCCGGTCCCAGTGCTCGGTCGGGCGCACCAGCTCGGGGGAGAGCGCGATCCCCGCCGCCTCGAGTGCGCGCCGGTAGCCGCGCAGACGTAGCGTCGCCGAGCCCGCCTCGTCGCCCGCATCGAGGCCCGCCCCCAGGAGCGCGACGCGCCGGCGCCCGATGCCGAGGAGGTGCTCCACCGCGGCCCTGGCCGAAGAGACGTTGTGCATCGTCACGTGGTCGGTCGGCCCGCCGAAGATGCGCTCGCCGAGGAGCACCATCGGGAAGTCGACGGCGAGCGCGTCGACGTCGGCCTGGCCGAGGATCGTCGGGCTGAACAGGATGCCGTCCATGAGGCGCCGGCGCCCCCCGGACGCGGCCAGGAGCTCGGCCTCCCGGCGCCCGCCCGTCTGCTCCACCATGACGCCCACCCCTCGTCGCTCGGCGGCGCGGATGACGGCGTCGGCGAGCTCGGCGAAATAGTTCTCGCGCAGCGCGGGCACGGCGAGGCCGATGACCCCCGTCCGTCCCGAGCGCAGGCCCCGTGCGGAGAGGTTCGGCCGATACCCGAGCTGCGTGATGGCGTCGAGCACGCGCTGCCGGGTGTCGGGGCGCACGTGGGGGTAGTCGTTGACGACGTTGGAGACCGTCTTGATCGAGACCTCCGCCACCCGGGCGACGTCGTGCATCGTGGGGCCCACTGCGTCCTCCCCCTTCGCCGCGCGACGCTCACACTCTAACGGCCCTTGACAGGGAGGCCGCGCCCGCGGATATCCTGGCCGTGACGCGCTTGTACAACGTTGTAAAGAAAGAAGAAGATGATCGATGCCCGTGTGACCATCCATCCCGATCTCGTGGTGGGACCCGTGAACCGGCGCCTGTTCGGCTCCTTCGTGGAGCACCTGGGGCGCTGCGTCTACGACGGGATCTACGAACCGGGGCATCCCACGGCCGACGAGCACGGCTTCCGCTCCGACGTCGTCGGCCTCGTACGGGAGCTGGGCGTGACGACCGTTCGGTACCCGGGCGGCAACTTCGTGTCGGGGTACCGGTGGGAGGACGGCGTCGGTCCCCGCGAGCAGCGTCCGCGACGGCTCGACCTGGCGTGGCACTCGACCGAGACGAACGAGATCGGCCTCGACGAGTTCGCCGGCTGGCTGAAGCGGGTGGACGCCGAGCTCATGTACGCCGTGAACCTCGGGACCCGCGGCGTGCTCGACGCCCTGGCGGTGCTCGAGTACGCCAACATCCGCTCCGGGACGACGCTCTCGGACGCTCGGGTGGCCAACGGGCACCCGGAGCCCCACGACATCCGCGTCTGGTGCCTCGGCAACGAGATGGACGGCCCGTGGCAGCTGGGGCACGGCACGGCCGCCGAGTACGCCAGGATCGCGGCGCAGACCGCCAGCGCGATGCGGCAGGTCGACCCCGACCTCGAGCTCGTCGTGTGCGGGAGCTCCGGCGCGCAGATGCCGACCTTCGGCGAGTGGGAGCGCGTGGTTCTCGAGGCCACCTACGACGACGTGGACTACATCTCGTGCCACGCGTACTACGAGCCCGACGGCGACGACTACGGCAGCTTCCTCGCTTCGGCGGTCGACATGGACCGCTTCATCGAGGAGGTCGCGGCGACGGCCGACCACGTCAAGGCGCGCAAGCACAGCGACAAGACGATGCGCATCTCGTTCGACGAGTGGAACGTCTGGTACATGACGCGCTACAACGAGGTCGACAAGATCACCGACGTGCAGACGTGGCCGGTCGCGCCGCGCCTGCTGGAGGACTCCTATTCGGTGATGGATGCCGTGGTCTTCGGCAACCTGCTGATCTCGCTCCTCCGGCACGCCGACCGCGTGACGGCGGCGAGCCTGGCGCAGCTGGTCAACGTCATCGCCCCGATCATGACCGAGCCCGGCGGGCCGGCGTGGCGCCAGACGACCTTCTTCCCCTTCTCGATCACGTCGCGCCTCGCGCGCGGCTCGTCCCTGGATCTCACGATCCAGTCGCCCACCTACGACACCGCGCAGCACGGGGAGGCCGCGCTCGTCGACGCCGTCGCGACGCACGACGCGCAGACGGGAGAGATCGCCGTGTTCGCGGTCAACCGCAGCCTCACGGAGGAGGCGGCGTTCCACATCGACACCGGCGCGCTCGGCGCGGTCGAGGTCGTCTCCGCCACGTCCCTGCACGACGAGGACATCCACGCCGCCAACACCCTCGCCGATCCGGAACGCGTCGCCCCGCGGGAGAACTCGTCCGTGCGGATCGGCGCCGAGGGCATCGGCATCACGCTCCCGCCGGTCTCCTGGACCGCGATCTCGCTGCGCACGCAGGCGGCTGCCGCGTAAGGGCCGCGACGCGGCACCCACCGACGGCGTCGCCGGGGGTGGCGTCAGCGGGCTCCGGCCGCCGCCGCCACCCGGTCCCACCACGCCACGGCGGCGTCGCGGGCGGCGGGGCGGCGCGCCTCGGCGGTGCGGCGGGTCTCCGCGCGGGACGCGTCCGCCGCGCGGAGAGGCCGCGACAGCGACCCGGATGCCGCGGCATCCAGGTCGACCACCCGGTGCTGACCCCAGGGCGCGAGCGCCCCCGTGAGCTTGACCGTCGTGTAGTCGTCGGCGGTCAGCGCCACGACCGGCACCCCCGCGGGCGCCGCGAAGACGACGGGGTGGTAGCGGCTGGAGACCAGCAGCGAGGCCCTGCGGGCGAGCGCGGCGGCGGACCGCGAGTCGCCCGTCGGCGTGCTGCGCGAGGGCGTGCGCATCCGCTCGCGCACCGCCTCGTGGAGCACGGCGTCGCCGCGCACGTCGCCGGGGCGGAGGGATCCCCAGTGGGCGTGGAAGAGCGTCGGGCGACCGGTCGCATCGGCGAGGTCGTCGAGCCCCGCGGCCAGGCCGCGGACGACCGCATCCCGGTCGCGGCCGCCGAGGTGGGTCGACAGGCTCACGAGCGTGAGGTCCTCGGATGCCGCGGCATCCTGCGCCGGCTCTTCCCAGCCCAGGAACGAGGCGTCGTCCAGGGTCACGGCCGAGCGCTCGGCGGGGATGCCGAGGTCTCGAGCGAGGCGCCCCGAGGCGCTCTCGCGCAGGCCCACCAGGCGCGCCGACCCGAGGGCCCCGGCGAGCACGGCGCGGTCGTCGTCCGAGAGGTGCGGACCGAGCGTCTGCCCCGTGACGACGAACGGGATGCCGGCGGCCCGCGCGAGGAGGGCCAGCGCGGCGCGCTCGAAGATGTGCAGCGGCCAGGTCGAGGCCATGTTGCCGCCACCGGCCACAACGACGGCGTCGGCGCCGGAGACGGCGTCGCGCACCGACCAGAAGGGGTCGTCCGGGAACGGCCGGTCGCCGGAGATCGCCGCGCGGACCGCCGCGAACCGGGCGGCGCCCTCGGAGCGCCCCGCGGGGAAGCCGATCCTCGGCATGGCGTCCACGCCGTACCGTGCGGCGGTTTCCGCGGGTGCGGCGCTGAGGGCGGTGATCTCCTCCACGCCCCTCGCGCGCAGCTCGTCGACGAGGGCCCCGAACATCGCCTCGTCGCCGATGTGCATCATCCCGTCCGTGACGCCGATGTCGCCGATGGCGATGACACGCATGGAACTCCCCGATCTCGAGCCCGCTGTCAAGTCCGGGCGGTCCACCGTACATCGGCCATATCGTCGGGCTATCATCAGGCCGCCGACAGGGCCACCCGCCCCGTGTCGCCGCCGCACGAAGGAGCGCACGTGGGTATCCAGACTTCACTCGACGCGGTCGCACACGCGCCCACGATCGTCGATGCCATGCGCCTGGCCGACGACCTCGCCTTCGAGGCAGGACGCGACCCGGGCGTGCGCACCCTGCGCATCCTCGACCGGGCGATCGGGGGCGACGACCAGATCGTCGCGATCGCGGCGACGCACGCGCTGTCGGAGATGAACGACGGCGAGGCCGCGCGGTTTCTCGTGCGCCTCCTCGACGACGACCGTGCGTTCATCCGCGAGCACGCCGCATGGGCGCTCGGATCGGGACTGCCGCGCGCAGAGGCGATCGGCCGCCTCATCGCGCTCGTCGTGGGCGGCGGTTTCAGCGGCATGCTCGCGCAGCGCACCCTCGAGCAGTGGTCGGGCGCGGTGCCCGAGAGCCTCGTCGTCGGCCTCGAGGGCGCACTGCTCGGCATCCGCGAGCCCACCGCGCGCGCCGGCCTCGTCGAGACGCTCGGCCTCGTCCGCGCGGCGATCGCGACGGCGCCGCTGCTGCGGGTGGCGACCGATCGATCCGAGGCGGAGGCAGTGCGCGTCGCCGCCATCGCGGCCCTCGGCCAGCGGACCCCCGCGCGCACCGTCGAGGAGGCCCTCGACGCGGTCGTCGCGGAGGGAGGGTTCCTCGGTGACGTGGCGCTCCTCGCGCAGCGGGACCTCGCGGCGCCCGCGATCGCCGGCGACGCGCGCACCGAGCGCCTCACGATCGCCCAGCTGTTCCTCCACGCCGACATCGACCCGGCCCTCAGCGCGGCCGGAGCGGGGGACAACGGCGGCATCGCGACGCTCCTCGTACGCCTCGGCGACGCGCTCGTGGCGGGCGCCGCGGACGGGGCGGCGGTGCGCACCGTCACCCGCGCCATCACGCTCTCGCGCGGCGCGGTGAGCGAGGCCGTCGCCGACCTCGACGCGATCCGCGCCGCCGAGACGGGGCACGTCTACGGCCGCATCCCGCTCCTGCGCGACGCGGTGCCCTCGGCGGCGGCGTGGCCCCTTCGCGTGACCGTGCGCCGCGGCATCCGCCGGGTGCTGCGCGCTGCCGGTGGCGTGGACCTGCTCCACCTGCGGATGGCGGATGTCGGCAGCCTCGCCGCCGCCGACGTCGCGCGCGAGCTCGGCATCCCCGTGGTCTTCACGGTCGCGCCCGATCCGCACGGCGTCATCGAGTCCCTCGACCGCGCCGGGCGCCTCACGCGGGCCGACTTCGGGCAGGTGGACCTCGTCGAGCACTTCTGGTTCCGCACCCGCCTCGTGCAGAGCCTCGCGGCGAACGCGGCGCACACGGTGTTCTTCCCCCGTCCGAGCCTCGACGAGGACATGCGCCGGCTCGTGGGTATCGACCTCTCGGCGCACGCCGAGCGGCACTCGATCGTCCCCGAGGGGGTCGACCTGCAGACCATCGACGCCGCGCTCGGGGATGCCGAGGCCGCGGCGCGGGGCGAGGCTGCGGTGCCCGCCATCGACGCGCTGCGCGACCTCGTCGCGGCCCTCGCCCCCGAGCGCCGGGGCCTTCCGCTCGTCGTCAGCGTCGGGCGGCTGCACCGCGTGAAGGGCATGGCCCCCCTCGTGCGGGCCTGGGTCGACAGCGGTGCCCAGGCCCGCGCGAACCTCCTGATCGTCGGCGGCGACCTGCGCGACCCGTCGCTCGACGAGCGCGAGCAGCTCGATGCGATCGAGGCGATCGTCCCGGCCGCCGAGCGCGCCCGCGCGGGCCTCGTGCTGGCGGGGCACCGGCCCAACGACATCACCGCGCGGTGGCTGGCCGCAGCCCGGTTCGGGCTCGAGGGCGTGATCGCGCCGAGCGGCGTCTACGCCTGCGCGAGCATCAAGGAGGAGTTCGGCATCGCCCTGCTCGAGGCGATGGCCACGGGGCTGTACGTCGTCGCCCCCGCGGGCGGCGGTCCGGCCACGTACGTCGAGGACGGCACGACGGGAACGCTCACCCGGACATGGGACGAACAGGCCCTCGCGGCCGCCCTGGTGGCGGCGCTCGACGCGGCGGGCGAATCGGACGATGTCCGCCCGGAGCGGTCGCGGGGGATGGTGCGCGACCGCTTCACGATCCAGCGCATGGCGGCGGCCCTCGACGAGGTCTATGCCGGGGTGGCCCGCGAGGAGGCGGAACTGCGCGCCGTCGTGGAGGCGGCGTCGTGACGCTGCTGGTCATCAGCCCCGACTACGCCTCCCACCTGCTGCCCCTCGCGACGATCGCCACGGCGTGGCGGGATCGCGGGCATCGGGTCGTCGTCGCGACGGGCCCCGCGACCGCCGACATCGTCGCGGGCTTCGGCTTCGAGCGAGTGCACCTGCAGCTCGGGCGCGGCTCGAATCCCGGCGTCATCCGGGCCGACGAGCAGCCCCGCGACGAGGCGGACTCGCTGCGGGGCTTCTTCGCCGCGACGCGCGAGGGGATGGTCCCGACGCTCGCCTACCAGGCGAAGGAGCGTCTCACCGACCTGATGTGGGACCCGGTGGCGGCTGGCCGCGCGACGCTGCGGATCGTCGCAGATCTGCGGCCCGAGGCGATCCTCATCGACCACCTAGCCTTCAGCGCACGGCTGGCCCTGGACGCCGCGGGCCACGACTACGCCGACGTCGTGCTCGGGCACCCGAGCGCGCTCCCCGTGCGCGACGAGCTCTACGGGTTCCCGCCGGCGTGGCCGGACGCCTTCCGGCCCACGGGCGCGGAGCTGTCGGCCCTGCGCGAGTTGTGCGAGCGGGTGTCGCAGAACTTCACGAGAGAGTGGAACCGCGCCACGGCGCAGCTGGATGCCGCGGCGACGCCGACCGCGAGCGCTTTCGCCACGCACGGCCCGCGGGTCTTCTACAACTATCCGGCGCAGCTGCGGCCGGAGGCATCCGTCGACGGGGCCGTCTTCCTCGGCTCGACCCGACGCGTCGAGCCCGCGGACGCCGAGGTCGAGGCCTGGCTCGCGGACGCCGTGCCCTTCGTCTACGTGAGCTTCGGCAGCTTCCTCTCGGTGCGCGCAGACGTGCTGCGCCGCGTCGCCGACGCCCTGCGGGCACTCGGGGTGCGCGCCGCGATCGCGTCGGGGTCGACCCCCGTGGCCGAGCTCGGCGAGATCCCGGGCGGGTGGCTCGTCCGGCCCTACCTGCCGCAGGTGCGCCTGCTGGGCGCCGCGGCCGCGGCCGTCACGCACGGCGGCAACAATTCCGTGACGGAGGGGCTCGGGGCGGGCGTGCCGCTGCTCGTGCTGCCCTTCTCCACCGACCAGTTCGCGGGCGCCGCGGCGATCGAGGCGGCGCGCGTGGGGCTCTCGCTCGATCCGAACGTCGCCGATGGGTCGGCGATCGCGGACGCGGTGGCGTCGCTCCTGGACGGGCGGGCCGTCGACGCCGCGACGCTCGAGGCGATCGCGGCGGACCAGCGGGCCGCACCCGGACCCGAGCGCGCCTACCGCTCGCTGACGAGCGCGCGCATCGCCGAGGCATCCTCGGACGCCGTGCGGTAGCGCTCCATCAGGGCCGCGTTCGCGTCGTACTGCGCACCCGCGCGCGTCTCGGCGACGTGATGCAGGGCGTACACGCGCCCCTCGTGTCGCTGCGGGGGAGCGCCCACGAGCGTCGTGTGGGCGAGCTGCCACGCGGCATCCTCGTAACCCCATCCCCGGAAGCGCGGATCCTGCCCGCCGTGGCTCTCCCACGTGCGTCGAGTCGTCACGTAGACCCCCGAGCAGGCGCCCCGCACGAGCTCGAAGCGGCAGTCCTCCGGGGCGATCCCGGCGGCGAACTGCGCCGAACCCTCGGCGCCGAGCCAGTGGTACGCCGTGTACGGCAGGTGCACGCGACCCGACGTGCGGGCCGCCTCGATGGCCGCGCGCAGGGGCGCGGGCTCGGGGATCGTGTCGGCGTCGCCGAGCACGACGACGTCGTCCGGCTCGGCGAGCGACTCGACGGCCAGATTGCGGCACAACGCGAGGTTGAAGACCGGGTCGGGGGAGTCGATCGTCGTGACCGTCAGCTCCGGCAGCATGCGGGCGTACCAGCCACGGACGCGATCATAGGCCTCGAGGCGGGACGGTGCGGGGCGCCAGGGCAGGACGACGGTCGCGGGACGCACCCGGAGAGTCTATGCGGGCCCGAGAGAGTGCCCGGACGGGGACCGGCGAGCGATCTGCTCGTCAGCCCCCGTCCGGTGCCGCCGAGCTCAGCCGACCGGGGTGAAGCCCGTGCCGGTGTACTCCTGCACCACGACATCGCGCATGGCCGGGCGATCCTCCTGGGTCGTGTCGATGGCTCCGCCTTCCAACAGGAACGGCGCCGGGAAGTCCGAGATCGATCGGAGGGCGTCCATGAAGCTCTCCCGCGTCGGTTCGGTCATCTTGGTGAACGCCTCCTCCAGCACGCTCGCCCCGATCCAGCTCCACAAGCACTGGGGGAAGGCCGGCACTCCCTCCTGCGATGTGTGCTCCGCGAGCGCGGAGAGGAACTCCTGTCCCTCGGCGCTCTCCACGAACGCGGGCGACCCCGCGTTCATCGACGATGCTGTCGTGTAGATCGCGGGGAAGTTGTCCGCGACCCCGGACGGGGTGAGGAACGCGCCGGGGCTCGCCGAGGTCGAGGGGAGGAAGATCGCCGGCAGCCATCCGATGGAGTTCGCCTGCTGGAGCGAGCCGATCACCAACGGCGCGAGCGAGGACATCGCATTGAAGAAGACATCCGCCTGCGAGGAGGCCAGTTCCGTGATCTGGGCGTTGACGTCCGTCGCGGTCGCTTCGAAGCTCAGCTCCTCCACGATCTCGATGTTGTCGGCCCCTTCGACGGCCGAGAGGAAGCCCTCCACGTAGCCCTGGCCGAAATCGTCGTTCTGGTAGAGGATCGCGACGCGGTGATCCGTGCCGGACGCCGCCAGCATCTCCCCGAACGCTTCCCCCTCCTGCTGATAGACCGGCAGCAGCCCGAGTTGCCAGGGACTCTCCGCCCTGTCGCTGAAGAGCGGATCCCCGGTCTGCAGGAGCACCTGCGGGAACTCCGCGTCGATCGCCGCCTCCCGCCACGCGCGATTGGTCGGGGTGCCGAGGCTCAACGCCGCGCCGAACACGTCATCCGACTGCATCTGCTGGAAGTTCGCCAGCGCCCGCTGCGGGTCGTACTTGTCGTCGTAGGCACGGAACTCGACAGTGCGGGTCTTCCCGTCGCCGAATGCGATCCCGCCCTCCTCGTTGCGGGTCTCGAAGTAGGCCGTCGCGCCGTCGACGGCGCACGTGCCCACACCGGCTGCGTTGCCGGTGAGGGGCGATGTCGTCCCGATGGTGATCGACTCGTCGGTGATCCCCGGGCTGGTCGTGCCGCCTCCCGGCGCGTCCGTCGAGGAGCCGGCGTCCCGAGCGCCGCACGCGGCGAGGAGGAGGACGAGCGCCCCGGCGGACGCGACCGCGGCAACCGCGCGGGATCGGGTGGGAATGGTCTGCATAGGACTGCGCCTTCCTGGGTTCGATGGCGCGCATCACGCGGCGTTCCTCTCTGAACGCTCACGACCTCGATGTCGCCACGGCCGAGCTTGGGCGATCTCGGCCGGGGAGGGGCTCCCGGGCTCCACTCTCGGGCTCCGGCCATTACGCGGTCAATCGAAACAATCCGATCAAGAAACACGACTGCGCCGTGTTATACGCTGCCCGCATGTCCACAACGGAGTCGGCACTGCACGCACACGTCACCCGCGGGGAGCTGACCTTCCGTCAGCTCGCGCACTTCGTCGCCGCAGCGGACGAGGGGACGATCAGCGGCGCGGCGCGCCGGCTCCAGTTCTCGCCATCGGCGATCTCGGCGTCGATCACCGAGTTGGAGCGAGCGCTGGGGGCGGAGCTGTGCGTCCGGCGGCGAGCGCAGGGGGTCACGCTCACCTCGACCGGTGCGCTCGTCCTCGACAAGGCGCGACGGCTCCTGGCCGATGTGGCGGAGCTCAGTTACGCGGTGCAGGGGACAGGCAGTGACATGTCCGGACCCCTGGTCGTCGGGTGCTTCGCGACACTCGCTCCGACCGTGCTGCCGCGGGTCCTCGACGAGTACGAGGACCTGCACCCTCGCGTGTCCGTCGACTTCGTCGTGGGGGCCCAGGACGAGCTGGGTGCTGCGCTCCTGAACGGATCCATCGATGCCGCGATCGTGTACGACATGGGCGGGTTCCACGGCATCCGGACCTTCGAGCTCTACGAGGCTCGCGGATACGCCCTGTTCGGTGAGAACCACCCGCTCGCGGCGAAGGAGTTCGTCACGATGGAGGAGCTCGCGGCCTACCCTCTCGTGCTGTTCGATCAGAACCCCAGCACGCGGTACGCGATGTCGATGTTCGAGGCGCGGGGCCTGGTCCCCAGGGTGCGACATCGGACGCACGCCTTCGAACTGACGCGCTCGATCGTGGCCCGCTCCGATTCGGCGTACGCCGTTCTGGTGCAGCGGCCGGTGAACACACTCACCTACGAGGGTCTGCCCATTGTGGAGCGGGAGATCGTTCCCCCGCCGCCCGCGGCCAAGGTCGTCTTCGCCTGGGCCGCGGGCGTCGAGCCCTCTCCACGCGCACGGGCGCTGGCGGATCTGCTTCGCCGGCAGTATCCGGCCAGCTAATTCGAACAGATCGTGCTTCATGCGCGATTTGTTCTGTTTGACCGTTGATGGCGCGGATCGCAGGATGGTCGCACGACACCCACACTGTGACCGCGGCAGCGACGCCGCGGGAGAGGCGGCATCCGATGAGCACCAGCATTCTCGACACCCGCGAGCAGGCCCCGCGGTCGGCCCCCGATCCCACCTTGACGGCGGACGACCTGGTCGCACGGGCGCAGGAGATGATCCCCGTCCTACGGGAACGGGCCGCCGAGGTCGATCGCGAACGCCGCATACCCGCCGAGACGTATCGCCTGCTCGGCGACGCGGGGTTCTTCCACATCCTCAAGCCCAAGAAGTACGGCGGCCTGGAACTGAGCGAGCACGAGCACGCACGCGTGGCGATGAACCTCGCCCGCGGGTGCGCGTCGACGGCCTGGGTGTTCTCGATCCTGAGCTCGGACAACATGGCGATCCTCTCCTTCCCGGAAGAGGTGCAGGACGAGATCTGGGGCGATGATCCCTACGCCACGCTTGCGGGCAACACCAACCTGAACCCGAAGGCCACCGCGCGGAAGGTCGAGGGCGGGTACCGCCTGACCGGCCAGTGGGGGTTCTGCAGCGGTTCCGACTTCTCCGAGTGGCTGATCTTCAACGCCCCCGCCGGCGAGGACGGTGAGGGTCACATGTTCCTCGTCCCTCACGGCGAGGCCGAGACCATCGACGACTGGCACCCGACGGGGATGCGCGGCACGGGGAGTCGGTCCATGGCGGTTCGAGACGTCTTCGTGCCGGAGCGTCGGGTGCAGGCGACGAAGGACACGGTCCGAAAGCTCGCAGAGCGTCGTTCGCTGCATCCGACATTCGACACGATGTGGGCGACCTGGCCCTCGAACGGTCGCTTTCCGTTCGCCTCGTGCGCCGTCGGAGCGGCATGGGGCGCGGCCGAGCACTTCGCCGACACGGTGGGATCGAGCACACGGGTCGCCAACGCACTGGGCGGCGCGGTGCGCCTCGCCGACCAGGACTACGTCGCGAGCGAATTCGCGGCGGCTCAGGGGGACATCCAGATGGCTCGTCTGCTGATCGAGAAGCGCAGCTTCGAGGCTTCCCAGCGCGCCCGCGACCGCAAGGAATCGACGGAGGCCGACATCGCGCGCGAGATGCGCGACAACTCCCTCGTCACCCGGACGGCGCTGCGATCCGTCCAGCAGATCTTCTCGCTCGTGGGAGCGCGCGCCGGCAGCGCCGAGCATCCCGTCTCTCGGGCCAAGCGCGATGTCGAGATGATCTCCCACCACGTGACCCTCAACTGGCGGCAGGCGGCGGTGCGCTATCTGGGGTCGGTGGCGTGATGATCCCCGCCGACGACTTCAAGGCGGCCTTCCGCCTGCACCCCGCGGGGGTCGCGCTCATCACGGCCGACGCCCACGGCGTGCCGATCGCGCTCACAGCCTCTTCGGTGTCCGCCGTGAGCGCGGACCCGCCGCTGCTCATGTTCTCCGTCTCGGTCCACAGCTCGAGTTCGACCGTGCTCCGACTGGCCGACACCGTCGTCGTGCACCTTCTCTCGGCGCGGAACCTCGACCTCGCGGTCCTCGGCGCCACCAGCGGGGTCGACCGGTTCGCCGACACGGCGCGGTGGCGCCGACTTCCCACGGGCGAGCCGGTCTTCGATGATGCCCATACCTGGTTGCGGACCCGCATCCTGCACCGCATCGACGCGGGTGGCTCGACGGTCTTCGTGGGAACCGCCGTCGAGTCGCGCTGCACCGCGGATGCCGCGGCCGACGAGGGGCTGGTGTATCGCAATCGCACGTGGCACCGGGTGGGCGAGGACTCGCTCACCGAGCCCGCCCGTCTCGTCGGCGCCGCGCGCCGCTAGCCACCGCTTCCCGGACGGGCGGTCCGCGGCACTCGCCTACGCCGGGGGAGCCGTCGTCCCGCGCACGACGAGCCTCGTCGGCAGCTGCACGTGCAGCGGGTCGGGGCGGTGGCCTGCCAGCTGAGCCGTGACGAACTCGGCGGCGAGGGCGCCGAGGCGACGCATCGGCTGGCGCACGGTCGTGAGCGCCGGCACGACGCGGGATGCCTCGGGGACGTCGTCGAACCCGATCACGGAGAGGTCTTCGGGCACGCGGAGCCCGAGCGCGGCGCCGGCCTCCATGACGGCGATCGCCGACAGGTCGTTGGCCGCGAAGACGGCCGTGGGTCGATCCGGCTGGGCGAGGAGGAGATGCGCCTGCTCCCGCGCCGTCTCGGGAATATAGAGGCCGACGCGCACGAGAGCGGGATCGGCCTCCAGTCCGGCATCGCGCAGGGCCTTGCGGTATCCGGCGTCGCGCGCGGCGGACGAGCGGAGGTCGGGCCGGCCCGCGAGGAAGCCGATGCGGCGATGCCCCAGCGAGAGGAGGTACTGCATCGCCTGGAGCGCGCCTCCGAAGCTGTCCGACTCGACGGTGGGCAGCTCCGCGTGCCCCGTGTGGGGGTCGATCGCCACGATCGGCACCTCGACGGGGGCGCTGACGACCGTGGGTGTGACCATGATGGCGCCGTCGATGAGGGTTCCGCTCAGGCGGCTCAGCGAGCGCCTCTCCCATCCCGTGCTGTCGGCCTGGCGCGATCCGCTGTAGGCGAGGAGGTCGTAGCGGGTCTCCCTGAGGGCGAGCGCCACGCCCTTGAGGATCTCGGTGCTGAACGGCTCGAAGTCGGCCACCAGAACGCCGATGACGCCCGTGCGGGATGAGCGCATGGAGCTGGCGACCAGGCTCGATTCGTAGCCGAGCCGTTCGACGGCGTCGAGCACGCGCTGCACGGTGCCGGGGGCGATGCCGTACCGGCCGTTGACCGCCTTCGACACCGTCGACACCGACACGCCCGCCGCCGCCGCGACGTCATGGATGGTCGCTCGTCTTCCCATGACAGGCCATCGTACGCGTGGAAAAGGATTTCGAAAACGTTTGACATCCCCACAAATGCCGGGTGACACTAACCGGACCAAGAGCGACGGCGACGCAGATGTCCCGGAGGACCCCGATGTCCGCGGGACGACGCCGTCGCATCCGGCATGGCTGTCGATGCACGACGGGCCACTCAACGAGGAGAAAGTTGGATCACATGAAAGCGAAGAAGGTCCTCGTCGCGTCTGCGACGGTGGCGGTCAGCGCTCTGGCGCTCGCGGGCTGCGCCGGCGGGTCGTCGGATGCCGACGGCGACGTCAGCATGACGCTCTGGCACAACTCGACGACGGGCCCCGGCCAGGAGTTCTGGGAGACCACGGTCGCCGATTTCGAAGAGGCGAACCCGGGCGTCACGATCGAGATCCAGGCCCTGCAGAACGAGGAGCTCGACGGCAAGCTGCAGACGGCGCTGAACTCGGGCGACGCTCCCGACCTGTTCCTGCAGCGCGGCGGCGGCAAGATGGCCGCGATGGTCGAGGCCGGCCAGCTGAAGGATCTCACGGACGTGCTGTCGGAGACGGCGACGACGGAGATCCCCGAGGCGTCGTTCGGCGCCAACACGCTCGATGGCAGCGTCTACGCGATGCCCGTCGCGGTCCTCCCCGGCGGCATCTTCTACAGCGAGGACCTCTTCGCCGACGCCGGCATCGCCGCGCCCCCGACGACGATCGACGAGCTGATCTCGGCATCCGACGCCCTGAAGGATTCCGGTGTCGAGGCGATCGCGCTCGGCGGCAAGGACGCGTGGCCCGCCGCGCACTGGTACTACTTCTTCGCCCTGCGTGCGTGCAGCCCCGACACGCTGGCGGATGCCGCGGCGGAGATGGACTTCACCGACCCGTGCTGGCTCGACGCCGCGCAGAACCTGCAGGACTTCGCCGAGACGGAGCCGTACAACAGCGGCTTCCTCACCACGTCGGCCCAGCAGGGCGCCGGATCCTCCGCCGGCCTGCTCGCCAACCACCAGGCCGGCATGGAGCTGATGGGCGCGTGGAACCCCGGCGTCATCGCCTCCCTCACGCCCGACCAGCAGCCGCTGCCCGACCTCGGCTGGTTCCCCTTCCCGGAGGTCCCGGGCGGCGAGGGCGAGCCCGGCTCGATCCTCGGTGGCGTGGACGGTTACTCCTGCTACGTGGATGCCCCGGACGCGTGCGTCGACTTCCTGAACTACCTCGCCCAGGCAGAGGTGCAGGAGGCGTACTACGCCGCGTTCAACGCCCCGCCGGTGAACACGGTGGCGCAGGAGGCCGTCACGGAGCCCTACCTGCAGCAGATCATCGAGGCCTACAACGCGGCGCCCTATGTCTCGCAGTGGCTCGACACGGTCTACGGCCTGAACGTCGGCAACGCGCTCAACGTCGCGGTCGTCGACCTGCTCGCCGGCAACAGCGGCCCCGAGCAGCTCGTCGAGGCCGTCAACACGGCCGCCGCGAAGGGATAGGGAACAAGAGGATGCATGTCCGCGAGAACTCGCTGACGGAGACCTCCTCTCCTTCCGAGCTCGCGCGGCACGGCGGGGGCGATGCCCAGGCGTCGCCCCCGCCCGTGCGGCGGCGCGCGAAGGGACTCGGATGGGCGGGCCGGCTGGAGGTCGCCATCCTGGTCGGACCGGCCCTGCTGGTCTTCCTCGGCTTCGTCATCTTCCCGGTCGCCGCCGCCGCCTACTACGGCTTCTTCAACTGGAAGGGCTTCGGCGCCCCGACCGACTTCGTCGGGTTCGACAACTACCTGCTGATCCTGCAGGACCCGTCGTTCCACGCGGCACTCAGCCACAACGCCTTCATCGTGGTGATGTCTCTCGTGCTGCAGGGGCCGGCGGCGCTCCTGCTGGCGCTGCTGCTGAACCGCCGGATGCGCGGGCAGTCGATCATCCGCGTGCTGATCTTCATCCCGTACGTCATCGCCGAGGTCGTGGTGGGCGTCGGCTGGAGTCTCATGCTCCAGCAGAACGGCGCCGCCAACGGCTTCCTCGAGAACATCGGGCTGGCGGGCCTTCAGCAGGACTGGCTGGCCAATCCGGACATCGCCATCTGGACCCTCATGGTCATCATCACCTGGAAGTACTTCGGCTTCGCGGTGATCCTGTTCCTCGCGGGTCTTCAGGGGATCCCGGAGGAGCTGTCGGAAGCCGCGGCCATCGACGGGGCGTCCTTCTGGCAGATCCAGCGCACCATCACCCTTCCCCTGCTGGGGCCGACCCTGCGCATCTGGGCGTTCCTCTCGATCATCGGCTCGCTGCAGCTGTTCGACCTCGTCTACATCATCTGGGGCCAGTACGTGGCCACCACGGCGGGCACGTCGACGATGGCGACCTACATGGTGTCCGAGGGACGCAACGCCGGCAACTACGGCTACGGGAACGCCGTCGCCGTGGTCATCTTCGTCATCTCGCTCGTCGTGGCCCTGCTCTACCAGCGGTTCGTGCTGCGGCGTGACACCGATGGCGCACTGACGGGAGACGCACGCAAATGAGCACCGCAACGGAACTGATCACGACCCGGGCGCCCCGGGGTCGGCGCGTCGGCGCGCGGCCGCATCGGGAGAGGCTGCCCTGGGGCAACCCGCTCGTCTACTTCATCGCGCTCGTGGTGATCGCGCTCATCCTGGTGCCGGTCGCCTACATCGTCCTCGGCGGATTCCGCACGAACGCGCAGATCACGACCGACCCCGCGGGCTTCCCCGCGCCGTGGAACGTCGAGAACTACCTCGTCGTCCTCGCGGGGCCCATGTTCTGGCAGCAGGTCCTCAACTCCACCATCGCCGCCCTCGCCACGACGGCGGGCGCCGTCGGCCTCGGGCTCATGGCCAGCTACGTGCTGGCGCGCTACCGGTTCAGAGGGCGCGGCGTGCTCTACGCCCTCTTCGCCGCGGGCCTGATGTTCCCCATCACCGTCGCGATCACGCCGCTCTACATCGTCGTGCGCAACCTCGGCCTGATGAACTCGCTGCCCGGTGTGATCCTGCCGCAGATCGCCTTCGCGCTCCCGGTGACGATCATCATCCTGGTGCCGTTCCTCCGGGCGATCCCCGACGAGATCGAGGAGGCCGCCTTCATCGATGGCGCCAGCCGCCTCGGCTTCTTCTGGCGCATGGTCATCCCGCTCGCGATGCCGGGAGTCATCACGACCGGCATCCTGGCCTTCATCGGCAGCTGGAACAGCTACCTGCTGCCGCTGTTCATCCTCAACAACGAGGCGAGCTTCACCCTGCCGCTGGGCGTGCAGGCGTTCTCGTCGCAATACTCCGTCGACACGGCCCGGGTGCTCGCCTTCACCTCGCTGTCGATGATCCCCGCCCTCGTCTTCTTCAGCCTGTTCGAGCGCCGCATCGTCGGCGGTCTGACGGGCGCCGTCAAGGGCTGACCCTCGCTAGGAGCACACACGTGACCATTGTTGATTCCGCACGCGTCGAGTCGCTGCTCGCGCAGATGACGCTCGAGGAGAAGCTCGCGCAGCTGGTCGGCTTCTGGGTCGACCAGGGAGACGAGGTCGTGGCCCCCATGCAGGGCGAGATGGCGACGTCGGGCCGGTACGACGAAGCGACCGCGCACGGGCTGGGGCACCTCACGCGGGTCTACGGCACCCGCCCGGTGGATCCCGTCGAGCGCGCCGCGTGGCTGTGGGCCGAGCAGCGCCGGCTCAAGAACGAGACCCGCCTGGGGATCCCCGCGATCGTGCACGAGGAGAGCCTCACGGGTCTCGCCGCGTGGAAGGCGGCGACGTTCCCGACCCCGCTCGCGTGGGGCGCGACGTTCGATCCCGACCTCGTCGAGCGGATGGGGCGTCTGATCGGCGACTCGATGCGGGCGCTCGGCATCCATCAGACGCTCGCGCCCGTCCTCGACGTCGTGCGCGATGCCCGATGGGGCCGCGTGGACGAGTGCATCGCGGAGGACCCCTACGTGGTGGGCACGATCGGCACCGCCTATGTGCGCGGCATCCAGGATGCCGGGGTGCACGCGACGCTCAAGCACTTCGTCGGCTACTCGGCGTCGCGCGCGGGCCGCAACCACGCCCCCGTGCACGCCGGTAACCGCGAGGTGCGCGACGTGCTGCTCCCCCCGTTCGAGATGGCCGTGCGCGACGGCGGCGTGCGCTCGGTCATGAACTCCTACGCGGAGATCGACGGGGTCCCGGTGGCGGCGGATCCGGCGCTGCTGACCGGTGTGCTCCGCGACGAGTGGGGTTTCGACGGCGTCGTCGTGTCGGACTACTTCTCGGTGGCGTTCCTCCACAGCATGCACGCCGTTGCGGCCGACCGCGGCGAGGCCGCCGCGCTCGCGCTGACCGCGGGCATCGACGTCGAGCTGCCCACCGGCGACGCGTACCTCGAACCGCTCGCCGAGCGCGTGAGGGACGGCCTCGTCGACGAGGCCGTCATCGACCGGGCCGTGCGCCGCGTGCTGAGCCAGAAGGAGGAGCTCGGTCTTCTCGACGAGCAGTTCGCGGCACCGCCGACGGAGATCGACCTCGACACCCCGGCACACCGGGAGGTTGCGCGTCTCATCGCGCAGGAGTCCGTCGTGCTGCTCGCCAACGACGGCACGCTGCCGCTCGACGCACCGCGGCGCCTCGCGGTGATCGGTCCGAACGCCGACTCCGTCGAGGCCCTCTTCGGGTGCTACTCCTTCGTCAACCACGTCCTCGTGCACCACCCGGGCACGCCATCGGGATTCGCGTCGCCGACGCTGCGGGAGGCGATCGCCGGAGCGTTCGGCGACGCCGAGATCGCCTACGCCCGCGGGTGCGAGATCGAGGGCGACGACACGTCCGCGATCCCTGCCGCTGTGGATGCCGCGACCGGCGCCGACGCGGCGATCGTCGTCGTGGGCGACTGGGCAGGCCTCTTCGGCCGGGGCACCGTCGGCGAGGGCAACGACGTCGAGGACCTCGAGCTGCCCGGCGTGCAGCGCCGGCTGGTCGAGGCCGTGGCGGCGACGGGGACACCCGTCGTGCTCGTGGTGCTCTCGGGGCGCCCGTACGCCATCGACTGGGCGCTCCACGGCAGTGTGTCGGCCGTCGTGCAGGCCTTCTTCCCCGGGGAGGAGGGTGCTCCCGCGATCGCCGAGATCCTCTCCGGGGCGGCGGCGCCCTCCGGCCGGCTTCCCGTGTCCCTGCCGCGATCGGCGGGAGCGCAGCCCTACTCCTACCTCCATCCGGTCCTCGGCGGACCCAGCGAGGTCACGAGCGCCGACAGCGCGCCCGCGCTGCCGTTCGGCCACGGCCTGACGTACACGAGCTTCGAGCACTCCGGGCTGTCGACGGCCGCCGAGGCCGCGACGTCCGGCGAGTTCGAGGTCGAGGTGCGCGTGCGCAACGCGGGTGCGCGCGGGGGAGTGGATGTCGTGCAGCTCTACGCGCGCGACGAGTTCGCGAGCGTGACGCGGCCGGTCGCGCAGCTGCTCGGCTACCACCGCGTGCAGCTCGCGCCCGGCGAGGAGCGCACCGTGCGCTTCCGCGTGCCGACCGCCCGTCTGGCCTTCACCGGCCGCGAGGGCGCGCGGATCGTCGAGCCCGGCCGCATCGAGCTGTGGGTCGGTCCCGACTGCGCCACGAAGGAGACCACCGCCGCGGTGACGCTGACGGGCCCGGTGCATGCGGTGACGGTGGCGGACGGCCGCTACGTGCGCGTCGAGGAGGAGAGCGCGCCCGTCGGCGAGGCCGTGTGACGCCAGCCGGCCGTCAGCGGCACGAGCGGCGGCCGTTCGGCCGTTGTGGGGACCGTGACGCGGCGGCCGTCGCGCGCGGAGACGAACAGGCTCGACATCGTGTCGAGCACGTGCAGGGCGAGCGAGCCGCCGGCGCGCCGGTGCCCGGCGAGGAAGTCCAGCACTCCGACGCCGCGGGAGCCCTCGACGTAGCCCGCGGAGGGCGGAACGAGCTCCCACTCCTGCTCGCCGCGGCGCAGGAGCCGCACGTCGCCGTCGAAGTGGTTGGGGTCGGGCACGCCGATGCTGCCGTGCTCCCCGTGCACCTCGATCGGGTTCGCGCGGGTGCCGGCGGCGTCGAAGCTCATCATGATCGTGCTGAGGGCCCCGCCCGCGTGCTCGAGGATGCCGGTGACGTGCGTGTCGATCTCGACGCCGATCATCTCTCCTGCCCGCGGCCCCGCCTCGAGGCGGCGGTGGTCCCGCGTGCGGCTCGTCGCGCCCTGCACGGCGACGACCGGCCCCAGCAGGTGCACGAGCGTCGTGAGGTAGTACGGCCCCATGTCCAGGAGCGGCCCGCCGCCGGGGCGGTAGTAGAAGTCCGGGTTCGGGTGCCACAGCTCGTGGCCGGGGGCGACCCATGTGGCGCTCGCCGAGACGGGACGACCGATCGCCCCGTCGTCGATCGCCGCTCGCGCCGTCTGCACCCCCGTGCCGAGCACCGTGTCGGGCGCGCAGCCGACGAGCCCGCCGCCCGCCTCGGCGGAGACGATGGCCGCGGCATCCGGCATCGTCGCGGCCAGCGGCTTCTCGCCGTAGACCTTCTTGCCCTGCGCGAGCGCCGCCATCGCGATCTCGGCGTGGGACTCGGGGGTCGTGAGGTTGAGCACGAGCTCGATCTCGGGGTCGGCCAGCAGGTCGGCGGTCGTGCAGGCGCGAGCGCCGGGGATGCTCGCCGCGACGTCTGCGGCACGCTCGGGCGTGCGGTCCGCGAGGGCGGCGATCCGCACGTCGGGGTGGCTCGCGAGCGTGTCGAGGTACGCGCCGGAGATCACTCCCAGGCCGATCACTCCGATGGTGTGCGGGCTGCCCATAGAAGGCCTCTCTCGATGATGGTGCGGACGGGGGCTTGCTCGAGGACCTCGGGGGTGTGCCCGGGCGTCGCCACGAAGATGCGGCCCTCGCCCCAGTGGCGCGTCCACACCGCCGGCGAGACGATCGGCCGGTGCCACGGGTGGTAGGGCTGCACGGGATGCGTCGTCGTGGCGAGCACGTCGATGAGGTCGTCGTGGAGCACCCAGTACTGCTCGGTCGTGAGCTCGAAGTCGCCCACCCCGGCGGTGATGGGGTGCTCGCGCCCGGCCTCGGAGATCTCCACGCGGTAGGGGAGGAAGTTGTCGCGCTCGTCGCCGGGGCGATCCTCCGGGGCACGCGAGGGGTGCGTGGCGAACTGGCCCCCGACGAGCTGGAGGTAGTCGGAGCTGCCGCGGTACGAGTCGGCGATCCCGCCGTGCCATCCCGCCAGGCCCGTGCCCGCCGCGACGGCGTCGCGCAGGCCGAAGACCGCCTCGCGGGAGATCTCCGACATCGTCATGCACTGCACCACGAGGTCGACGTCTCGCATGACGCCGGCGTCGGCGTAGACGTCGGGCGATTCCTCGATCCGGATCTCGAACCCGCTCTCGCGCAGCACCGGCAGGAACAGCTCGGTCGCCGCGACGGGGTGGTGGCCTTCCCACCCGCCGCGCACGATCAGGGCGAGGCGCGTCGGCGGGGACGAGGCGACGGGGGCCTGGTCGTCGGGGGCGTCGTTGCGGGGCATGGCTTCCTCTCCTCCCCCGAGAGTGTCATCCGCGGTGGCCGAGCCGGATGAATTTGCGCAAAAATATCGGGATGTCCCCGACGCGCGCGACCCTCACCGACGTCGCGCGCGCGGCGGGAGTCAGCGTCGCCACCGCGTCGCGGGCCCTGTCGGGCACGGGCCAGGTGAGCGCGGCGACCCGCATGAGGGTGCAGCGCGCCGCCCGCGATGCCGGCTACACCCGTGCGGGGGACGGACGCGGGCGCCCCCGAGCGGGGTCGGGCGGCCTGATCGATCTGGTGCTGTCGGGATTCGACGCGTCGTGGGCGGAGGAGGCGATCTCGGGCGCCGTGGCCGAGGCGGTGTCCCGCGGATACGACCTCGTGCTCACGACCGAGCGCGACGAGCCCGACGAGGACTGGCCGATGCGCATCCGCGCCCGGGGGTCGGCGGGCGTCGTGCTGGGGCTCATCGCCCCGACCCGCACCCAGGTGGCCGCGCTGCGCGATGCGGGCATCCCGATCGTGCTGCTGGACCCGAGGGGGGAATCGAGGCTGCCCGCGGCGAGCGTTCGCACGACCGATAGACAGGGGGGCGGGGATGCCGCGGCCCACCTCGTCGAGCGGGGCGCCGAGCGGTTCGTCGTCATCGGCGGGGTGCCGGCCTATCGGTTCGGCCGTGCGCGCGTGGGGGGCTTCCTCGACCGGCTCCGGCACCTGCGCCCGGATGCCCCGGTGGAGCAGGTCTCGTCGGGGTGGTCCATGGCGGCGGCGGGGGCGGGGGTGCGGGGACCGCTGCGGAGCGCGCGGGAGGCGGGCGCCCGCGTGGGCGTGTTCGCCTGCTCCGACGAGATGGCATCCGGCGTCTACGCCGCGGCGGCGGCTCTCGGCATGACGATTCCGCGCGACGTCATGGTGGTGGGGTTCGACGACGTGCGCGAGGCGCGGTGGCTCGCACCTCCCCTGACGACGGTGCGCCAGCCGATCCGCGCGATGGCGGCCGCGGCGGTGGCGCTGCTGGATTCGATCGAGGGGCGGCTGGACGCCGCGGACGACGTCGTGCTGCCCACCTCGCTCGTCGTCCGCGCGTCGACGGGCCGCTGACGCGACCCGGCGGTTCGCACGCGATACGGTCGGAGACATGGATGCCGCGGAGCGCGATGACGAGGTCGACCTCATCATCGACGCGTGGTCGCGTCACCTTCCGGATGTCGACCTCACGCCGCTGGATGTCATGTCCCGCCTGCGCCGCGCCGCCCACCGCCTCTCCCGCCTCCGGTCGAAGGCCTTCGGCTCCGCGGGGCTGGCGGTGTGGGAGTTCGACGTGCTCGCGGCGCTGCGCCGCGCGGACGCCCCGCACGAGCTGAACCCCGCGCAGCTCATCGCCGCGACCATGATCGGCAGCGCTGCGATGACGACGCGGCTCGACAAGCTGTCGGCGCGCGGACTCGTGGAGCGGCGCCCCAACCCCCGCGACGGGCGCGGGGTGCTCGTGCGGCTCGCGCTCGAGGGCATCGAGCGGGTGGATGCCGCGATGACCGAGCTGGCGCGCGTCGAGGCCGATGCGCTGAGCGGCGTGAGCCGCGAGGACCAGGCGACGCTCGCGCGCGTGCTGCGCCAACTCGGCCGGGAGGGCTGACGACTCCGGCGGCCACGCGGAGGGAATACCCCAGGGGGGTACTTGACGTTGTATCTCGTGCGTGCGAGGGTGATACCCGGCCGGGGTATCGCTTCCGCCCTCCCTCGCCCGAGATGAGAGGACCGTCATGACCACTACCGAGCTCTTCGTCTCCGGGATGACCTGCGCGCACTGCGTCGCGAGCGTCTCGGAGGAGATCGGTGAGATCCCGGGCGTCGACGCCGTCGACGTCGATCTGCGCGCGGGCGAGGCGTCGCGCGTGCGCGTGACCAGCGCCGCGCCCGTCGACGCCGCCGCGCTCCGGGAGGCCGTGGAGGAGGCCGGCTACACGCTCACCGGCGCACCCGCGTGAGCGCCGCCGACCTCGAGCTCGACATCCGGGGCATGACGTGCGCGTCGTGCGCGACACGGATCGAGCGCAAGCTCAACAAGCTGCCGGGCGTCGAGGCGAGCGTGAACTACGCCACCGAGAAGGCGCGGGTGCGTGCCGAGGGGGCGAGCGTCGACGACATCCTCGCCGCCGTGGCGGGCGCCGGGTACTCGGCGAGCGTCCCCCCTCCGCCCGACGCGGCGACGGAACGGGATGCCGCGGCATCCGCCCCCGACGAGCTCAGCGCACTGCGCACCCGCCTCGTCGTGAGCGCCGTCCTCGCGCTGCCGGTCGCGGTGCTGTCGATGGTGCCGGCGCTGCAGTTCACGAACTGGCAGTGGCTCGCCCTGGCGCTCGCGGCGCCCGTCGCGGTGTGGGGGGCCTGGCCTTTCCACCGTGCGGCGGCGGTCAACGCCCGCCACGCTGCCGTCACGATGGACACGCTCGTGAGCCTCGGTGTGCTCGCGGCCTTCGGCTGGTCGCTGTGGGCCCTGTTCTTCGGGATGGCGGGCGAGCCCGGCATGACCATGACGTTCCGCTGGATCGGCGACCCCGCGCACGCCTCGGGCGAGCTGTACCTCGAGGTCGCCGCCGCCGTCACGGTCTTCCTGCTCGCGGGCCGCTACATCGAGGCGCGCGCGAAGCGCGCATCGTCCGAGGCGCTCGACGCGCTGCTGCACCTCGCCGCCACCGAGGCGAGCGTCGTGGAGGGCGGCTCCGTGCGGCGCGTGCCCGTCGCGGCGCTCGCGGTCGGCGACGTCGTCGTGGTGCGCCCCGGGGAGAAGATCCCCTCCGACGGCCTCGTGACGGCCGGCACGTCGGCGATCGACGCGCGGATGCTGACGGGCGAGTCGGTGCCCGTCGAGGTGGGGCCCGGCGACCGCGTCGCGGGCGCGACGCTCAACGTCGGCGGGCGGCTGAGCGTCGAGATCACGCGCGTCGGCGCCGACACCGAGCTCGCGCGCATCGGTCGCCTCATGCAGGAGGCGCAGACCGGCAAGGCGCGGGTGCAGCGGCTCGCCGACCGCGTCTCGGCGGTCTTCGTCCCCGTCGTCATCGGGCTCTCGCTCGTCTCCCTCGCGGGCTGGCTCCTCTCGGGGGCGACGCCGGAGGTCGCCCTCTCCGCGGCGATCGCGACGCTCATCATCGCGTGCCCCTGCGCCCTCGGGCTCGCGACCCCCACGGCGCTCCTCGTGGGAACCGGCCGCGGGTCGCAGCTGGGCATCCTCATCCGCGGGCCCCAGGTGCTCGAGGCGACGCGCACGGTCGACACGATCGTGCTCGACAAGACCGGCACCGTCACGACGGGCCGCATGGCGGTGGCCGCCGTGCACGCGGTCGAGGGCGTCGACCCCGCCGAGCTCGTGGCGTGGGCCGCCGCGGCCGAGGCGGGGTCGGAGCACCCGATCGCGCAGGCGATCGTGGAGGCCCACGGTGCCCCCCAGGATGCCGAGGACTTCGTCGCGCACACCGGCTTCGGGGTGCAGGCCGCCGTCGGCGACCGCGCCGTCGTCGCGGGGCGCGCGGCGTGGCTCGCCGAGCAGTGGAGCGTTCCCGTGCCCCGCGAGGCGGCGGAGTGGGCCCGTGCGCAGGAGGACGCCGGGGCGACCGTCATCGCGGTCGCCGTCGACGGTCGGGCCCTCGGCGCGATCGCCGTCGCCGACACCGTCAAGCCGACGAGCGCCGCCGCGATCAGGCGCCTGCGCGCGCTCGGGCTCCGCCCCATCCTCGTCACGGGCGACAACGCCGGCGCGGCGCACGAGGTGGCCCGCGCCGTCGGCATCGACGACGTGCGTGCGGGTGTCACGCCGCAGGGCAAGCTCGACATCGTGCGGGCGCTGCAGGCCGAGGGGCGCGTCGTGGCCATGGTGGGCGACGGCGTCAACGACGCCGCGGCACTCGCGGCATCCGACCTGGGACTCGCCATGGGCGGGGGCACGGATGCCGCGATGGCCGCGAGCGACATCACGATCGTCTCCGACGACCTCGGCGCCGTCCCGGTGGCGATCCGCCTCGCGCGCCGCACGCTCGCGATCATCCGGGGCAACCTCTTCTGGGCGTTCGCCTACAACGTCGCGGCGATCCCGCTCGCGATGCTGGGTCTGCTGAACCCCCTCATCGCGGGCGCCGCGATGGCGTTCTCGTCGGTGTTCGTCGTGATGAACAGCCTGCGGCTGCGTCGCTTCCGCCCCTGAGGCCGGGCCCCCGGTCAGGGAGCGACGGCGCGGCCGATCGCCAGCGCCGCCGTGCGCAGCGCCCCCGCGTGCTCCTCGACCTGGGCCCGCGTCGTGGCTCCGGTGACGGAGATCGCGGCGATCGGCGCGCCCGCGGCATCCAGGATCGGCGAGGCGACGCAGAACAGGCCGGCCCGCGACTCCTCGAGGTCGAAGGCGACGCGCCGCGCGCGGGTGGCCGCGAGCTCCCGGCGCAGGAGGGCGGGATCGACGATCGTGTGCGGCGTGACCGGCCGAAGGGGCTGCGAGAGCACGGCATCGATCTCGCTCGCGGGAGCGAAGGCGAGCAGCGCCTTGCCGAGCCCCGTGGCGTGGGCGTCGCCGCGACCGCCGAGACGCGTGTGCGAGACGCGATGCGAGGCCTGCGTGATCTTCTCGAGGTAGACGATCTGCGAACCCTCCCGCACGGCGAGGTTGACGGTGAGCCGCGTGAACTCGGCGAGGTGGTGCGCGTACGGCAGCGCCGCCTCGCGCAGGCGTGCGTGGGTGGGCGCGAGCGTGCCGATCTCGAACAGCCGCACGCCGATCTGCACGCCGTCATCCGTGCGCTCGAGCGCACCCCACGCGACGAGCTGCCCGATCGCGCGGTGAGCGGTCGAGCGCGGGATGCCGGAGCGACGCGCCAGCTCGCGCACCCCCATGACGCGGTGGCGCTCGTCGAAGGCGCCGAGCAGCGACATCACGGTGTCCACGGTCGAGCGACCGGCTTCCGTGTCCGGCTGAGAGGGACGGTTCATGATCGCCGATGGTACGCCCCCGCAGGATCGAACGGCACCCGCTATCCGAGGAATGGAAAGACGATGAGCTCCGACCACGTCGACATCGCCGGCATCCGCGTGGCCCCCGTGCTGCGCGCCTTCGTCGAGGAGGAGGCGCTCGAGGGCTCCGGAGTCTCTGCGGACGCGCTGTGGCGGGCTCTCGCGGGCATGGCGGCGGAGTTCGGGCCGCGCACGCGGGCGCTGCTCGCCGAGCGCGACCGCCTGCAGGGGACGATCGACCAGTGGCACCGCGCAAACCCCGGCGGCCACCGCGACACGGAGCGCTACCGCGGCTTCCTGCAGGAGATCGGCTACCTCGACGCCGCCCCCGTGCCGACCATCACGACGGAGGGCGTCGACGAGGAGATCGCCTCGCTGTGCGGGCCGCAGCTGGTCGTGCCGGTCACCAATGCGCGGTACGCCCTCAACGCCGTGAACGCGCGCTGGGGGTCGCTCTACGACGCGCTGTACGGCACCGATGCCATCCCGGGCCCCACCGCCGGGGGCGGCTACGACGCCGACCGGGGCGCGCAGGTGATCGCGTGGGCCAAGGCCTTCCTCGACCGTGCCGTGCCCCTGCAGGGCGGCTCCCACGCGGATGTCGTGGCCTACGGCATCCGCGACGGCGCGCTGTCGGCGACTCTCGCCGGTGGCGCCGAGACGGGGTTGCAGGATGCCGGGGCGCTGCGCGGCTTCGCCGGCGACCCGGCCGACCCGCAGGCGGTGCTGCTGCGCCACCACGGCCTGCACGTGGAGCTGCTCATCGACCGGTCGGGGGCCGTGGGTGCGTCCGACCCCGCGGGCGTCGCGGACGTCGTGCTCGAGTCGGCGCTGACCACGATCGTCGACTTCGAGGATTCGGTGGCCACGGTCGACGCCGACGACAAGGTCGCGGCGTACCGGAACTGGCTGGGCCTGAACCGCGGGGATCTGCAGGACGCGTTCGAGAAGCGCGGGCGCACCGTGACCCGACGGCTCAACGCCGACCGGGAGTACACCTCGCCGGCGGGGGAACGCGTCGTGCTGCCCGGTCGCGCGCTCATGTTCGTGCGCAACGTGGGCCACCTCATGACGACCGACGCCGTGCTCGACGCGGACGGCAACGAGATCGGGGAGGGTCTGCTCGACGCGCTCCTGACGGCCCTGTGCGCCCTTCCGGGCCGCCGCGGCGAGCGCGCGAACGGACGCGAGGGGTCGATCTACATCGTCAAGCCGAAGATGCACGGCCCGGCCGAGGCGGCGCTCGCCCGCGACATGTTCGCGCGCGTCGAGGAGGTGCTGGGGCTGCCCGAGCGCTCGATCAAGATCGGCGTCATGGACGAGGAGCGCCGCACGAGCCTGACGCTGGAGGCGGTGCTGTCGGAGGTGGCCGACCGGGTCGTGTTCATCAACACGGGGTTCCTGGACCGGTCGGGCGACGAGATCCACACCTCGATGCACGCCGGACCCGTCGTGCCCAAGACGCAGATGAAGGCGCAGGAGTGGATCCGCGCCTACGAGGACAGAAACGTCGACGTCGGGCTCGCCGCGGGGCTGCCCGGGCGCGGCCAGATCGGCAAGGGGATGTGGGCGATGCCCGACCGCATGGCCGACATGCTGCGCGAGAAGGCGGCGCACCCGCAGGCGGGCGCGAGCACCGCCTGGGTCCCCTCGCCGACCGCCGCGACGCTGCACGCCACGCACTACCACGACGTGGATGTCGCGGCCCGCCGACGGGAGATCGCCGAGCGCCCCATCGCCGACATCGATCGTCTGCTGACGATCCCCGTGGGCGACCCGGCCGAGTGGGACGAGGCGGCCCGTGCGCGGGAGGTGGACCTGAACGTGCAGTCGCTGCTGGGATACGTCGTGCGGTGGGTCGAGCAGGGCATCGGATGCTCCAAGGTCCCCGACCTCGACGACGTGGGCCTCATGGAGGACCGCGCGACGCTGCGCATCTCGAGCCAGCTGCTCGCCAACTGGCTCTGCCACGGCGTCGTCAGCGGCGACCAGGTGCGGGAGAGCCTCGAGCGCATGGCCGCCGTCGTCGACGCGCAGAACGCGGACGACCCGTCCTACCGGCCACTCGGGCCGGACCTCGGCGAGAGCGTCGCGTTCGCCGCCGCGCTCGAGCTGGTGTTCGACGGCGCCGCGCAGCCCAGCGGCTACACGGAGCCGATCCTGCACCGGGCGCGGCGCGAGGCGAAGGCGCGGGCGCTCACCGGCGTGTGATCGGCGCGCCCGCGACGCGGGTCAGAGGCGGTCGGAGAGGATCTCGATGACCGCTCTGCGGAGCGCGGCCGGCACGGCCAGGTGGCGGCCGCCGAGGAAGGCCTCGGCCTCACGCTGAGTGATCGACTCGATGACGGACACCGACACGTCGGGATAGCGGGCGGCCAGCCACGCGACGAGGTCGGCGTAGGCCACGGCATCCTGTTCGCTGATGCGGATGACGGACGGGCCGTCGGTCGAATCGACCTGTGTGCTCGCCGGTCCATTCGTCATGTCTTCGAGTCTCGCAGCCGAGCGTCCGGATGACTAATGCTTTGGATTTAGATAGCTACCCTAGTAACTTAGTCAAGGAGCATCCGGGGAGGTAAACATGTTCGACACTGTCGCGCCGCCGACGACGACCACCGACACCGCCCCGCCGGTGACGTGGGTCACGGTCGACCGCGGGCTCGTCGTGGGCAGTCGCCCGGGCGAATACGTCGGATCCATCGAGCATGCACCCATCGGGCACGTGGCGATCGACGGAGCCGGCAACGTCGTCGGACGCTTCGACTCGCTTGCGCAAGCCAAGCGCGCTCTCGTCTCGCCCCCGCGCAGCCCGCGCAACGAACAGGAGCCCGCATGGCATCGCACCGCACAGCGGGTCGCGGCCGCGACGGGGCTGCTCAGTGCCTCGTTGGCCGTCGCCGCCGTCGTCATCACCGCCGTTTGAGCGTGCCGTCTTCCGGCACCGCCCGGTCAGGGCGTGCGCGGACGAACCTCCTCCGGCTGGACCTGGTCGACCGCATCCTGCAGCCGCGTGAGGCAATCGACCACGACGGCGCTCTCCTCGGCGCTCAGATCGATGACCGCATCGAGCATGCGGTCGTGCATCGCGCCGAGCGTCGCCCGCACCTCCGAATCGGAATCGACCGTCGCGACGACGAGCAGGCTGCGCCGGTCGCTCGGGTGGGGCATCCGCTTGATGTGGCCGGACTTCTCGAGCCGATCGAGGATCGCGGTCATCGACGCGGTCGACACCGCCAGGTACCGGGTGAGCTCGCCGGGCGAGACCGAGCGGCTCTCCCTCTGCGCCCGCAGCAGGTAGCGCAGCACCAGAAGGTCGTTCTCGCCCATGGACATCGACTCGCGCGTGCGACGGCGCATCGCGACCTCGGCGGCGCGGTACAGGCGGAACGCCTCGAGAACCGCGATGGCGCGGGCACGCTGATCGCCCGCGGTGTCTCCGTACCAGTAGTTGGTGGTCTCGCTCGACGTCACATTCGCATCCTAGGCGAACCGATCGCGGCGGGCGAAGAAGGCGGGGGCGCCTCGTGAACGACGACACGGGGCAGGTCCGGGCGGCGCTGGCCGCGTACCGTGCGGCGGCCGTGGCGGCCGATCGCGCCGTGAGCGACACCCTCGGCGTCGGCCAGAACGACCTCGCCGTCGTGCGGCTGCTGCTGGATGCCGAGGGGCGGGAGCAGACGCTGACGCCCCGTGACGTCGCGCTCGCGCTCGGCATCTCGACCGCGTCCACGACGGCGCTCATCGACCGGCTCGAGTCGGCGGGAGTCGTCGCGCGGGAGCCCAATCCCCGCGATCGGCGCAGCCTCATCCTGCGCGCGCGGGTGGATGCCGCGAGCGCCGTGCGCGCGCACGTCTTCGCCTCGGTCGATGCCGAGCGCGCCGTGGTCGACGCGCTCTCTCCCGAGCACCGCGAGGTGCTGCTGCGGGCGCTCGGCGATCTCACCGACGCCGCGGACGACGTCGTGCGTCGCCACCGCTGACGGGGGTTCGTCGCGGCCAGGTCCAGGGGCGCAAAGAAAAACCCCGGGGGACCGTGGTCGACCCCGGGGTTCCTCAGGTGACGGGCCGCGCCCCCCGGCTGCGGCCCGAGCTTTGGACTCGGGGACTCGCGCCCCCGCGTGATATCGACGGTACCCCACCCGGTCGCGGCCACCGGGGGCTTGTCGCCCCGAGGTCGCTCTGATAAGGCGGCGCCGGATGCCGCGGGTCAGCGCGGCGCGGCGGCGGAGCGGCCGCGCCCGCCGCGCGATCCCCGGCGGCGTCCGCCGGAGCGGGGAGCCTGGTCGCCGGCCCCCGAGCGGGGGCCGTGGTCCTGACCGGCACCACGGCCGGCGCCCTGCGCGGCGGCGGGACGCGCGGTGCCGCGCGCGGTCGAACCGGCACGGCCCGATCCGCCGCGGCTCGCTCCGCCACGACCGGCGCCGCCGCGGCCGTTCGAGGCCCCCGACGTGGTTGCCGTGACCGGCGCCGGAGTCACGTGCGGGGCTGGGTCGCCGACGAGGGCTGCGACCTCCGGATGCCGTGCCGTGACGGGCTCGAGTGCGGCGCGGATCTGCGCCTTGCGGAGCAGGTCGCCCACGTCGCGGCGCTGGGCCTCGAGCGTGACCGTGACGACGGTTCCCTCAGCCCCGGCGCGTGCCGTGCGGCCCGAGCGGTGCAGGTACGCCTTGTGCTCGACGGGCGGGTCGACGTGCACGACCAGCTCGACGCCGTCGACGTGCACTCCGCGCGCGGCGACGTCGGTGGCGACGAGCACGCGCACGCCCCCGGCATCCGCGTCGGCCCCGAAGGCGGCCAGGTTGCGCTCGCGCGCCCCCTGCGAGAGGTTTCCGTGCAGATCTACCGCGGGGATGCCCGAGGCGGTCAGCTGCTTGGCGAGCTTCTTGGCCTGGTGCTTCGTGCGGGTGAAGAGGATGCGGCGGCCGCGGCCCGAGGCGAGGTGACGCACGAGCTCGGCCTTCTCGCCGTCGCCGACGACGAAGACGCGGTGCGTCATCGCGGCGGGCGGGACGCTGGACTCGTCGACCTCGTGGCGCACCTCGTTCTGGAGGAAGCGACGCACGAGCACGTCGACGCCGCGGTCGAGCGTCGCGCTGAAGAGCATGCGCTGGCCGCCGGCCGGCGTCGCGCCCATGATGCGGGTGACGCCCGGGAGGAAGCCGAGGTCGGCCATGTGGTCGGCCTCGTCCAGCACCGTGATCTCGACGCGGTCGAGGCGGATGACGCCCTGCTTCATGAGGTCTTCGAGGCGGCCGGGGCACGCCACGACGATGTCGACGCCGGCGCGCAGGGCCTGCTCCTGCGGGCGCTGGCCCACGCCGCCGAAGATCGTCGTGACCTTCAGTCCGCTCGCGGCGGCCAGGGGCGCCACGGTCGCCGCGATCTGCGTCGCGAGCTCGCGGGTGGGGGCGAGAACCAGGCCGCGGGGGCGCATCGGCGTGCGGGTGGCCGCGTTCGCACCGCTCAGGCGGGCGACGAGGGGGAGGGCGAAGGCGATCGTCTTGCCGCTGCCCGTGCGGCCCCGGCCGAGCACGTCGCGGCCGGCGAGGGAGTCGGGCAGCGTGTCGCGCTGGATGGGGAAGGCCTCGGTCTTGCCGTCGGCTTCGAGGACGGAGGCCAGGCGTGCGGGCACGCCGAGGTCGAGGAAAGTAGGCATGGAGATGCTTTCGGGTGAGAGCGCGGACCGGATCCGGTCACGGGCGCGGAGTGGGCGACGGCGCGGGATCGCGCATCGGTTCGCCGTTCGAGAAGATGCACGGCCTCGGGTGGGCCGGGAAGCGTATCGACGACGCAGACGGGTGAGCCGTCGGAGCAACCTTAGCAGGGCCGAAGATGAGCGGCGGGTGACGGTCACCTGGGGATCCCCCGTGCATCGCCCTTTCGGCATACACCGCCACGTAGTGTGGGGCCCCAGCGATCGGCGCCCGCCTTTGGCTTCGCCCAGACCCGTTCGGGTCGTCCGACGAGCAGGTGCCTTCATCTCCTCCACCGTCATCCAGGCCGCTTCTCATTTCTCCTCGACCATGGGCCCGGTCCGGCAGACCTACGCGTCGTCCGAGACCTTCCCCCACCTGACCCGCGCCTACACCGAGGTGTCGCAGGTCGTGCGCGAGACGGGGCTGCTGCGCCGCACCCCGTGGTTCTACACGGTCGTCGGCTCGCTGCTCGTGCTCGCCTTCGGCGGTCTCGTGACCGGGTTCATCCTGCTCGGCGACAGCTGGTTCCAGCTGCTCATCGCCGCGGGCCTCGGCATCCTGCTCACTCAGGTCGCGTTCCTCTCCCATGAGGCGGCCCACAAGGCCATCCTCTCTTCGGGCCCGGCGAACGACCGCCTCGCGAAGTTCCTCGGCAGTGGCATCGTGGGCATGAGCTACTCGTGGTGGGGCTCCAAGCACACCCGCCACCACGCCAACCCCAACCGCGTGAGCCGCGATCCCGACATCGAGATCGACACGATCTCCTTCGTCGAGGAGGATGCCGCGAAGGCCTCCGGCCTGCTCGGTCTCATCACGCGCCGCCAGGGGTACCTCTTCTTCCCGCTCCTCACGCTCGAGGGCCTGAACCTGCACTTCCTGGGGCTCAAGCACCTCGTCACGACGCCCGGGGTCAAGGGGCGTTGGTCGGAGCTGGGCATGATCGGCCTGCGGTTCGCGGTGCTGTTCACAGCGGTGTTCTGGATGCTCCCGCTCGGCATGGCGTTCGCCTTCCTCGGCGTGCAGCTGGCGGTCTTCGGCGTCTACATGGGAGCCGCGTTCGCGCCGAACCACAAGGGCATGCCCATCATCGACCGCGACGCGAAGCTCGACTTCTTCAGCAAGCAGGTGCGCACGTCGCGCAACGTCTCCGGCGGCTGGTGGGCGACGTGGCTCATGGGGGGCCTGAACTATCAGGTCGAGCACCACCTGTTCCCCAGCATGCCGCGCCCCCACCTCGCGCAGGCGCGCGAGATCGTGCGCGAGGCGTGCGTGAGCTTCGACGTGCCCTACTCCGAGACCACCCTGTGGCGCTCGTACGGCATCGTGATCGCGTACTTGAACCGGGTCGGGCTCGCCGCGCGCGACCCGTTCGAGTGCCACATCGTCTCGAGGTTCCGCCGAGTCTGATCCTCCGGCGCGTGCTCCTCCTCCCGGCGGGAGCTCGCGCGAACGCCGGGGCGGCTACTCTCGATGGCGAGGGGGTGACGTAGTGCCGAACGCCGCCGCGGGTGCGCACGACGCGACGGAGGTCGCGGAGGAGTCGAACGCGCGCGTGAAGCGCCCCCGCGTCGCCGACGTCGTCGAGGAGGGCATCTACATCGCCGCCGCCGCGACGCGGCTGAGCGTGAAGAACCGCATCCTCATGGAGACCATCGCGGGCGGCGAGGGGTACGACGTCGACCGGTTCCTCCCCGACGCGCGCGCGGCACTGCTGGCGCTCGCCGACGAATCCGACGCCGAGGCGGAACGCGTGCGGCGGGAGAAGAAGGATGCCTGGCGTCGTTTCTCCGACCCCAACGGCACCCACGACTACGGCAGCCGCGACCTCGGCAACCTGCGTCGGCGGCAGCGCCAGGGCAGGAAGATCGCGAAGGCCCTGCGCGCGCGTGCGGAGGACGAGGCGGCCCTGCGGCAGCTCGTCGAGGCCTCGCGGGATGCCGCGTGGGCCGAGCTCGCGGCCAACATCGACCGCACCCTCCGCATGGAGGCCGCTCGCCCGGACCTCGAACCCGACTACGGCACGATGCGCGAGGCGCGCATGCAGGCCCTGCGTCTCGTCGACCTCGCGGGGCTCGCCTCCCAGCGGCGCACGCGGGCCAGGGCGCTGGCGAAGAACGACGCGGCGGCCGCGGCCGGCGACACCGCGCCGGATGCCGGGGCGAGCGCCCGGGCGGCGTCGGCGGAGGCGGGTTTCGCCGAGAGGGCGCGCGCCCGCGGCATCGACCCCGCCGAGCTCGACGACTGACGCGGCATCCACTCCGCCCTCGATTCGCGCGGCGGCACGCTGTGGGGTAATCTGATCGCTGGTGTGCGCGGCGGATCTCTGCGGCGGGAACGCACCGAGCGCCCGTAGCTCAATGGATAGAGCATCTGACTACGGATCAGAAGGTTAGGGGTTCGAGTCCCTTCGGGCGCACACTGTGTTGAGACAGTAAGCATCGAAAACCCGCGGATCTCCGCGGGTTTTCGTGTTTCTGCCGGTGGATCCGGGAGCGCGCGGCGGCCCCTCCGCCCACTGACGGTCGGGGCTCCCGGGTACGCTCGGCCGCATGCACCGGCTCACCCGCGACGAGGCCCGGCGCATCGTCGTGCGTGCGCAGCTGCTCGACGCCGATCGCCCCGGTGACGTGGTCGAGGTCATCGAGCAGCTGGGGTCCATCAAGATCGACCCGACGGCGACGATCGCCCCGGCCGAGCAGAGCATCCCGTGGACGCGCATCGGCTGGTCGTTCGAGCCGGGTCAGCTGCGCAAGGCGGTCGAGGACGACCGCACCGTCTTCGAGTTCGACGGCGCGTTCCACGCCGGCAGCCTGCTCGCGCCGATGGTCGCTCGCATGCGCAGCCGCACGCTCCGGCCGGCGATGAGGGAGTACCTCGACGCCAACGACGCCTTCCGCCGCGACATCCTCGCCCGGCTCACGGCGGAGGGGCCCCTCCGCGCCTCCGACATCCCCGACACCAGCGTCGTTCAGCGCAACGACGAGAGCGGCTGGTACGGCAGCAATCAGGTGCCGCGGATGCTGGAGCTGCTCGCCCTGCTCGGCGAGGTGGCGATCACCGCGCGGGCGGGGCGCCAGCGGGTGTGGGATATCCCCGAGCGGGTATATCCCGGCGATCTGCCGCTCCCGACGCCCGAGGAGGCGGACCGGATCATCCAGGAGCGGCAGCTGCAGGCGGCCGGTCTCGCCCGCGAGCGCTCGCCCTGGACGCCCGTCGGCACGGCGGGGGAGCCCGCGGAGGTGGAGGGCAGCGCGTGGCGCTGGCGCGTGGACCCCGGAGCCATCGCGACGCTCGACGACGACCCCGGGGGCCGCGCGGCGATCCTCAATCCGTACGACCGGATGCTCTTCGACCGCCCCCGGCTCACCGAGCTGTTCGAGTTCACGTACGTGCTCGAGCAGTTCAAGCCGAAGGCGCAGCGCGTCTACGGCTATTTCGCGCACCCCATCCTCGTGGGCGACAGGTTCCTGGGGCTGCTCGACGCCGAGCTCGACAAGAAGAAGGAGCGGCTCCTCGTCACCGCCGTGCACGAGCTCGTGCCCTTCGACGAGGACGAGCGCGAGATGGTGGATGCCGAGATCCGCGACCTCGCGGAGTGGCTGGGCGTTCCCCTCGTGCTACCCGGCTGATCCTCCCCGGCAAGAGGGAGCGCGCATAATCGAGGGGATGCCCGACACCACCCCGCGCCGCTCGGCGCGTCCCCGCACGGGGCTGCTCGCCCTCCTCGCCGACGCCGTTCTCGTCGTCGCCTTCGCCGCGATCGGCCGCGCCAGCCACGACGAGGGCCTCACTCCGCTGGGGGCGCTGGGGACGGCGTGGCCCTTCCTCGCGGGCCTCGGGGCGGGCTGGCTCGCCACCCTCGCGTGGCGGCGTCCGGTGGCTCCCGTGCGCACGGGTCTCGGGGTGTGGGCCGTGACGGTCGTGGCCGGGATGCTGCTGCGTGCGCTCAGCGGTCAGGGCACGGCGACGGCGTTCATCGTCGTCGCGACCCTGACGCTCCTGGTCTTCCTCGTGGGGTGGCGCGTCATCGCGACGGCGATCGCGCGTTCCCGCGGCTCGGCCTCTCGGCCGTGACCCGCGGACGCCGTCAGGGGCGTCCCATCCCGTGGTACTCCCAGCCGGCGTCCCGCCAGGCGGCGGCGTCGAGGCAGTTGCGGCCGTCGACGACGATGCGCCCCGCCGTCAGCGTCGCGGCGTGCTTGGGGGAGAGCTGCCGGCGGTACTCGTCCCACTCCGTGACCACGAGCACGAGGTCGGCTCCGCGGAGGGCCTCGTCGCGGTCCTTCTCGTAGGAGAGCTGCGGGTGGATGCGCTCGGCGTTCTCGAGGGCCTCGGGGTCGGTCACGGTGACCCACGCACCGAGGCCTCGCAGGCGCACGGCCACGTCGAGGGCGGGGGAGTCGCGGATGTCGTCGCTGTGGGGCTTGAACGCGGCGCCGAGCACCGTGATGTTCTTCTTGAACACCGAGCCGCCGAGCGACTCGATCACCAGCTGCACGGCGCGCTCGCGGCGGCGCAGGTTGATCGCGTCGACCTCGCGCAGGAATGCGACCGACTCGCCGCGGCCGAGCTCTTCGGCGCGGGCCGAGAAGGCGCGGATGTCCTTCGGGAGGCAGCCGCCGCCGAAGCCGATGCCGGCGCCGAGGAAGCGGCGCCCGATGCGCACGTCGTGGCCGATCGCGTCGGCGAGCTGGGTGACGTCGGCGCCCGTGGCCTCGGCGATCTCGGCCATCGCGTTGATGAACGAGATCTTCGTCGCGAGGAAGGCGTTGGCGGCGACCTTCACCAGCTCGGCCGTCGGAAGGTCGGTGACGATGAACGGCGTCTCCTTGGCCACGGCGGGGTGGTAGACCTCGCGCAGCACGTCGGCGGCACGCTCGCCCGCCTCTCCCGCGGGCACGCCCACGACCAGGCGGTCGGGGTCGACGGTGTCCTGCACGGCCCATCCCTCGCGCAGGAACTCGGGGTTCCACACGAGGGTCGCACCGGCGGCCTCGACCCGCGGCGTCAGCGTCGCGGCGGTGCCCACGGGCACCGTGGACTTGCCGGCCACGACGTCGCCCTCGCTCAGGTAGGGCACGAGCGCGTCGACGGCCGCGTTGACGTAGGTGAGGTCGGCCGCGTAGCCGTCCTTCTGCTGAGGGGTGCCGACGCCGATGAAGTGCACGGCGGCGCCGGATACCGCGGCCATGTCGGTCGTGAACGACAGCCGCCCCGACGCGATCCCCGCCTCGAGGATCTCCTGCAGGCCCGGTTCGAAGAAGGGCGCCCTGCCGGCCGAGAGCGCGTCGACCTTGCGCTGGTCGACGTCGATGCCGACGACCTCGTGGCCGATCGATGCCATGGCTGCGGCGTGGACTGCCCCCAGGTATCCACAGCCGATCACGGAGAGGCGCATGAAAGCTCCTTGGGTGAGGGATGTCCTCCGCCACGTCCCCGGTGGCGGAAGTTCCCCCCCTTCCTATCAGACCGAGGGCGCTCTCCCGGAAACGGGTGCCGCGGCACGGCGGCGTACCCGCCCCCGCGGCGGGCATGATGGAGACCTACGGGTGGGTCGTCCACCCAGGGGGGGCCGGGAATGAGCACGCACATCGCGATCGTGTGGAATCCGTCGAAGACCGAGAAGGAGACCCTCGAGAAGGGTCTGGACGGCGCCGGTCTCGTCGCCGAAGCCGAGGTGTCGTGGTTCGAGACCACGGTCGAGGATCCCGGCCAGGGCGCCACCCGCCGCGCGCTCGCCGCCGGTGCTGATCTCGTCATCGCCGCCGGGGGTGACGGGACCGTTCGCGCCGTGGCAGAGGCGCTCGCCGATGCCTCGTCGGATGTCGAGCTGGGCATCGTGCCGCTCGGCACGGGCAACCTGCTCGCCCGCAACCTCGGTCTGCCGATCAACGACGTGCCGGCGGCGGTGGCACGGGCCGTCGAGGGCACGTCGATCCCGGTCGACGTGGGCTGGGTCGACATCGAGCTGGAGAAGGGCTCCGAGCGTCACGCGTTCGTCGTGATGATCGGCTTCGGCATCGACGCGCACATGATCGCCGAGACGAACGAGGACCTGAAGGCGAAGGCCGGATGGCTGGCGTACGTCGAGTCGCTCGGTCGGGCGCTCACCGCGAGCGAGATCGTGCCGTTCCACCTCACCGCCGACGATCTGCCCGGCCGCGACGAAGAGGGCCACACCCTCCTGATTGCGAACTGCGGCACCCTGCAGGGCGGCCTCACCCTCCTGCCGGACGCCGACCCCTCCGACGGCGAGCTCGACTACCTGCTGCTCAGCGCCGACGGCGTGGGGGAGTGGCTCGGCACCCTCAAGACGATGGTGTGGGACAACGGCCTCGGGCGCCTCATCCGCGGCAAGGACGAGACCACCAGCACGGATGCCGTGACGCACGGCCGCGCGCGCAAGATCCGCGTGACCCTGCCCCAGCCCCGCGCCTTCGAGATCGACGGCGAGGAGATCGGCGAGACCCGGGAGTTCGCGGTGACGCTGCAGCCGGCCGCCATCCACGTGCGCTGACGCCCGCGGTCAGCGCGCCGGTTCGCGCTCGTCGTGCGCGCGAACCCGGTCGCCGGTGTCGCGCCGGGTCTTCGTCAGCACCGCCCAGATCGCTACTGCGACGACGGCGTACGCGGCGAAGAGCGACGTCCAGACCCAGAACGGGGCGGAGGTCTCCTCCCAGCTGCCCGGGAACGGCAGCAGGACGACCATGAACAGCGACGCCCCCGCGGCGTAGACGATGATCCACATGCCGCGGCTGGCGGAGAAGATCGCCGACCCCGCGAGTCCCCCCAGAGGCAGCAGCATGATGGGCAGCGCGGAGATCCCGAGCACGGTGATGCCCGCGAGCGCTTCGACGGCGAATCGATCGAGGATGCCGCCGGAGCGGGTGAGAGGTTCGGCGAGAACGCCGTAGAGGAACCACGCCGACATGCCCGCGCCGGCGACGTAGGCGATCTCGACGACCGCGAGGCGCAGCCCGTCCCGCGTGCTCAACGCGGCGGGCAGGGCGGCCGCGATGATGAGGCCGAAGACGACGCCCGGCGCGAAGCCGGTGAGGCGCGACAGCAGCACGGAGGCGAGGAGGATGCCGAGGGATCCCGCGACGAGCCCGACTCGAGCGGTCGGGCTGATCGCCCACCGCCGTGCGACGCCCGCCACGAGCGCGGCGCCGGCGACCGCCTCGACGCCGAACGCGACGATGTTCGAGGCGACCATCCGCACGGATCCCGCGTTCCAGCCGAACGTCGGGTCGACGAAGCCGGCGATGACCGCCGCGGCGAGCACGCCCAGGGCGAGCGGTGCCGCTCGAGGCAGTCGTGCGCTCGCCGCGCGGGTAGCCCGTGCGACGGGTTGGCCGATTCGGCGGCCGACGGCTGCGAGCGGCGCCCACAGCCGCGAGACACGGTCGTAGTTCTCGCTGATCGCCGTCTCCATCAGCCTGCCGGGGAACGCGAGGATCGCCGCGAACACGAGCGTGAGTCCCAGCGTGCATCCGAGGGTGAGGGGGTCGAGCGAGACCTGGCTCGGAGTGCGCAGTTCGCTGAGAGTCGAGGGCGCGGCCGGCCCGTCCCGGAGATCGGTGGGGGCCGCGATCGGTGTGCCCTCGTCGATCGCGACATTCTCGGTCGGTGTGTCGATCGCCGCGTTCTCGTCAGGCTCCTCCTCGTCCGGATCCGGCAGATCGAGCATGGGGAGGATGCGTGCGCGGATGACCGCGAGGGCGCTGGAGGTGAGGCCGCGGGACGCCATCATGACCCCGTCGCCCAGCAGCACCTCGCGTGCGGGAAAGGAGAGGACGACCGTGTCGTCCGGTTCTGCGATCAGCGTGTAGACGGGCCCGTCCGCCGAATCCGAGCGCGCGTAGCCGTTCGCCAGAAGCCGTTCTCGGAGCGTGTCCTGGTCGGAGACGATCGCGTACCCGACCGCCACCGCGTCGGGGTCGGTGTCGCGCAGCCACCAGCAGGTCAGCCCCCGCCCGTCGAAGATCTCCGACCACACGGTCCACGAGGTGGCGTCGTCGTGCATGGTCGGCTCGTCGCCGGTGCCGACGGTCTCGGCTTCGCGGTACCCCGACGAGGCGAGTTCTGCCCGGAGTGTCTGCTCGATCAGGTCATCGCATGTCACCGGTGCCGCTGTTGTGACCGGGATCGCCGATCCGGATGCCGCGGACTCCTCGGCGAGCCCGTGAGTCGCGCTCGTCGCGCCCGCCCACATGGCAACGGCGAGAGCCGCCGTGACGAAGACCCTGCGAATGCTCATCGGATGGGCTCGTGAAGCGCGCTGCGTGGGCGTGGTGTCACCGTCGTCTCCCCGGGGTGGCTCCTGGCGGGCGACGGCGAATGGGCGGGAGAGTCCCCCGTTCCCTCGTTCTCACGCCGCTACCCCAGCGCGCCCTGTCGGGCGCGTAGCTGTCGTGCTCGTCCTTCCTACCGCAGGCGCCGAAGCCAGGACAAGCGCCGCGCACATCGGTCAGAACGGTGGTGGTTCGCCGTCGGCGTTCGCGTATTCATCGTCGGGGGTGAATCGTACGCGTGGTGGTGTGGGTGGTTGGTCGGTGTAGGTGAGTCCCCCCGGTGAGGTCCATTGCAGGACGCCGCCGCCGTGTTGGGTGACTTTCCAGGCTGTTTCGCCTTTGAGGGTGTGGTGTCTTCGGCACAGGTGGGCGAGGTTTCCGGTGTGGGTTTTCCCGCCGTGGGCGTAGTCGATCGAATGGTCGAGGTCGCATCGGTGTGCGGGCCTGCGGCAGCCGGGGAAGCGGCAGTGCCGGTCGCGTGCGCGGAGGTATCGTTTCATTTCCGCGGAGGGGGTGTATCGGTCGACGGCGAGGATGCTTCCGGTGATGGGGTCGGTGAGGATGCGGTCCCATCCGGGTGCCTGTGCGGCTAGTTCCCGGGCGGTGTCGGCGTCGATGGGTGTTTTCCCGACGAGTTGTCCGGGTTCGGCGGTGACGCCGGCGAGGGTGAGGGCGGGGACGGTGACGTTGACGATCGCGGTGATCGCCCCCAACCCGCCGTACCCGTCGGCCAGTCCTTCCCCGGTCTCCACATTGGGGGTGGAGGTGAGGAGCATGTCGGCGGCGAGGTCCGCCCGGATCTGATCGAGGGTGCGGGTGTCGGTGGGGTCGAGGTTCTTCACCGCCCGGGCTTGTTGGGTGAGCCGGTCGTGGATCCCGTCGATGAGCACCGCCGGCTGCACGATCGTGAGCGATCCCATGCCGTCTTCGAGCATGGTCGTCCACACGCCCCGCCGTTCCCGGGCGGCCCGGTGCCGCTCTGTCAGCGACCCGGGTTGCAACTCCTCCGCCACCGGGGCCAGGGCCGCCCGTAACCGCCGGGGAGTGGTCGATTCGGCCTGTCGGACGGCTTCCGTCTCGAACGCCGCCCGCGCGACCGGGTCTGCCACCGGTGTTCCGAGTTCGGTGATCACCCTTACGTGCCGGGCCCCGATCCGTCCCTCGCCCCACGCGGTCATCGCCGCCGGGAACTCCCGCACCACCACGGCCGCTTCGCCCATCTGTCGTTGCACGGCCCCGTCGGGCTCCCGCGCCGCGACGGCCAGCTCCGCCGCTACCGCCCGCACCGGAAGTTCGGCGTCCTTCGCCGACGCTCGGGGCAGCGCCGCCACCCGCGACGCCGCCAGTTCCGCCGCTTCCGCCAGCACCCGTGCCACCGCGGCCTGAGCCATCGCTTCCGCGCGTCGGGCCGCGACGTAGCGTTCAGCGAGCTCCCGCGCCGCGACATCCACGTCGTCGCCCCACGGGGTGGACGCCGACACCGGGCTCGAATGCATGTTCGAAACTATAGAACCAGCCTCCGACATCGCCACCCGGATTCCGCCCCGAAATCGTCCTCTCGCAGAGAATGTGCATGAGATCTCTCTCATCTTTCCTCTGCCCTCTCGCCGTCTCCTGACGCTGCCCCTCTGCCGGTGGCAAGGGGCCGTTTCGGCCCGCGGCAGCCCCCGATCGCAGCGCGGCGCTCAGCGGTCCTCCTTGCGGCGCGTCGGGCCCCCGTCAACCCGTTTGCGTCAGCGGCGAGGTTCGCGTGGGCTGGGCGGCATGGATAGAGACAACCCGCCCATCGAGCCCGGTCCAGAGCCCGACACGACGGATGCCGGCGAACCGGACGACACTGACGAGCGCCACGGCACCGCGGGCCAAACGCCCGTCGTCGACTCCGAAGGCAACGTCGGGAGCGCCCCGACGGCCTGACGCGCCCACCCTCCCCACGCGCCGGCCTTCCCCACGCCCGCGCCCCGGCGCAGATGACGTGGCGAGTCCACCCGGCAACATTCCGAGAGCCGCGTGCGAGAGAATGAGCACATCCTGCTTCCTCAGGGGGTGAGCCATATGGATGGCAAGATCGAGTTCGATTTCAGGACGCACGACACCGAGGCTGCCGTGGAGCACCTCCGTCAGAGCTATGGGCGACTGAGTGTCCGCGGGGCTGTGGACTACGGCGTCTCTGTGTCCGGCGACCGCTGTTTCTCCCTCGGCACCCTCTTGCTCGGGGGCGATCTCGCGATCAACGGCATCGTCGACGGGTTCACCGTCGTCGTGGGGCCGGATCGTTATCGCTGGCAGGTCGATGAGGATCGGGGCAACCTGGGGCAGGGCCCGGTTTTGTTCCATCCGAACGTCCCGCTGGGTGTGTACGTCGACCGGGCTCAGGTGAGCGTCGTTCGCTTCGACCCCCGAGAGCTGGAGCGCCTGGCCAGGCGTGCGTTCGACAATCCCCACCTCCACCTCGGGTTCGATGGTTCTCGTCCGATCTCCCGACGGCGTGGCGAGCGGTGGTCGCCGCTTCTGCGCTCGATCGCGAGCCAGCGGGACGAGATCGTCCACAACGATCTGCTCCGCGCCTCCGCCTATCGACAGCTCGCGGTGGCGACGCTGGGGATCTTCCGGTTCGAACGCACGACGCCGCGCCGCTCCGTCACCTCGCGCGGGGCGGCGGTCGCATACCGCGCGGCGATCGCCTTCATCGAGGAGAACGCCGCGCTTCCCATCACGGTCGAAGACGTCGCCGCCGCAGCGGGAGTGTCGTCCGTAAGGCTGGGGCAGATATTCATGCAGCACGCCTCGCCGCCCGAGAGCCCGCGCGCGTGCATCCGGCGCATCCGATTGGGGGCTGCGCGACGTGACATCTCCCGGTGGGAGCCCGACGAGTTCACTCTCGGCGACGTCGCAGCCCGATGGGGATTCACGCAGCAGGGCCTTGTGCGCCAGTATCGGCGTGCCTTCGGCGTCGACCTGCGCGACTGCGGGGGCGAGGTAGCCACGGCCAAGGCGACCGGTCAGGCTCCGACGGCGATCGCGCTCGCCTCGCGCCCCCTCGCCCCTGCGGCCCGAAACAGCGTGGTCGAGGGAGACTCGCCGAACCGCTCCGCGTAGCGGGCGGCGAAGCGCCCGGGGTGGGGGAGTCCCCACCGGGCGGCGACGTCTGACACGAGCAGTTCGGCAGACTCCGGATGCCGCAGGTTGCGCCGCGCGTAAGCCAGACGGATGTCGCGGAGCATGCCCGACGGCGTGTGCGCCCAGCGGCTCTGAAAGCGCTTCTCGAGCGTTCGCAGGCCGACCCCAGCCTCCTCGGCGATGTCACCGATGGACGCGCCGGATGCCGCGCGCCGGTGCATCAGCGAGAGCACTCGGTGCACGGAGGCGTCGGGGTCGGACGCGAGCGCGTCATCCAGCTCGCTCGTGTACTCGTGCCGCCCCGCGCGGAGCAGGCCTCTCACCACCGCGTCGGTCAGGGTCGGACCGACGAGCGGATCGTCCTCCTCCCGAAAGCGGGCCCACCAGTCGAGCCGCCGCGCGAGAGCCGCCCATTCCCTGCCCGCCGCGCTCGTGACGTCCACGGCCCCGTGAAAGCCGATCGGCCGCTGGATGCCGTGGCCCAGGATCGACGCGAGCGCGTTCTCCAGATGCGCGCTCTGCACCTTCACCGCGAGAAGCCTCGCCGGCGTCCTCCAGCCGTCGACGCGCGAGGGGGCGGCCGGCCCGTGCACGACAGCCTGACGCGTCGTGGCGCGGTGCTCGCGGCCTGCGTAGCTCATCAGCACATCCCCGTAGAGGGGGAGGTTCACCTGGTACGAGTCGAGGAACTCGGCCGCGCGGATGCTCACGGGAGTGCGGTACTCGAGCGCGCCGATGACGATCGGTCCGATCGTCGAGGCGCGCAGATGCATGCCGAATCCCTCGCCGCGGTCACGCAGGCGGAGGACGTGCGGATGGTAGACCCCGGCGCCGATCGCGACGGCGTCGTCGACCGACCGGGTGTGCACACTGACCGCGCCGAACTCATTCACAGACAAACTCCATTGTTGACGTCTTCAAGTATCTCCGGATGCGGCGACCCCCACAAGGAGGCCGGAGCGGTTGGTGTCCGAAATGCGAATCGCCGCTTGCTCCCCGCGTCGCGGGGCCGCACCATCGGTCCCACACCCGACCGGACTCTCGAAGAGGAGACGACATGACAGAGACGTCGACAGCGCCCGAAACCACCGCGATCCGCACCGAGCTGCTGATCGGCGGCGAGTGGCAGCAGCCCGCGGCGGGCGAGCGGATGGACGTCACGGATCCGGCGACGGGTGAGGTCATCGGCGAGGTGGCCGGGGCGACGGTCGCCGACGTCGACGCAGCGGTCACGGCGGCCCGGCAGGCGTTCGACGACGGCGGTTGGTCGCGGATCTCGGGCCGTGAGCGCTCTCGCGTGCTCCTGCGGGTCGCGGCGCTCATCCGCGAGCGCTCCGAGGAGCTCGCGCAGGCCGAGAGCCTGGATGTCGGCAAGCCGATCATGTTCACGCGGATGATCGACGTGCCGACCGCGGCGGACCAGTTCGAGTACTTCGCGAGCCTCGCTCAGCATCTCGACGGTGCCGTGCGCGAGACACCGCTGCCCGCGTTCGCGTTCACGCGCCGTGAGCCCCGCGGTGTGGTCGCGGCGATCAGCCCCTTTAACTTCCCCCTCATCCTCTCGAGCTCGAAGCTGGCTCCCGCGCTCGCCGCGGGAAACACGGTGGTGCACAAGCCCGCACCGCAGACGCCCCTCAGCGCACTGCTGATGGCCGACATCCTTCGTGAGGCCGGCGTGCCCGCGGGCGTCTACAACCTCGTGATCGGCCCGGGGCCCGAACTCGGCGACGCCCTCGTGCGCCACCCCGACGTCGACATGGTCGCGTTCACCGGCTCGACCGCGGTCGGTCGCATCGTCGCGCGCACCGCCGGCGAGCACCTCAAGCCGGTCGCGGCCGAGCTCGGGGGCAATGCGGCGAACATCGTCTTCGCCGACGCGGATCTCGACAAGGCGATCGGGGCGGTCATCAACGCCTTCGTGTTCAACACGGGCCAGTTCTGCATGGCGGGGCCGCGGCTGCTGGTGGAGCGGCCGCTGTACGAGACGGTGGTCGGCATCCTCGGCAACGCGGTGGGCGGGGTGCCGCTCGGGCGCCCCAGCGACCCCGGCACCGTGATCGGTCCGGTGGCGAGCCGTGTGCAGCTCGAGCGGATCGAGCAGATGGTGCAGGATGCCGTGGCCGCCGGCGGCACCGTCGTCACCGGCGGTCATCGGGTCGAGCTCGACGGCGGCTTCTACTACGCGCCGACCGTCATCGCGGGGCTCGACAACGATGCCGTCGCCGTGAAGGAGGAGGTCTTCGGCCCGGTGCTGACGGTTCAGCCGTTCGACACCGAGGAGGAGGCGATCCGCCTCGCGAACAGCACCGCCTACGGCCTGGCGGCGGGCGTGCAGACGGGCAGCATCAGCCGGGCGCACCGCGTGGCCAACAGGCTCGAGGCCGGAATCATCTGGGTCAACGGGTGGGCGATGCTCGATCCGGCCGTCCCCTTCGGGGGTGTGAAGGCGTCGGGCTGGGGTCGCGAGAGCGGACCCGAGGCGCTGGAATCCTTCACCCGATCGAAGTCGGTGATCGTCACGATCGACCCGGAGGACGCAGCCTAAGCCGCGCAGCGCGGGCCGCCGTTCTTCGCGAGCGGAGGCGACCGCGAGCGTGAACGAGGCGGCGGGGCGCCGAGCTATATTCTGGCTCGGCGCCCCGAGTGCGTGCGCAGAGAATGACCCCCAGGAGCGTCCGTGACCGAACTGACCCGTCCCGCAATCTCACCCGAATCGGCGCCGGCGACGCAGCCCGCAGCGGAGGAGGCGCAGCCGCGCCGGCTGTCGTCGTTCTTCGGCGATCTCGAGCTGCTCGTCGTCGTGCTCCTCGGCATCGTGTCGGTCGCGACGGCGTACACGTCGTTCCAGGCGGCGCTGTATGACGGATTGTCGGCCTCGGCGTACTCGCAGGCGCAGAACTCGCAGACCGAGGCGGAGTCGCTCTATCTCGAAGCGAACCAGACCTACATCCGCGACACCGAGACGTGGTCGCGGCTGACCGAGCTGAGCATCGACATGGACAGCGCCGACCCCACTCTGGCGGCCTCGGCCGAGGCGAAGTTCGACATGCTGCACTTCGTCGCGGTCGACGAGGCTCTCGATGCCGCGATCATCTGGTCGGACGAGCAGAACGCCGAGGGCGGCGACTACGTGAGCCCGTTCGACTCCGAGGAGTACCTTGGTGCCCGCTTCTCGATGTGGTCGGTCGAGGACGAGCGCAGCGACGCCTTCTTCGCCGACGCCGAGCGCTACAACACGTACGGCGACCGCCTGCAGTTGAGCACCGTGCTCATGGCGGTCAGCCTCTTCCTCCTCGGTGTCGCGGCCGTGGTGAGGGGCCGGCGCACGCAGTGGATGCTCATCGGCTTCGGGGTGACGATCGCCCTGGCGGCGACGGTGCTGAACAGCTTCGTCCCCTTCGTCTGGTTCTGAGCCGGCGCACGCCCCGCTGCCGGCCCGGTCGGCTCTACGGCGCCACGCCGCAGGTCGCGGCCAGGTCGGCGTCTTCCGTGCCGAACAGCGTCGGCGTGCGCACCAGCTCGAGCAGGTCGGTGTAGGGCGTCTGCACCACGACCTCGTAGGTGGCCGACTCACCCGGCCACAGATCGCTGGTCCACGACACCACCTGGCGCCCGTCGTGCGTGCCCGGTCCGAGCGTGCCGGCGGTGGCGGCATCCCCCAGCACCGTCGAGCCCTGCGGCATGTAGATGTATGCCACCGTGCGGATAAGGCCCTCGGGTGCAAAGTTGCCGGACCCGGTGATGTATCCGGGCAAGGATGTCGCGGCATCCGCCGGCGCCTCGCTGCGGACCGTCACCGACAGCCCCGCCCGTGTGGTGCCGTCGGGCGCCGACTCGCACCAGCCGAGCGAGGTCTCCAGGCGCGCGTAGTAGTCCATCTTCGATCCGGTGCCGTCGTTGACGAACACCCCGAATCGCGTCGCATCGAGGTCGGTGACGGGCAGGGCGCCCACCAGGGTCGTGCCCTCGAGCACCGCCTGCTCCTTGTCGCGCTCGCTCCAGATGAGCAGCCGGTCTTCCGAGCCCGCCTGCACGAGGGCCTCGATCAGCGCCGTCGGTGACGCCTCGCCCGACGTGAGGGCGCCGAACACCGCCGCAGCTGCGGAGGCGAAGAACGCGTCCTGCTCGGCCGGTTCGGAGTAGCGGAAGTACACCTCGTTCAGCAGAAGCGGGACGGCGTTATCGCTCGTGAGCACGTCGCCCGACGGCAGGGTCACAGGCCCCGTCGCTCGAAGCAGGTACGACAGCGCGACGGGATCGATCGCGATCACTCCGTCGACCGCGGTGCCCGTTGCGCGCTCCCAGAATGCCCGCGAAAGCTCGCCCGACAGTGCGAAGTCGGGCACGAGCGTCGTGTTGTGCATGAAGCGCACGGGGTCGAGCCCGTAGATGCCCTGCACTTCGCTCGCGAGCGTCGCGATGGGCTCCCCGTTGCCGAAGCGCGACAGTGCGGTGGCATCGGACGAGTCAGCCAGGCTGATGCGTCCGCCGTCGGTGTTCACGAGGATGACGGCGCCCGGGATGCCGCCCAGCGAACGCCACTCGGCGTTGTTCTGGAACAGCACGAGGTAGTTGCGGGAGCCGTTCGCCCCGAGCATCGGCGGCACCAGCTGCGTCGCCCGGGCGAGGGCCTCCGTCGCCGTCGCGACCGTGCGCATGAGCTCGGATGCCTCGGCGAGCGGCTGCCGCACGGCGCCTACGAGGCCCGCGGTGTCGAGGTCGTCGAGCGAGGCCGCGGACTGTGCCGCCGCCGATGCGGCCGTCGCCGCCGGCTGCTGCATGGCGATCAGCGGCGCGAGGTCGATGGCGCCGTCGCGCGGCGCGAAGGCGCTCACGTCCAGTCCCGCGGCGACGTCGAGCAGCGGGTCCAGCCCACTGCGCACGAGCGCGTCGATGGACGCCGCGACCGTCGACACGGCGCTCAGCTGCGGGCCGATCCAGGGCACGCCCTCGACGAGCTTCCACACGGGGTCGGAGGTGAGGTCGCGCGCGGCGGCCGTCTCGTCTGCGAGCGCTGCCGCCGCCGTCGCCATGGCCGCAGGATCGGTGGTGAGCGTCGACTGCACCTCGCCCGCGATCGACTGCGCCGACGAGAGGTGTTGCTGAGCGAGAAGGGCGCGTACGCCCACCCAGGAGAGCACAGCGACCGCTGCGACGAGGACGACCCCGGTGGCGATCGCGAACGCCCGGCCCGCGGAACGTCGGCGGGCGAGCGAGGCTGAGGTCACCGTTTCACCCTAGGCGACCCCGCGTTCGCCGACCGGGCAGAATCGACCCGTGACCTTCCTCCCCGATGATCTCTACGCCCAGATCGAACGCTCGATCCCGCTCGCGTGCGTCGACTTCGTCGCCGTGCGCACCGCGCCGGATGGAGCGCAGCAGGTGGGTCTCATCCTCCGTGACTCGCCCTACGGCCGCGTGTGGTGCCACCTGGGAGGGCGGGTGCTCTACGGCGAGACGCTCGCGGCGGCCCTCCGCCGCCACTGCCTCGACACCCTCGGCGTCGAGCCGGTGCTCGACGCCGACCCGCAACCCGACTACGTGTATCAATGGTTCCCCGAGGAAGTGCGACCGGAATCCCCGGCGACAGGACTCGACGCCCGAAAGCACTCGATCGGCCTCTCCTTCACGATCGAGCTGCCGGATGCCGCGGCCATCGTCGCGCAGAATGAGGCGCTCGACTTCGCCTGGTTCACCCCGCCCGCGTGGCCCGAGCCGCTCTGGCCGGGCGGCCGGACGCTGCTCGAGCGCCTGACAGAGCACCCCTCGCGCGGGTGGCGTAGTTAGCCTGGGACCATGCCCATCGAGACATCTGCCATCCTCTCCTGGACCCTCCAGCAAGAAATCCCGGTTCCCGACGATGTTCGCAGCCTCCTCGTCGAGGGTGAGCAGCCGGTCGCGTCATTCAAGACGTTTCGGGATTCGGCTACGTTCACGACGAAGCGCCTGATCGTCCGCGACGCTCAGGGAATCACGGGCAAGAAGGTCGAGATCTACTCACTTCCCTATTCGGCGATCAACATGTGGTCGACCGAGAACGCGGGCGGGTTCCTGGATCGCGACGCGGAGGTGGAGCTGTGGACGCGCGCGGGTCACATCAAGGTGAAGATCACGAAGGGCGCCGACATCCGCCGCATCGACAGCCTGATCGCCTGGGCAGTGCTGCAGCCCCATTGACGGTCGCCGACCTCTCGGCCGGGGTTGCCCCCCCTGCGCGCCCGCATGGACGCGCGCGCTGCGTCCACTCAGAAGGGGGCGTCGTCGAGGTCGGGTACGAAGCCGACGGTGACCGGTGGTGGGGTGTCGGTGTAGCTGACTCCGCCGGGGGAGGTCCATTCGATGACCCCGCCGGGGTGATGCGTCACCTGCCAGGGTGTTTCGCCCTTGAGGGTGTGATGTCGTCGGCAGAGCGCGGCGAGATTTCGGTGGTCGGTGTGCCCGCCGAGGGCGTAGTCGTGGCCGTGGTCGATGTCGCACCGGTGGGTGGGCATGCGGCATCCGGGGAATCTGCAGTGCGGATCTCGGACCCGAAGATATCGGGTCAGGTCAGCTGTTCTGGTGTATCGGTCGACGGCGAGGACGCCTCCGGTGATGGGGTCGGCGAGAACCCGCTCCCATCCCGGGGCGGTCACGGCGAGGAGTCGGGCGGTGTCGAGGTCGATGGGTGTGCGGCCGACGAGTTCGGCGGGGTCGTCGGTGACTCCGGCCAGTGCGAGGGCGGGGACGGTGACGTTGACGGTCGCGCGGATGGATGCGAGTCCGCCGTGTCCGTCGCCGAGTCCGTCACCGGTCTCCGCGTCGATGCGGTGGGTGAGGACGATTTCGGTGAGCGCGTCGGCGCGCACCTGATCCATCGTACGGGAGTCGGCGGCATCCATGGCTTCGGCGTTCGTGTTGCCGTTGTTGAGGACCTCGCGGGCGATCTGGCTGATCATGGCGTGGATGCCGTGCACTGGTACGGCCGGGCCGCGCAGCAACAGCTCGGTCATCCCGTCGGCGACGTCGCGCACCCACACGCCCCGACCCTCCCGTGCGGCTTGGTGCCGTTGCGCAAAGGTGGTGGGTTGCACCTGCTCGACCAGTCGCGCGAGCTGCGGGCCGAGTCGTCCGGGCGTGGTCGACGCCGCCCGCTCGAGCGCTTCGCCCTCGAACGCGGCCCGGATCTCGGGGTCGGTGAGCTTCACCCCGTGCTCCACGATCGCCCTCACATGGCCGACCGATACCCGCCCTGCGGCCAATGCCTCCCACGTGGCCGCGAACCGGGTGATAACCGTGTGGGCGTCATCCATCCGCCGCTGCACCGAGCGGTCGGGCTGTCGGGCATGCGCCCCGAGCTCGGCGGCGAGTGCCCGCAGCGGCAGGTCGACCTCCCGGCCCGCGGTGCGGGGGATCTCCGCCATCCGCTCCAGCCCCACCGTCTGCGCACGTGCCAGCACCGCCATCGCTCGAGCTTCTGCCGCCGCGATGGCTGCCACCGCCGCCGCGTACTCCGCCGCGAGCTCGGCTGCGACGGCGTCGACCTCGTCGTCGCGCCTGCCACCGCCAAGCTTCGAATTCATGTTCGAAACTCTACGCGGGGCCTCCGACATCGCCCTGCGACGATTGCGCCTCGGTGGACGGATCCGTCACCATGGCCTCTCCCAGCAGGGTCGTCACGGCGCGAAAGCTTCCCGCCATGTCGACGCTCTCGTCGATGAGCCACTGGTACTGCAGCCCATCCATGAGTGCGAGGAGGGCGGTCGCCAGCCCCCGCGTGTCGACCGACGGCTTGATGACGCCTCGCCGCTGTGCGGCCTCGAGATGGTCGTGCAGCAACTCGCGCGCGTGCCGGAAGCGTTGAGAGAAGTACTCGTGACTCGGGTGGTCCTCCGCGACGCTTTCCGCCAGCAGCACCGAGAAGAGACGGACGTCGTCGCGCTGCCCCTCGTTCTCCTCGACGAGGTCGCCCAGACGCGTGAGCAGCTCGGTGCCGCGCTCGCTGGAGTCGACCAGCAGAATCTCGTCATCGCGCCCGAAGCGGCTCTCGAGCAGCGCCATCAGGAGACCGGCTTTGGACCGGAAGTGGTGCAAGAGGCCGGGATCGGTGACTCCGGCCTCCGCGGCGATCGCGGCGGTCGATACTCCGCGGAAGCCGCCGCGGCCGAAGTGAACCTTCGCGACGTCGAGGATCTGATCCCGGGTGACCTGGCCGCGCGAGTTGGTGACGGGGCGGCGGATGGTGTCCGCCGCCCCGTTCGCCGGTTGTGCCCGATCACCAGGCTTCGTCATAGACCCGCGCTTCCTTGATCAGGCCGTCGGCGCCGAGCTCGTAGGCGGCCACGCCCGCGGAGGTGCGGTTGACGGGGTGGTTGGCGTGAATGATGTTGAACTCCAGGATCGTCGTCGTGCCGTCGGTGAACGCGTTCAGCTTCTCGATGATCGCACCCGCGTGCTGGTCATCGTCGCTTTCGAAGCCCGCCTCTTCGTCGCCAACCTCGAACATCTGCTTGAGCACGGCCCGGATGTTCTCGCGTCCTACGTACACGCCCATGCCGAGCCCGTCGCGCAGGTCCTGCGACTCGCCGTGGCCGTTGAAGATGCCGTCGGGGCTGAACGTGTCGGCCTGCCCGTCGGGGTCGCCGGCTCGCAGCTGCTTCTGGTACTCGGCGAGCACGGGGTTGAACGGCTCGAGGTTGATCGGCTCCTCACCGAGGATGCGGGTGCGCACGTGCTGTTCGCCGGTGACCCGCGCGAGCCGGTAGTAGAGGCGGTTGCGCACGAGGCCGCCGCGCTCGTTGAACTCGCTGATCACGACGATGTCGAGAGGCTTCTCTGCACCGTCCTTGTTCAGGACGAGTGAGATCTCAGTGCCGTTGAAGCGCCCGTTCGCGCCGGTGGTGGAGTGCGTCACCTTCCATGACGTCACGCCGGTGATCGTCGCGGGCGCCCACTCGCGGACAAGCTTCTCGAACCCACCGTCGATCTGCCGCCCGGCCGCGGGGTCGTCGATATCCGCGGGGCCGTCGAACAGCGAGCGGACGGCATCCACATCGCGGGAGATCAGGCCCTCCACGAGCGCTGCGGCGACGGTCTGCGGGTCTGTGATGGAGATGGTCATGCTGAGCCTTTCGGTTCGGTGTTGGTGGTTCGAGAAGCGAGCCAGAGCGCGCGGCGCTCGCTCTGGCTCACGGGGTCGGCGACGGGAGCGGCCAGCAGAAGGCGCTGGGTGTAGGGATGCTGCGGCGAGGTGCCGATGGACTCGGGGTCGCCCGCTTCCATGACCTCCCCGCGATAGAGCACCACGACGCGATCGCTGATGTTGCGCACGACCGCGAGGTCATGCCCGATGAAGAGGTACGCGACGCCGGTGTCGCGTTGGATCTCGCGCAGCAGCTCCACCACGCGGGCCTGCGTCGAGAGATCCAGGGCGGAGAGGGCTTCGTCGCACACGATGAGCCGCGGCGACATCGCCAGGGCGCGGGCGATGGCGATCCGCTGGCGCTGCCCGCCGCTGAACTCCGAGGGCCGGCGATCGATCGCATCGGAGGGGAGCTTCACGCGGTCGAGCAGTTCGGCGATGCGCGTGCGCGCGGCCGCGCCGCGGTACACACCGTGCGCCTGCAGCGGCTCCTGAAGGATCTGCCCGATCGTCAGGCGGGGGTCGAGCGAACTGTAGGGGTCTTGGAAGACCACCTGGATGTCGGTGCTCAACTCCCGGCGGCGACGAGCCGTGGCATGGGTGATGTCCTCGCCGTCGAACACGACCCGACCGCCCGAGACCGGCGCGAGGCCGAGGATGCTGCGACCGATTGTCGTCTTGCCCGAGCCGGACTCACCGACAAGGCCCACGGTCTCTCCTGCCCGCACGTCGAGCGAGACGCCCCGGAGCGCTTCGAATGGCTTTCGGAACGCGCCCTGGCGGAACGAGACACGTAGGCCCTCGATCGTCAGCAGCGGCGGCCCGGCCGGACGTGTGCGCGCGGGGGGATCGGGCCAGGCATCCGGCACCGCCGCAAGGAGCGTGCGGGTGTAATCGTCCTGCGGGTCGGCGAACAGATCGCGGACGCCGCCCTGTTCGACGACGCGACCCGAGCGCATCACCGCGACGGAGTCGCAGAGGTCGGCGACAACGCCGAAGTTGTGCGTCACGAGGAGCACGGCCATGCCGAGTTCGGTCGTGAGGCCGCGCAGCAGCTCCAGGATCTCCGCCTGCACAGTCACATCGAGGGCTGTTGTCGGCTCGTCGGCGATGAGCACCCGGGGCCGGCCGGTGAGGGCGATCGCGATCGCGACGCGCTGCGCCATGCCCCCGGAGAGCTGGAACGGGTAGCGCCGAAGGACGGGCTTGGGGTCGGGGATGCCGACCTGCGACAGCAACTCGGCCGCGATGCGCCGTGCTTCCGCCCGTCCGACTCGTCGATGACGGCGGAGGGGTTCGACCAGGAGCGCTTCAATCGTGCTTGAGGGGTCGAGCGCGACCATGGGTTCCTGCGACACGTAGGCGATGGTCGTGCCGCGCAGCGCCGCGCGGCCCGCGGCGGAGGCCGCGCGCACGTCGTGTCCGCCCACGCGGATTGTGCCGCCGGTGACCCGCACGCCGTCGGGGAGCAGTCCGAGGACGGCGAGCGCGGTGAGGGTCTTGCCCGATCCGGATTCGCCCACGAGCCCCAGGGTCTGGCCGTCGTCGACGCGGAAGGACACCCCATGCACGAGAGGTTGTCCCTCGTCGGTGGCGATCGTCAGATCCGCCACGGCGACGGCAGCGCCGTCGACCGGATCCCGATCGGCCGGACTCGCAGGCCCGGCGGGCACGTCCCGACGGTGCGAGGTGCGGCGGCGGGGTCGGATCGAGGTGGTGTCGACGAGTGCATCGCCGATGGCGTTGAACGCGAGAGCGGTGAGAATGATCGCGAGGCCCGTGGGAACCATGAGCCACGGGAAGCGGTAGATGGCCTCGGAGGCCTCACGCACCATCGAGCCCCACTGCGGCGCCGGCGGCGGCGGGCCCTGCCCGAGGAAGCTCAGACCCGCCTGCAGCAGAAGGGCGAGGGTCGCCGTGAGCGATGCCTGCACGATCGTCGGGCGGAGCACATTCGGCAGCACGTGCCGGGCGATGATCGGCAGATCGCGGATACCCGAGACGCGGGCGGCGTCGACGTGCAGCTGCGTCGACACGATCGCTGTGCTCGAGCGCACGATGCGGAAGACGCCCGCGCTCAGCAGGATGCCGAGGGTCGCCATGCCGACCGCGAGGTCGGTGCCGAAGATTGCTACCGCGAGCAGCATGACGATGATGCCGGGCAGGGTCTGCAGAACCTCGCTGACGGTGGATGCGACCGCGTCCACCGCGCCGCCGTAATACCCGGCCGCCAGGCCGAGGCTGAGTCCGATGACGGTGGCGATGGCGACGCAGAGCAGCACACCGGTGATTGCGCCGCTTGCAGCGAATATCAGGCGGGAGAGCACGTCGCGGCCGAGGGTGTCGGTGCCGAGCCAGTGGGATGCCGAGGGCAGGGCGCCGGCGTCGGCAAGATCCTGTGACAGTGGGTTGGGGATCCAGCCCCACTCGACGAGGGGGAGTGAGATGGCGGCGAGGCTCGTGAGCGTGACGAGCAGCAGCCACCCCAGGGCGATCAGGGCGGACGGCGTCCGGAGGAACTCGCGCAGCGCGGAGCGGCGGCGGATAGGGCGCAGATCGACGGTCTGTCCGTCGGCGAGATGTGTGCTCATGAGAGGCGTACCCGAGGGTTCAGGGCGGCGACGGCGATGTCGACGAGGACGTTGACGATGAGAACCACGATCGCGCTGACGACGACTGCGCCGAGCAGGACCGGGAGGTCTCGGGCCGAGGCGGACTGCACGATCGCGCGGCCCAGGCCCGGGAGGGCGAAGACTTGCTCGATGACGATCGCGCCGCCGAGCACTCCGACGAACTGCAGCCCTGCGGTGTTGAGCACGGGCGCCGCCGCGTTTCGCAGCGTGTGTCGCCACACGATGCTCATGGGAGTGGTGCCCACGCCCCGGAGGGTGCGCACGTAGTCGCTGCTGAGCTGTTCGAGCATGCTCGTGCGTGTCTGCCTCGCGAACGAGGCGATCATCGCGACCGCGAGGGTCGCGACGGGCAGGATCAGATGGTTCGCCCACTGCGCCGGGTCTGCGGCGAACGGCACATATCCGGTCGCCGGCACGAGTCCGAGGGTCAGGCTGAAGAACAGCACGAGGATGGATGCGAGCCAGAAGTTCGGCAGCGCCAGACCCACGCCGGAGCCCGCGGTCAGCACACGGTCCACAACACCACCCCGCACCGCCGCCGCGGTGCCGATGGCGATGCCGAGAAGCATCGCAACGAGGGTTGAGAGGACCGCGAGCGTGACGGTGACGGGCAGCCGGGAGGCGAGGATATCGCCGACCGGCTCGCGCGTCAGCCACGACTGCCCGAGATCGAGGGTCAGCAGCTGGCCCATGTACTCGGCGTACTGCATGAGCACGGGTCGGTCGAGCCCGAGCCCCTCCTCGAACCGGGCGATCGCCTCGGGGGTGGCCTGGGTCCCCAGCACCGCGGCGGCGGGGGACCCAGGCGTGAGCTGCACGAGGAAGAAGGCAACGGTGGCGACGACGAGTACGAGCGGTATGCCCATCAGTGCCCGTCGAAGTATCAGCGTGATCATCGTCGTCCGTTCCTCATGCGTCGCGGATTTACTCCGCGGGGGCCCACTTGTAGTACATCGGCGGGCGGAACGTGGTCCACTCCACCCCGGTGACGTCCTCCGACAGGCCGTATCCGTAGGCGTCGTTGAACATCGGCAGGAACCAGGCCAGCTCGACCACGCGGGCGTTGAGCTGTTCGAGGATCACGGCGCGCTCCTCATCGTTGGTCGCGGCCCCCGCCTCGGCGTACAGCGCGTTGATCTCCTCGTCGCTCGAACCGAGCGGGTTGAACCCACCCGTCGGTGTGACGAGCTGCCCGAAGTCGAAGTACGCGTCGACCATGCCGTAGGGCAGGAAGACCGTCGGGTACTCGCCGCTCAGGATGCTGGGGATGTACTGGTCCGGCGGAACGTTCACGACGTTGAGCGTGACGCCCACCTCGGCGAGGTAACCCACGAGGGCCTGCACCTGGGTGTCGGCGAGCGAGATGCTGACCGCGTCGATCGTGAAGCCGTCGGCGTACCCTGCCTCGGCGAGCAGTTCGCGTGCCACGTCGGGGTCGTAGGGGTAGAGGTCATTAAGGCTCTCGTCGAAGCCGGCCATGCCCGGCTTGACCAGCTGCGTCGTCGGCGAGCCCAGGCCCTGGTTGACCGACTCCACGATCGCCGCTCGGTCGATGGCGTGGTTGAGCGCCTGCCGCACGCGCACGTCGGCCAGCGCCGGCACGAGGGCGCCGTCACGGTCGACCAGGTGCAGCGTCCACACATTGTTCGACGCGCCGGTGAAGGCCAGCCCGGCCTCTTCGACGCGCACGATGTCGCCCGCCGTGCCGAGCTCGACCATGTCGACCTGGCCCGACTGCAACGCGTTCACCGCGGCCGCGGCATCCGGGATCACCTTGACGACGATCCGGTCGTACGGGTAGTCGTCGGCGGCCCAGTAATCGTCCTTCTTCTCGTACACGTACGTGTCGTTGCTGATCGACTCGTCGGCCACGTAGTCGTAGGGGCCCGACCCGTCGGGCTGGGTCGCGAGGTCGCCCGCCTCGAGTGCTGAGGGGTTGGCGATCATTCCCGACACTCCCGAGAGCGTGAGGGGCAACGAGGGGTTCGGCGCGCTGAGGGTGATGTTCACCCGCGTGTCGCCCTCGGCCTCGATGCTCTCGATCGTCGCGAAGTCGGACGCGAGCGGACCCGTGCCGTTCTTGACGTTCTCGAGGTTGGCGACCACCGCGTCGGCGTCGAGCGCCGAGCCGTCGGCGAACTCCACGTCGTCGCGGAGCGTCAGCGAGAACTCTGTGGGGCTGGCGTAGCTCCACTCGGTCGCAAGGTTCGGCTCGAAGCTGCCATCGCTCAATCGCCGAAGCAGCGTGTCGTAGACCGGTGCCAGGTAGGTGGTGACCGTGATCGAGCCCACGCCCGGATCGAAGTTGATCTGGGTGTTGCCGTCGTGGGCCATCGTCAGTGTGCTGTCGGAGTCGCCACCGGAATCGGTGTTGCCTCCCGTGCCGCAGCCGCTGACGGCGAGGGTGAGGACGACGAGTCCTCCCAGGCCGGCTACGACGGAACGGCTGAATCGTCCGCGCATTACATTCTCCTTTGGATGCAAAGCCCTTATGGGCGGGGTGGTGCCTTGCGTGTGTTCAGTTGTCTCCTCTGCCTACGGCTTTGGATGCGATGACGCCGCGGTACCAATCGAAGCTGGACTTCGGCGTGCGGAGGCCTGTGGGGTAGTCGACGTAGACGATGCCGAACCGGGGCAGGTAGCCCTCGGCCCATTCGAAGTTGTCGAGGAAGCTCCAGAGGAAGTAGCCGCGCAAGTCGACGCCATCCGCGATCGCCTGCCCCGCCGCGGCGATGTGCCCGCGCAGGTACTCGATGCGCTCGGGGTCTTTCGCGGCGCCGCTCTGGTCGAGGAAGTCGGCTCCGGCGTACCCGTTCTCGCTGATGTAGAGCGGCAGATCCGGATGCTGTCGTGAGATGCGCACGAGGATGTCGCGCAACCCATGCGGTTCGATGATCCACCCCATGACTGTCTTCGGGGCGGACCCTCGAGTCACGTCGATGAACGGCTGGCCGATAGTGAACGGGGTGCCGGGTTCGCCGACCCACCCTTCGAGTCGTGCCGTGGAGAGGTCCTCGGGGGCGACGACGTATCGCGGGTGGTACTCGTTGATCGAAAGCCAGTCTGGTCGCTCGGCCGCAATGGCGGCGAGGTCGCCGGGGGCGACGATGCCGGCTCCCTCCGCCCATAGCGCGCTGTAGCCCATGAGGTTGGTGGGGTAGGCGCCCCCGGTCAGCGGCGAAAGGTACGAGGTGACGAGCTGGTCGAACGCGATACCGGCGGCCTCCGTGGAGGCCGGGGTGTCCAACGCCGGGTAGATCTCGCTCATGTTCAGGGCGATGCCGATCGACGCGTCCGTCACCGTGGCGCGCAGTGCGGCGGCGCCCGCGGCGTGGGCGAGCAGGATGTTGTGGTGCACGCGCGCCGCGGCTGTGGTGTCACTCTTGCCAGGTGCGTGCGCGCCGATCGCGTAGCCCAGGTACGTCAGCACCCAGGGTTCGTTGATGGTCGTCCACATCGACACGCGGTCGCCGTAGCGGGCGCCCATGAGCGTCGCGTATTCGGCGAAGGCGTCCACGGTCGACCGGCTCTCCCACCCGCCCTCCTCCTCGAGCGCCTGGGGCAGGTCCCAGTGGTAGAGCGTGGGGATCGGGCGGATGCCGCGCGTGAGCAGCCCGTCGATCAGGCGGTCATAGAACTCGAGACCCTTCTCGTTGACGTCACCGCGGCCGGTCGGCAGCACGCGCGACCATGAGAAGGAGAAGCGGTACACCTGCGCACCGAGGTCGGCGAGCAGGTCGAGGTCCTCGTCGAGCCGGTGGTAGTGGTCGGTCGCGACGTCACCCGTGTCGCCGTGGCGTACGCGGCCCGGCGTGTGACTGAACGTGTCCCAGATGCTCGGCCCGCGGCCATCTTCGGCGGCTGCGCCCTCGATCTGATATGCCGCTGTGGAGACGCCCCACGCAAAGTCGGCGGGAAAGGGCAGAGGGGTAGGGGGCTGCTCCACGAGGACTCCATCGTCATACTTACTTAGCTAGTGCTAGGTAAGTAAAGCGGGAGATCGTTTACCTGTCAACTGAATCCGCCGGCGTGGTCGCGGACGACGCGGGTGCTCGACAAACACCCGCGTCCGGCCCGGCCTACGCCTGCCAGTGATCGCCCCGAACCGGGGCGCCCCGCCCCCGCCGACCGGTCGGCCGGGAATGCTAACCGCGCAGTTCCCCCACGTGCTCGCGGTACCACTCCACGGTGCGCCGCAGCCCCTCCTCGAGGGAGATCGAGGATCGCCACCCGGCCTCGGTCAGCTTCGACACGTCGAGCAGCTTCTGGGGTGTCCCGTCGGGCTTCGAGGTATCCCACTCGGTCGCACCATCAAAACCGACCACCGACGCGACAACAGAGGCGATCTCCGCGATCGTCACGTCCGAACCGGTGCCCACGTTCACCTGCTCCGGCCCGTCGTAGTGCTCCAGCAGGTGCAGGCAGGCGTCGGCCATGTCGTCGGCGTGCAAGAACTCGCGCCGCGGCGTTCCCGTGCCCCAGTTCGTGACGACCGGAGCCCCAGAGCGAGCCGCTTCGTCGTACCGGCGGATCAGCGCCGGCAGCACGTGCGACCCCTGCGGGGAGAAGTTGTCGTTCGGTCCGTAGAGGTTGGTCGGCATCGCCGAGATCCACGGCAGCCCGTACTGACGCCGCACGGCCTGCACGTGCAGGATGCCGGCGATCTTCGCGATCGCGTACGCGTCGTTCGTCGGCTCCAGGTGCCCGGTCAGCAGCGAGTCCTCGCGGATGGGCTGCTCGGCGAACTTCGGGTAGATGCACGACGAGCCGAGGAAGAGCACGCGCTCGACGTCGACCGACCGTGCGGCATCCAGCACGTTGACCTGGATGCGCATGTTGTCGCTGAGGAAGTCGACGGGAAAGGTGGAGTTGGCCAGGATGCCGCCCACCTTCGCCGCCGCCAGCACGACGTACCGGGGGCGTTCGGCCGCGAAGAACTCGAACACGGCGTCGCGGTCTTTCAGGTCGAGCTGCGACGACGTGCGCCCGATGAGGCGGGAGAAGCCCGCGGCCTCGAGGCGGCGCCAGATCGCCGAACCGACCAGCCCGCGGTGCCCCGCGACGTAGAAGACCGCGTCGCGGTCGAGTTCGCTGGGAGTGAACTGCAGGCCGTCGGAGGCGACCATCAGAGCGTTCCCCACGACGCGAGCTTCACCTTGTCGTACCAGGGCTTGCCTTCGTGCTCCAGCGCCTCCACGTCGGCGTCGACCATGAGGCGGGCCAGCTGCGCGCCGTCGATCGTCGGCGTCCAGCCGAGCTTCTCCTGCGCGCGGGTGGAGTCGCCGATCAGCGCGTCGACCTCGGTGGGCCGCAGGTAACGCTCGTCGAACTTCACGAACTCCTGCCAATCCAGTCCCACATGACCGAAGGATGCCTCGAGGAAGTCCTTGATCGTGTAGCCGACGCCCGTGGCGAGCACGTAGTCGTCGGGGGTGTCGACCTGCAGCATGCGCCACATGCCCTCGACGTACTCGGCGGCGTAGCCCCAGTCGCGGATCGACTCGAGGTTGCCGAGGTAGATGTCCTTCTGCACGCCGGCCTTGATGCGGGCCACGGCGCGGGTGATCTTGCGGGTCACGAACGTCTCGCCGCGGCGGGGCGACTCGTGATTGAAGAGGATGCCGTTGACGGCGAACATGTCGTACGCCTCGCGGTAGTTCTTGGTGATCCAGTAGCTGTAGAGCTTTGCGGCCGCGTAGGGCGAGCGGGGGTAGAACGGGGTGTCCTCGTTCTGGGGCGGGGGAGTGGCCCCATACAGCTCCGACGACGACGCCTGGTAGAACTTCGTCTTGATGCCCGAGAGGCGCACGGCCTCGAGCAGGCGGATGGTGCCGGTGCCGGTGGTGTCGGCGGTGTGCTCGGGCTCGTCGAACGAGACCCGCACGTGCGACTGCGCGGCCAGGTTGTAGACCTCGTCGGGGTTGATCTCGGCCATCAGCGTGACTAGGCGGGCTCCGTCGGAGAGGTCGCCGTAGTGCAGGAAGAGCTTCGCGGAGGGGTCGTGGGGGTCGACATAGAGGTGGTCGATGCGCGAGGTGTTGAAGGTGGAGGCGCGGCGGATCATGCCGTGCACCTCGTAGCCCTTGGCGAGCAGCAGCTCGGTGAGGTACGAGCCGTCCTGGCCCGTGATTCCGGTGATCAGTGCGCGCTTCGTCAAACGGTGCTCCGTGCTTCGTGCGAGGTGGGGACTTCGGTGGGGTCGTGCGGCGACTCGTCAACGCTCTCATGCCCGCACAGGCGCATGATCATGGCGCTGAACTGGTCGATCGCGGCCTCTTCGTCGAGCACCGTCTCTCGGTAGCGGCGACCGTTGGCGCCGAGCTGGGCGCAGAGGTCGGGGTCGGCGCCGAGCGCGAGCGCGGCGTCGAGAAGCTTCGCGGGGTGGCCGGCCGCAACGACGACCCCGGCATCCGCGGCCCGCACTTCGTCGGCCGTGATGCCGGTGGGGTCGGTGGCGGCGAGCACGGGGCGCCCGGTCGAGAAGTACGACGTGAGCTTGCTGGGCACGGCCATCTCCGACACTCCGGCCTTCTCGTTGACGAGCAGCACGTCGGCCGAACCGAGAGCGGCGGCGAAGCCGGCGTCGTCGAGGGCGTCGAGAAACTGCAGCGTGGGGATGCCGCGACCCAGCCGCTCGAGACGCTCGCGATCCGAACCGCCGCCCAACAGCACGAACCGGACCTTGTCCCCTCGGGACGCGGCGAGTTCGGCCGCCGACACGACGTTGTCGAGCCCCTGCTTCACGCCCATGTTTCCGGCATGGAGGACGACCGTCTCGTCGCCCCAGCCGAGCTCGCGACGAGCGGCCGCCACGTCGATCGCGGGCGCGGTTGGCAGGTGCGTCCAGTTGCGCACCACCTCGATGCGCTCGCGGGGCACGCCGAAGTCTTCGTGAACGCGCGTGGCGAAGCGGTCGTGGATGACGACGACCCGGTCGGCTTTGCGCAGCAACCATCCCTCCAGCGTTCGCATGACGCGCAGCACGGCCCCGCCACCCTGGCCGGTCTCGGAGAGGCCGAGGCTGTAGAGGTCTTGCACCCATACCACGAGCGGTGTGCTGCGGTTGAGTGTCTTGGCGCGCACGGCGGCAAGGGTCGATGAGATGAGGGCGGGAGAGACCGCAACGATGGCATCGGGCGAGTGCCAGCGAGTCGTCTGCAGGCGCGCGCCGTATGAGACCTCAGACAGCAGGCGCCGCATGCCCACGGGGCGGTCGGGCACGTAGTGCTTCACGCGGTGCACGTGCACTCCGTCGAGATGTTCCCTGCGTGACCACTGTCCGTAACCTGGCGTGACCCGCCAGTTCGGATAATGGGGGTGCGTCGTGACGACGCGCGTCGGGTGGCCACGACGAACCAGCCCGCGAGCCATGGCACCGGTGTAGGGGGATATCCCGGTGTGCTCCGGAGGGTAGTTGAGTCCGAGGACCGTGACGCGTGGGGAAGGTCGCGGCATATCAGTGACACTATCGTGGTAGTGGTTTCGGGCGCGTAAACGGGGGAGGCAGCGTGTGGCGGACATCCCAGTGATCGATCTATCGAAGGCGCCTGGGGAGCGCGCAGCGTGGGACAGGCCGGCGTGGGTCGTCTATCTGTGGGGTATCTGCGAACTGCTGTTCGTCACGAATCCGTGGCAGATCAGCTCGGGCATCCGCGTGCGTGTGCTGCGCGCGTTCGGCGCGAAAATTGGCCAGGGCGTCGTCTTCCGGCCGCGCACCCGAGTGAAGTTCCCCTGGAAGCTGCACATCGGCGACCGCTCGTGGATCGGCGAGGGCGTGTGGTTCCACAACCAGGACCACATCTACGTGGGGCATGACGTCGTGATCTCTCAGGAGACCTTCTTGACGACGGGGAGCCACCGGCACCGGGTGGATATGGCGCTGATCACCCGACCGATTCACATAGAGCGTGGGGCGTGGATAACGTCACGGTGCGTTGTTCTGGGGGGCACTCGCGTCGGAGCGTCAGCCGTGATCCAACCCCTGTCGCTGCTCGCGGGCGATGCCGTTCCTGGCGCGGAGGTATGGGGTGGGAACCCAGTGCGCTTCGCTGGTGAACGGTTCAGGAGGGAATTGCGATGATCAACAAGCTACCGATCTCGGTCTTGGTGCAGACCAAAAACGAAGAAGATGCCATCGAGGGGTGCTTGCAGTCGTTGCGAGACTTTGACGAGGTCATCGTCGTCGATTCGAATAGCACTGATCGGACCGCTGAAATTGCGAAGTCATGCGGGGCGAGAGTGGTTACATTCAGTTGGAATGGCAGCTATCCAAAGAAGAAGCAATGGGCAATAGAAAGCGTTTCTACTGCCCATTCGTGGCTTTTCTTCTTGGACGCCGACGAGAGTCCGACCCCGCAACTCGTCGCTGATTTGAAGAAGGTATTCGCGACTCCATTAGATGGGATTGCAGCCTTTGACATTGAACTCGACTACGTGTTCTCGGGCCGGCGGCTTCGCTTCGGCCATCGCGTGACCAAACGATGCCTAGTGCGACGGGAATCGGTGACTTTCCCAGTGGTAGACGATCTGGCCGCCCCGGGTATGGGCGAGCTCGAGGGTCACTACCAGCCACAAGCTCGCGGGGATTCCGCCACCCTGCGTGGACGACTATTGCACAACGACCCAGATCCGGTGTCGAGCTGGTTCGCGCGCCACAACCGATATTCCGATTGGGAAGCCTACCTTCGTGATCGACCATCCACGCGTGCATCGGTGCGCGGCCTCAAGAGTCGTCAAGGCAAACTGTTCGATCGAGTGCCCTTCAAGCCTGTTGTTTTCTTTCTGTACACCTACGTTGCCCGCTTAGGTCTTCTGGACGGCCGGGCGGGTCTCGATTACGCCATTGCGCTTTCCTTCTACTATTGGCAGATCCAGCTAAAGGTGCGGGAACTACGAAGAGAAAAGTTGAGGTGCAATTGAAGGTTCTTCACGTTAGTCCCAGTATCGCGCGCGCCGATGGCGGGCCGTCGGAATTGATCCGGGGGTTGATGCCGAGTCTCCGTGAGATGGATGTGGACGTTTCCCTGTTGTCGACCGATAAGGGGATGCAGCGTCACGACCATGATTTGTCGCGCGAATCCTGGGTGATCGTCGAGCCAGCTCGCGGCCATCCTAGTTTCACCTTTTCCCCCTCGCTTCCAAAGCGGCTGCGGGAGATGGTCCCGGGTTCTGACGTTGTTCACGTCCACGGGCTACAGAGCTTTCCGGGAAGTGCAGCGATGCGGATATGTCGCCATTATGGAGTGCCCTACGTGTTGCAGCCGCACGGCGCGCTTGATGCCTATTCATGGCGCCGCCATCGATTCCGAAAGTCCGCCTACGCTCTCGCTGATCGTAAGAACTGGCGTTCTGTCGGCGGCGTGATTTATGCCTCCGCGAAGGAAGCTGCGGACGGAGCTTCAGTCTTCTCTGGTCGCGTCGCGGCGACAATTCCGCCAGGAGTAGAGGATAATCTTCTCCATGTCGAGCGGGCATCATCGGTTCTGGGCGAGCGGACCGCGGTGCTGTTCTTGGGGAGGTTGTCTAAGGTAAAACGGCTTGATCTCGTACTAGCGGCTATGGCGGTAGAGCCGTTGAGTCAGACCACGATCGAACTGATCGTGGCCGGGAGTCCGGATGGATCTATGTCTCCAGATCCGGTTGAGTTTGCTCGACGAAGTGGTATCGCGGATCGAGTGAAATTCCTCGGCACTGTTGACAAGGAGACTCGGCGCCAGCTGTTTACGCGTGTTTCGGCCCTCGTCCTTCCCAGCGATGACGAAAGCTTTGGAATGGCCGCGGCTGAGGCCATGGCAGCTGGCGTTCCCACGATCGTCAGCCCCCATGTAGGAATTGCTTCCCTGCCCGGCGCAGCTAGCGCGCTTCGTCTTGTACCCCAGGACCCCGTGGCTATTTCGCAGGCGATCGTCGACGTCATCCACGACGCCGAACTCGCACAATCTGGCCGCGAATACGCTCAGCAGCATTTCTCGTGGAGGGCGGCCGCCGCTTCAACGCTCTCATTTTACCAAAGAGTTGTCGACCTACACCAAACCGGGAAGAGACAATGAGCGCTCGGCCTTTGGTGCTGCTGACACAGCCCTATGTGGCCGCGTATCGCGTACCGCTTTTCGAGGAACTACGCGAGCGGCTTGCGACTAATGGTGTGGATTTCGTGGTGGCTGCAGGTGTTCCCGACGGCGACCAGGCGCTACGTGACGACGCGAGAGTTCTGCCGTGGCAGGCCGATCTTTCGGTCAAGTCAATTCGTATAGGCAACCGTCGCATATCAGTCCGCAAGGTGCATGTAGCGAGGCGTCCTCAGGTAGTTGTCACTGAACTTGAAGCGTTGAATCTCTACGGATGGCTGGCCACCACGACAGCCTCGAGGGTGATTCTCTGGGGCCACGGCAAATCGTATGTTAACGACCCCTCTCCGGTCGGTGAACGACTTGAGTGGGCGCTCGCGAGGCGAGCGCAACATGTGATGACCTATGCTCCCGGCGGAAGAAATTACTTGATCGAGCGGGCTGCTCTTGACCCGTCGAGGGTTACGGCTGTGGGAAACAGTACCGACAGCGAGGCTCTTCGACGCGCGTTCGTGTCGGTGCCGTTGCATCGTGTCGATTCACTCCGAAACAGTATTGCGGCCGATCGAGTGGCGCTGTACGTAGGCGGCCTGGATGAGTCGAAACGAATCCGCTTCTTGATCGAGGCGGCAGAGCGAGCGCACGAAGCAGATCCAGGTTTTCGGCTGATCGTCGTCGGCAAAGGCGTGCTCGCAGATGAGGTGGTCGCTGCCAGCAAGCGAACTCGAGCCATCGTTCATATCCCGGAGGCGCGCGGCGATGACCTCGCAGAGCTCGCGCGTCTCGCTCTAGCGATGTGGATACCTGGGCGCGTCGGCCTGGTCGCCATCGACAGTCTCGCCGTGGGGCTGCCCATTTTCACAACCGACTTCGCATACCATGCGCCCGAGGTGGAGTTTCTGCAAACGCACGAGCTGCGGTATCTGCCCAATGACCCGCGCTTGTTCGCCGCCGAGGCCTTGCAGGCTCTGCGTACTGTTGGCGCGGGGCAACGTCATCTGCGTGATGACATCCCGACCATCTCCTCGGTCGCGGGCGCGATGGCGGGAATCGTTGAGAAGGTCTTGGGTTGAGCGAGTGACTGTATTCGGTTTGCTCGCGCATGGCGATCCCACGACGTTTAACTTCACAACGGGACTACTTGGTGATTCGAAGATCGTTGTGCATGTTGATTCTCGTAGCTCTCTGACGGGGTACCGCGCGCAATCGCCGCGCATGCGGTATGTCCAGGACCGGGTCGCGGTTCGTTGGGCAGGGTTTTCTCAGGTCGAAGCTACTCTCCGCGTATATGAGCAGGCGCTGACCATGATTGACGACCCAGCGGAGCACGTCGTGCTCTTATCTGGGCAATGCGTTCTTCTAAGACCGCCGAGCGAACTCGAGCATCACCTCCGGACGAGTCCGTGGGGTCAGCACTGCCGAGCAGGAAGACTGTTCGATGGGCTAGCTCGGAATGAGCAGCGAGTGCTGAGGAAGTGGGCCTTTGATCAGTTCGACGCCCGCTTGAGGCCCCCGATGCGGCACATTAACGCCGCCGCGCGGCGTTTGGTTCAGGTGGTCGGTGGTGAGCGGCGTACCGAGGAGTTCGACGACCTTACTGTAGTGGCCGGCAGTAATTGGACAGCGCTAACCGCTGCCTGTATTGAGGACATCCTGAGTCGCGAATTGCTGGTGTCCCGAGCTCGCGATGTGCTGAAGTACGCGATGGGGCCTGACGAGATCTTCTTCCACACGCTCCTTCACAGCACCGAGTGGGGCGAAGACACCGCTACACCTAGACCTGAGGCGAAGGGCGATCGACGCACCGCGGACTTTTCGAACTTGCACTTCATCCACCCGTCTCTGACTAAGTTCATCGAATTGTCGGATATCGCTGGTTTGCGCGCGTCGGGACGCTTTTTCGGGAGGAAAGCCGATCTCGCGGCCACGCCGATCCTCATGCCGCCCTTAGCGCAGATGGCGCGAGGACAGACCGGGGAAGGCCCGCCACCGTGAAGCTGCCCCGGATGCCAATAGCGAAAGCGTCTGGCTACCTGCTGCCGATCGCGGTCACTGCTGCGGTGGGGCTTGTAAGTCTTCCGGTTGTCATCGCCTTCGCTGGCGCGGAGGCGTGGGCGAGCTTGGCGGTCGCGCAAGCGGTGGGTGCCGTCGCGGGAACTGCAGTGTCTTATGGATGGCCGGTTGTCGGTGCCGCACGAGTGGCGGCTCTCAAGGCCGATGACCGGGGACGATTGATAGCGCTGTCCCTATGGTCGCGCTTGGCGCTATTCATCCCCGCCCTAGCACTTGCGATCGCAGTTGTCGCAGTCATCGCACCGCGCGGAACGACGTTGACAACGCTGGCCATTGCATGCTCGGTTCCGATTGTGCAGGGGCTCTCCGCAGCCTGGATTTTTGTCGGTGAAGGACGGCCCGCGGACCTTAACCGACTTGACCTATGCCCTCGCATACTGGGCACCGTTGGTGGGGTCTTGACCCTGGTTCTCTCCTCAAACTTGTTGTTGTTTGTGTTGCTGCAACTGGCGGGGCAAGTCGCAGGGATTGCCGTTTCGTATCATGCGCTCTTTCGGCGGTACCGGGGTCCACGACACCGGATCCGCGTTCAGGACGTTGTTGAGACTTATCGCACCGGCTTCTACGGTCTAGTCTCCTCCGCTGTGACGACCGCTTATCAGAACTCTCCGCTGCTCATTGCCGCGGCGGTGATTCCCAACGTCGTGACGGTCTTCGCCATGTGTGACCGGCTCTATCGCATCGCACAACTGTCGCTGGTCCCGGTCACTCAGATCGCCCAGGGGTACGTGCCGGCTGCCTCCAGTCCCCTCGAGTTGGTTCGCCGGATGAGGGTTGCGCTCTTCGCGTCCATCATGTGCGGGGTCGTTGCATGGGTAGCGTTCGCGGGGCTCGCTCGACCGGCTTCCTTGCTGCTGTCGGACAGCCAAATCGCGGTGCCTCCTGCTGCCGCGGTTTTTCTTGGCGCTTCCGTCGCGATCACACTGCTCTCATCCGTATCGAGTCGAGCGTGCCTAGTGGCAATCGGACGTGTAGGCGCAGTCGCTGCATCCGCTGTCGCGGGGGCTGCGGTAGCTATGGTCGGTGTTTATGTCGGTGCGGTGCTATGGGGGGTGGATGGCGCCGCACTCGGTGTCTTGGCAGCAGAAGCTGTGGCATTCTTCGTGCTGATCTCGACTCTGATCCGGGGAGCAAAGCAACTCTTGTCTGGCGCGACCGAAGGCAACCATGAAGCGTAACTATCGGCGTGACCTCGCTGTGATCCTGGCTGGGTTGGCGCTCTTGCCGCACAGGCTTCGCCCGCACGTCTTACGGCTGGGGGGAGTACGTATACCGCCAACAACGCTCATCTACGAGGGGCTACGTCTGACGGGCGCCGCTTCTGTGACAATCGGAACTGACGTCTTCATAAACGTCAACTGCTACTTCGATGTGGCCGCGCCGATTCGAATCGGGGCGGGGGCGCGGGTGGGGGATCACGTCCGCCTCATTACTTCGAGCCACCTTATCGGCGGTCCGGAACGACGAGGGGGAGCAGGGGTGGCTCGGGAGATTGAGGTAGGGGAGGGAGTCTGGCTGGGTAGCGGTGCCTCCGTCCTGGGCGTGAGTATCGCGCCGGGATGCATCATCGCCGCTGGCGCCGTCGTTAATCGGCCCACGGAGCGCAACGGCCTTTACGCGGGAGTGCCCGCAAGACGTATCCGAGACCTTCCGGAGGTTGGAGCCGGATGAGAACCACTTCGAGTCGAGCTTCTAGTGCGTCGAGGACACGTATGGCGTTCGTGGCGTTGGTTGCGCTTGCGGCATTCACCAGTTCATGGACGGGGATCGCGCTTGGCCCGTTGAAGGTATCCGACGCCTTCGCCGTGCTGGCACTGTTGCTCGGTGTGCTCGGCCCGTTTCGTCGGGAACTTAATGTACGGCCCTGGATGTTTGTGCCCATTGCGGGTGCCGCGGCGGTGCTTGTGGTTCATATCATTTTCGGGAGCGCGCCAGCCGAAGTAGGGGTCATCGACTTGGGGAGAACCTTCCTAGGCCTCACGGTCGTTGCGCTTCTTTCGCTGTCGCTCCACTACGCAGAAGCTGTGTTGACACTCAAGTTCTGGGTTCTTGGGGCCGCCGCCAACGCGTTGGCGATCCCCCTAACTAGCGCGGGGTTCTTGCCGGCGTCGGGTTTGGCAAGTGATATCGACATCTCGCAAAGGGCCGTTGGGTTAGCGTTTCACCCTAACTCTCTCGCTTTCTCCACAGTTGTTGCCATCCCGTTTGCCTGCATGTTGCTCTTCCGCCATTCGCGAGGATCTGAGCGTTTGGTGTGGACAGCGGTGCTCGCGCTGTACGTCAACGGGCTTATTGCCGCCGACTCTCGTGCAGGTTTGGGGATCGGGCTCACGGTGCTCTTCATATCGCTGGTCATCGCTATGGCAGCTACGCGCTGGGCGGCGCTAGTGGTCCCTATCGGTATCTTGTCACTAGTGGGTGTCATTGCCTGGCTCCTTCCTTACTTGCAATCGACCACCCGTTTGGGTGGGCAGCTCGGCCTACTGAGTGACGCCGGCAGGGACGCATATAACGCTGAAGGTATGCATCGATTCGCTCAGAACGTGTGGTTCGGCGCTGGGTTCGATGAGGCAATTGGCACCTCCATGTATGTTCACCTGTTGTCCAAATTCGGACTTGTAGGCGCGCTAAGTTACTTTCTTTTCATCGGGGCCGTAGTTGTATTGATGATCAGCTGTGCGCGCGGCGTAGATCGAGCGCTAGGGCTTCTCGGTGTCGTTGCCGCTCTGGCATTCGGTGTTCTCCAGCCGGGCGCGACGGAGCGAGCGACATACTGGGGCGCGATGTTGGTCATCGCTGCATGGCACAGTCGCCGCGATACAAGCTCTCCGTTGGCGCGGCTGCGGTCAGTTAGGCCTGATAGCCGCCAACTGATGCGGCGTGGTTTCGCTGGTGGTGTTTAGGTCTTGGCTCCTGACCGCGTAATCGTTCGCGCGGTTGCAGACTGAGACTAAGGGCAAAGGCGTCGGTGTCACTTTTTCGTGCAGGAACTTCCCGAGAAAACAGCGCGCGGCCTTCGATCCTCTGAATCGCCTCGAGTGTCCTCGCCGGTGAAAGATCGCCTCAGCGAGCGGTGGGGCCAGGTGCGCCGGCCGCCCTTGCCGTCTTGACGAGAATGAGTACGTCGCCGAGCATGTTCCAGTTCTCGACGTACGAGAGATCCAGCCTTACGGACTCCTCCCATGAGAGCGTCGACCGACCGCTCACCTGCCAGAGCCCTGTCACTCCCGGCTTCACGAGGAAACGACGGTGGACGTGGTCCGCGTACCGCTCGACTTCTGACGGAAGCGGGGGGCGCGGCCCCACGAGCGACATCGAGCCCGCGAACACATTGAACAGCTGGGGCAACTCGTCGAGGCTGTATTTGCGCATGAAGCGGCCCACCCGCGTGGCCCGCGGGTCATTGACCATCTTGAAGAGGATCTCGTTGCCGGCATCCTGCTTCGCCTGAAGGGCGGGCAGCAACGCCTCGGCGTTCTGCACCATGGAGCGGAACTTGAGCATGCGGAAGGTCTTGCCCGCGTAGCCGACCCGCGTCTGCATGAAGAGCACGGGGCCCGGGCTCGAGAGCCTCACGATGAGCGCCAGCACGAGCAGCAACGGGCTCAGCACGATGATGCCGAGGGCGCTGAGCACGAGGTCGGTCGCGCGCTTTGCGACGCGCTGCCCGCGGCTGAAGCGCGGGGTCTCGACGTGGATGAGCGGCAGACCCGCGACCGGCCGCGTGTGGATGCGGGGGCCCGCGATGTCGGCGATGCTGGGCGCGAGCACGAGGTGCTGCTGGCCCTGCTCGAGGCTCCACGAGATGTGCTTCACCTTGTCGGGCGGCAGGTCGTCGGTGCTCGTCACGACGACTGTGTCGGCCTGCGTGGCCTGCAGGGCTTGGTCGATCGCGTTCACGTTGCCCATGATCGGGATGTCGGTTCCCTCGATCGTGTCGGCGACGCGGCCGGTGGGCACGCAGCATCCCACCACCTGGTAGCCGGCGCCCCACGCGCGCTTGAGTTCGCGCGCCACCTGGGCGACCGACGCCTCAGACCCGACGAGCAGCACCTTCGCCGAGTACTCGCCCTGGGCGCGCTTGACCATGAGCCACTGGCGCCACATCCATCGGGAGAGGAGAAGGAAGAGGACGCCCATGGGCAGGGAGACGAGCAGGAACCCGCGCGCCACATCGATCTGCGCAAGGAAGGCGATGATGGCGATGCAGCCGAACAGCACGAAACTGGCGTCGAAGATGCGCTTGTACTCCTGCGATCCGCTGCCGATGACGCGGTAGCTGCGGGTGTCGTTGAGCATCAGGGCGCCCATCCAGAGCACGACGAGCAGGGTGGAGAAGATCCAGTAGTCGATCGCCGGGATGGGCGATCCCTCACGGGTGACGACGTTGGCCTCGAGACCGAGCCACGCAATCTGCGTGCCGAAGACGACCCACACGATGACGATGAAGTCGGTGACTGCGACGCGGCGGGCGTAGCGGCTGCGCCAGTCGTCGTGGGCTGGACGCGCGGAGGCGGCGCCCCCGGTGAACGCGGGGGAGAAGGAGCGCTGGTACTGCGCGACGGCGGGCGCGGCGTCGGTGTGCGGTGTCGCATCGGGCGGAAGGGCCACGGCAGGTACGTCGGTTCGCGGTGCCGCGATGGGCTCCGGTGTCGTTCCGATGTTCTGGGGATTCACGTGGCTGGGGACTTCCGCGTGCGAGGGTGGGGCCCCTCTTCGGGACGAGGGGCTCCCATCACCGTATCAGTGGTATATGACGCCTCTGTAAATCCCGGGGTGGTTCGGGGGTGTGGGGGGTGATGTTGGGTGCGGGCGACCGGACGAACCGCACACGCTACGGTCATGGTCATGGACAAGAACGAACCCGTCGTCGTGACCGCTGCCTTCCGTCCGCTCCCCGGGCACCGCGAGCAGGTGATGGAAGCTCTGCGGACCGCGATCCCGCGGGTGCACGAGGAGCCGGGCTGCGAGCTCTATGCGATCGTCGCGGCATCCGATGACGACATCCTCATGCTCGAGAAGTGGACGCGCGTCGCCGACCTCGACATCCACAGCGAGGGCGAGGCGGTCGCCGACCTGAAGCAGGCCATCGAGGGTCATCTGCGCGAGCCCATCGACGTCGCGTGGTACTCGCCCATCCCTCTCGGCCACGCCGACAAGGGTCAGCTGTAGGCCTATCCGGCGGGCTCGCCCGTGACTAGCCGCGCCTTTCGCGCGTGATGAGCCGCCCGGGGCCCTCAGATACCCCGCGCGGCCATTGCCTCGGGGGAGCCCGGGTCGAGGTGGTCGAGGCCGTCGACGCCGGCGAACGCGCGGTCAGCCGAGGCCAGAGCCGTCACGTGTTCGCGTCGCATCGCCGCGGCGGCCAGCACGGCATCGAAGGCGCCCAGACGCTCGTGCGTGCGGAAGAGTCGCAGGCCGTCGGCGAGGTCTGCTGCGTCGATCGAGACAAGCGGCGCCAGGAGTGTGGCGTAGTGGGCGGTGAGCTCTGCGGCATCCTGTCGCCCCCGGCGACGCGCGCGGACGTGGGCGAACTCTTGCAGCACCTCGACCGTGCTGGTGGCGGCCACGCGCCCGTCGCCCACCGCCGCGATGATCGAGCGGCACGGATCGCGGAGGGGATGATCGGTGCCGACGGCGTAGAGCAGCACCGTCGTGTCGAGCAGGATCACGCGCGACGCCCGCGCACATCGTCCAGTTCGGAGAGAAGTTCGGCGACGCTGGGGGCCGGAGTCGGATCTGCCGCGAGCAGGGCCTCGGCGGCCGCGGCGCGGGAGGTCGCGCGCGGCGGGTAGACGACGTCGATCGCTGTGCGCACGAGAGACGCCACAGAAACGCCCCGTTCCGCCGCCGCCCGCTCGAGCCTCTCGCGCTGGCCCTTATCGACGAGCACCTGCAGCCGCTCCGTCTTCATGTGCATACATTAGCATGTGCATGTTTGCAGCGGGCCCGGGTCAAGCCGTCTCCAGGGCCACCCCGCCGTCGCGCAGCGCGTCCCTGACCGCGCGGGCGAGTGCCGGGGCATCCGCGGTGTCGCTGTGCACGCACACCGTCTCGACCGCGTCGAACGCGGGGTCGGACAGCATCCGGGACACCCGCGCTGCCGCCCCCTGCACGCCGCCCAGCTGCTCGTACGTCCACCCGAACATCACCACGTCGGCGCCCTCGTAGGGCCGGTCGGCGAAGAACTCCCGCCGCACGGTGAGGCCGGCATCCGCGGCGGCGAGATAGGAGTGAGACCCCGGCAGCGCGTAGAGCGCGAGCGAGGGGTCGAAGTCGCGCACGGCGGCACTGATCGCCGCCGCGAGGTCGGGTCGCTCGGCCGCCATCATGTACAGCGCGCCGTGCGGCTTCACGTGCCGCATGCGCGCGCCCGCCGCCCGCACGAACCCGTCGAGCGCGGCCAGCTGGTACAGGCTGTACTCGTAGGCGTCGGCCGCGCTGATGGCCATCTCGCGGCGCCCGAACCCGAGCCGGTCGGGAAGCCCCACGTGTGCGCCGATCGCGACCCCGTGTTCGACCGCGCTCTGCACCGCCCGCCGCATGCTCGCCGGGTCGCCGGCGTGGAAGCCGCACGCGATGTTGGCGGACGTGATGAGCGGCATCAGCTCGTCGTCGTTGCCGTAGCGGTAGACGCCGAAGCTCTCGCCGAGGTCGGCGTTGATGTCCATCCGCCGCAGCGCCGGCCGCTCGGACGCGGCCGGCGGCTGCAGCGACGTCGCGTCAGTCAAGGACCGGCGCCCGACGCGCGTCGACCAGGGGAGCCAGCGCGGCCGCGAACTGCAGCAGGCGCGCCTCGGCGAAGGGCGTTCCCAGCACCTCGAGCCCGACCGCCAGCCCGCCCGGGGTGAACCCGACCGGGATGGAGATGGCGGGGAAGCCCGCCTGCGAGGCGATGACCGTGTTGGTCGGGAACGTCAGCGCCGTGTACTCGCCCGCACGGAGCCCCTCGTGCGTGGGTGCCGGGACCTGCACCGTCGGGTAGACGATGACGTCGGCATCCGCCCCCGCGAACAGCGTGCGCAGCAGCCGCCGGAAGTGCTCCTGGTTGAGGCGCAGCCGAGTGACCTCGGCGTCGCCCTCGATGTCTGCGGGCCCCTCGGCGATCGCGGGGATGAGGTCGTTGAGCGCCTCGAACCGCCCGGACTCGGTGAGCTCGTCGAAGGAGGAAACGGGCCCCTTGCGCGACCCGAGGAAGCGGTTGAGGTCGCTGCGCGACTGACGCACGTAGACGGAGGTGTCGGAGATCCACTGCGGCAGCCCGTCGATCTCGAGGCCCTCGACGATCGTCGAGCCGGCGGCCGCGATGGCGGCGATCGCCTCGCGCACCACGGCGTTGACCTCCTGCGCCTCCTCCCCGGCGCCGAACGCCGTCTCCAGCACGCCGACGCGCCACCGCGACAGGGGCGGGGCGTCGGCGACGGCCGCCGCGTACCCGCCGACCGCCGACTCCGTGGCCGCCACCGCCGTGTACTCGTCGGCGGGGTCGTAACCGACCATCACCTCGAGCAGGGTCGCGAGGTCGTCGACCGTGCGGGCCATCGGGCCCGGGGTGTCCTGGAAGTGCACGAGGGGGGAGAAGCCCGTGCGGCTGATCAGCCCGGTGGTGACCCGCAGGCCGTAGATGTTGTTGAACGACGCGGGGATGCGGATGGACCCGCCGGTGTCTTCGCCCACCCCGACCAGGCCGAAGTCGACCGAGACTCCCGCGCCGGTGCCCGCGCTCGAGCCGCCCGAGTCGCGCGACGCGTCGTAGGCGTTGAGCGTGTGCCCCGTGCGCGACGACGACGAGAACCAGCCGGCCGCGAAGTCGCACATCGCCGTCTTGGCGAGGATCACCGCGCCGGCCTCGCGCAGCAGCTCGATCACGCGCGCATCGGCCTCGGGGACGTAGTCGGCGAACGCCGCGGAGCCGAACGCGGTGGGGATGCCGGCGGTCTCCGCCTGATCCTTCACCAGCACCGGCACGCCGTGCAGCGGGCCGGTGAGCTGCCCCGAGGCGGAGAACGCGGCGTCCCGCGCCTCCGCCTCGGCGAGCGCCGACGGGTTGACCGTGACCACGGCGTTGATCGCGGCCCCGTCGACGTTGTGTGCCGCGATGCGGTCGAGATACCACCGGGTGAGTTCGCGGGAGCTCATCCGTCCCTCGCGCACCCCCTCGTGGAATCGAGCGATGGTGAGCTCTTCGACGTCGTGGTTCTCGGGCATCTGCGGAGTCCTTTCGGGAGTGGATCTGGGTCAGACCGCGGCGCGGGTGGGGGCCGGGGCCTCGGACGACGAGCGCGTCAGCATGCTGAGCGCCAGGTACGCGATCGCCGACACCGCGATGCCCACGACGACGGTCGACCAGGAGGGAGCTGCGATGTTCACCACGAGCGCCGCGCCCGAGCCGATGGCCCACGCCGCGAAGGGCTGCCAGCGGAAGGCGGCCACGGCATCCGTCGTCACGCCGCGACGCACCACGAGCTGGTCGACGATGATGATCGCGCCGATGGGCGGCACGATGACGCCCAGCAGGTTGAGCCAGTCGATGAAGAAGCCCCACACGCCCAGGGCCGCGGCGATGACGCCGACGGCGCCGAGGATGACGGTGAGCACGCGCATCTTGCCGCCGACGATCGTCGACCAGCCCACGGCGCCGTTGTAGAGGCAGTGCGTGCACACCGAGCCGAGGTTGATGACGAGGAAGGCGATCGCGATGATCGGGAAGATGCCGCCCTGGCCGGCGATGATGCCGAAGAGGTCGCCGGTGCCCGCGGTGGCGGCGGCGATGATGCCGCCGATGACCATCGCGAAGAGGTTGCCGACGGGGAACGCGGTGGATGTCGCGATCCACGCCTGGCGCGGGGTCTTCGCCCAGCGGGTGAAGTCGGCCGTCATGGTGCCCGAGTCGGCGAACAGGGCGAAGACCAGGGTCACTCCGACGCCCAGCGCGAGCGAGGTCGCGCCGTCGCCCTCGTAGCTCCAGACATCCACCCCGCCGGAGGTGGCCTGCGCCGCGGCATAGATGCCGAGCACGAGGAACAGCGGCACCGAGATCGCGCCGATGATGGCGAGGGCGCGGATGCCGAGCAGGGTGAACAGCGTGAAGAGAACGCCCGCGATCAGCGCGACGACCGCCGCGTTGAGGCCGAACGCGCTCTCCATGCTCGCGCCGACGAGACCGGTCTGCACGGCGAACCAGCCGATGACGAGCGTGGAGAGGAGGGCGGAGCAGACGATGTAGCCCGTGCGGCCGAACGTGCGGGAGGCCTGGAGCGAGAAGTTGAAGCCGGTCTTGGCGCCGAGGCCCGAGAGCAGCCCGACGTAGACGAACAGCAGCGCGTTGCCGATCAGCATCGCGACCAGGCCCCCGCCGAAGCCGAGGCCGTGCACGAGGGTCGCGCCGGTCATCGCGCCCGTGATGATCATGGGGAATCCGGCCCACACCGACGACACCGACAGCAGCGACTTGCGCTTGTCTGCGGGGACGGGGGTGGACTCGTACTCGTCTTGGAAGACTTCCTTTTCGAGCGTCTGAGACATGGTGACGTAAACCTCCGGTGGGCAGGCGGAACCTGCGAAGGGGTGGATGCGCTCACCCGCGGATGCGGGCGCAGCGGTGGAGCACGTGCCGGGTACGCCGCGCCGGCACGTCGGTGGTTCAGGAGACGGGTGGATCCTCCAGGGCGGAGACGACGGTCCTCGCCGTGTAATCCAGGTGGTGCGCGGTTGCGACGAGGAGCCCCGAGAGGTCGCCTCGCCGGATGAGATCGAGCATGAATCGGTGCTGCTGCTGCGCCTCGGCGAAGTCGTCGACCCGTGAGGCATAGATCGCCATGTAGGGCTCGACCTTGCTCCACACGTCGCGGATGAGCCTCAGCAGGTGGTCGCTTTCGGCCCTCTCGTAGAAGCGCAGGTGGAACCGCTGGTTGAGCACCCGCCACTGCTCGGCCGACAGGGCGGGCTCGTCCATCTGGGCGAGGATCTGCTCGAGATCGTCGAGATCGTGCGGTCCGATCCGGGAGATCGCCCACTCGGCCGCGAGCTGCTCCAGCCGCAGCCGGATCTGGAAGACCTGCTCGACCTCGTCAGGCGAGAGCAGGGTGACGGTCACGCTCCGGCGGCCGAACACGACGAGGCCGCTGGCCTCGAGTCGGCGCAGCGCATCGCGCACCGGCATCGTGCTGACCTGGAACGAATCGGCGATCGATCGGATCGTCAGCTTCATCCCCGGCATGAGCGCACCGCTCGTGATCGCCTGGTGCAGACGGGTGTAGACCTCGTCGTTGACCGTTGCGACCTTGATCGGCTGCGCGTCCATGTGACCTCCGTGATTTGTGATCACAAGTATCTTGTCGCGGACGTGCGACGCGCGCAGGTCGCGGTCGTTACGGTCGTGTTACGGGGTGGGGTGGCGGGGTCTCGGAGGCCGGGATTCGGGGTTTGGGGTGCGCCGCGGCATCCGCGTGAGGACTTCGCCGCCGCGTGAGGACTTTTCTTCGCGAAGAGTCCTCATGCCGGCGCGAAGTCCTCTTCCGGGTGCGGGGGGAGGGGGTGAAGGGGGTGCGGAACGGCGGCGCGCGCCCCGCTCAGCCCGAGCGGACGGCCCGCAGGCGCAGCAGCAGGTCGGGCGCGGTGCGGTCGAGGATGCGGCCGCCCACGAGGATGCCGGCGACGAACAGCGCCGTGCCCAGCACGAGGCCCGACGCCAGGGCCGCCCAGCCGAACGAGCCGCCACCGAGCACCGCCTCGAGGATCGCGAGCACGACCTCGGGTGCGGCCAGCGCCGCCGCGACGATCCAGATCACGAGGAAGGCCAGGAACACCTGGAACGTCGCGCCCGGAACCCGCTTGAACGGGCTGTCGCCGGGCGCCGGAACGGGCACCGTCAGCCACGCCGACGTCACCGCGCAGATGCCGTATGCCGTCATGAGCATGCCGTACGCCGCGCCGAGGATCGCGGGCAGCAGGTCCCACCGCCCGCTGATGCCGGAGGTGAGCAGCGCCGCAGCGACCACGACGGGCAGGCCGACGGTCGCGGCCCCCAGCATCCGTCCCGCCCGCTCGGCGCGGCCCCGCACCCCCGTCGCGAGCAGCGTGCCGAAGGCGGTGCCGTCGTAGGACACGTCGGCGTAGGGCACGATGCCGAGGAAGAACGCGATGAGCGGAGCGGAGAACAGGAGGGCGGGGTGCGCGGCATCCCCCTGCGTCCACACCCACACGAGCACCGGCAGGAGCGGCACGAACAGCAGCTGTCGCAGGTAGCGCGGGTCGTGCAGCCAATACGTCAGCGAGCGCGCCCAGCCGGCGCCCACCGGACCCGTGGGCATGCGGCCGAACCAGCCGAGCCTGCCCGCGGCGACGGTGCGTGCGGCGCGGGCCGGCGGGGCGACGAGGGATGCCGCGAGGCTGCGCCGCCACAGCAGCCAGAGCACGGCGAGGGTCGCCCCGGCGATCGCGAGCTTGGCCACCGCGGGGATCCACGCGCCGATCGCGACATCGCCGGGAACGGCCCACGCCGCGGCGACGGGCGTCCACGACGCGACCTCGACGACGCGCAGGATCGTCGCGCCCGCCGAGGTGCCCGCGGCATCCGCGACCGCCGAGACCAGCGCCTGCGCGCCGATCGCGATCGGTCCCGCGAGCACGAGCAGGGCGAAGACGACGGCGCCGATGATCTCGCGCGTGCGGCGGCCCCCCGTCACGCTCGTCGAGAGCGTGCCGAGGGTGCGCGATGCCACGACGCAGACGAGCACACCGACGGGTACCGCCACGACGGCTGCCAGTGCGGCGAGCGGCCACCGCCACCAGGCGGCGAAGGTGGCAAGAGCCGCCAGCGTCGTCGCGATGCCCGGCACGCCCGTGAGTCCCGCCGCCGTGAGCGCGAGCATCATGCGCTCCGTGCCGATGGGGAAGGGTGCGAGGCGTGACGGATCGAGGGTCGTGTCGAGGCCCGCCGCGAAGATGGGCGCGAGCACCCAGCCGAGGGTCAGCAGCGCGCCGCCGCCGATGATCGCCGCCCGCGTCGTCTCGGCCCCCGCGCCGCCGAGGAAGAACAGGGCGACCCCCACCATGAACAGCACCCCGGCCGCCCACAGCGAGCCGACGATGAAGCCGATCAGCTGCCAGACGGAGGTGGAGAGGGTGTTCGCGAGTACGCGCCAGCGCAGCCTCAGGAGAGTCGCAACCACGCCGGGCCCTCCGTGTGGTGGCGTCCGCCGACGAGCTCGACGAAGCGGTCCTGCAGGGTCGCCTCGCCACGGACTTCGGCCACGGTGCCCGCCGCGAGCACCCGCCCCGCCGCGAGGACGGCGACGTGGTCGCACATGCGCTGCACGAGGTCCATCGAGTGGCTCGAGACGATCACGGTGCCGCCGTCGCGCGTGTAGGCGCGGAGGATGTCCTCGATGTTGGCGGCGGACACGGGGTCGACCGACTCGAACGGCTCGTCCAGCACCAGCAGGCGCGGGGCGTGCACGAGGGCGCACGCGAGCGCGATCTTCTTCGTCATGCCGGCGGAGTAGTCCACCACGGCGGTGCCCGCGGCGGCGGTGAGGTCCATCATCTGCAGCAGGTCGGCGGTGCGGCGCGCGACCTCGGCGCGGTCGAGGCCGAACAGCATCCCCGTGTACGTCACGAGCTGCTCACCGGTGAGGCGGTCGAACAGGCGGATGCCGTCTGCCAGGTTGCCGATCATCGCCTTGGCCGCGACGGGGTCGGCCCAGACATCCACGCCGTGGATCGTCGCCGTGCCCGCGTCGGGCCGGAGCAGGCCCGTCGCCATCGACAGGGTCGTGGTCTTGCCGGCACCGTTCGGGCCGACGAGCCCGTAGAACGACCCGGCCGGCACCTCGAGGCTCAGCCGGTCGACGGCGAGCTTGTCGCCGAAGCGCTTCACCAGCCCGCTCAGGCTCATGGCGGGCCCGGCGGGCTCGGCGGCGGGCGGTCGGGACGGCTGGGGAAGGGGTGTCGTCACCGGCTTCAATATATCTCCGGGCCCTGTCGGGGGCGATCCCGGGCAAGCGCCGCCTCAGGGCCTCCTCCGGGAGGGTTCCTCAGGGCCTCCTTCGGGAGATTCCTCTGCCGAGCAGAGGGTGGATGCCGAGGAGAGGGCGCATTCGGCGGATTCGGTCCTCTGCCCGGCAATACCCCTCTGCCGAGCAGAGGATCGGCGACGGGGGCGGGCGGCCGAAGCGCGGCGTGCGGCCGAACCGCGGCGTGCGGAAGTGTCAAGGGCGTTCGCCGCGGGGGCGTTCGGGGGGAGGATGGAGGCATGGTCAGCATCCCTCAGGTCACGCTCAACGACGGCACGTGGTTTCCCCAGCTCGGGCTCGGCACGTACAACCTGCGCGGAGAGGAGGGGATCGACGCGATGGTCGCCGCGATCGAGGGCGGGTATCGCCTGCTCGACTCCGCCGTCAACTACGAGAACGAGGTCGAGGTCGGCGAGGCCGTGCGCCGGTCGGGCCTCGACCGCGACGAGCTGCTCGTGACCACGAAGGTGCCGGGCCGCCATCACGGCCGCGACGAGGTCACCGCGAGCGCCGCGGAGTCGCTCGAGCGACTGGGGCTCGATCGCATCGACCTGTACCTCATCCACTGGCCGAACCCGCGGGTGGACCGCTACGTCGAGACGTTCCGCGGGATGCTCGACCTGCAGGAGCGGGGCCTCGTGCGTTCGGTGGGCGTCTCCAACTTCACGATCCCGATGCTCGAGCGGGTCGCCGCCGAGACGGGCGTCACGCCCGCCGTCAACCAGGTGGAGCTGCACCCGTACTTCCCGCAGACGCAGCTGCGCGAGTTCCACGATGCCCACGGCATCCGCACGGAGAGCTGGAGCCCGCTCGCCCGCCGCAGCGAGCTGCTGTCGGAGCCCCTCGTGGAGGACCTCGCCGAGGCCTACCGCGTCACCCCCACGCAGGTCGTGCTGCGCTGGCACGTGCAGGGCGGCAGCACGCCGATCCCCAAGTCGGCCGACCCGGAGCGCCAGCGCGAGAACGCCGACGTGTTCGGGTTCGAGCTCGACGGCGAGGCCGTCTCGGCGCTGACGGCGCTGGAGCGCGGCCGGCTGTGGGACGGCGACCCCGACACGCACGAGGAGTTCTGAGCGAGATCATGACGCGGATGCCGGGGGCCCCGCGGCTGCTCGCGGCCACGCTCGGCGTGCTGGCGCTGACGGGCTGCGCGGGTGCGAGCGAGGACCCCGCCACGCCGCGGGTCGCTCCGGCGCAGACGGCGGTGCCGAGCGCGTCGGCCTCGATGCTGCCCGCGGAGCCGGCCGACGTGCTCACGGGGCTGTCGGCGCCGTGGTCGGTCGTCGTGCTCTCCGACGGCTCGGCGCTGGTCTCCGAGCGCGATTCCGCCCGCATCCTCGAGTTCGCGCCCGGGGGAGAGGTCCGCGAGGTCGGCATCGTCCAGGGCGTCGCGCCGGGCGGCGAGGGCGGCCTGCTGGGCCTCGCGGTCTCCGCCGACGAGAGCGCGCTCTACGCGTACTCGACCTCGGCGAGCGACAACCGCGTGCAGAGGTTCGCGCTCGAGGGCGGCGCGGGCGCGCGGGGCCTCGGTGCGGCGACGACCATCATCGACGGGCTGCCGCGCGCCGGCATCCACAACGGCGGGCGCATCGCCTTCGGCCCCGACGGGATGCTCTACGTCGCGACGGGAGACGCGGGGGAGCCCGGCGCGGCGCAGGACCGCGACACGCTCGCGGGCAAGATCCTCCGGCTCACGGCGGAGGGGGACATCCCCTCCGACAACCCCTTCCCGGGCTCGGCGGTCTACAGCCTGGGGCACCGCAACGTGCAGGGGATCGCGTGGTCGGCGGACGGCCGCATGTTCGCGAGCGAGTTCGGTCAGGACGCCGCCGACGAGCTCAACGTCATCGAGCCCGGCGGCAACTACGGGTGGCCGCAGGTGGAGGGCAGCGGCGGTGCCGCGAGCGGCTTCATCGACCCGGTGCAGGAATGGCCGACGGATGCCGCGAGCCCCTCGGGCATCGCCGTCATCGGCGACACCCTCTACATCGCGAACCTGCGCGGCCGCGTGCTGCGCGCCGTGCCGGTGGAGGACCCGTCCATCTCGACCGAGCACTACGCCGGCGCGTACGGGCGCCTCCGCGCCGTGACCGAGGCGCCGGACGGCGCCCTGTGGATCGTCACGAACAACACCGACGGCCGGGGCGATCCCCGGGACGGGGACGACCGCATCCTCGCCGTCGATCCCACCGTCGTGCGCTGACCCGGCGCCTACTCCTGCGGCGCGTTGAGCGCGACCATCCAGTCCACCCCGAACCGGTCGGTGAGCATGCCGAAGCGGCCGCCCCACGGGGGCGTGTCGAAGGGCATCGTCACGGTGCCGCCCTCGGTGAGACGATTCCAGTACCGGTCGAGGACGGCCTCGTCGTCGCCGCTGACGGAGACGGCGAAGCCCGCCGGCTCGCGGTAGGGCATGCTGCTCGGGGTGTCGGCGGCCATGAGGGTGAAGCCCTCGTCGGTCTCCAGCTGCGCGTGCATGACGAGGTCGTTCTCGGCGGGATCCTGACCCATGTCGAACGACCCGAAGGTGGAGACCGACAGCTCTCCGCCGAAGACGCTCTGGTAGAACTCCATCGCGGGACGGGCGGTGTCGCGGAAGCTGAGGGAGGGGTTCAGGCGGCTCAGTGTCCTCGCGGCCCCCGGCGTCCGCAAGGGGGCCGGTCAGTGCGGCGCGTGGTACTCCGCGCTGTCGCGCTTCCAGTAGCCCTTCACGACGATCTGCTCCGCGTCGAGCCCCCAGCGATCGAGGAGCAGCGCGCGGCCGGATCGCACGACGGACTGCTCGGCCGCGACGAACCCGAACACGTCGCCGGCGGGGCGCTCCGCGGCGGCGACGGCGTCGAGCCGCTCGATGAGGGCCGACCCCGGCGCCTCGGCACCGCGGTGCACGTACTCGACGGCGACGCCCGCGGGGGCCTCGATCGACACCTCGTGGGCGGCGCCGGGCACCTCGAGGACGACGCGGCCCGCGGCATCCTCGTCCATCTGAGCGCAGAAGCGGCGGACCGCGGGGATCGCGGTCTCGTCGCCCGCGAGGAACCACGCGTCGGGCCGACCCTCGATCACCATCGAGCCGCGGGGGCCGCCGACCCCGGCCTCCGACCCGAGGGGCGCCGTGTCGGCCCACACCCCCGCGACGCCGTGGGGGCCGTGCACGACGAACTCGAGGTCGAGCCAGTCGTCGCCCCATGCGAGGGGCGTGTACTCGCGGCTCGGCGCCGCGCGCATCTCCTCGACCGTCTCGACCGGCGCGGCGGGGAAGAACACCCGGATGTGGTCGTCGGCGCCCAGCGAGACGAAGTCGCGCAGCTGCTCGCCCTGCAGGCGCACCCGCACGTAATGGGGGGCGAGGCGCTCGCGCGACACGAGCGCCGCGCGCCGGAAGCGCAGGTCGAGCGGGCGGCGGGCCAGCGAGAAGGCGGCGGTCGCGGGGTTGGACGTGCTCATGGGAGTTAGGCTAACCTACCCACGGCTTCATTAGGTAAGCCTTACCTGCATCCGAGAAACCCTGGAGACAATCGATGAGAACCTCGCGCGCCCTGATCGCGACCTCGTTCACCCTCGCCGCCGGCGTCGCGCTGGCCGGCTGCGCAAGCGGCACCCCCGGTGCGTCCGAGAGCCCCGCGCCGGAGGACGAGATCCTCACGATCGAGCACGCGCAGGGCCAGACCGAGGTCGCCGCCGACCCCGAGACCGTCATCGTGCTCGACCTGGCGAGCCTCGACACGCTCGACGCCCTCGGTGTCGACGTCACGGGGGTCGCCAAGGGCAACCTGCCGAGCTACCTCGACGACTACGAGGGGGACGAGTACCTCAACGCGGGCACCCTCTTCGAGCCCGACTTCGCCGAGATCGAGGCGGCATCGCCCGACCTGATCATCGTGGCCAACCGCTCGAGCGAGGCGTACCCCGAGCTGGCCGAGATCGCCCCGACGATCGACCTCACGCTCGACTGGACCGACTACCTCGGCAGCTTCGAGGCGAACACGCGCACGCTCGGCGAGATCTTCGGCAAGCAGGACGAGGTCGATGCCGCGCTCGCCGAGATCGAGGACAAGATCGCCCAGACGCAGGATGCCGCGGCCGACGCCGGCACCGGACTCATCGTCCTCACGAGCGGCGGCGAGGTCACCGCGTTCGGCCCCGGATCCCGCTTCGGCTGGCTGCACGACGAACTGGGCGTCACCCCCGCCATCGAGGACGTCGAGGCGGCCACGCACGGCGACCCCGTCTCGTTCGAGTTCCTGCTCGAGACCGACCCCGACTGGCTCTTCGTCATCGACCGCGACGCCGCCACCGGCGAGGGCACGCAGAGCGCCGAGCAGATCCTCGACAACGAGATCGTCGCGCAGACCACCGCATGGTCGGCGGGCCAGGTCGTCTACCTCGACCCCGCCCCCTGGTACATCGTCATGAGCGGCCTGACCTCGGTGGGCACGATGATCGACCAGATCCAGGGCGGCCTGTCCTGACGCAGGTGCTCCACGCCGTCACCCCCGCCCCGGCGCGTGTCCGACGCCGCGGGGCGGGGGTGGCGGCCGTGCTCGTCGTCGCCGCCCTCGCCGCCCTGAGCGTGTTCGTCGGGGTCGCCGACGTCTCGCCCGCGGCGCTGTTCGCCGGCGGCCCCGACTCGGATGCCGCGCTGCTGCTGTTCGCCAGCCGCATCCCGCGCACGCTGGCGGTGCTGCTCGCGGGGGCGGCGATGGCGATCGCGGGGCTCATCATGCAGATGATCGTGCGCAACAGGTTCGTCGAGCCGGGAACGGCCAGCACGGGGGAGTCGGCGGCCCTCGGCATCCTGGCCGTCACGCTCCTCGCCCCCGGGATGCCGCTCGTGGGCAAGATGGCCGTCGCCGCCGTGTTCGCCCTCGCGGGCACCGCGCTGTTCCTCGCGATCCTGCGCCGCGTGCCGAGCCGCCAGATCATGCTCGTGCCACTCGTGGGCATCATGCTCGGCGGGATCATCGGCGCCGTCACGACCTTCCTCGCCTACCGCTTCGACCTGCTGCAGACGCTCGGCACGTGGATGACGGGCGACTTCTCCGGTGTCATGCGCGGCCGCTACGAGTTCCTCTGGATCGCCGCCGCCATGGTGGTCATCGCGTGGATCGCCGCCGACCGCTTCAGCGTCGCGGGGCTCGGGAAGGAGTTCACCACCAACCTCGGCCTGAACTACGGCAGGGTCGTCGCGACCGGACTCGTCATCATCGCGGTGATCACCTCGGCCGTCATCGTCACGGCCGGCATGATCCCGTTCCTGGGGCTCGTCGTGCCCAACATCGTCAGCCTCGTGCGGGGCGACAACGTGCGCCGCTCGCTGCCGTGGGTCGCCCTGCTGGGCGCCGGCTTCATCCTCGTGTGCGACCTCATCGGCCGGCTCGTGCGCTTCCCCTACGAGATCCCGCTCGGCGTCGTCGTCGGAACGGTGGGTGCCGCGCTCTTCCTGTGGCTGCTCCTTCGAAGGGGATCCCGTGCGCACTGACCTCGCCCCCGCCCGCGCCGGCACGCTCACCGGCGAGCGGATGCCGCGGCGCCTGGCCGCCCGCGCCGGCGCGCTCTGGCGGCATCCGTGGGCGCGCATCGCGCTCGCCGGGGCGATCGTCGTCGTGCTCGTCGGGCTGTACCTGTTCACCGACGTCCCCGGATCGCTCGACTACGCGCTGAAGATCCGCGGGCGCACGGTGCTGGCGATGCTCGTCGTCGCGGCCGCGATCGGCGCCTCGACCGTCGTGTTCCAGACGATCACCGACAACCGCATCCTCACGCCCGGGATCATGGGCTTCGACGCGCTCTACATCCTCATCCAGACCGTCGTCGTCTTCGTCTTCGGGTCCATGGCGCTCGCGACCGCCGACCCCGCGACGATGTGGATCGTCGAGATGGCCGTCATGACCGGCTTCGCGATGCTGCTGTTCCGATGGCTGTTCGGCGGGCGCCGGCGTTCGGGCGGGGCGGTGCGCAGCATCCACCTCATGCTGCTCGTGGGGATCGTGTTCGGGGTGTTCTTCCGCAGCCTCTCGCAGTGGATGCAGCGCATGATCGACCCCGCCGAGTTCGCCGTGCTGCAGGACGCGTTCTTCGCGAGCTTCTCCCGACCCGACCCGCAGCTGCTGGTGTTCACCCTCGTGATCGTCGCGCTCGCGCTCGCCGCCCTCGGGCCGCTGCTGCACGTCCTCGACGTCCTCGCCCTGGGCGAGGCGACCGCGATCGGGCTCGGCGTGCGGCACCGGGCGGTGGTCACCGCGCTGTTCGGGCTCGTCGCGGTCATGGTCGCGGCATCCACCGCGCTCGTCGGCCCGATCATGTTCTTCGGCCTGATCGTCGCGAACCTCGCCTACGGCCTCGCCGGGTCGTTCCGGCACCGGCACGTGCTGCCGCTCGCGATCCTGCTCGGGCTCGTGTGCCTCGTCGGCGGGCAGCTCGTGCTCGAGCGCATCTTCGCGCTGCAGACCACGCTGAGCGTCATCATCGAGTTCGCCGGCGGAATCCTCTTCCTCTTCCTCGTCCTCCGAAAGGGAGCCCGATGATCGAGCTGACCTCCGTGACCAAGCGCTATGGCACCACCGCCGTCGTCGACGAGGTGACGCTCGCACTCGGCGACGTCGGCGTCACGTCGATCATCGGGCCCAACGGCGCGGGCAAGTCGACGCTCTTCGGGATCGTCGGGCGGCTGCTCGCCCCGGATGCCGGGCACGTCACGATCGACGGCCTGCCCGCGGCATCCGCCCCGCCCGGCGAGCTCGCCCGGCGGATCGCCCTGCTGCGGCAGGACAACCACCTGACCGCGCGGCTGAGCGTCGCCGATCTCGTGGAGTTCGGCCGCTATCCGCACTCGCGGGGGCGGCTCGGGCCCGCCGACCGCGACGCCGTGGAGCGCGCGATCGCGTACCTCGACCTCGATGCGCTGCGCGGCCGGTTCCTCGACGAGCTCTCGGGCGGCCAGCGCCAGCGGGCGTTCATCGCCATGGTGCTCGCGCAGGACACCCGCTACGTGCTGCTCGACGAGCCGCTCAACAACCTCGACCTCAAGCACGCCGTCGAGATCATGCGGCTGCTGCGGCGCATGGCCGACGACCTCGGCAAGCGCATCATCGTCGTGCTGCACGACATCAACTTCGCCGCGACGCACTCCGACCGCATCGTCGCGATGCGAAACGGTCGCGTCGTGGCGGATGCCGCGGCATCCGCCGTCATGACGCCCGAGCTGCTCTCGGACATCTACGACCTGCCCGTGGACGTGCGCGAGATCGACGGCCGTCCCGTCGCGCTGTACTACGCCTGAGGCGGGGGCGTGCGACCCGGCTAGAGCTGGATGCCCTTGTCGTCGTCGTTCACGCCGACGTTGCGCCCGCGCCACGACTCGTAGGCGATCAGCCAGCCGAGGGAGACGACCACTCCGAGCGTGAGCCCGAGCACCCAGTTCTGCAGCAGCACCCCGACGACCAGGCCGGCGACGAGGAGGCCGGCCGTGCCCAGGAGCCAGGTGCGGCGGCCGCGGGGCCAGGGGGAGCGCTGCGTCATCCCGCCAGCCTACGTCCCCCGCCCACCCCGCCCACGCCGCCCCCCCCGCCCCGCCGAGACACCGTATCTGCGCCGACGCACCATCCGACGGATGGGGTTTCGCCGCGGATGTGGTGTCTCGGCGGGGGGTGCCCCTATGTGGTTAGTCAAGCGAAGTGTTCTAGAGCAGCGATCCGAGGTCGGAGCCGAGGGACGGGTAGGTGGCGGTGGCGGATTTGAGTTGCTGGGTGGTGAGGCCGAGCTTGATGGCGAGTCCGAAGGTGTTGATGAGTTCGGAGTAGTCCAGGCCGAGGAGATGTGCGCCGAGGATCCGGTCGGAGGCGGTGTCGATTATGATCTTCGCGGCCGCGGTGGTTTCGGCGACTCGGTAGGTGGAGTACCAGTGGCTGGTGTCGGTGAACCGGACCGCAATGTCGTGCCCGGCTTCGACCGCTTCGTGCTCGAGGAGTCCGACACGGCTCAGTTCGGGGATGGTGAACACAGTGGTGGGCACGCCGGTGTAGTCGGGAGCGATCGTGGTGCCTCTGATCATGTTGGATGCGGCTACTTTGCCTTCGAACACGGCAACGGGGGTGAGGGGGTGGCCAGGAGTGTCTGCGGCGTCGCCGGCGGCGTACACGGCCGGGTTGGTGGTGCTTTGCAGGTGGGGGGCGACCGTGACGCCGCGGCGGCCGCTGGCGATCCCGGCGGCGTCTAGATGCAGGCTGGCGAGGTTGGGGACCCTGCCGGCGCCGTGAACGACGAGGCCGGTGTCGATGCTGCCCGCGCTGCCGGTGGTGTCAATGCCGACCCGGTGGCCGGCCGGCGTGGCTTCGATTCCGGTGACGGTCGTGTTGCGAAGGACACGGATGCCGGCCTGCTCGGTTCGGCTGATGAGGAGTTCGACGAGGTCTGGATCGAACTGGCGCAGCGGGCGCGAACCTCGGTCGATGATCACGCAGTCGGCGCCCGCACGGGCGGCGATGTGGGCGAATTCGAACGAGATGAAGCCGCCGCCGATGAACACGATTTTTTGCGGTAGCTGATCGAGATCGAGGAACCCGGTGCTGTCGATGAGATTCCCGGCACCGGGGAAGTCCAGGGGGCGCGGGGTCGCACCGGAGGCGATGAGGAACCTGTCCGATCGATGGGCGGTGCCGTCGATGGTGAGCTCGTTGGCCCCGGTGAACTCGGCGTGCCCGTGGAAGGTGGTGACGCCATTGCCGGTGAGTTCGTTCTCCATCCGCTTCGGGACACGATCCGTGAAGCCGCGTTTCCGCTCCATCAGCGCTGGCCAATCCAGGGCCATCCCGTTCTGGTCGATACCGGTGCCGCTCATCAGCTGAGCTGAGTCGATGACCTCTGCGCCGCGGCGCAGGATCTTTTTCGGATCGCAGCCGCGCAGCGCGCATGTTCCGCCGTAGGGGAGTTCGTCGACGATCCCGACCCGCCATCCCTGCGCGGCGCACTTGTTGGCCGAAGCGATTCCCGCCATGCCCGCGCCGATCACGATTAGGTCGAACGTGTCGCTCATTCCGCAGCTGCTTCCGCGTGGGCGATCGCGTCGCGCAACTGTTCCAGCGTCGGGGATCCGGCAAGACCGTTCGGGGTCAGGTAGACCCGGCAGGACAAGCCCGGCGGCGCATCTGGTGCCGGGAACAAGGCCGCCCCGTCGAGGAGAAGCGTGGGGGAGCCACGGAAGTCCAGCGCTTCCGCGTCCGCCTGCGTGGCTACGCGCTGACGTTTCACCGTGAGCTCAGAACGCTCCGCGGCGATCATTGCCACGCGTTCCGCGGCGGTCTCCCAGTTCGGACAGCCGTCGAAGTACTGCACCGTGATTTCCATGCACCGACCCTAAACGTTGTAGTCAGATGCAAGGTCAAGTGGTGTGATGGAGACATGCGCATCGGAGACCTCGCCGAAATGTCCGGCGTCAGCACACAGACCATCCGGTTTTACGAACGCGAAGGTCTGCTGCCGGCCCCCCACCGAGAGAGCAACGGATACCGGTCGTACGAAGACCGTACGGTCGCACGAATAGGGTTCATCCGTGCTGCGCAGGCCGCCGGCCTCAAGCTGACCGATATCGCAGGAGTTCTCGAGCTGCGAGAGGCTGGACAAGCTCCCTGCTCACATGTGGAATTCCTGCTGGCCGAGAAGCTCTCCGAGGTCCGTGCGCGGCAGGAAGAGCTTGCCCGACTCGAAGCGGAACTTGTCGGCATGATTGCGGCAAGCCGGATGCTTGACCCGGCGGAATGCTCCGCAGGCAGCGTCTGCAACCTGATCCCGCAGTAACTGCCTGCGCCATACGACGCTCTCCACGTCGAGGCCATAGACCTGGCGCCGCCTCAGCTGGCGTCTTCCCGGAGCGAGCAGCCCATAGAGTCGCGAAGCATGCTGGCCGGTAGCATCTGGCTTGTGCAGAATGCCGATATCGATCCGAAGCCAGCGGTCGCACCATGGTGCTCATGCTGCGGCCGAAGCTATCAGCGTTCGAAACTTCACGCACTGGGGGACTCGGGGGCCCTCATCTGTCGGCGCTGCGGTCTATACGTCGCGCTCCGACTTAGACACGATCCCGTCCCGCGAGCGGACAAGTAGCCCACCGCTAAGCCGGATTGTCGTGACAACCATTGCATCTCACTGTAGGCGGCGGCCCAGCGGTGCGTCTGCAGTTGATGTGCCTCAGGCGACCAGTCTCGTCGGAGACGGCTGGTAGAGGCTCCCGTCCCGGAGCATCGCGTAGAGGACGTCGCATCGTCGGCGGGCGAGAGCGAGCAGCGCTTGGTTGTGGCGTTTGCCCTGGCTGATCTTGCGGTCGTAGTAGGCGCGGGATTCGGGGTCGCGTAGCGCGGCAAAGGCGGAGAGAAACATCGCGTTCTTGAGGATCTTGTTCCCGCGGCGCGATGAGTACTCACCCCGGATCGAGGACCCCGATCTTCGAGTAACGGGTGCCAAGCCGGCGTAGGCGGCGAGGTGTCCGGCGGTGGGGAAGTGTTTGCCGGCGACTTCGGTGAGGACTCTGGCTGCGGTCCTGACGCCGACTCCGGGCATGCTCGTCAGCACGGGCTGAAAAGGGTGCGCATCAACCATCTTCTCGACCTCCGCCGCGACATCGTCACGTTGCTTCCGCAACGTCGCGAGCTGCGCGGCCAGTCGCGGGACCACCATGGCTGCCGCGTTCGTGCCGGTGACCACGACCGTCTGCTCGCCGAGTGCGGCAATGATCTCGTGCGCCCAGTCGCGACCTTTGCGCGGTGCGTGTTTCAGCATTCGCGTAGCGACCCGTTTCTCGCCGGCGGCGCGCATCGCGGCCGGTGAGGGGTATCGCTGCAGGAGGTCGAGGATCGCGGGGTGATCGAGCCGTGGCCCGATGGCGCGTTCCAGTGCGGGATGGATCTGGGTGAGCAGCCCACGGACGCGGTTGCCGACTTGGGTGATCTGGGCGGCGAGGTCGTCGTCGAAGCCGCAGAGCATCGATAGTTCCGCGACCTGCTCGTCGGTGACCTGGATCGACCGCAGGGTGTGCGGCATCGTCCGCGCGGTCTCCGCGATGATCGCCGCGTCCCTCGCGTCGGTCTTCGCTTCGCCTGGGTGAAGGTCTGCGATGCGTCGCATCGCCAGTCCCGGCAGATATCCAACCAGCGCGCCTGCGGCTTGCGCGACCGCGACCGGCAACGCGCCGATCGTTGCCGGCTGATCGACGATCAAAAGCACCACGCCGTGCCCCTGCAGGTCGGCGAGCACCGCTCTGAGTCGGCGTTCGTCGTTGGGCAGGGGTCGGTCGTATAGCTTCTTCCCGGCCCGGTCCAGAGCGACCGCGTGGTGCTCGCCCTTGCCGACGTCGAGGCCGATGAACACGTCGACCTGGTCGTAGTTCTCGATCTGGGTGACCACAGCTCCTCCGTTCGCCCGGGTTGACAGCTGCGACGGTGCGTCTCGGCATCCACGTTACGAACGACCTCGAGCGTGCTCGGGCCTGGCCCCTATCAGCGATCACCCACCGCCAACCAGGCTCGGTGACAACACCCCCCGGATCATGCGTACGACAGGGGGGACCAATCATGCCGAGCCCGGCAGGCTGCCACCGCCCAGCATGCTCACCGAACGGCTACGAAGAAAGTAACGGGGGGGGGCAAGGGCTTGTCCGCCCGCCGGCGGAGGGGTTGAGTGGGATGCGGAGAGTGATGCCATGACACGCCACCTTCTGCTGCTCTCGCGCGGACTCGGCGCTCTGCCCGACTTCGTGCACTCGCGCGTGCGCAAGCATCCCGGCGCCGTGCGCGTCGCGTACGTTCCGACGGCGGCCCGGGCCTTCCCCGACCCGAGCGTCGCCGACCACGACCGTCTTGCCCTCCGCCGCATCGGGTACGACGTGCGCGACGTCGACATCGCCGAGGTCGTGGGCGAGCGGCTCGAGGCCGAGCTCCGCGACGCGGATGTGCTCTACGTCGCGGGCGGCGACGCGTTCTTCCTCCTGCACCACCTGCGCCGGTCGGGGCTCGCCGCGCGGCTGCCGGGCCTGCTCGACGACGGACTCGTCTACGTCGGCGCGAGCGCGGGGGCCGTCGTGATGGGGCCCGACATCGCCCCGCTCACCCCGCTCAACGACCCGGCGTGCGCGCCCGGGCTCGGCTCGACCGAGGGGCTGCACCTGCTCGGCGTCGTGCCCGTCCCGCACGCGGACGGGGCGATCTTCGGCAGCGAGGCGATCGAGCGCATCCGGGCACGGTACCGCCGTGACTTCCACCTCGAGATGCTCGCCGACGACCAGGCGATCATCGTCGAGGACGACGCCGCGGCCGTCGTGGAATCCGCGGTCGTGGACCTCGAATCGGTGAACGGCTGACGCCGGCTCCGGGGCGACGGGCGGCCGCTGCGCCGCTCCTTCTCCGGGTCAGCGCGAGCGGTGATCCTCCGGGTGCAGGCGGGGCCCCCGCCGCGGTTCGCGCACGCCCGAGGCGCCGATGAGGCGGATGACGCGCTGACGCTGCCCGGCCCAGGGGGCGAGCAGCTCGAGCATCCCGGCGTCGTCCGTGCGGCGACCCGCCAGGGCGTATCCGACCTCGTGAGCGAGGTGGAAGTCGCCGACGCTCACGGCATCCGGGTCGCCCAGGGCCCGGATGCGCGTTTCGGCGGCCGTCCAGACGCCCACCCCGCGGACGCTCGTGAGCACGCGCTCCACCGCCTCCCCGTCGGAGCCCTCGCCCACCGCCCGCACGAGGGAGCGGCCCACGCGGGCGGCCTCGACGATCGTGCGCGCCTGCGGCGGCTCGAGCCCGGCGCGGTGGAACCCCCACGAGGGGATGCCGCGCCAGCCCTCGATCGGAGGCGGGGCGAACATCGGGATGGGCGTCGGCCCGGGGGCGCGCTCTCCGAACCACGTGACGAGCCGGCGCCAGGCCGCGAACGCCTGCATGCCCGTGACCTTCTGCTCGATGATCGCGCACACGAGCGAGTCGAACAGGATGCCGGTGCGGCCGAGCCGGAGCGCGGGGTTGCGCCGATGGGCCTCCGCGACGAGCGGATGCGCGCCCGGGTCGAAGCGCTCGGGGCGGTCGTCGGCGCCGCACAGGGCGGGGAGCTGGCCGAGGGCCCACTCGGCGCCCGGCCCCCACGCCGCCGCGCGCACGGCGCCGCCGCCCACCGGCCGCATCGCGAGGGTCGCGACCCCCTCGGGGGTGCGGCTGGCCCGCCAGATGACCGGACCGTCGGCGAGCATCGTGGGGTCGTTGCGCCCCCGCCGCTGGAACAGCACCGTGCGGGCGATGTCGACCGGATGCCGCGGGCGGTACTCGCTCCCGCGTCCGCGCGCCGGCGTGCGCGCGGACGCGGGAGCGGCATCCGCGGTCATCGTCATGCCGACACCCTACGTGGGGCCGGCGACAGGCGAGTCGGCCCGCGCGGGTGAGATGCCCGGCCGTCCGGCTTCGGGATCAGAAGCGGTCGGGCGAGGGCGTGCCGTGGCCGTAGCGGATCGAGACGTCGGCGTGACGATCGAAGCGGTAGCCGACGCCGCGCACCGTGCGCACGATGTCCTCGTAGCGGCCGAGCTTGGCGCGCAGGCGCCGCACGTGCACGTCGATCGTGCGCTCGCCGGGAGCCTCCTCGTCGGTGCCCGCCGCCCACAGCGACGACACGAGCTCGGTGCGCTCGATCGTGCGGCCCTCGCGCAGCACCAGGTACTGCAGCAGCTCGAACTCCTTGTAGGTGAACGCGGCGGACTCGCCGTCGAGGAGGACCTTCTTGCGCGAGATGTCGACCACCACGCCCGCGGGGGCGCGGCTGGCGTCGTCGGCGTCGGACTTGTGGCGGGCGACAGCGCTCGGCTCGTGCAGGGCGAGACGCACGACATCCACGTCGCGACCGCCGGCGCCGCTCGGGGCGAGGGCGACCGTCGCGTAGGTCTCGGCGCCGGGAGCGAGGTCGGCGAGGGTGCGGCGCAGCGCGTCGACGAGGGAGCCGAGGCTGACGCCGGCCGCCTGTGCCTTCGCCTCGTCGAGGCCGACGTAGAGCGCGAAGCCGCGCGGCGAGGTGCCGGCGGGGACGGCACGCGCGGGGGCGGCGTCCGCCGCCGCTGCTGCGGGCGGATCGGGGATCGCGGCGCCGGCGGCGGCGGGCGAGGCGGGTCCGGCGACCGGGGGGACGGCGCGGAGGGCGGGGCGGGAGACGGGGCGCTCGAGAAGGGCGGAGTTCGACATGATGGCGGTGTCCTCGGAAGGAAGGGAACCCGTGGGGTTCGGGGGTGCTGCGATGTGCCGGTGTGCGGCCGGGGACGAGGCATCGTGCTCTGCGCCGTGCGGCGACGGGAGCGATGCTCGGGGGCTCATGCGGGCTCGCTCAGATGCGGGCGGTGAGCCGGGCGGGGGTCACGTAGCGTCAGCGACACATTCGACAACACAGGACAACACGGCCGGCCATCATGGAGCCGGCACTCCCGTTCGCCTCCCAGGCGGACAGAGGGCGTGCGTTGTCGGTCATGGGGCCGATTATGACCGAACGCGTCCGAATGTGTCAAACCGCACGGATGCCGCGGCATCCGTGGGCGGTGAACGAACAGATTGCTCAGGCGGCGCCGAATCGCTCCCCCAGCCACGCGACCTGCCGCAGCCACTGGTGATGCCCGCCGCCCTCGTGGCCGTTGTACTGGTAGACCTCGATGCTCTTGTCGGTGGAGCGCAGTGCGTTGTACGCCGCGAAGACGCTGCCGGGCAGCACGATCTCGTCCATCAGCGCCACGGAGAACAGGGCGGGGGCGGTGACGCGCCGCGCGAGGATCGCGCCGTCGAAGTGCGACAGCGTGCGCAGCACCTGGGCGGAGGCGTCGCGATGGATCGACAGATACCGCGTGATCTCGGTGAACGGCGCCCCGGGTGTCTTGACGATGGAGCGGGGGAAGTCGCAGAGGAACGGCACATCGGGCATGACGGCGGAGACGAGGGGCGACAGCGCGGCCGCGGCGATCGCGGTGCCGCCGCCCTGGCTGCCGCCGGTCACGGCGATGCGCTCGCGGTCGACGCCCTCCAGCCCCGCGGCGGTCTCGACGAGCCGCACCGCGTCGGTGAACATGCGCCGGTAGTAGTACTGCGCCGGATCGAGGATGCCGCGCGTCATGACGCCGGGCACGGCGCCGTCGCTGCCGTGCGGATCCGGGGTGTGGCCGCCCGAGCCCCACGTGCTGCCCTGGCCACGGGTGTCCATCAGAATGTGGACGTAGCCGGAGGCCGCCCACTTCAGGTGCTCGCCGGGGAGCCCCCGCCCGCCCCCGTAGCCGACGTACTCGATCACGGCGGGGCGCGGCTCGCCCGTGCGCGGGCGGGAGATCCACGCGCGGATCGGGTCGCCCGCGAACCCCGAGAACTCCAGGTCCTCGATGACGATCTCGGAGATCGGGCTCGAGGCCGGCGCGATGGCGGGGGCGGATGCCGCGGCGCGCGCCTGCTCGAGCGTCTCGCTCCAGAAGGCGTCCAGGCCCTCGGGCTCGACGAGCGCGGGGGAGTACGCCCGCAGGTCCTCCAGGGGCAGGTCGGTGAACATGAGCGCCATCGGGTCCTCTGTCCGTTCAGGGGTGTGCCCCCACCCTAGGGGAGCCCGGGCGAGCCCCGGCCTATAAGTTGCTTTCGTCTGCAAATTCCGCCGTGGGGCGCGAGCGGGCAGACTGGGGTGACCGCGACGACGCCCGGCGGGCGCGCCCAGGCTCGCGGCCGACCGGACGAGGGTGACGGAGAGAGCATGGCGAACCAGGGCAACGGCGACTACCGCGACGCGGGTCTCGTCTTCCCCGACGCGTTCACGTTCGGGTCGGCGACGGCGTCGTACCAGGTGGAGGGCGCGTTCGACGAGGACGGCCGCGGGCCCTCGATCTGGGACACCTTCAGCAAGACCCCGGGCAAGGTGTGGAACGGCGACACCGGGGACGTCGCCTGCGATCACTACCACCGCACGGGCGAAGACCTCGACCTCATGAGGGACCTGGGCCTCGGCGCCTACCGGTTCTCGATCGCCTGGCCGCGCATCCAGCCCGCCGGCACGGGCGAGGTCAACCGGGCGGGCGTCGACTTCTACTCGCGCCTCGTCGACGGGCTGCTGGAGCGCGGCATCCGCCCCGTCGCGACGCTCTACCACTGGGACCTGCCGCAACCGCTCGAGGATGCCGGGGGCTGGGCCTCGCGCGCGACCACCGACGCGTTCGAGCGCTACGCCGAGATCATGGGGGCTGCGCTGGGTGACCGCGTGCACACCTGGACGACGCTCAACGAGCCGTGGTGCTCCGCCTACCTCGGCTACGGCCAGGGCGGCCACGCACCGGGCCGTCACGAGCCGGCCGCGGCGCTCGCGGCGGTGCACCACCTCAACCTCGGCCACGGCCGCGCCGTGCAGGCGCTGCGGGCCACGTCGACGGGCGACCCCGACTACTCCGTGACCCTCAACTTCCACGTGCTCCGCGGGCAGGGCGACGGGGCCGCCGAGGCGATGCGCCGCGTCGACGCGCTCGCGAACCGCGCCTTCACGGGACCCATGCTGCGCGGGGAATACCCCGCCGACCTGCTCGAGGACACGGCATCCGTCACCGACTGGTCGTTCGTGCGGGAGGGCGACCTGCAGACGATCCACCAGCCGATCGACGTGCTGGGCGTCAACTACTACTCCACGGCGACCGTGCGCCTGTGGGACGGCGTCTCGCCCAAGCAGACCCACGACGGCCACAAGGGAGCGGAGGGCGGCACCGCGTGGCCCGGCAGCAGCGAGATCGTCGAGTTCGTCGAGCAGCCCGGCCCGTACACGGCGATGGGCTGGAACATCGCTCCGGAGGCGCTCGAGGAGCTGCTGCTGTCGCTGCGCGACCAGTTCCCCGACCAGCCGCTCATGGTGACCGAGAACGGGGCCGCCTTCGACGACGTCGTCGCCGAGGACGGGTCGGTGCCCGACACCGAGCGCCTCGACTACCTGCGCCGGCATCTCACCGCCGCGCACCGGGCGATGCAGGCCGGGGTCGACCTGCGCGGATACTTCGTGTGGTCGCTGCTGGACAACTTCGAGTGGGGATACGGCTACGCCAAGCGGTTCGGCATCGTGCGGGTCGACTTCGACTCGCTCGAGCGCACCGTCAAGGACTCCGGCCTCTGGTACCGCGACCTCGCGACCACCCGGGTGCTGCCGGAGTGACGCGCTCACAGCGCGCTCGCAGGCCCGATCCGCCGGCGGGGGCTTAGTCTTCCGGGGTGACAACCCTGACCTTCGAGAAGGAGCCCGACGCCTCGCGCTGGACGCTGCGCCGCGGCGACGACCTCGTCAGCGTGCTCGACTACCGCGACGACGGCCGCACGGTCGCGATGACCCGGGCCTACACCGTCCCCACGTTCCGCGGCCACGGCTACGCCGGCGAGGTCGTCGAGCGCGCCGTCGCCGAACTGGAGGCGACGGGCGACCGCAGCGTCAGCCCCGTGTGCTGGTACGTCGCGGAGTGGTTCGACGCGCACCCGGAGCGCCGCGGCATCCTCGCGCGGCGGCGCTCGGCCTGACGCCCGCACGGCCCTAGGCTGGCCGGGTGGACATGGAGCACGTCTTCACGGCGATCGCGGTGGGCTTCGAGGCGGCGGGGGCCGCCGCGATGATCATCGGGGCGATCATCGCCCTCGTGCTCGGCGCCCGTTCGCTCTCGCGCCGGGACGGCGGGCGCGCCGCGTTCCAGACGCTGCGCAACACGCTCGGCTCGGCGATCCTGCTGGGCCTGGAGATCCTCGTCGCCGCCGACCTGATCCGCACGATCACCTCCAAGCCCTCGATCGAGGACGCCGTCATCCTGGGGCTCATCGTGCTCATCCGAACGGTGCTGTCGATGTCGATCCAGATCGAGATCGAGGGCGTCGTCCCCTGGCGCCGCGCGCTGCTGACCAGCGGCGGCCAGCTCCTCGCGCGGAACATCCGCGACGACGCCCGCGCGGCGCGCGCCGCCGACGCCGGCGAGCGGTAGTCCGCGGCATCCGCCCCGTCAACCCCCTGCGGAGTGCGCCCGGGGCGCGAGATGCTGGGGCCGACGAAAGGGGTGCGCCATGACCGCGGACCACGACCGAGACCTTCCCGACGGCGTCATCGACGCCGACCCGCCCGGCGGCTGGGAGAGCGGCGAGACCGCCGACCAGGAGAGCGCGGAGCAGAACGCCGACGCCATCGGCTCGCCCCGCCTGACCGACGCGGGGGTGCCCGTCGAGGGGCCCGAGGCGACGCAGAACAGCGATCCCGACCTCATCCGGGATGACGACCTCTCCGAAGACGAGTCATGAGCGGGAACACGCAGGACGAGCCGGCGATGGCACAGCACGACACGACGGATGCCGCGCGCCTGGCCGGCGTCGTCGATCAGACCCGTGCCGACGTCGGCGGCAAGGACGCGGATGCCGTCGAGCACGTGCTGCGCGAGCGCCTCGCGCAGACCGGGATCGAGCTCCCCGACGCCGACGTGCACGACATCGCCGGGCGCCTCTCGCGGGGCGAGCGGTGGACGCCCGCCCAGACCAGCTCCTGACCCCTCACGCCGGAGTCGGTCGGTTCACCGCCCCAGCCACTCCCGGATGAGGCGGTGGGCGGGTGCCGCGTCCCTGATCATCGTCTCGTGCCCGTGACCGGGCACCTCCGCGTAGTTGCCCTGGGGCAGGGCCGCCACGACGCGGCGGCACCACGGCTCCGGCGAGACGGGGTCCTCCGCCCCACGGACGACGAGGGCGGGCACCGCCACGCGCGGGTAGGCGTCCTCGGGCCGGTGGACGATCATCGCGCGCGTCTTCCTGATCAGGTGCGGCCTCGCGCGCAGATACTCGCGAGCCCCGAGCAGGAGGACCTTCGGGCTCTCGTCGAGCAGATCCGCCGCGAGGCGGCGCAGCTGGGTCCGCGCCCTGCGCGCGGAGTCGTCGATCGTGGGCCCGACGAGGACCACGCGTGATCCGAGCCCGTGGCGGGCGGCGACCTCGACCACGACCTGCGTTCCCATCGAGTGGCCGATGAGCACGGCATCCGTCGCACCCTCGGCGCGCAGCAGGGCCGCGACGGCGTCGGCCATGCGCTCGATCGTCGGCGTGCGGGGCGGCTCCGGGGCCTCGCCGTACCCCGGCAGATCCACCGCCAGCACACGGGCGTCGCGGGAGAGGCGCACCGCGAGATCGCCGAAGACCTTGCGCCCCATGCCGATGCCGTGGACGAGGACGAAGGTGAGCTCCCCCTGGCCGCGCTCACCGACGACGAGCGTCGACCCGTCGTGATCGAAGCGGCGCGGGGGGCGCTCCGGTGCGGGCACGCCCGTCGCATCGTCGATGGCCCGGTCGATCTCCTCGACCATCCGCTCGAGGGGTTCGATGTCGCTCGCCACCCGACGAGATTACCGACAGGTGGGACATGCCCGCCCCGGTGCGGGCGGGGGCGATATCGTTGGCGGAATGCCGTCATCGACCCCGCGACCGCCCGACGAGCCGGGGGAGCCGACGAGCACCCGCAGCATCCCGCTCGACCCGAGCCAGCGGTGGCGTGCGTTCTGGGTCTGCGTCGCCGTCGCGGCCATCACGATCCTCGACCTGTCGAAGGTCAACGTCGCCCTGCCCTCCATCGAGACGGCGCTCGGATCGGGGCCGACCGAGCTCCAGCTCATCGTCTCCGGCTTCGTCCTGACCTTCGGCCTCGTGCTCGTGCCGATGGGGCGCCTGGGCGACCAGCGCTCGCGCCGGGCGCTGTTCATCGTCGGCCTGACGCTGTTCACGCTCACGAGCCTCGTCTGCGCGCTCGCCCCGAACTCCGAGGTGCTACTCGTCGGGCGACTCCTGCAGGGCGTCGCGGCGGGAACGCAGATGCCGCAGGTGCTGGGCATGATCCAGCAGCTCTTCCAGGGCAGGGAGCGGGGCCGCGCGTTCGGTCTCTTCGGCGCCACGATCGGCGTCGCGACGGCTTTCGGGCCGACCCTCGGCGGGCTCCTGATCGCGATCGGCGGCCCCACCGACGGCTGGCGCCTGATCTTCTGGATGAACGTCCCCCTCGGGATCGTCGCGATCGCGCTCGCGGCCTGGGTGCTGCCCAGCACGCGTCTCTCCGCCCCCGGGCGGCTCCAGCTCGATCCCGTGGGCGTCGTGCTGTTCGGGCTCACGGTGCTCGCCCTCATGTGGCCGTTCCTCTTCACGACGGGCTCGCCGGAGGACGACCCGGCCCGCTGGTGGCTGCTCGTGGTCTTCGCCGTCTTCGGTCTCGCGTTCGTGCTGTGGGAGCGGCGGTACGCCTCGCTCGGGCGGGCGCCCCTCATCCCGTTCTCGCTCTTCGCCATCACGTCGTTCCGAGACGGCACCCTCATCTCCACCGCGTACTTCGCGGCCCTTCCGGCGCTCTTCCTGCTCACGACGCTCTTCCTGCAGAGCGGGGTGGGGCTCGAGCCGGTTTTCGCCGGGATGGTCTCGATCGGATTCGCGCTGGCCAGCGCCGCGGCGTCCTGGGCCGGCGGGCTCCTCGTCGCGCATTTCGGGCGGCGCCTCGTCGTGATCGGCCTGGCGGCGATGCTCGCGGGGGTCATCGGGCTCGTGCTCGCGGCGGTCTTCGTGCCGCCGGGCGTCGTCGTCTACGTCATGGCGGCGATCATGGCCGTCGCGGGGGTGGGCGGCGGCCTCGTGGTCTCGCCCAACCAGACCCTCGCGCTGGCGGACGTCCCCGTGCGCGGGGGCGGACTCGCCGGCTCCGTCGGCCAGCTCGGGCAGCGGATCGGCACCGCCGTGGGCACCGCGGTGGGGCTGTCGCTGTTCTACGCCGCCGTGTACCGGGAGGACGGCTCTGGGCCGACCGACGTGATCTACCACGACGCCTACATGTACGGGATGGCCGCCGTCGGGCTGTTCCTCGCCGGGGCGTTCCTCGTGTCGGTCATCGACCTCTTCGGCCGCCGCCGCGGCGAGATCCCCGCGTTCGACCCCGTGGACTGATCAGGCGAGCGCGCAGCGCTCCTCCTCGACGACGGTCGCGAGGTCGGCGCCGAACGTGTATCGGGCCGCGACCGTGCCGCCGCGCAGGACGTCGGGGAGCCACCGGGCCGCGTCATCCCACATCCGGCCGTACGGCACGTCGTCGAGGGAGAACCACCGGGGCACGATCTCGTCGGTCTCGACGGGCTCCCCGTGCCACCGGGTGCAGGTGAAGACGTGCGAGCGCTGCGAGAGGGCGGGCTGCGCGGGGAAGAGGTAGTCCAGCACGCCCGCGGGAACGAGGTCGCCGGGAGCGAGGTGCAGACCGGTCTCCTCGTGCACCTCCCGCACGGCCCCGTCGCGGACGCTCTCGCCCGGCTCGATCTTGCCGCCGATCCCCACGACGCGCCCCAGGCGGGGGCCCTGGCGCTTGTACCCGAGCAGGACGTCGGTGCCGCCGGCGGCGCCGGGCCGGAGCAGGTAGACGGCGCTGACATCGGGCAGAGACATGCCCGCAGGCTACCCGGGCCGTGTTTCGCGGGCGTGTCGCGGATGCCGCGGCATCCGCTCTCGGCGAACCGCCCGCCCGCCTCACGGGCGATGTCGGGGGCCCGATCTACCGTGTGAGCATGCGCATCCTGCACACCTCGGACTGGCACATCGGGCGCACCTTCCACGGGCACTCGACGCTGCCGGCGCTGCGCACCGTGCTGGGCGCGCTGGCCGAGCAGGTGCGCAGCCACGACGTCGACGTCGTGATCGTCGCGGGCGACGTGTTCGACTCCGCCGCGCCCGCCGCCGACTGCTACACGCTCCTCGCCGACACGCTCGCCGAGCTGCGCGACGCCGGCGCCCAGGTCGTGCTCACGAGCGGCAACCACGACTCCGCCGCACGGCTGGGCTTCCTGTCCCGGTTCGTCGCGCTCGCCGGCATCCACGTGCGCACCCAGCCGCTCGAGGCCGCCGACCCCGTCACGGTCCACGACGAGCACGGCCCCGTGCATCTGTACGGCATCCCCTTCCTCGAGCCCGCCCTCGTGCGGCACCTGTGGCCCGACGCGACCCTGCGCACGCAGGCGCAGACGCTCGCGCACGTCATGGACCTGGTCGCCGCCGACCGCGCCGTGCGGGGTGGCCGCTCCGTCGCGATCGCCCACTGCTTCGCCGCCGACGTCGAGCCCACGCCCGGCGTCGAGCGCGAGATCCGGCAGGGCACGCTCGACGTCGTGCCGCTGTCGGTCTTCGGCGGCCACGACTACGTCGCGCTCGGCCACATCCACGGTCGCAACACCCTCGCCGAGGGCGTCCGCTACGCCGGGGCGCCCCTGCACTACTCGTTCGGCGAGCAGCACAAGCCGCGCGGCTCGTGGCTGGTCGACCTCGACGAGTCGGGGCTCGCGGGCACCCGGTGGCTCCCCCTCCCCGTGCCGCGTCGGCTCGTCACCCTCACCGGCACGTTCGACGACCTGCTCTCCGACGCGCGCTTCGACGCCGAGACGGATGCCTGGGTCTGCGCCCAGTACACCGACACCACCCCGCAGCCCGACCCCATGCGCCGGCTGCTCGCGCGCTTCCCGCACTGCGCGGCCGTCGTGCATCAGCCCGCCGAGCGCCGCGAGCGCGACGGGGTCAGCTACGCCGCGCGCGTGGGGGCGACCCGCACCGACGAGGAGCTCGTGGACGCCTTCCTCGCCCACGTGCGCGAGGGCGAGGGCGCGAGCGCCGCCGAGGCCGAGATCATCGCCGAGACCGTCCGCGGCCGCGTCGCCGCCGAGGTGCGGGTGTGAGAATCCACCGCATCGAGGTCGAGGGCTTCGGTCCGTTCCGTCAGCGACAGATCGTCGACATCGACGAGTACGCGGACGACGGCATCTTCCTCATCTCCGGGCGCACGGGCGCGGGCAAGTCGAGCCTTCTGGATGCGATCTGCTTCGCGCTGTACGGGGGCGTGCCGCGCTACGACGGAGGCGAGAAGCGCTTGCGCAGCGACCACTGCGCGCCCGCCGACGCGACGGAGGTCGCCCTCGAGTTCACGGCCGGCGACGCGCGCTGGCGCGTCGAGCGCTCGCCGGAGTACCAGAGGGCGAAGAAGAACGGCACGGGGATGACCACGGCGGCGCCCCAGGCGCGCCTGTTCCGGTGGGAGGACGGCGGCTGGCAGGGGGTCGCCGCGCGTCCGCGCGACGTCGGCGAGGCGCTGCACGAGATCCTGCCGCTCACGCAGGGTCAGTTCCTCCAGGTGATCCTGCTCGCGCAGAACCGCTTCGCCCGCTTCCTCCTCGCCGGCGGCGGCGAGCGCCAGGCCCTGCTGCGCTCGCTCTTCGACAGCGAGCGCTTCGAGCAGTACGAGGCCGACCTCGACGAGCGGCGCAGGCGTTCCGAGGCCCGCTCGAGCGAGAGCGTCGCCCTCCTCGATCGCGTGCTCGCCGAGGCCGAGCGGGTGTCCGCCGACCTCGCCGACGATGCCGAGGTCGATCCCGAGGGCGGCGCCGTCTCGGGCTCGGCCGGTGTCGCCACCGATCCGGCGTCGCGCATCGCGGCGCTCGAGCGGACGGTGGACCGCGCGCGGTACCGCGCCGAGACCACCGACAACGCCGTGGATGCCGCGGCCGCCGCTCGCGAGGCCGCCGAGACCGTCCACACCCGCGCCGAGCGGGCGCGCGAGAAGCAGGAGCGACGCGGCGCCGCCCGCGCGCGGCTGCGCGGGCTCGAGGAGCGGGGCGACAGCATCGACGAGGCCCGGGCGGAGCTCGCGGCCGCCCTCCGCGCCGAACCCGTCCGCACGGCGGCGACGGCGGCAGACCAGGCGCGCGACGCGGCGATCCGCGCCGACGCGGCGGCGGAGGCGGCGCTCCGGGAGGCCACGAAGGCTCGGATCGGCATCGACCTCGACGCCGGTCCCGCGGCGCTTTGGGCGGTCGCCGACGAGCGTGCCGGTGCGCTGCCCGCCCTTCGCGAGGCGGCCGAGGCCGAGCACGCGCTCCCGCGTCGCCGCGACGAGCGCGACCGCCTGCGCGACGAGGACGCCGACCGCGCGCGGGACGAGGCCGCCGCGGTGCGGCGCGCCGCGGAGCTCGACGCGCGCATCGCCGAGATCGACGCCCTGCTGCCGGCTCTGGGCGAGGCGGCGGCGCTGGCCGCCGCGGCGCGAGCAGACCTCGTCGATGCCGGCGAACGCCTCGCCGCGTGCGCCGAAGCGGAGGAGTGCGAGGCCCTCCGGGCGCAGGCCGACGCTCGGGCGCTGGCGCGTTCCGCCGAGCTCGACGCCGCCAACCGGGAGCTGCGCACCCTGCGCGAGCACCGGCTGCGCGGCAACGCGGCCGACCTCGCCGCGCAGCTGGTGCCGGGGGAGCCCTGCGCGGTCTGCGGGGCGACCGAGCACCCGCAACCGGCCGCGGCGGCAGACGATGCCGTGTCCGACGAGCAGATCGATGGCGCCGAGCAGCGCCTGGATGCCGCGATGGCGGCCCTGCGCGACGCGAACCAGGCCGCCGCGGCGCTGGCGGAGAACGCCGCTCGCGCGCGCGGGCGCGCGGGCGGCGAGACGGCAGATGCGATCGGCGCCCGCCGGGCGGAGGCCCTGACGCGCGTCGAGGCCGCCGAGGACGCCGCGCGCCGGCGGGACGCGCTGACGGCGGAGAAGGCGAGTGCGCTCGACGAGCGGCGGCGACTGCGCGAGCTGACGGACGCCTTCTCGGCCGAGCGCGCCGACCGCGCGAGCCGCATCGCGGTGCTCGACGCGTCGATCCGCGAGCAGGAACGCGCGGTCGAGGCCGCGCGGGGCTCCGCCGCCTCCGCCGCCCTGCGGGTGGCCGAGAGCGAATCCGCCGTGCGGCACCTGCGTGTTCTCGCCGACGCGCGCGCCGAGCGGGAGGCGCGCGCCGCCCTGCACGGGGAGGCGCTCGCGCGGCTCGCCGACGCGCTGGAGACGGCGGGGTTCGAGAGCGCGGATGCCGCGGCATCCGCGCTGCGGAGCGAGCAGGAGCGGGAGGCGCTGGCCGCCCGCGTGCGCGGCCACGAGGCGGCCCTCGCGGCGGAGAAGGCGACGCTGCTGGAGCTGGAGCTGGAGGCGCTGCCGGAGGAGCCGGTCGACACGTCCGAGACGGAGCGGGCCCGGGACGACGCGAGGGCGGCGTGGGCCGCGGCGGTGCAGGCCGCCCTCGCGGCGGAGCAGCTGGTGACGCGTCTGTCGCAGCTGCTGACCGACGCGCGCGCCGCGCACGCGACGCTCGGGGCCCTCGCGGAGGAGCACGCCGTCATCGTGCGGCTCGCCGACACCATCGCCGGGCGCGCCCCCAACACGCACCGCATGAAGCTCGAGACCTTCGTGCTCGCGGCCGAGCTCGAGCAGATCGTCGCGGCCGCCAACGTGCGGCTGGCCGACATGTCCGACGGGCGCTACCGCCTGCGGCACAGCGACGCGCTGGCCGCGCGCGGCGCCGCCTCGGGGCTGTCGATCGAGGTGTTCGACGCCTATACGGGGCTCTCGCGACCCGCGCAGTCGCTCTCCGGGGGCGAGACGTTCCTCGCCTCGCTCGCCCTCGCCCTCGGTCTTGCCGAAGTGGTCACCGCGCGGGCGGGCGGCGTGCGGCTGGACACCCTCTTCATCGACGAGGGCTTCGGCTCGCTCGACGCGGAGACCCTCGAGACGGCGATGCGCACGCTCGACGAGCTGCGCCAGGGGGGCCGCACCGTGGGCCTCATCAGCCACGTCGAGGCGATGCGCGAGCAGATCCCCGCGCAGCTGCGGGTCGAGGCGCTCCCCGGCGGCCCGAGTCTCGTGCACCAGACGGTTAGGCTCGAGGTATGAAAAGCGGCACGATCTGGACCGTCCTCGGCGTCATCGTCGCCATCGTCATCGCCTGGTGGCTCGTGAACATCCTGTTCTCGGTGCTGGCGTTCATCGTCAAGCTCATCGTCGTCGCGGTGGTCGCGGTGATCGTGTTCTTCGTCCTGCGCGCCGTCTTCTCGCGCTCGCGCGACTGAGCCGGCCCCGCAGAAGGGGGGCCCCGATCCTCAGGCGGCGAACTCCCGGGAGAAGCGGTCCCACAGCTGCGCACTGCACGCCGCGACCGTGGTGCGCCAGTCGGTGATCGCATCGTCCTGCGCCCGATCGGAGACGGACTTCAGGATGCGGATGGGCACGCCGTACTCCTGGGCCACCCAGATGTAGGCGTAGGTCTCCATGTCGACCATGCCCGCCCCGAGCGAGCGGATGCCGGCGACGGCGAGGGCGTCGTCGACGAAGTGGTCGCCCGTCGCGATCACGATGCCCTCGCCGGGAACGTCGACGCGCGCCGGCAGGGAGACGTGCTGCCCGACGATCCCGTCGATGTCGGTGACGTCGTGCTGGATCGCGCCCGTCACCTCGTACACCTCGGCCTCGAGCACGGGGTCGATGCCACCGCCCGTTCCCACCACGACGATCTCCTCGTACGTCCCGCGCTCGAGCGCGCGGGTGAGGGCGACGGCCGCCTGGAGCTTGCCGGGGCCGGTGACGAGGCGGTCGAAGCCGTCGAGTTCGGCGGGGAAGGCGACGAGTTCGGCGTCCAGCGCCGCCACGAGGAGTCTCACGAGGGACCATTCTCCCCCACCCGCCGTTACGGGCGGGAAACATGGGTGCGCCAGGGTGGAGGGATGGACCTGGCCTACTTCGCCACCGGGTACGACGTGCAGCTTCCCGAGTGGATCTCCGACGAGCTCGCCGGCGTGCCCGACATCATCCCCGACGTCGCCGAGCGCATGGCGCTCGTGCACCGCCTCGCCGATCGCAACTGGCGCGAGGGCAACGGAGGCCCGTTCGCGGCGCTCGTGGCCGAGACGGAGACCGGTCGGATCGTCTCCGTCGGCGTCAACGTCGTGCTCGGCAGCGGGGTCTCCTCGGCCCACGCCGAGGTCACCGCCCTCGGCACGGCGCAGCGCCGTGCCGGCTCGTGGGACCTGGGCGGCGACGACCAGCCCGAGCACGAGCTCGTGGTCAACTGGCGCCCCTGCGTGCAGTGCTACGGCGCGACGATGTGGTCCGGCGTCCGCTCGCTCGTCGTGGCGGGCTCGGGACCGGAGCTCGAGGAGATCACGACGTTCGACGAGGGCCCCATGGTGACCGACTGGGCCGAGCAGTTCGAGGCCCGCGGCATCCGCGTCACGCAGGATGTGCTGCGAGACGAGGCCCTGGCCGTCTTCCGCGCCTACCGCGCGGCGGTGGATGCCGCCGAGGTGACCGTCTACAACGCCCGGGCCGGCGACTGACCCGGGAGCCGGCATCCGCGTGTCACGACACGAGAACGATCGGCCGCGGTCACCCGCCGGCAACACGCCCCGACGTACGCTGGATCATGGCGCACAGCATCGACACCGACCCCTCGGGAACGGTCATCGCGATCGTCGGAGCGGCCGCGGAGGAGGCGATCGCCTCCCTGGAAGGGCTCGACGGCGTCGAGTCGCTCTCGCTGCGGGACAGCGATCCGCAGCTGGCCTCCCGCCGCATTGCGGCCTGCCGCACGCCCTGGATCGTGCACGACGCCGATCCGCTCGAGCACGTCGCCGCGGCGTGGGTGGAGCTGTTCGAGGAACGCGCGACGCTCGGCACCCTCGAGATCGAGGTGGACGTCGCCCTCGCGCACTTCCGCGACGACGGTGCGCTGATGCCGGACTACTACGTTGTGCTCGACCCGGACGGCGCGGAGGGCACCTGGCGGCACTGGTGGTGCGGGGCGCTCGGCCATCGCGCGCCCCGGCGGGTGCTTCCGGCGGCCCTGCCCGCGGGCGGCTCCGGCGAGGCGATGGGTGCCGCCCTGCGCCGGCTTCTCACGGCGCTGCCGACGTCGCGGCCATGGCCCGACCCGGGCACGTGGCTTCCCGGTCTCGCCTTCGAGATCCCCGACCGGGTGGGTCTGCGCGACCGGCGCGCGTAGGCGGAACCCGCACTAGCGTGGGTGGATGAGCGCACGCGAGTACGACGTCATCGTGATCGGTGCCGGCGCCGTCGGCGAGAACGTCGCCGACAGCGCCGTGCAGGGCGGCCTGTCGACGGTCATCGTCGAGGCGGAGCTGGTCGGCGGCGAGTGCTCCTACTGGGCCTGCATGCCCTCGAAGGTGCTGCTGCGCAGCGCCGCCGCCCTCCGAGCCGCACGCGCGGTGGACGGTGCCGCTCAGGCCGTGACGGGAGACGTCGACGTCGCCGCCGTGCTGCGGCGCCGCGACAGCTTCACCCACGACTGGAACGACTCCTCGCAGGTCGAATGGCTGAACGGCGCGGGCATCGATCTCGTCCGCGGCCACGGGCGCCTGACGGGCGAGCGAACGGTGCGGGTCGAGCAGGAGGACGGCTCGGTCGATCTCTCCGCCCGGCACGCCGTCGTCGTCGCGACGGGGTCCGCCGCGCTGCTTCCCCCGATCCCGGGCCTCATCGACGTCGACCCCTGGACCAGCCGCGACGCGACGAGCGTGAGCGAGCCCCCGGCATCCCTCGCGATCCTGGGGGCCGGCGTCGTGGGCGTCGAGATGGCCACGGCGTTCTCCGGATTCGGCACGCGCGTCACCCTGATCGCGCGGTCGGGGCTGCTCGGCACCGTCGAGCCGTTCGCGGGGGAGCTCGTGACGGAGGCGCTCCGCGAGCAGGGCGTCGAGATCCGCACCGGCGCCGGGGTGGACGCGGCGCGCCGCGACGAGGCGGGCGTCGTGCTCTCCCTCTCGGACGGCGGCGAGGTGCGCGCGGACGAGGTGCTCGTCGCGACCGGTCGCGTTCCGCACACGGGCGACCTGGGCCTGGAGAGCGTCGGCCTCGAGGCCGGCGACTGGCTCACGACCGACGACACCCTGCGTGTCGGGGGCTTCGAGTGGCTCTACGCGGTGGGCGATGTCACCCACCGCGCGCTCCTGACCCACCAGGGCAAGTACCAGGCTCGCGCCGCGGGCGATGTCATCGCGGCGCGGGCACGCGGGGGAGCCGTCGACGACGCGCCCTGGGGGGCGCACGTCGCGACGGCGGACCACTCGGCCGTGCCGCAGGTGGTCTTCAGCGATCCCGAGGTCGCCTCGGTCGGGATGACGCTGGCCCAGGCCGAGAAGGCCGGCATCAGGGTCCGCGCGCTCGACTACGACCTCTCCGCGGTCGCCGGCGCCTCGACGCGCAGCGACGACTACCGGGGTCGCGCGCTCGCGGTCGTCGACGAGGACCGCGGGGTGCTCGTCGGCGCCACGTTCGTCGGCCCGGACGTCGCCGAACTGCTGCACGCCGCCACGATCGCCATCGTCGGGGAGGTGCCGATCGACCGGCTGTGGCACGCCGTCCCCGCCTATCCGACCGTCAGCGAGGTGTGGCTGCGGTGGCTCGAGGCCTACAGGCGGCCCGCCCGCTGACCCGGGGCAACGGGCCGGGTCACTCCGACACGAGGTCGGGCAGCGCGCTGCGCAGCTCGTCGAGCCATGCCCGCGCGTTTCCGTCCGAGGGCGCGCGCCAGTCGCCGCGCGGCGAGAGGGAGCCCGCGGGCGACACCTTGGGGCCGTTGGGGATCGCGGAGCGCTTGAACTGCGCGAACGCGAAGTATCGGCGCAGGAACACCTCGAGCCACCGCACGATCGTCGGCAGGTCGTAGCTGTAGCGCTCGTCGTCCGGGAAGCCGGGCGGCCACGCCCCGGCATCCGCGTCGCGCCATGCCTCGTGCGCGATGAACGCGATCTTCGAGGGCCGCATCCCGTAGCGCAGGATGTGGAAGAGGGTGACGTCGTGCAGCGCGTACGGGCCGACCCTGTCCTGGGTCGACTGCATCTTCCCGTCCTCGCCGGCCGGGACCAGCTCGGGCGAGATCTCGGTGTCGAGGACGGACTGCAGCACGGCCGCCTCCGCGGCATCCACGCCCTCACCCGCCGAGATCACCCAGCGGATGAGGTGCTGCACGAGCGTCTTGGGCACACCGGTGTTGACGGCGTAGTGGCTCATCTGGTCGCCGACGCCGTAGGTGGCCCAGCCGAGGGCGAGCTCCGACAGGTCGGACGTGCCGATGACCATGCCGCCGTTCTGGTTGGCCAGACGGAAGAGGAAGTCGGTGCGCAGCCCGGCCTGCACGTTCTCGAAGGTCACGTCGTACACCGGCTCGCCGCCCGAGAACGGGTGGCCGATCTCCGCGAGCATGAGAGCGGCGCTCTCGCGGATGTCGATCGTCTCGATGCTCGCGCCCACCGACTCCGCCAGCGCGATCGCGTTCGACTTCGTGCGGTCGCTCGTGGCGAACCCCGGCATCGTGTAGGCCAGGATGTCGGAGCGCGGTCGCCCCATCCGGTCCATCGCCCGCGCGACGACGAGCAGGGCGTGGGTGGAGTCGAGCCCGCCGCTCACGCCGATGACCGGCTTGGGATCGCCGATGGAGCGCATGCGCTGCACGAGGCCCGAGACCTGGATGTTGAACGCCTCGTAGCAGTCCTGGGCGAGGCGCGCGGGGTCGTCGGGAACGAACGGGAAGCGGTCGATCGGCCGCCGCAGGCCGGTCGCGGAGCGGGGCACCCCCAGCGTGAACGGCACCGTGAAGAACTCGTCGGTGCGCGCGGCGTGCGTGCGACGGTTGTCGTCGAAGGTGCCCTGCCGGGCACGGTCCTGCCGCAGCCGGTCGAGGTCGACGTCGGCGATCGAGTGGCGCGGCCCGTCGGGGAAGCGCTCGGTCTCGGCGAGCAGGTTGCCCGCCTCGTAGATCATCGTCTGCCCGTCCCACGAGACGTCGTTCGTCGATTCGCCCGCGCCGGCCGCGGCGTACGCGTAGGCGGCGAGGCAGCGCAGCGACTGCGACTGGCAGAGGTCGGCGCGGTCCTCGGCCCGCGCGATCGTGATGGGGCTTCCCGAGAGGTTCAGCAGCACGGTCGCGCCCGCGAGCGCCGCCTCCGCGGAGGGCGGGATGGGAACCCACACGTCCTCGCAGACCTCGGCGTGCACGACGAGGCCCGGCACGTCCGTGGCGGAGAACAGCAGCTTGGGCCCGAACGGCGCCTCGAGCCCCGCGACGCGGATCCACCGGGCATCCGGCCCGTCGAGGTCGTCGCCGGGGGCGAACCAGCGCCGCTCGTAGAACTCCCGGTAGGTGGGCAGGTACGACTTGGGGGCGACCCCGAGCAGCTGGCCGCCCTGGATCGCGACGGCGCAGTTGTACACGCGGTTGCGGTGCCGCAGCGGGGCGCCGACGACGAAGAGCGGCGCGAGGTCGGCGGATGCCTCGACGAGCGTCTCGACGGCGGCCTCCACGGCATCCAGCACGGCGTCCTGCAGCACGAGGTCCTCGATGCTGTAGCCGCTGAGGCACAGCTCGGGGAACACCGCGACGGCGACGCCCTCGGCGGCGCACTCGCGCACGGACGCGAGCACCGTCTGCGCGTTCGTACGCGGGTCGGCCAGGGCGAGCGGGATCGTGCAGGCGGCGACGCGGGCGAACCCGTGCCGATACGGGTTGTCGAACGGCAGGCTCTCGGTCACCCGCCCAGTCTTGCATCGATGCCCCGCCGGAGATGTCGGATGCCGCGGCTAGCCTCGAAGCGATGCGATACACACCTCCCACCGCCACGTCGCCCGCCCGCCTGGTCACGAGCGCGAGCGATCTCAAGGCGGCGTCGGAGTGCGAGTTCGCGTGGCTCCGGGCGATCGACGCGAAGCTCGGGCGCACCGCCGCCGTCGAGGACCCCGACGACCCCACGCTCGAGCGCGCCGCGCGCCTCGGAGACCGGCACGAGGAGCGGATGCTCGAGGCCTACCGCGAGCGCTTCGGCGCGTCGGGCGTCGCCGAGATCGAGCGCGCCTCCTCGGCCGACGCGGCGGCGCTCGCCGAGGCCGTCGCCGCCACGGGGCGGGCCCTGCGCTCCGATGCCCGCGTGGTGTTCCAGGCGGCCTTCGCCACCGACGACTTCGTGGGCTTCGCCGACTTCCTCCTCCGCGACCCCGACGGCCGGTGGGTCGTGCAGGACACCAAGCTCGCCCGCCGTGCACGGGTGACCGCGCTCATGCAGCTCGCGGCATACGTCGATCAACTCGATCGACTCGGGGCGCCGCGCGCCGACCGCGTAGAGCTGCTCCTCGGCGACGGCACCACGAGCATCCACGCCGTCGACGACGTGCTTCCCGTGTACCGGCTCCGCCGCGCACGACTGGGCGAGCTCATCGCCGACCGCCGCATCGATCTCGGCGCCGGCGCGGCGGCCGTCGCGTGGGGCGATGACCGCTTCAGCGCGTGCGGGCGCTGCGCGACGTGTCAGATCGAGGTGGAGGCATCCCACGACCTGCTGCTCGTCGCGGGAATGCGGCCGCTGCAGCGCCGGCGCCTGCGCGCGGCGGGGATCGAGACGATCGATCGGCTCGCCGCCGCCGAGGCCGCGCCAGCCGGGATGAACCCCGAGGTCTTCGCCCTGCTGGCGACGCAGGCGCGGCTGCAACTCGAGGCCGATCCCGACGTCGCGCCGCCGTATCGCGTCGTCGAGCCGCGCGCCCTCGCGGCGCTGCCGCCCGCCGACCCCGGCGACCTCTTCTTCGACTTCGAGGGCGACCCGCTCTACACCGAGGGAGCGGGCTCGCAGTGGGGCCTCGACTACCTCTTCGGCTGGGTCGACGACCGCGAGGTGTTCTCCTCGCTGTGGGCGCACTCCTTCGAGGCCGAGAAGGCCGCGCTCGTGCGGTTCCTCGAGATCGTCGCCGCGCAGCGCGCCGCCCACCCCGGCATGCACATCTACCACTACGCCCCGTACGAGACGAGCCACCTGCTCGCGATGGCCGCGCGCTACGGCGTGGGCGAGGCCGAGGTCGACACCCTCCTGCGCGACGGAATCTTCGTCGACCTCTACCCCATCGTGCGGCGGGCGCTCCGGGTCGGGTCGCGTTCGTACTCGATCAAGAAGCTCGAGCCGCTCTACATGGGCGACGAGCACCGCTCGAGCGATGTGCAGCGCGGCGACGAGTCGATCGTGCGGTACGTCGAGGCGCGGGCGCTCGCCGATGGGGGGGACGACGCGGGCGCCGCGCGCATCCTCGACGACATCGCCGACTACAACCGCTACGACTGCGTCTCCACGAGACGCCTGCGCGACTGGCTGCGCGAGCGAGCGGCCGAGAACGGCATCGTCGCCGCCGCCGACCCCGAGGTCGAGGGGGCGGGTTACGCGCCGTCGGTACGGGCGGAGGCGCTGCTGCGTCGCGCCGAGGCGACCGCGGCGGGGCCGGTGCCGTCGGCGGATGCCGCCGCCGACGAGCGCGCGCTGCGCCTGGCCGCAGCGGCGATCGACTACTACCCGCGCGAGGCGAAGTCGTTCTGGGCGGCCCACTTCCTGCGGCTGCGGGAGCCGGTGACGGTGTGGGAGCACACGCGCGACGTCGTCGCCCTCGACCGGGCGCGCAGCGAGGTCGTCGAAGACTGGCACCGCCCCGAGCGGGCGCGCGTGGATCGCCGCGTGCTGCGGCTGCGCGGCGAGCCCGCCCCGGGCACGCGGCTCAAGGCCGGCACCGACCCGTTCGCGGTCTACGAGCTCCCCGCCCCCTTCCCGTTCGAGGCGTCACCGCGGTGGATCCACGCCGACCACCGCGTTCGGGTGATCGAGGAGACCGACGACGGGGCGATCGTGGAGGAGAGCGCGGTCGACGGGATGACGTGGGCCGAGCTCCCCGTCGCCCTCACCCCCGCAGCCCCCCCGCGCGCCGGCAACCAGCAGGCCGCGATCGACGCCTGGGCCGATCGGGTGCTCGAGGAGGGCGACGGCCTGCCGCCGGGGCCAGCCGCCGACATCCTGTGCCGCCGCGCGCCTCGCGGCGTCGGGGGCCTCCCCGAGCCGGGCGCCCCGGTGGATGCGGCCGAGATCGCGCGGGCTCTGCGCGCGCTCGATCGCAGCTACCTGGCCGTGCAGGGCCCGCCGGGCACCGGCAAGACCTACATCGGCTCGCACGTCGTCGAGGCCCTCGTGCGCGAGCACGGGTGGCGCGTGGGCGTCGTGGCCCAGTCGCACGCGGTCGTCGAGCACATGCTCGATCGCATCGTGGATGCCGGGGTCCCCGCCCGGCTCGTCGGCAAGGCCCCCAAAGACGACGCGTCCGAGGTGGCGTTCACGGCGCTGCCGAAGAACGGCGTCGCGGCGTTCGCCGCCGAGAACGCCGCGACCGGCTACGTCCTCGGCGGCACCGCGTGGGACTTCAGCCACGAGGGGCGCGTGCCGCGGGGATCGCTCGATCTCCTCGTCATCGACGAGGCCGGTCAGTTCTCGCTCGCCTCGACGATCGCGGTCTCGCTCGCGGCATCCCGGCTGCTCCTCCTCGGCGACCCGCAGCAGCTGCCGCAGGTGAGCCAGGGCACGCATCCCGAGCCCGTGGACACGTCGGCGCTCGGGTGGCTCATGGACGGCGAGGCGGTGCTGCCGGCCGGGCGCGGCTTCTTCCTGCCCGAGAGCAGGCGGATGCATCCCGCCGTCGCGGAACCCGTGTCGCACCTCGCCTACGCGGGGCGCCTGGCCTCGCATCCCTCGGCCGCCCGCCGCCGCATCGACGGGGTCGAGCCGGGCCTGCACGTCGTCCCGGTCGTGCACCACGAGAACACGACGGCGTCGATCGAGGAGGCCGCCGAGGTCGTGCGTCTCGCACGTTCGGCGATCGGTCGCCCCTACGACGACGGCGCGGGGGAGCGTCCGCTCGCGCCGGAGGACGTCATCGTCGTGGCGCCGTACAACGCCCAGGTCGCGGAGATCCGCCGCGCGCTCGACGCGGCCGGGCTCAGCGGCATCCCCGTCGGCACGGTCGATCTCTTCCAGGGACAGGAGGCGGCCGTGTCGATCCTCAGCCTCGCGGCCTCGAGCGCGCGCGACGCCCCTCGCGGTATTGACTTCCTCCTGCTGGCCAATCGCCTCAACGTGGCGATCTCCCGCGCGAAGGTCGCGGCGTACCTCGTGCACTCCCCTGGTCTGCTCGACGACCTGCCGCATACGCCCGAGGGGGTGGCGCGCCTCAGCGCGTTCAGCCGGCTGGTCGGCGGCGGGCGTGGGCCCGCGGCCCGTCAGACCGTGCCGTAGAGGCGGTCGCCGGCGTCGCCGAGGCCCGGGACGATGTAGCCCTTCTCGTTCAGGCGCTCGTCGATCGCGCCGAGCACGAGGGTCACGTCGCGGCCGTCCACCTGCCTCTCGATCGCGGCGACCCCCTCGGGTGCGCCGAGCAGGCAGATGGCGGTCACGTCCTGCGCACCGCGGCGGAAGAGGAACTCGATCGCGGCACCGAGCGAGCCGCCCGTGGCGAGCATCGGGTCGAGCACGAAGCACTGGCGGTCGCTGAGGTCCTCGGGGAGACGCTCGGCGTACGTCTGCGGCTCGAAGGTCTCCTCGTTGCGCACCATGCCGAGGAATCCGACCTCGGCGGTGGGCAGCAGTGTCACCATGCCCTCGAGCATGCCCAGTCCCGCGCGAAGGATCGGCACGACGATCGGGCGCGGATCGGCGATCCGCACACCCGTCGTCGTCGTGACGGGGGTCTGGATCTCGATCGGCTCGACCCGCACCTGGCGGGTCGCCTCGTACGCGAGCAGGGTGACCAGCTCCGAGGTCAGCTGACGGAACACCGGCGACGAGGTGCGCGCGTCGCGCAGGACCGTCAGCTTGTGGGTGATGAGGGGGTGGTCGGCGACGTGCACACGCATAGGCTCAATCTAACCGTTCCCCTCAGGAGTGCCGATGCCCGCCTTCCCGCCCGACGCCGACGATCGCGGGCTGCGGCGCGCGCTCGAGCTCGCCGGCGAGGCCGCCGCGGCGGGGGAGGTTCCCGTCGGAGCCGTCGTGATGGATGCCGCCGGCCGCGTCGTCGGTGAGGGCCGCAACGAGCGGGAGGGCACGAGCGACCCCACGGCGCACGCGGAGGTGCTCGCGCTGCGCCGGGCCGCGGCATCCACCGGGTCGTGGAACCTCGAGGGCGCGACGCTCGTCGTGACGCTCGAGCCCTGCGTCATGTGCGCCGGCGCCCTGCTGCAGGCCCGCGTCTCGCGCCTCGTCTTCGCCGCGTGGGACGAGAAGGCGGGGGCCGCCGGATCACAGTACGACCTCGTGCGCGATCGGCGGCTGCCGTACCGTGCCGAGGTCGTCGCGGGTGGGCGCGAGGAGGAGTCGCGCGCGCTGCTGCAGCGGTTCTTCGCGCCGAAGCGCTGAACGGCCTCAGTCGGCCGATCGGAGGATGATCGCCTCGGTCGGCGGGGCCGGGTCGGCCGGCATGTCGACGTACCCGATGATCTGCAGGAGCGCCCGGCGCACCTCGGCGGGACGCTCCAGGTGAGCGGAATGGCCGACCCCGTCGAGCGCGAGCTCGCGCACGACGCCGCCGTTCGCGGCGTACCGCGCGAGCACGTCCCGCGTCTGCGAGACCATCGGCTGGGCGGGGGCGACCTCCTCGCCCGGCCATTCGGGAACCACGCCGAGGGCGCCCAGGTGGTTCAGGTCGAAGAACGACGCGTCGGAGACGATCGCGTCGGCCGTGCCGTGCACCCACAGGACGGGGGGCTTGTCGGGGAGGTCGGCGATGCCCGAGACGTCGAAGTGCTTCGGCGCCATCGTGTTGAGCACGCCGATGCCGCCGGGCGCGAAGCCCGGCCAGTTCTCGCTCGAGACGGAGTCGCCGGGGTAGTTGCCCGTCGCCGTCGAGGTGGTGAGCATCGACTCCACCCAGACGTCCTCGTGCTCGCTCGTGTAGCCGGGCGCGACGTAGGAGGTGCGGAACACGCTGCGGGGCGAGGTCTGCGCCTCGTCGGTGGTGTCCTTCGCCGTGAGGCGATCGACGAAGTCGGGGTTGGCGCTGCCGGCGCCGGTGCCCGCGTCGTCGTCGGTGAGGCGGGTGCCGTCGCGCCGGGTGCCGCCGAATCCGTACGGGGAGACCGGCGACTGCAGCGTGAGGCTCAGCGCGGGGTGCTCGAGGGCGTACTGCATGATGACGCCGCCTCCCATCGCCCAGCCGACGAGGTGCGCGGCCGGGATGCCGAGGGCCGTGAGCGTCGCATGCAGGTCGTCGCTGTAGTCCCGCAGCCCGCGGGTGGCGTCGACGGGGGCGTTCTCGGTGCCGCCGAATCCGCGCAGATCCACGGCGATGACGCGCAGGTCGCCCGGCAGGTCCTGCATGATCTCCTGCCAGAGGAGGCTCGAGGCGAGGTTCCCGTGCACGAACACCACGGTGCGCTCGGGCGAGGTCTCGGGGTCGTCGGCCGTGCGCTCGAGGATGTTCACCGCGAGGCTCGGGGTCTCGACCGTGCGAGCGGCGATTCCGTCGAAGAGGGTCATGCGTTCCTCCCGTTCCTGGGGCTGCGGCACCCACACCTGCCGATCCTAGACCCGCGCGGTGAGCCCTTCCTTAGGATGGGGCGCATGAGCGTTCCCGATGCCACCCCGCCGTCCGTCGCGATCCTCGGGGCGGGGTCGATGGGGGGAGCGATCCTCCAGGGCGTCGTCGCCGCGGGCGGTGCGCGCGAGGTCGTCGTGACCAACCGCACCGCCGCCAAGGCGCGCGCGCTCGCGGGGATGCCGGGGCTCACGAGCCTCGCGCTCGAGGACGACCCCACCGCCAACGTCCGGGCCGCCGCCTCCGCCGACATCGTGCTGGTGGGGGTGAAGCCGGCGATGGTGCCCGACCTGCTGCGCGAGATCGCGCCGGCGCTTCGTGCGGGCGCCGTCGTCGTGAGCCTTGCGGCGGGGGTCACGCTGGCGACCTTCGCCCGGGAGCTCGGACCCGACCGCGCCGTCGTGCGCTCGATGCCGAACACCCCCGCGCTCGTCGGCAAGGCCGTCACGGGCCTCGCGGCGGGCGAGCGCGTGAGCGCGACTCAGCGGGCAGCGGTGCGCGCCCTCTTCGAGACCTGCGGCTCGGTCATCGAGGTGCCCGAATCCGACATCGATGCGCTCTCGACGATCTCCGGTTCCGGTCCCGCGTACGTCTTCCTGCTCGTCGAGGCGCTCACCTCCGCCGCCGAGGAGAAGGGCTTCGCGCGGGAGGACGCGAGGAGGATGGCGGAGCAGACGTTCATCGGCGCCGCGGCGCTGCTCGAGGCATCCGGGGAGGACCCGGCCGAGCTGCGCCGACGCGTCACGAGCCCCAAGGGAACGACGGAGCGGGCCGTGACGGTGCTGCAGGAGGCGGACCTCCCGCGCCTGTTCGGCCGCGCCACCGACGCCGCCCTCGCGCGAGCGAGGGAGCTCGCCGCGGGCGGCTGAGCGACGCGCTGCGCGCGCCGTCGCGGGGGCTTGCGCGCCGCCGCGGCAGGCGTAATGTACTCGTTCGTGCCCACACGCATAGCGGCCGCGGGAGAGCGGCTGCGTCGCTCCCGGCGCCTGCACCCCGCCCAAGCCATCGCCGTCGGATTCGCCGGCGCCATCGCCGTCGGCACGGTCGCCCTCATGCTGCCGATCTCCTCCCGGAACGGCGGATGGACCGACGTCTTCGACGCGCTGTTCACGGCGACCTCCGCCGTGTGCGTGACCGGGCTGACGGTCGTCGACACCCCGACGCACTGGAGCGATGTCGGCCTCGTCGTCATCATGGTGCTCATCCAGCTGGGCGGTCTCGGCATCATGCTCTTCGCGTCGCTGATCGGGCTCGCGGTCGCGCGGCGCCTACGGGTGCGCTCGCGGCTGAACGCGGCCGCGGAGGCCAAGGCATCCGGCATCGGCGAGGTGAAGGGCCTGGCGCGGCGCATCCTCACGATCTCCCTCCTCATCGAGGCGGTCGTGTTCGCGTTCCTCTTCCCCCGCTTCGCGCTCGGCTACGGGTACGACATGGGCGAGGCCGCCTGGCATGCGCTGTTCCACGCCGTCTCCTCGTTCAACAACGCCGGTTTCGCGCTCTACAGCGACAACCTCATGGGCTTCGCCGCCGACCCCTGGATCTGCCTGCCCATCTGCGCCGCGGTCATCCTCGGCGGCCTGGGCTTCCCCGTCATCATGCAGCTGCGGCGGGAGCTCCGCCGCCCCCTGCACTGGAGCATGAACACCCGCATCGTCATCTGGGCGACGCTCGTGCTGCTGCTGCTCGGCACGATCTACATCACGCTCCTGGAGTGGGACAACCCCGCCACGCTCGGGGCCTTCGACCCCGCCTCCCGCCTGCTCATCGGGTTCTTCCATTCCGTGCAGACCCGCACGGCGGGGTTCAACTCGGTCGACATAGGTCTCATGCACGACGAGACGTGGGTCGGCATGGACGTCCTCATGATGATCGGCGGGGGCCCGGCGGGCACGGCCGGCGGCATCAAGGTGACGACGTTCGCCGTCCTCTTCTTCATCCTCGTCGCGGAGCTGCGCGGCGAGGGGGCCGTGTCGATCTTCGGCAAGCGGCTCTCCCGCGCCGTGCACCGCGAGGCGATCACGGTCGTGCTCATCGCGCTCGCGGCGGTCATGGCCGGCACCGTATCGCTGATGCTCATCACAGGACAGGCCCTCGACCGCGCCCTGTTCGAGGCGGTGTCCGCGTTCGGCACCGTCGGGCTCTCCACGGGGATCACGTTCGACCTGCCCCCCGCCGCCGAGGTGGTCCTCGTCCTGCTCATGTTCCTCGGCCGCATCGGGCCGCTCACCCTGGGTTCCGCCCTCGCCCTGCGCACGCGCCGCGTTCTCTACGAATACCCCAAGGAAAGGCCCGCCATTGGCTAGGTTCACGATCTTCGGCGACACGTCCCGGCGCATCGCCGAGGCGGACTCCGTGGCCGTCATCGGCCTCGGACGCTTCGGCACCTCGCTGGCTCTCGAGCTGATGGCCACCGATCGCGTCGAGGCGTTCGCGCAGCTGCGCTAGGGATCAGCGGTCGGCGCCCGGCGTCGATCCGAACCGGGCGCGGTACGCGCGGTGGAAGGTGCCCACGTCCCGGAACCCCGACGTGCGGGCGACCCATGCGACCGACCGTGCGGCGTTGGAGGGCGCACTCAGGAGCTCGCGCGCGCGGTCGAGCCGCTCGTCACGCAGCCATGCGGAGAACGTCTGACCCTCGCCCGCGAATGCCGACTGGATCGTGCGCGGAGTGCGCGCGAAGGCGCGCGCGACGGCACCCACGTCGAGCGCGGGATCGCCCAGCCGGGAGCGGGCGTACGCGCGATACGAATCGACCCGTGCCGGCGGGGGAGCGTCCGGGTCGTCCGCGGCGATCGCATCGAGCAACTCGACCGCCGCGGAGGCCATGGATCGCGCCGCAGCGGTCACCCCGGATCGCAGCGCCCGGGAGAGCAGTCCCATCTGGGCGCCGAGCAGCGCACCCGACCGGCTCGCGGCGAGCCGGTCGTCGAGGTCGGGCAGCAGGCTGACCGTCTTCGGGGCCAGCATCCCGCGCGGCACCCGCAGGGACAGCAGGTCGAGTCGCCGTCGAGGATCGACGACGACGCTGAACGGGCGGGCGTTGTCGAGCACGACCGCCGACCCGCCGGCCACCCGGTGCTCGCGCCGGTGCTGGCGCAGGGCCCAGGACCGAGGGCTGTAGTTGACGAAGAGACCGTCATCGGCGACGCGCGCGAGCGAGCCGCGGTCGCGGTGGGCGCTCACTCCCGGGGTGGCGATGATCCCCACCGCGAGGTCGTCGAGTGCGTAGAGGGCGAAATCGGCCGCGAAGGCCCCGCCCGCGGGTCGCTCCGGACGCACGCCGACATACACGTCGGCGATGCTCTCGCAGAAGTGCTCGTAGTCGGGGCCCGGCAGCAGCCCGCGGGTCGTGCCCCGGACGACGGGACCGAGCGGAGCTTCACCGATTGACATGGGATTTCATCGAGCGCCGGTGCTCGATCCTTTCGCGTGTTCCTATCGTGGTGCTCTCAGGGGCGGGATTCAACCGCGACCCGCGCGAGCGCGCATCGATGAAGGAGGACGACGATGTCTGATCGGACCACGATCCTGTTGGTTCACGGAGCATGGCACGGGGCATGGTGCTGGGGGCCCGTGCGGGAGCGTCTCGAGGCGAAGGGGTGGGATGTCGTCGCCATCGACCTGCCCACCGTGCACGCCGCGGACAAGGCGGAGCTGGGCATGGCCGACGACGCCGCCGCCGTCGCCGAGGCGATCGCTTCGATCGAGGGAGGGGTGACGGTCGTCGCCCACTCGTACGGCGGTGTACCCACGACGCAGGGAGCGCTGGATCCCTCCGTGCACCACATCGTCTACATCGCCGCGTTCGTGCTGGACGAGGGGGAGACGCTCCTGGCGAGCGTGGGAGGGGTCGAGCCGGATTGGTGGCACATCGAGGGGCCGCTCGCGACGGCGGGCGACGAGTCCCACCCGTCTCGCGACCTGTTCTTCGGCGATCTCGATCCCGCGCAGGCCGCGTGGGCGAGCGCGCAGCTCGCCTCGCAGTCGGCGAGGGCGTTCCGAGAGCCCCTCACGCGGGTCGCGTGGAGGGACACGCCGAGCACCTACGTCATCACCGAGCAGGACGCGATCTTCCCGGTCGTCGCCCAGGAGGCCCTCGCGGCGCGTTCGGGTTCCGAGGCCCACCGGCTGGCGACGAGCCATTCGCCGTTCCTGTCGCAGCCCGACGCCGTCGTCGACATCATCGAGCGTGCCGCCCGGGTGTGATCCCGGGCGGCCGCCCGCTCAGCGATCGAGGGCGGCGAAGCGCTCGACGTCCTGATTCGTGCCCGAGACGATGATGAGGTCGTGGTTGGTCACGACGGTGTTGGCCTCGGCGTAGCGGAACGGCTTGCCGGGGCTCTTCACCCCGACGACCGTGACGCTGTACTTCGAGCGCACGCCCGATTCGTTCAGGCCCACGCCCCGGATGAACTTCGGCGGGTACATCTTGGCGAGCACGAAGTCATCGTCGAAGCGGATGAAGTCCAGCATCCGCCCGCTGACGAGGTGGGCGACGCGCTCGCCCGCCTCTCGCTCGGGGTAGATCACGTGGTTGGCGCCCACACGGGCGAGGATCTTGCCGTGCGACTGCGACACGGCCTTCGCCCAGATCTGCGGCACCTTGAGGTCGACGAGGTTCGCGGTGATGAGCACGGATGCCTCGATGCTCGACCCGACCGCCACGACCGCTACCTGGAAGTCGGCCGCGCCGATCTGCTTGAGGGCGTCGACGTTGCGCGCATCGGCCTGCACCGTGTGGGTGACCCGTTCCGACCACTTCTGCACGAGGTCGAGGCTCTCGTCGATCGCGAGCACCTCGCGGTCGAGGCGGTCGAGCTCCCCGGCGCACGCGGCGCCGAACCGACCGAGTCCGATCACCAGGACGGGTGCGTCGCCGCGGATCTGCTCAACCAACGATGGGCCTTTCCACGGGCAGCGAGTACAGCTGCGAACGGGATGTCGCGGCCACCGCCGCGGCGAGAGTCACTGTACCAATGCGGCCCATGAAGATCGTCAGCGCCATGACATAGGCGGCGGGGTCGGGCAGCTCGGCGGTGAGTCCGGTCGAGAGCCCGACCGTGCCGAACGCCGAGATGACATCGAACAGGACCTCCTGGATGGGCGCCTTCGTCATCTGCGAGATGGTGATCGTCGACAGTGCGACGATCGTCGCGCCCCACGCGACGACGGAGAGCGCGACCCGCTGCACGTCGCTCGGGATGCGGCGGCCGAAGGCCTCGACCGAGGCGCGCCCCTTCGCCTCGGACCAGACGGCGAGGGCGAGGATGGCGAGCGTCGTGACCTTGATCCCCCCGGCGGTCGAGGCCGAGCCGCCGCCGACGAACATGAGCATCGATCCGACGACGAGGGACGATCCGTACAGCTCGCCGACGTCGACGACGGAGAATCCGCCCGAACGCGTCATCGCCGACAGGAAGAACGCCTGGAACGTGGTGTCCCATGCGTCAAGCGATCCGAAGGTGCCGGGGTTGTCGTATTCGAGCCCGAGGAAGGCGAACGCGCCGGCGACGAACAGCAGCATCGTCGTGATGAGCGTGAGCTTGGTGTGCAGCGACCACTTGCCGACGTGCCACAGGTGCCTCGAGAGCGTGTAGATGACGGGGAAGCCGATGCTGCCCAGGAACACGCCGATCATGAGCACGGTCAGCATGAAGTAGTCGTCGGCGAAGGGGGCGAGGCCGCCAGGGTTGGGGGTGAACCCCGTGTTCGTGAAGGCCATCGCCGCGTAGAAGGGGGCCTCCCAGAGCGCCTCGAGCGCGCCGATGCCCGCCATCAGCAGGGAGGGGTAGAGGAGCAGGGCGAGCACGCCCTCGATCACGAGGGTCGACAGCGCGACGGTCCGGAGAAGCTGGCCGACCTCCCCGAGGCGCACCGTCTGCCCCTCGTTCACGGGGCCGCCGTGGGCGCGCAGGGGGTTCGAGTCGCCGGCGGCGATCAGCTTCGCGCGGAGCCCGAGCCGCTTGGAGATGATCAGCCCGAGGATCGACGCGAGGGTGAGTACACCCATGCCGCCGATGTTGACGCCGACGAAGATGATGACCTTGCCCAGCGGCGACCAGAACGTCGCGATGTCCACGGTCGTCAGCCCCGTCACGCAGATCGTCGATACGGCGGTGAAGAGGGCGTCGGCGAGGGGAGCCCGTGTGCCGGAGGCGGATGCCGCGGGCAGCGAGAGCAGCGCCGTGAAGATCAGGATGAGGCTCGTGAAGACCACGATCGCGAATCGCGCGGGGGACGACGTCGTGAAGTCCCGGAAGAAGTGCCCGAGCTCGCGAAGGCGGCTGCGCCACGCCTCGGCGCGCGCCGAGCGGCGGCTGGTCGCCATGTACCGCCCCCTCACGCCGAAGACGACCTCATGGTACTCCGCGCATGGCGGGGCTAACCTATGGGGCATGGCCGACATCTTCGACGTCATCGCGGACGGCACGCGGCGCGAGATCCTCTCGATCCTCCTCGCGCGTTCCTCGTCAGGGGGGTCCGGCACGTCGGTATCCCAGATCGTGCATGAGCTGGGCGTCAGCCAGCCCACGGTCTCGAAGCACTTGAAGGTGCTGCGCGAGGCGGAGCTCGTGACGGTGCGCGAGGAGGGTCAGCACCGGTACTACAGCCTTCACCACGAGCCGCTCGAACAGGTCGACGATTGGCTGATGCCCTTCCTCGTGGGGGATTCCACCGCCGGCATCCTTTCGGAGCTGGACGCGGCGCTGCCCGAGCCCGCCGCGCAGGCTGCCGACTTCGTCGGACGCGCCGCGGCATCCGCGAAGCACGCCGTGACCTCGGCGCTGCGCAAGTTCGGCAGCTGACGCGCGGCGTCTCACCGGCCCCACGATTCACAGCGGTTTACACGAGACTCGGCCAGCCCCTAGAGTGAGGGCAGCGGCCGCCGTGGGGATCGGCCCACGACGAATGGGGACCGAAATCATGGCCGATCTTCCCGAGGTGCGCTTTCTGACCGTCGCCGAGGTCGCCGACATCATGCGCGTGTCGAAGATGACCGTGTACCGCCTCGTGCACTCGGGCGAGCTGCCCGCCGTGCGCTTCGGGCGGTCGTATCGCGTGCCCGAGCAGGCGGTCACCCAGGCCCTGCAACGGCCGATCGCCGACGTCGGCTAGACTGTCCCGAGGCATTTTCCGCTTTTGCCCGTTCCCGGGCGTGTTCGCGCATGCGCGCGAGGGCGCCCAGACCCCGACTTAGTGAGGTTTTCCGTGGGTTCAGTCATCAAGAAGCGCCGCAAGCGCATGGCGAAGAAGAAGCACCGCAAGCTGCTTCGCAAGACTCGCCACCAGCGCCGCAACAAGAAGTAGCGGCCGGCCCCTCGGGGCCATCCACACCGAGCGCCTGTCCGAAGGACGGGCGCTTCGTGTTGTCCGCGACGAGTTGCCGTGGTACCCCCGGGGGTATATGATCCTCGTCATGACCACAGAGAAGAAAGCGTCGGACGAGCTCCACGTCGACATGACGGGTGTGCTCCCGCGCCTCAAGCGCGCCCATGGCCAGCTGGCGGGAGTCATGGCGATGATCGAGTCGGGCCGCGACTGCAAGGACGTCCTGACGCAGCTCGCCGCCGTGTCGAAGGCGATCGACGGCGCCGGCTTCACCGTGATCTCGAGCGGGCTGGAGCAGTGCATCGCCCGCGGCGAGGCCGGGCAGGCCGACCGTGCCCGGCTCGAGAGGCTGTTCCATGCCTTCGCATGACGCGGCCGAGGCCCCGCGCCGCATCGTCGTGGTGGGCGGGGTCGCCGCGGGGATGAGCTTCGCCGCGCGTGCGCGCCGGCTCGATGAGCGGGCCTCCATCGTCGTGCTCGAGCGCGGCGAGCACGTCTCGTTCGCCAACTGCGGCCTGCCCTACTTCGTGGGCGACGAGATCACCGAGCGGTCGGCTCTGCTCGTGCAGACGCCCGAGAGCCTGCGCCCCGCGCTCGATCTGGACGTGCGCACGGGTCACGACGTGACGGCGATCGACGCGGAGCGGAAGATCGTCGTGGCAACCGCCGCCGGCGAGCGGGCCGAGTTCGAGTACGACGAGCTCATGCTCGCCCCCGGGGCCTTCGCGCTCCGCCCGCCGATCCCCGGTCTCGACGATCCGCGCGTGCGCACCCTGCGCACGGTGGGCGACGCCGCCTGGATGAAGGATGCCGCCGGCTCCGCCCGCCGGGCGGTCGTGCTGGGGGCGGGTTTCATCGGGGTCGAGGCCGCCGAGGCGCTGCGGCACAGGGGGCTCGAGGTCGACATCGTCGAGTTCGCGCCGCACGTGCTGCCACCGCTCGAGACGGAGATGGCGAGCCTCGTCACCGCCGAGCTCCGGCGGCACGGCGTGCGCGTGAACGCGGGTGTCGCGGCATCCGCCGTCGAGGACGCGGGAGACCACGCCATCGTCCGGCTCTCGGACGGACGGGGACTTCCCGCCGATCTCGTGGTGCTCTCGGTCGGGGTGCGCCCCGACACCGCCTTCGCCGAGGCCGCCGGGGTCGCGACCGAGCGCGGTGCGATCGTCGTCGACGAGCACGGCCGCACGAGCGTTCCGCACATCTGGGCCGCCGGCGACGCCGTCGCGAAGACCGACCCCGTCACCGGGGCCCGTCGCCCCGTCGCGCTCGCGGGCCCGGCCAACCGCGAGGGGCGGCTCATCGCCGACGCCATGCTGGGCGAACGAGCGCCCCGCCCCATGGCGGCTCCGCTGGGCACCGCCATCGTGCGCGTGTTCGGTCAGACGGCGGCCCTCACGGGCGCGAACCGGCGGGCGCTGGATGACGCGGGCATCGACCACGAGACGATGCATCTTCACCCCGGCTCGCACGCGGGCTACTTCCCGGGCGCCGAGACGATCCACCTCGTCGTGCACTTCGCTCCGGCGACCGCCGACGAGCCCGGACGGATCTACGGGGCGCAGGCGGTCGGCGCCGACGGCGTCGACAAGCGCATCGACGTGATCGCCACCGCGATGCGCGCGGGCCTCGGCGTGGCCGACCTCATCGATCTCGACCTCTCGTATGCGCCGCCGTACGGCTCGGCCAAGGACCCCGTCAACATGGCGGGCCTGCTCGGGCAGAACGTCGTGGAGGGCGTCACGCGCCTCTGGCAGCCGCAGGATCTGCCCGATGTGCTCGCGAACGCCCTCGTGCTCGACGTGCGGCGCCGGGACGAGTGGGAGACCGGCTTCCTGCCGGGCGCCCTGCACATCCCGCACACCGAGCTGCGCGACCGCCTCGACGAGGTGCGCGAGGCCGCCGCCGGGCGTCCCGTGCGCATCCACTGCGCGTCGGGGGTGCGCTCCTACCTCGCCCACCGCCAGCTCGCCGCGGCGGGCTTCGATTCCGCCACACTGTCCGGGGGGATGCAGACGCTTCTCGCCTACCACGGAAAGGATATCCTGACGTATGAAGTCGATCACCGTTCAGCAGCTGCGTGACCGCGAGGGCGTGCCGCTCATCGACGTCCGCGAGGAGGACGAGTTCGCCGCCGGCCACGTGCCGGGCGCGGTGAACCTGCCGATGTCGCGCATCGGCGACCTGCTCGACCGGCTCCCCGAGGGGCCCTTCGACGTCATCTGCCAGGTGGGCGGCCGCTCGGCGCGTGTCGTGGAGGCGCTCGAGGCGCGCGGCCACGACGCCACGAACGTCGAGGGCGGCACCGGGGCGTGGGTCTCCTCCGGCTACGCCGTGGAGCGCTGATCCCCGGCATCCTCGGCGTCCACTGACCGATCCCCGTCGTCGCGACCACCCGCGACGACGGGGATCGCCTGCGTGAAGCTGCTGCGGCGCTCCTCCGCCTCGGCGCTGCCGGTGAACAGGCCGTCGTTGTCGCCGCGGGGCTCCTCGAGCTGCGGCTCGGTGGACTCGGCCGTCATCATCACGCGCTGCACGGGCAGGGCGGCGGGCATCGTGCGCTGCATCCACGAGACCATCGCCTCGCGCACATAGCAGCGCAGATCGAACAGCGTGCCGGCGTCGGCGGCGGAGACGAGGATGCGCACGCGGACGAGACCCCCCGTCGCCTCCGTCACCTGCAGCACCGACGCACGGTTGTCCCACAGGGCCGTCTCCGCGAGCACCTCGGCGAGGTGCTCCCGCATGCGCGACGGGGAGACCCGCCAGTCCACATCCAGCTCGATCGCCCCCAGCAGCTCGCTGCCCTGCCGGGTCCAGTTCTGGAAGGGCTGCGTCGTGAAGTAGGTGCAGGGAAGCACGAGTCGCCGGTCGTCCCACAGGTCGAGCACGACGTAGCTGAGCGTGATCTCGCCGACGCGGCCCCACTCGCCCTCGACGACGACCACGTCATCCACGCGGAGGGCGTCGCTGAAGACCAGCTGCACCCCCGCGAACATGTTCGCCAGCACCGACTGCGCGGCAAGGCCGGCGACGATGGAGGCGATGCCCGCCGACGCCAGCAGGCTCGCGCCGACGGTGCGCACCGCGGGGAAGGTCAGCAGTGCGGCGCCGATCGCGATGACGACGATGACGGCGATCGCGAGCCGGCGCAGGATGAGCGTCTGGGTGCGGATGCGGCGGGCGACCCGGTTGTCGGGCACGTCGATCCGGTAACGGCCGATGGCCAGGTCGGTGCCGAAGCGCACGAGCGCGACGGCGAGCCACGCGCCGGCGGCGATGACGACCATCGTGAAGATCTGGTCGATCGTGTCGATCCAGTCGCGGTCGGGGAAGGCGAGGCTGAAGGCGATCCACAGCGAGACCAGCAGCAGAAGCGCGCGGAAGGGCCGGCGCGCGTAGCCGATGAGCCGCCTGGGCCAGGACTTCTTGCGCGCGACCAGCCGTACGGCGAACGAGACGGCGGCGGTGATGACGATCGCGACGACGATGCAGACGGCGACGGTGATGGCGAAGCCGAGCCACGGATCGAGCATGGGTCTCCCTTCTGAGGCGGGCGGGTCTGACACGATACGGCGCCCGCCTGAACGTCGGCGCCGCGTGGATATGCCGCGCCTAGAATGGGAGGGTGCCCACGCTCACGCTGATCGGGAAACCCGACTGTCACCTCTGCGATGTCGCGGAGGGCGTGATCGAGCGCGTCCTCGCCGAGCTTCCCGACGAAGCCGCCGACCGCGTCCAGCTGGTGCAGTCGTCGATCCTCGACGATCCCGCCCTGTACGAGCAGTGGTGGGAGAAGATCCCCGTCGTCCTCATCGACGGCGACCTGCACGCCCACTGGCGTGTCGCCCCCGACCGGCTGCGCGATGCATTGCTCGCCGCCGACGACCGATCGAAAGAAGCCACCGCATGAGCCTGCGCCACATCGTCATGTTGACCCTCTCGGCGCAGGACGAGCAGCAGCGCGCTGCCGATGCCGCGGAGATCAAGACGCAGCTCGAGGCCCTCGTGGGCCTGGTCCCCTCCCTCCGGGCGATGTCCGTGGGCGTGAACTCGCTCTACCCCGAGGAGAACTGGGACGTCGTGCTCATCGCCGATTTCGACGACGCCGAGGGGCTCGCCGCCTACGTCACGCATCCCGCCCACGTCGCGGCGGCAGAGGTCATCGCCCGCGTGCGCGGGGACCGCGCCGCCGTCGACTTCGAGGTCTGAGACCCGCTCGACGCCTACGGGGCGAGGCGCGTCGGACCGCGGAAGAGGTACGTGACCTCGCGGATCGACGACTCGCCGAGCAGCAGCATGAGCAGTCGTGCCAGACCCATGCCGAAACCGCCGTGCGGCGGGGCGCCGTACCGGAAGAAGTCGAGGTAGAAGTCGAGGTGCTCGGGGTCGAGCCCCTTCTCCTTCGCCTGCTCGACGAGCACGTCGACGCGGTGCTCGCGCTGCGCGCCCGTCGTGATCTCGACGCCCTTGAACAGCAGGTCGTAGCTCTTGGTGAGGCCGGTCTCGGCGTCGCGCATGTGGTAGAACGCGCGGATCTCGGGGTGGTAGTCGGTGATGAAGACGAACTGGTGGCCGTAGGTCTCCTCGACGTGGGCGGAGATCTGGCGCTCGCCCTCGGGGTCGAGGTCGCCGTCGGTGCGGGGGATCTCGTAGCCGCGGGCCGCGACGATCTCGCGCGCCTCGGCGAGCGGGAGGCGCGGGAACGGAATGGCGGGGACCTGCACCTCGATGCCGAACAGCTCCGCGATCTCGTCGCCATGCTTGTCCTTGACCGCCTGGATCGCGGTCTGCAGCAGCTCCTCCTGCATCCGGGCGACGTCCTCGTGGGAGTCGATCCAGCTGATCTCGGCGTCGATCGAGGTGAACTCGGTCGCGTGGCGGCTCGTGAACGACGGGTCGGCGCGGAAGGCGGGCGCGATCTCGAACACCTTGCCGAAGCCGGCGGACTGCGCCATCTGCTTGAAGAACTGAGGGCTCTGCGCGAGGTACGCCGTCTTGTCCTCGAAGTACTCGAGCGAGAACAGCTCGGCGTTGGACTCCGACGGGCTCGCCATGAGCTTGGGGGAGTGCATCTCGATGTAGTCTCGCTCGACCCAGTAGGAGCGCATCGCGTGCTCGAGGGTCGTCTGCACGCGGAAGATGAGGTTGTTGCGGGCCTGTCTCAGGTCGAGGAAGCGCCAGTCCATGCGCTTGTCCATCGAGGAGTCCGCCGCGATCGGGGTCTCGGGCAGCGCCTCCGCGGCGATCTCGAGCCCGGCGATCTTCACCTCGACGCCGCCGAGCTTGACGCGCTCGTCGTGCTTGAGGTGCCCCCGCACCGTCAGGAAGGTGCCGGTCGCGAGGGCCGAGATGGTCTCGGTCAGGGCGAGCGCGGCGGATGCCCCGGCATCCGCGCCCTCGGCCAGCTCGCGCGTGGCGGGGTTGACCAGCTGCACCGCGCCCGTCTCGTCGCGCAGGATCACGAACTGCACCTTCTTCTGATCCCGGACGGTCTCGACCCACCCGGACACCTCGACGGGGCCGTCGGGAAGGGACTGAAGCTGCTTGACCAGGACGCGTTCGCTCACGAGCGCCCAGTCTACGTGCGCCCCCGCCCGCCCGTTGCGGCGGCTGCTCAGCCGGCGGGGCGGCCGGTCGCGTAGCCTGCGCGCATGGCATCCGACGGCTCCTGGCTCACCGCGCTGATCGACTGGGTGGTCTCGCTCATGGAGATCATCGGACCGATCGGCGCCGGCATCGCCATCGCGCTGGAGAACATCTTCCCGCCGCTGCCCAGCGAGGTGATCCTCCCGCTGGCGGGCCTGACCGCCAGCCGCGGCACGTTCACGCTCTTCGAGGCGCTGTTCTGGACCACGGCCGGATCCGTCGTCGGCGCGCTGCTGCTGTACGGAATCGGCGCCGCCCTCGGCGTGCGCCGCCTCCGGGCCGTCGCGGGGAAGGTGCCCCTCATGCACCCCGAGGACATCGACCGTACGGTGGCGTGGTTCCACCGCCACGGCGGGAAGGCCGTCTTCTTCGGCCGCATGCTCCCGATCTTCCGCAGCCTGATCTCGATCCCCGCGGGGGTGACCCGGATGCCGCTGTGGAAGTTCGGCCTCCTCACGGCGGCCGGCAGCCTGGCCTGGAACACGATCTTCGTGCTCGCCGGCTACCTCCTGGGGGAGTCGTGGCACATCGTCGAGCAGTACGCCGAGATCCTGCAGTACGTCGTGATCGCCGTCGCCGCGGCCGCGGTCGCCTGGTTCGTGTACGTGCGCGTCCGGTCGCTCATCGCCCAGCGCCGCGGCGACGACGACGGCGGTCACGAGCCGGCCTAGGACCCCGTCGCGGTCCCGCGCCCCGACCCGCGTAGCCTGAAGGGCATGACGACGCCCGCTGCGCCGCCCCGCCGCGCCCCGCTCCTGATCGTCGCCAACGCCCTGCGCGGCGCCCTCATCGGCACGGCCGAGCTGCTGCCGGGCATCTCCGGCGGCACGATCGCCCTCATCACGGGTGTGTACGAGCGGCTCATCGACTCCGCCGCCGCCGTCGTCTCCGCCGTGAAGGCGCTGCTGTGGGGGCCGGGACGGCTGGCGGGCTTCCGTGCCGAGATCCGCCGGGTGGACGGCTGGCTGATCGTGCCCCTCCTCGTGGGCATGGCGACGATCGTGCTCACGCTCGCCGGCCCGATCGAGGGTCTCGTCGCGGCGTACCCCGAGGAATCCCGCGGGCTGTTCTTCGGGCTCGTCGCCGCGAGCATCGCCGTGCCGATCGGTCTCGTGCCCCGCGTACTGCGCAGTCGCTCGTCGCGGGCGGCCGGCCTGCTCGTCTTCCTCGCGGCCGCCGCGGGCGCCTTCCTGCTCGTCGGCCTCGCGGGCGGGGGAGCGTCGGTGGACCCGCCGCCGCTGTGGTTCGTCTTCGTGGCCGCCGCGATCGCCGTGTGCGCGCTCGTCGTCCCGGGCGTCTCGGGGTCGTTCTTCCTCCTCGCGGTCGGGCTCTACTCGCCGACGCTCGTGGCGGTCGACGAGCGCGATCTCGGCTACATCGCCGTCTTCGCCGCCGGCGCGCTCCTGGGTCTCGTGACGATCGTGCGGGTCATGAAGTGGCTCCTCGACGCCTACCGGCGCCTCACCCTGCTGGCGATGGCGGGCCTCATGCTCGGCTCGCTGAGGGCCCTGTGGCCCTGGCAGGTCGGCGAGTCCGGCGAATCCTCGGCTACGGGCGTGCCCGTCGCGCCCTTCGAGCCCGTGCTCGCGCCGATCCTCTTCGCGGTGCTCGGGGCGGGCGTCGTGGTGGCGCTCATCCTCGTCGAACGCGCCTACGCGCGGCGGCTCTCAGAGGCCGTCCAGATCCCGGCCCCGTAAACTGTGCGGGTGCCCGCCGATCGCCTCCATCTCGTTCGCCACGGTGAGGTCGACAACCCGCGGCGCATCCTCTACGGCCGCATTCCCGGTTACCGACTGAGCGCCGATGGCCGCGACATGGCGCGACGCGCCGCCGAGCACGTCGAGCAGCAGGGGCGCCCCGTCGCGGCGCTGGTGTCGTCGCCGCTCGAGCGCGCCCGCGAGTCGAGCGAGCCGTTCACCGAGATCTTCGGCCTCGAGCCCGTCGTCGACGACCGGGTGATCGAGCCGACCAACGTCTTCGAGGGCCGGCGCATGAGCCGCGCCCTCGCGAATCCGCTCAACTGGCGACACCTGCGCGATCGCGACCTGCCCAGCTGGGGCGAGCCCTACGCGCACGTCGTGTCGCGCATGCGGCAGGCGATGAACGCCGCCTGGGATGCCGCGGCATCCGGCGACGTCGTCGTCGTCTCCCACCAGCTGCCGATCTGGGTCACGCACCTTGCCGTCGCGGGCGAGCCGCTGCGTCACGACCCGCGCCGGCGCCGGTGCGCGCTCTCGAGCGTCACGAGCTTCGCGCGCGAGGACGGCCGCTGGCGTGAGGTCTCCTATGCCGAGCCCGCCGACCTGGCCGGTGCCGTGGACGTGGGGGCGGTATGAGGCGGGTCATGGCGGCCGCGGCGGCGGCCCTGCTCGCGCTCGGCCTGACCGCGTGCTCGGTCAACGACGATCTCGCGCAGCAGTACCGCGAGGGCAACGACAAGGGCTTCATCGCGGGCGAGTTCCAGGTGGTCGAGATCGCCGAGGCCGATCGCGGCGAGCCGGTGGTGTTCGAGGGCGTCACCGAGCACGGCGACGCCGTCTCGAGCGACGACCTCGCGGGCGAGGTCACGGTGGTGAACTTCTGGTACGCCGCATGCGGGCCGTGCATCGCCGAGGCGCCGCTGCTGGAACAGGTGTGGCAGGAGCACGAGGGCCAGGGTGTCCAGTTCCTCGGCGTCAACATCTACGACCAGCCCGCGACCGCCCGCTCGTTCGCCGTGGAGAACGGCATCAGCTACCCGAGCGTGATCGACATCGAAGACAAGGCCGTCTCGTTCGCGTTCGCGCAGGCGACGCCCATCCAGGCGACGCCCACGACTCTCGTGCTGGATGCCGAGGGTCGAATCGCTGCGCGCATCATCGGACAGCTCGAGTCGGCGTCGATCCTCGACACGCTCGTCGCCGCCGTCGTCGCGGAGAGCGCGTGAACCCGGGCCTGGCCGTCGTCGACGGCGCGCTGTGGCTCGCCCTGCCGATCGCCCTCGCCGCGGGCCTGGTCTCCTTCCTCTCCCCCTGCGTGCTGCCGCTCGTACCGGGATACCTGGGGTTCATCGGCGGGGCGGTCGCGCCGCGCCGCTCGGGCACCGCGACCGTCGGGCGCGGACGGCTGCTGGGCGGCGTGCTGCTGTTCATCGCGGGATTCACCCTCGTGTTCATGACGGTCAACGTGCTCGGGGGCACCGTCGGCGGCTTCTTCATCCGATACGCCGATCCGATCATCCGCGTCATGGGGGTCGTGATCATCCTCCTCGGCCTCGTCTTCATCGGGCTCTTCGGCATCGCCCAGCGCACCTCGCGCCCTCGCGTGCCCTCCCGCGTGGGCCTCGTGGGCGCGCCTCTGCTCGGCATCGCGATGGGCATCGGCTGGACGCCCTGCATCGGGCCCACGCTCGCGGCGATCTTCTCCATCTCGTGGAACCTCGGCGACCCGGGGCGCGCGGCGCTGCTGGGCCTCGCCTACTCCGCCGGCCTCGGCATCCCGTTCGTGCTGCTGGCGCTCGGGCTCGGCTGGGCGACGCGGTCGGTGGGGTTCCTGCGCCGCCACATCCGCGTCGTGAACATCATCGGAGGCGCCCTGCTGATCGCCCTGGGCCTGCTCATGGTCACGGGCGTGTGGGGTCGACTCATGTCGCAGCTGGGGGCGGTGATCGGCGGTGTCGAACTCCCGCTCTGACCAGATGACATCCGACCCGCTGCGGCCGTCGGATCACGCCGACGGCACCGACGTCGAACAGCCCCGGCTCGGGCTCTCCGGCTGGGTGCGGTGGGGATGGCGGCAGCTGACGAGCATGCGCACCGCCCTGCTGCTCCTGCTGCTGCTCGCGATCGCGGCGATCCCCGGATCCCTCGTGCCGCAGCGCAGCGCCGACCCCAACGGCGTGACGCAGTACTTCCGCGACCACCCCGAGCTCGCGCCCGTGCTCGACGGTATCCAGATGTTCGACGTCTACACGTCGGCGTGGTTCTCGGCCATCTACCTGCTGCTGTTCATCTCGCTCATCGGCTGCGTCATCCCCCGCACGCAGCACCACGCGAAGGCCCTGCGCTCCCGCCCGCCCCGCACGCCCGTGCGCCTGTCGCGGCTCGCCGACCACGAGGAGCACCGCGTGCCGGTGCCCGCGGGCACCGATCCGGAGGCCGCGGCATCCCGCGCCATCGACGACGCCACGGCCCAGCTTCGCCGCGGCGGGTACCGCGTCGAGCGCTATGACGACCGCGGCACGTGGTCGGTGTCGGCCGAGCGCGGATACCTGCGCGAGACCGGCAACCTCGTCTTCCACGCCTCGCTCGTCGGCGTGCTCATCGCCGTCGGCTTCGGCGGCGGGTTCGCCTACACCGGTCAGCGCGTCGTCGTGGAGGGGACCACCTTCGTGAACACCCTGGGCGAGTACTCGTCCTTCAACCCGGGTCGCTTCGTCGACGGAACGAACCTGTCGCCCTACGCCCTCACCCTCGACGAGTTCGAGGTCACCTACGAGGCGCCCGGCACCACCGCGGCGGGCCAGGCGGGCGACTTCGCCGCCGTCGTCACGACCCGCGTCGCCGGCGAGGATCCCCGCCCGGACGAGGTGCGGGTGAACCATCCGCTGCGCATCAACGGCGACCAGGTGTACCTGCTGGGCAACGGGTACGCCCCGACGATCACGGTGCGGGACGCCGAGGGCGAGGTCGTCTTCAGCGAGTCGCAGCCGTTCCTGCCGCAGGACGCCAACATGACCTCGCTCGGGATCCTGAAGATCCCCGACGGCATGCCCGAGCAGCTGGGGCTGGTCGGCTTCCTGTATCCGACGCAGGGCACGCTCGCCTCGGGGGCGTACGCCTCCATCTTCCCCGACCTGATCAACCCGGTCATCACCCTCAACGTCTTCGCGGGCGACCTCGGCATCGACGACGGCACCCCGCGCTCGGTGTATGCGCTCTCGACCGATGGCATGGAGCAGCTGACCGGCGGCGACACGGGTACGGAGTCGATCGAGCTCGCCCCCGGGCAGACGGCCGACCTGCCCAACGGCTGGGGGACGGTCACGTTCGAGAACCAGGCCGCGGGTGCCGAGGACGACACCGTCAAGCGCTTCGCGTCGCTGCAGGTGCACCGGGACGTCTCGGCGCCGTGGGTGCTGGCGTTCGCCGTGCTGGCCCTGCTCGGCCTGCTGACGGCCCTGTTCGTGCCGCGCCGGCGCATGTGGGTGAAGGCGAGGGTGGATGCCGACGGCGCCGCCGGTCCCGAGCTCGTGCTCGAGTACGCCGGTCTGGCCCGGGGCGAGGACCCGGGGCTCGCCGTCGCCGTCTCGCAGCTGGCGGAGCGGCACCTGCGCGCACGCGCGGGCACCCCGGCTGACGCATAATCCCGCGACATAGACTGGAAGACATGCCCGCCACCGAGTCCCTCTCGCTCGACGCCGTCTCGATCCTCAGCATCTGGACGGCGATCGCGATCTACGCCCTGGCGTTCGTCGCCTACGCGTTCGACCTCGCCAGGCGCTCCGCCGACGCCGCGACGGCCAAGGACGCGGCGCAGGTGGCCGAACGCGAGCTCGTGGGGGCGTCGGTCGGCGGCTCTTCGGCGCGCCCCGCGGCATCCGGCGCCTCGGCTTCCGGGCCGACCCGTCGCCCCCGGCAGGTCTGGGCGCGCATCGGCACGTCGCTGACCGTGCTGGCCTTCCTCTTCCACCTCGTCGCCACGGTGCTGCGCGGCATCGAGGCCGAGCGCGTGCCCTGGTCGAACATGTACGAGTTCGCGATGACGGGCACGCTCCTCATCATGGCGGTGTATCTCGGGGTGCTCTTCCGCTACGACCTGCGCTTCCTCGGCACCTTCGTCACGGGGCTCATCGTCGTGCTCCTCGCGGGCGTCATGCTCGGCGGCCTCTACGTCGAGGTCGTGCCGCTCATGGACCCGCTGAAGTCGGTGTGGCTCGTCATCCACGTCTTCGTCGCCTCGCTCGCGACGGCCTTCTTCGCCCTCGCCTTCGCGCTCAGCGTGCTGCAGCTCCTGCAGGCGCGTCGCGAGGCGAACGCCGTCGCCGACGCCGAGGCGGGCCGCGACCGCATGCGCTTCCTCCGCACGCTGCCCACCGCCGAGAGCCTCGAGAGCCTCGCGTACCGCTTCGCGATCATCGGCTTCATCTTCTGGACCTTCACCCTCATCGCGGGCTCGATCTGGGCGCAGGACGCGTGGGGCCGCTACTGGGGCTTCGACACCAAGGAAGTGTGGACCTTCGTCATCTGGGTGCTCTACGCCGGCTACATCCACGCGCGGGCGACCCGCGGGTGGCGCGGCAACCGCTCGGCGTGGCTGTCGATCATCGGCTTCGCGGCCGTGATGTTCAACTTCACCGTCGTGAACATCTTCTTCAAGGGTCTGCACTCGTACTCCGGCCTCAACTGAGCCGCAGCGCCCGCCCTCCGGGGCGCCCGGGCGGGATCAGGCGGATGCCGCGAGCGCCGCGCGTGCGGAGGTCGTGCGTCGCCGGGCCACCGCCAGGGTCGTCGCGACGAGCGCGAGCAGCGACCAGATGAGCAGCGCCGCGACCCCCGCGCCGACGCCCTCGATGCCCGCGAGGGCGCCGAGCATCGCGTGGTAGGCGGGTGAGGTGGGCATGAGCCCCGCGACCGTGGCGAGCACGCCCGGCACGGTCGAGACGACGCCGGTGGCCATCGCGAGCACGCCCACGAGCGCGGCGATCCACCGGCCGGCGCCGCCGAAGACCGCGACGAGCGCCTGGTTGACGGCCGCGAACGCCACGCCGGCGAGCACGGCGACGGCGGCGAAGCCGAACCATTCGCCCCACGTGTACGTGGCCGCCAGCTGCACGACCGCGGCGACGAGAACACCCTGCACGGCGCCGATGAGGGCGGCGGGGGCGAACGAGCGCAGCGCGAGCACCGCCGACGGCCGCCGCGCAGCCAGGGCCCGCGTCGTCAGCGCGCCGAGCGCCACGAAGGTCGCCAGGGCGCCGAACCACAGCACGAGCATCGACAGCAGCGGGATCGCCGACGCCCCGAACAGCGAGGTGCCCACCCCGTCGGCCGCGACCGGATCGCTCACGACCTCGGCGAGATTCTGCGCCTCGGTGTCGGTGTAGGAGGGCAGCGACGCGGATGCCTCGGCGAGGCCGTCCGCGAGCTCCCGCGAGCCCCCGGCGAGCTCGCGCAGGCCGGTCGCGAGCCCCTCGGTGCCCGTCTGCAGCTCGGCGAGCCCGCCCGCGAGCTGGTTCGCGCCGGACTGCAGCTGCGCCGCGCCGGAGGCCGACTGGTCGACGCCGCCCGCGAGCTGGTCGAGCCCGTCGGCGAGCTGACCGACGCCCGAGCCGAGCTGGCGGAACTGGCCCGCGATCTGCGACGTCGCGCCGGCATCGAACTGCTCGAGCCCGATGCGCGTCGACGACGCGCCGGTGGCGACGGCTCCGACGGCCTGAGAGGCGATCTCCGTCTGCTGCGCGGCCTGCGCGAGCTCGGTGCAGAAGTCGGGGTCGTCGACGGGGTTCTCGCAGCGTGCCACGAGGCCCGTCACGGTCGTGGCGGCGCCGCCGGCGGCCTGGGCGGCACCGAGGGCGCCCTGCTCCAGCTCGGTCGTGCCGTCGATCAGTTGCTGCGGCACGAGGCCCTGAGCCTCCAGCTGGGCGGCGCCGGCGTTCGCGCCGTCGGCGATCTGCCGCGCGCCGTCGCCCGCCCCGCGGGTCTCGTCCGCGATCGTGCCGAGACCGCCCGCGAGCGAGCCCGCCCCCGAGGCGAGGCCGGATGCCCCCTCGCCGAGCTGCGCGACGCCGCCCGGCAGCTCCGCAGCGCCCGCCGCAGCCTCCTCCGTGCCCTTCGCGAGCTGCGATGCGCCGAGGGCGGCCTCGCCGAGCTGGTCTCCGATCGTCGTGAAGCCGAGGAAGACGTTCTCGAGCGTGAGGGACGACAGCTGCTCGCCGAGCACGGCGGCGGCGGTCTGCGTGATCTGCGCCGTGATGGCATCGTCGACGATGAGGGCGTCGGACGGGGTGGCGACCTCGATCACGGCGCGCTGGGCCGTGACGCTCGCGGCATCCGCCCCCGTCGCCGCGAGGGACTGCCCCGACGAGGTCGCCGCGGCGGAGAAGTTCGCGGGGATCGTCACGACCGCCTGGTAGGCGCCGTCCTCGAGGCCCTCGGCGGCGTCGTCGGCGTTGGAGAGCACCCACGTCAGGTTCGACCCGACGTCGTCGGAGCCCTCGACCAGCCCCGCCGAGAGCTGGCGGCCGAGGGGCGTGAGCTGCCCGTCGATCTCGACCGCCTCGTCCTCGTTCACGATCGCCGCGGTCATGGCGTCGAGCCGCTCGGTGGGGTTGTACAGGGCCGAGACGAGGATGCCGCCGAGCACCGCCGGCAGCAGCAGGACCCCCAGCACGGTCAGCCACGTGACGGGCTTGCGAGAACGCGCGCGTTCGATGGGCAGGGTCATGCGATCACCTCGGTGGAGGTCGTGGGGAAGGGGGATGCGGGAACCGCGGCGGCGGGGGGAGCCGCGGCGGGCGGGTCGGCCGCGAGGGTCAGCCCGGCCACGTCCCTGCGTCGAGCGTCGCTCAGGAGGGCGAGCGCGGGCGCCTCGCGCCGGGCCGACGCGACGAGCGTCACATCGCCCGCGTCGCGCAGCAGCGCCGCCGCCTGGTCGCGCAGGCCCGGTTCGAAGAGGGCGTCGAGCCCGTCGACGACGACCGTGCGCGGCGAGCCCGCGAGGGCGGCGCGCAGCTCGGCGAGCGGGGCGTCGGAGCCGCCCAGCAGGGCCACTCCCACGTGGGCGCGCACCCACGCCGCCCGGCCGGGCAGCAGGTGGCCGCCGACCTTCAGCAGGCCCTCGCTCGGGGGGATGCGCCCCGCGAGCGTGAGCAGGAAGACACGGGATGCCGCGGCATCCGCCCCCGATACCAGCAGGGTGCCCGCCGGCTCGACGCGGAACGTCGCACCCGAGAAGACGGCGCGCTCGTCGTCACGCACCGCGACGTTCTCGCCCACGACGGCGGCGGTGGAGCCGGGCTCGGGCCAGTCGGCGAGCTCGAGCTCGCGGCGCACGGCGTCGCCCTCGACATCGAGCACGGGCAGGGCGCGCTCGAGCCACCGCGGCATCCACCACGCCTTGTCTCCGAGCAGCGCCATGAGGGCGGGGATGAGGGTCATGCGCACGAGGAAGGCGTCGACGGCGATGCCGACCGCGAGTCCCAGGGCGATGGGTTTGATGGAGGAGTCGCCCTCGGGCACGAACGCGGCGAACACGCCGAACATGATGAGCGCGGCCGCCGTGACGACGCGGGCCGACGCCGTGAAGCCCGACCGGACGGCGTCGACGGCGATCCGGCGCGCCGTGCGGCCGTCGCGGCGGGCGTGGACGAAGTCCTCGCGCATGCGCGTGACGAGGAACACCTGGTAGTCCATCGCGAGCCCGAAGAGCACGCCCATCAGCACGATCGGCATGAAGCTGATCACGGGGCCCACGCGGGCGACGTGCAGGAGGTCGGCGAACCAGCCCCACTCGAACACCGCCGCGACGACGCCGAACGCGGCAGCGACCGAGAGGAGGTAGCCGAGGGCCGCGGTCAGCGGCACCGCGATCGAGCGGAAGACGATCATCAGCAGCAGGAAGGACAGGCCCACGACGAAGACGCCGAAGGGGATCAGCGCCTCGCCGAGCCTGTCGGAGATGTCGATGCCCACGGCCGTGAACCCCGTGACGACGAGGTCGATGCCGTACTCGTCCGAGATGCGCTCCGCCTCGGCGCGAAGGTCGCGCACCAGCTGGGCGGTCTCGGGCGAATCCGGCGCGGTCCCGGGGATGATCTGGATGATGCCGGTGTCGGCCGTCTCGTTCGGGGTCGCCAGGGCGATCTCCTCGACGCCCGGCACGCGCTCGATCTCGGCGGCGAGGTCCTCCATGAGCCCGAGCGGGTCGGTCGAGGTCACGATCGTGCCGGTCATCACGAGGGGGCCGTTGAACCCGGGGCCGAACTCCTCGGCCGTCAGGTCGTAGTTGATGCGCGCCTGCGAGGACTCCGGCAGCCCTCCGGCGTTGGGGAGGGCGAGCGCGAGGCTCCCCGACGGGATCGCGACGACCCCGAGACCGATGACGACGGCGAGCGTCGTCACGAGCGGATGCCGTGTCACCGTGCGCACCCAGCGGTTCTCGCGCGGGGCGGATGCCGGGGCCGCCCGACCGCCCCCCGCCTTCGGGGCCCGCGGCATCCGCCCGCGCACGCGGGAGCCGATGAAGCCCAGCATCGCGGGGGTGAGGGTTATCGCGACGGCGACGGCGATCGCGACGGCGACGGCGGCGGCGATTCCCATCGTGGTGAGGAACGGGATGTTCGCGAACGAGAGCCCGACGAGCGCGATCAGGACGGTGATGCCGGCGAAGACGACCGCCGAGCCCGCCGTCCCGGTGGCACGGGCGACCGACTCCTCGGGATCGACGCCGCCGCGCACCTGGTCCTGGTGGCGCGCGACGATGAACAGGGCGTAGTCGATGCCGACCGCGAGCCCGAGCATGAGGGCCAGCAACGGTGTCGTGGAGGAGATCGGGGCGAACACCGTCGCGAAGAAGATGAGGGCCATCGACAGCGCGACGCCGATGAGCGCCGTCAGGAGCGGCAGACCCGCCACGACGAAAGAGCGGAACGTCACGATCAGCACGAGCAGGGCGATGATGAGGCCCACGACCTCGGTGATCGTCACGCCCGGCACCGACGTCGAGAACAGGTCGCCTCCGAGGGCCGCCTGCGATCCTTCGGGCAGGGCGTCCTCCAGCACGGCCACCTCGTCCTCGAGGGCCGTCTTGGCGGCCGCGGGCACGTCGGTCGCCTGTCCGTCGAACTGCAGCCGCACGATCGCCGCGGAGGCATCCTCCGTGACGAGCCCCGAGACCATCTCGTCGAACGGGTCCGTGACGGCGAGTACTCCGTCGATGTCCTCGAGCGCCGCGATGGCATCGGCGATGGCGCCCGAGTAGGGCTCCCCGTCGACCCGGTCGCCCTCGGCGGCGACGACGATGAACTGCGCGCTCGTGCCGGAGGCCTGGGGGAAGGTGCGGCTCAGCTGCTCGAGGCCCTCCTGCGCCTCCGTGCCGGGGATCGAGAAGGAGTTGTCGGTGCCCTGCCCCAACAGCACCGCGCCGCCGCCCGCGAGCCCCACGACGAGGAGCCAGCCGATGAGCACGCGCCACGCGTGGCGGAAGGACCAGCGGCCGAGCGAATAGAGGAGAGTGGACACGGAGCCTCCTGTGAGACGGATGCATCGAGGACGATACGGCGCTGTATCCGATACACAGGTGTATCGTATGGGTCGGTCGCGCCGCAAGGCTGGGCGCGCGGTGTGAATCGAGGGAACGATGAGCGACGAGACGGTGGCCCCGACGCGGCGGCGCGAGAACACGCGCCAGCGCCTGCTGGATGCCGCGGCGCAGGTGTTCGCCGAGGTGGGGCTGGACGCGGCATCCGTCGAGGCGGTGTGCGAGCGCGCGGGGTTCACTCGCGGCGCCTTCTACTCCAACTTCGACTCCAAGGAGGAGATGTTCCTCGAGCTCGCCGGCCGTGTGGCCGACGAGCGCGTGCTCGCCGTGCGGGCGCGGGTGGCGGAGCTCGAGTCCCAGGGCGCGTTCCCCTCCGCAGCGACCGACGCGCTGGCGATCGTGCAGCGCGTCATCGACATGTCGGCCGAGGACCGGCTGGGCGTCCTGCTCATGAGCGAGATCCGCATCCACGCGCTGCGCTCGCCGGCGCTCGCCGAGGCGTACCTCACGCAGGAGGAGCAGATGCGCGAGAGCGTCGCGCAGATCATCGACGACATCGCGCGCGCGGGACAGATCAGTTTCCGGGTGCCCGCGCGGGAGGCGGCGGACCTCATGCTCATGGTGTGGGAATCTGCCTCCGTGCGGGCCGTGATGTCGGGCGAGGGTCAGGCGGGCTCGGTCCGGCGCACGAGCGAGAAGCTCGCGGCCGTGGCCCGGCTGATCATCGAGCCGCGCGAGCCGTGAGCACCTCGTAGCACCGCTCCAGGCGCGCGATCCACCACGCGCGGCGGTCGGCGGCCACGGCGTACGCGTCGAGCAGAGCGGGATCGGGCACGACCCGGCGCACGGGGATCGAGCCGCCGACGGGGCGCAGGGGTTCGGCGGTGACGTCTGCGGCGAGCAGCGCCGCGGTGCCGAGGCCGCAGTCGTAGTCGAGCGTCGGCAGGGCCGCGGCGAGGGCCGCGCCCATCGCGAGCCCGACGGAGGAGTCGAGGGCGCTCGAGACAACGGCCGGCAGGCCCGCGGCGGCGACGATGGCAGCCGCGCGACGCGGTCCGCCGAGCGGCTGCGCCTTGATCACCAGCAGGTCGGCCGCGCCGGCGTGGGCGACCGCGAGGGGGTCATCGGCCTTGCGCACCGATTCGTCCGCCGCGACGGGGATGCCGAGGTATCGGATGCGCCGGCGCAGCTCCGCGAGCTCGTCGAGTCCGGCGCAGGGCTGCTCCACGTACTCGAGGTCGAACTCCGCGAGGGCGTGGACGGCGTGCTCGGCCTCGTCGAGGTTCCAGGCGCCGTTCGCGTCGAGGCGGATCCGGCCCTCCGGCCCCATGATCTCGCGCACGGCCCGCACGCGCGCGACGTCGTCGGCCAGGCGCTGGCCGGGCTCGGCGACCTTCACCTTCGCCGTCCGGCAACCGTCGAAACGCGCCAGCACGCCCGCGACGGCGTCCGCCGCGACGGCCGGCACGGTCGCGTTGACGGGGATCGAGTCGCGCAGGGGCTCGGGCGCCGGGTGCCAGCCGAAGTCGATCGCGGCCTCGAGCCACGCGGATGCCTCGGCATCCCCGTACTCGGGGAAGGGCGAGAACTCGGTCGCCCCCTCCGGGCCCTCCAGGATCATCACCTCCCGCACGTCGATCCCGCGGAAGCGCGTGCGCATCGGCAGGGCGACCACGTGCGCGCGCTCGCGCAGCTCGGACAGCGAGGGCGGGGGAGGGGTGTCGCCAGTCACGCCCCCATCCTGCCCCCGGCTCTAGGCTGGCCGCATGCTTCTCGAGACCCCCGTCACACTCGGCGTGCAGCTGCAGCCCCAGCACACCCCCTACCCGGCGATCCGCGAGGCGGTCGCGCGCGCGGAGGGGATGGGGGTGGACATCCTCTTCAACTGGGATCACTTCTTCCCGCTCTCGGGGGATCCCGACGGCATGCACTTCGAATCCTGGACCGAGCTGGCGGCATGGGCGGAGCAGACCGAGCGAGTGCAGTTCGGCGCGCTGGTCAACTGCAACAGCTACCGCAATCCCGACCTGCAGGCGGACATGGCCCGCACGATCGACCACATCAGCGCCAAGGGCGGCGAGACGGGCCGCTTCATCTTCGGCACCGGATCGGGCTGGTTCGAGCGCGACTACACCGAGTACGGCTACGAGTTCGGCACGGCGGGTTCGCGGCTCGACGACCTCGCCGCGGGGCTCTCGCGCATCGAGGCGCGGTGGGAGGTGCTCAACCCCGCCCCCACGCGGCGGATCCCCGTGCTCATCGGCGGCGCGGGCGAGAAGAAGACGCTGCGCATCGTCGCACGGCACGCCGACTACTGGCACAGCTTCGTCGGGCCCGACGACCTCCCCCGCAAGATCTCGATCATCGAGGACTGGGCCGCCCGCGACGGCGGCGACGCGAGCCGACTCGTCGTCTCCAACGAGATCGCCCGCCGCAGCGGCGAGGAGGTCGACGCCCTGTACGACAGCGGCGTGCGCCTGTTCACGCTCGCGCTGCGGGGGCCCGACTTCGACTGGGCATCGGTCGAGCGCTGGCTCCGCTGGCGCGACGAGCGAAACGCCGCCGGCGCATGACCATGGTCTCCGAGCTCTTCGACGCCGAGGCGTGGGCCACCGCACCCGGTGCCGACGCCTACACCGACATCACGGCGCACCTCTCGCTCGACGGCCGGATCGCCCGCATCGCGTTCGACCGCCCCGAGGTGCGCAACGCCTTCCGCCCCCGCACGGTCGACGAGCTGTACGACGCGCTCGATCGCGTGCGACAGGACCCGAAGGTGGGCGTCGTGCTGCTCACGGGTAACGGGCCGAGCCCCAAGGACGGGGGATGGGCGTTCTGCTCGGGCGGCGACCAGCGCATCCGGGGCCGCGACGGATACACCTATGCGGCCGACGAGGCGACCGCCCCCGACCCCGCGCGGGCGGGGCGGCTGCACATCCTCGAGGTGCAGCGCCTCATCCGCTTCATGCCCAAGGTCGTCATCGGCGTGATCCCCGGCTGGGCCGCGGGTGGAGGACACAGCCTCCACGTCGTGTGCGACCTGTCGATCGCGAGCGCCGAGCACGGCCGCTTCAAGCAGACGGATGCCGATGTCGGCTCCTTCGACGCCGGGTACGGCAGCGCCTACTTCGCCCGCCAGATCGGGCAGAAGTTCGCCAGGGAGGTGTTCTTCCTGGCAGAGGAGTACTCGGCCGAACGGGCCTACGAGATGGGCGCCGTGAACCGCGTCGTCCCCCACGCCGACCTCGAGCGCGAGGCGATCGCGATGGCGCGCACGATCCTCACGAAGTCGCCGACCGCGATCCGCATGCTGAAGTTCGCCTTCAACGCCGTCGACGACGGCATGGTGGGCCAGCAGGTGTTCGCGGGGGAGGCGACGCGCCTGGCGTACGGCACCGACGAGGCCGTCGAGGGGCGCGACTCGTTCCTGCAGAAGCGCGACCCGGACTGGTCGCCGTACCCGTGGCACTACTGACCCCGGGCGACCCGGCCGATCCGCTCGCCCTGCAGGGGGCTCTCCTGCGGGCGATGGATGCCGAGGGCCCCGCCGTCGTCGTGGGGGTCGACCCCGCGCGGCTCGACCGGGACGCCCTGCCCGCGGGCACCGCCCTCGTGCTCGCAACGAGCGGATCGACGGGCGTGCCCAAGCGGGTCGCGCTCTCGGCGGCGGCCCTGCGGGCGAGCGCCGCCGCCACGGCCGCACGCATCGGCGAGGGCGCGTGGGTGCTGGCGCTCCCGGCGTCGCGCATCGCCGGCATCCAGGTGCTCGTGCGCGCGGCGCTCGCGGGCGCCCCCGTGCAGCCGGCCGCGTCGGGCGGAGCCGCCGACGTCGCGGCCGCCGCCGCGGCGCTCCCCGACGGCGCGCCGGCCTACACGTCCCTCGTCCCCGCACAGCTGCGCGCCCTCCTGCGCGACGCCCCCGACGCGCTCGCCCGCTTCGAGGCCGTGCTGGTGGGCGGTCAGCGCACACCGCCCGACCTGCTCGAGGAGGCGGCGGAGCGGGACATCCGGGTCGTGCGCACCTACGGCTCCACCGAGACCGCGGGAGGCTGCGTCTACGACGGGGCACCGCTGCCCGGGGTGATGCTGCGCATCGAGGCGGGCGAGGTGCTCGTCGCGGGCGAGGTGCTCGCGGACGGGTACGTCGGCGATCCGGCCGCGACGGCGGTCTCCTTCCCCGTGCGGGACGGGCGGCGGTGGTACCGAACGGGCGATCGCGGCGCACTCACGACGGACGGAGCGCTGCAGGTCACCGGCCGGGCCGACAACGTCATCGTCTCGGGCGGCGTGAACGTCAGCCTCGACCTCGTCGAGGCCGCCGTGCACACGGTGCCCGCGCTGCGCGATGCCGTCGTGATCGGGGCGGCCGATGAGACGTGGGGCGAGGCATCCGTCGTCGTGACGGCGCAGGGGGACGCGCGCGACCTGGCCGACGCCCGTGCCGCGGTCGAGCGTGCGCTCGGGGCGGCGGCGCGCCCGCGGGAGGTCGTGCGGGTCGGGGCCGTTCCGCTGCTGGCCTCCGGCAAGCCCGACCGGGTGGCGCTGCGCGAGCGATTCGGCGGCCGACGCCCGGGATGATCCCTCGTGGCAGCACGGGCGCTTACCGGTCGGGGTCGACGTCGGCCGGGGTTGCCCCCCCCCTGCGCGCCCGCATGGACGCGCGCGCTGCGTCGGCTCAGAAGGGGGCGTCTTGGAGGTCGGGGACGAAGCCGACGGTGACCGGTGGTGGGGTGTCGGTGTAGCTGGCTCCGCCGGGGGAGGTCCATTCGATGACGCCGCCGGGATGGTGTCTCACGCGCCAGGGTGTTTCGCCCTTGAGGGTGTGATGTCGTCGGCAGAGCGCGGCGAGGTTTCGGTGGTCGGTTTGCCCGCCGAGGGCGTAGTCGTGGCCGTGGTCGATGTCGCACCGGTGGGTGGGCTTGCGGCACCCGGGGAATCTGCAGTGCGGATCTCGCACCCGAAGATATCGGGTCAGATCTGCGGATCTGGTGTATCGGTCGACCGCAAGGACGCCTCCGGTGATGGGGTTGGCGAGCACCCGCTCCCATCCCGGCGCCGTCAGCGCGAGCAGTCGGGCGGTGTCGAGGTCGATCGGCGTGCGACCGACCAGTTCGGCGGGGTCTTCCGTGACGCCTGCGAGCGCGAGGGCGGGGACGGTGACGTTGACGGTCGCGCGGATGGATGCGAGGCCGCCGTGTCCGTCGCCGAGTCCGTCACCGGTCTCCGCGTCGATGCGGTGGGTGAGGACGATTTCGGTGAGCACGTCGGCGCGCACCTGATCCATCGTACGGGAGTCGGCGGCATCCATGGCTTCGGCGTCGGTGTCGCCGTTGTTGAGGACTTCGCGGGCGATGCGGGTGATCGTGTCGTGGATGCCGTGCACCGGTACGGCCGGGCCGCGCAGCAGCAGTTCGGTCATCCCGTCGGCGACGTCGCGCACCCACACGCCCCGGCCCTCCCGGGCGGCTTGGTGCCGTTCGGTGAAGGTGGTGGGTTGCGCCTGCTCGACAAGCCGCGCGAGCTGCGGTCCGAGTCGTCCGGGCGTGGTCGACGCCGCCCGTTCGAGCGCTTCGCCCTCGAACGCGGCCCGGATGCCGGGGTCGGTGAGTTTCACCCCGTGCTCCACGATCGCCCGCACATGGCCGACCGACACCCGCCCTGCGGCCAGTGCCTCCCACGTGGCCGCGAACCGGGTGACGACCGTGTGGGCGTCATCCATCCGGCGTTGCACCGAGCGGTCGGGCTGTCGGGCATGCGCCCCGAGCTCGGCGGCGAGTGCCCGCAGCGGCAGGTCGGCCTCGCGGCCGGCGGTGCGGGGGATCTCCGCCATCCGCTCCAGCCCCACCGCCTGCGCACGTGCCAGCACCGCCATCGCTCGAGCTTCTGCCGCCGCGATGGCTGCCACCGCCGCCGCGTACTCCGCCGCGAGCTCGGCGGCGACGGCGTCGACCTCGTCGTCGCGCCTACCACCACCAAGCTTCGCATTCATGTTCGAAACCCTACGCGGGGCCTCCGACATCGCTCCGACATCGATTCGAAGATTGACCGCGCAGGTCCCGGTTCGAGACTTCCCGGGTGAGGCATCTCCCATCCTCGAAAGCTCCGCCCCAGCCCCGCCCGCTGACGCCCCCGCCCGCTCTCCCCGCCCGCAACCTCCGTGGGAAGAACACCTAGGATGATGCCTCGTGGCAGGCACCCCCTCGAAGAAGCGCAAGAACCACGGCACCCGTCCCCGCTCCGGCGGGCACCCGGCGGGGCGCCGACCCGCGAAGGGCCCCGCGAAGCCGGCGCCCGCGACGGCGCGTGACTGGATCGGCGCGGCGCGGCTGCGCACGCTCCCCCTCGCGATCGCGCCGGTCGTCGTCGGCACGGGAGCCGCCGTGCTGGCGGAGGGGCTGTTCCACTGGGTCATCGCGCTCGCGTGCCTCGCGGTCGCGGTCTTCCTGCAGATCGGCGTCAACTACGCCAACGACTACTCCGACGGCGTGCGCGGCACCGACGACCACCGCGTCGGCCCCGCCCGGCTGACCGCCTCCGGCAGGGTCGCACCGCGCGCGGTGCTCACGGTGTCGCTCGTCTTCTTCGCGCTCGCCGCCCTCGCGGGCCTCGCCATCGTCGTGCGCACGCAGCAGTGGTGGCTCCTGCTCGTGGGCGCCGCCTGCATCGTCGCGGCGTGGTTCTACACCGGCGGCAAGCGGCCCTACGGCTACATGGCGCTCGGCGAGGTGTTCGTCTTCGTGTTCTTCGGCCTCGTGGCCACCGTGGGAACCACGTGGGTGCAGGCGGGTGCGATCCCGCAGGAGGCCTGGTTCGCCGCGGTCGCCGTCGGTGTGCTGGCCGTCGCGGTGCTGCTGGCCAACAATCTGCGCGACATCGATCAGGACCGCGTCGCCGGCAAGCGCACGCTCAGCGTCCTCGTCGGGCGGCGCGCGACCCAGGTGCTCTTCACGGTCTTCGTGCTGGTCCCGTTCGCGATCTCCGCCTATCTCGCGCTGTTCTACCCGATCGCGTGGCTGACGCTCCTGGCGCTGCTGGCCGGGCTGCCCGCCATCCTCATCGTGTGGACGTACCGGACGCCTCGGGAGCTCGTCACCGCGCTCGCGCTGACGTCACTGACCTCGCTCGGCTACGCCGCCCTGCTCGCCTGGGCCTTCGTCGGCTGAGGCGTCGCCGGCGGGTGTCGCATCGGCCTCGGCATCCTCTGCGTCCTCGTCGCGTTCCGCTCGGCGGCGGCGCCGCGCCTGGATCTCGGTGCTCACCTGCTCGAGCGGGCGGCGCAGGAAGATGAGCGAGAGGCTCAAGCCGATGAGGGCCGCGAAGACCACCGCCAGCAGCCAGTTCTGGCGGAAGATCGGCAGCAGCAACAGCAGGCCCAGGGGGACCAGGAACGCCAGCAGCCGCAGGATCGTGTAGACGAGGACGGGCGGCAGTTTCACCGTCTCATCCTAGGTCGGCCCCTCCTGGACGCTCGCCCACAGTTGTACGGGCACGAACCCCGGCGACGCGCTCGCGCCTAGGATGGGGGCATGCCCCGCGTGCTGCTGATCCTGGCGGTCCTTGCGCTCGTGTTCTACGTCGTGAGCATCGTCGACTGCGCGGTGCAGCCCCCCAACCGGCACCGCGGAGTGCCGAAGTCGGCGTGGCTGGCGATCATCGTCGTGCTGCCGGTGCTCGGCGGCATCCTCTGGTTCGTCATCGGACGCGGTCGCAGGCAGACGGCGGCGGCCCGACGGGCGCCGGACGACGACCCGGTCTTCCTCGGCAGCATCGGCTCGATCAGCGACCAGGACGAGCGCATCCGGCGCCTGGAGGAGGAGCTGGCCCAGCTCGACGCCGAGGGCGTCGACCCCGACGGTCCCGCCGCGGAGCCCACCGACACGACGGCGCCCCCCGCGGGCAAGGCCGATCCCGACTCCGACGACCCGCGCCGCGGGTCGGCCGGCTGATCGCCCGTGTCATGACGCGCGCTTCGGCGAGCCCGGCGACCGATGCGATGGCCGCCCTCCTGGCGGAACTGGTCGGCCGCGGGCTGACCGACATCGTGCTGAGCCCCGGCTCCCGCTCGCAGGCCCTCGCCCTGGCAGCGGCGGCATTGGAGCGCGCGGGCAGGACCTCCCTGCACGTGCGCATCGACGAGCGCGTCGCGGGTTTCACGGCGCTCGGGATCGCCCGGGAGACCCGCCGGCCGGTGGCCGTCGTCTGCACGTCGGGCACCGCCGTCGCCAATCTGCTGCCGGCGGCGCTCGAGGCGCACCACGCCGGGGTTCCGCTGCTGCTGCTGACCGCCGACCGTCCCGGCGAGCTGCGCGGCGTCGGAGCCAACCAGACCACGCGTCAGCCGGGGCTGTTCGGCCCGGCGGCGAGGTATGCCATCGACGCGCCGGTGCCCGACGAGACGGACGACACCGGCGCGTCCGCGCAATCCGCGACCTTTCGGGCCATCGCGGCGGATGCGTGGGATGCCGCGGCCGGCCGCGGATCCCGCACTCCCGGGCCCGCGCACGTGAACCTGCCCGTGCGCGAGCCCCTCGCGGGCGCCCTGCCGGGATGGTTCGGCCGCCCCGACCGTCAGTCCGGCGAGGAGCCCGTCGACGAGGCATCCGGAGCGCTGTACCAGGGCGGCGGGGGCATCGGCGACGCCGGTGCGGCCGGGTCCGTGGCGGATCCCGTCGTCCTCGAGCGAGGGCCGCGCACCGTCGTCGTCGCGGGCGCCGATCCGGGAGCGGACGCCGAGCTGATCGCGCACGAGGGCGGCTGGCCGCTCATCGCCGAGGTCGTCAGCGGTGCGCGCTACGGTCGCCATCTCGTGCACGGGTACCGTGCCCTCCTGCGCGACGAGACGCTCGGGGGCCGCATCGAGCGGGTCGTCCTGGTGGGGCGGCCGACCCTCAGCCGCGAGGTGACGGCACTGCTCTCCCGTGAGGACATCGAGGTCGTCGCCGTGCGCGGGCCCGCGGAGCGGGTCACGTTCAGCTCCCGCACGCAGAGCGTGGATGCCGTCACCGTCGCCGCCGGGCAGCCCGACCGCGAGTGGCTCGGGGCATGGCTCTCCGCATCCCGCGACGCGGCCGTCGACCTCGCGCCCGCCGCGCCGGACGCGCAGGCCCTGGCATCCCCCGACGCCCTGACGCGGCGCGCGGCGGTCGATGCCGAACTCGCGGCCGTGCGGCGCCCGCTCGATCGTGCCGCGCTCGTCGACGCCGTCTGGAGGGCGACGTGGCCGCACGACCGGATCGTCTTCGGGTCCTCGCGGCTGGTGCGCGTGGCGGATCAGGTGCTCGGGGGCAAGAAGGTGCCGGTGCACGCCAACCGCGGGGTCGCGGGCATCGACGGCACGGTCGCGACGGCCACGGGGATCGCGCTGGCGAGCCAACGGGGCGGCGGACCGGGCGTGACGCGGCTCGTCCTCGGCGATCTCGCCCTGCTCCACGACGTCGGGGCGCTCCACCTCCCGGGCGCCGAGCGGGAGCCGCGCCTGCAGGTCGTCGTCGGCAACGACGGCGGGGGCACGATCTTCGACGGCCTCGAGGTGGCCGCCGCCGCGGATGCCGCGGACATGACGCGCGTGCTCTACACGCCCCACGACGCTCGGCTCGAGCACCTCGCGCTCGCCTATGGCTGGGAGTACCACCGGGTCACGACGCGGGCGGCGCTCGACCAGCTGCTGACGGCGCCCGGGGGCGGCCGTCAGCTCATCGAGGTTCCGCTGGAGCGCTGACGCGGCGCGTCGCGGCGGGTGCCCACCTGCCCGGTGACGACGCCGGTGCGGCAGGATGAGCGCATGACCGCGAAAAGCCAGCACAACTGGGCCGCCGACCCCGCTCACGTGCTCAGGGCCGGGCCGGGCTTCGTGCTCTCGGGAAGGGATCCGCAGTCGACCCCGGGCTACGAGGGCATGAAGGACGACGGACGCGCCGACCTCGAGTCGGGGCTCGAGGAGCTCGCGGAGTATCAGGAGCGGCTGTTCGCAGCGAGCAGGGGCGGCGCGCAGGATGCCGTGCTGCTCGTGCTGCAGGCGATGGACACCGCCGGCAAGGGCGGGATCGTCCGCCACGTGGTCGGCGGCGTCGACCCGCAGGGCGTGCAGCTGGCCGCCTTCAAGAAGCCCACCGAGGAGGAGCTCGCGCACGACTTCCTCTGGCGGATCCAGAAGCGGGTTCCCGAGCCCGGCATGCTCGGCGTCTTCGACCGCTCCCACTACGAGGACGTGCTCGTCGCGCGGGTGCACCGCCTCGCCGACGAAGCCGAGATCGAGCGCCGCTTCGACGCGATCAACGAGTTCGAGGCGGGGCTCGTGGCCCGCGGCATCCGCATCGTCAAGGTCATGCTGCACATCTCCTACGAGGAGCAGGCGTCCCGGCTGCGCGAGCGGCTGGACCGGCCGGAGAAGCACTGGAAGTACAACCCCGGCGACGTCGACGAGCGCCTGCGCTGGCCCCACTACATGTCGGCGTACCAGAGCGTGTTCGAGCGCACCGCCACGGAGGCGGCGCCGTGGTTCGTCGTGCCGGCCGACCGGAAGTGGTACGCGCGGCTCGCGGTGCAGGCGCTGCTGCTCGACGCGCTCGAGGGGATCGACCCGCAGTGGCCGGCGCCCACCTACGACGTCGAGGCGGAGAAGAAGCGCCTAGCGGCGACGTAGCCCTCCCCATCCCCGCCGCGACACCACATCCGCAGCGAACCACCATCGGACGTGTGGTGCGTCGACGCGAATGTGGTGTTTCGGCGTGGGGAAGGGGCGGGGGTCAGGCTAGGGCGTCGACGATCGGGCGGAACTTCACCCTCGTCTCGAGCAGCTCGGACTCCGGGTCGCTGCCGGCGACGATTCCCGCGCCCGCGTGGGCGATGACCTGCCGGGTCCTCTCGAGCTGCCACGAGTGGCCGTCGGTCCGGGCGGAGGGGCCGAACTGCGCGCAGCGCAGCGCGATGGCCCACTCCCCGTCGCCCGCGGCGTCGATCCAGCCGACGGGGCCCGCGTAGCGGCCCCGGTCGAACGGCTCCAGGCGCTCGATGGCCGCGAGGGCCGCGGGCGTGGGGCTGCCGGCCACGGCCGCCGTGGGGTGCAGCGCGCCGACGAGTTCGAGCGCGGATGCCCCGTACGAGAGCTCGCCCTCGATGTCGGTCGCGAGGTGCCACACGTTCGGGAGCTTCAGCGTGAACGGCGTCTCGCCCGACGCGAGGGCGGTGGTGTGGGGCCGGAGGGAAGCCAGCACGCTGCGCACGGCGTACTGATGCTCGTCCTGATCCTTGGCGCTCGTGGCCAGATCCAGCGAGGCGCGCGTATCCGCGTCGGCGTCGGCGCCCCGCGAGGCCGTCCCGGCGAGCACGCGGGCCGTGACGGTGCCGCCCGTGACGGTCACGAGGGTCTCGGGGCTCGCGCCCACGAGCCCGTCGACCGCGAAGGTCCAGACGTCCGGGTAGCCGCTCGCGAGCGCCCGTACGAGGCGCCGCACGTCGGCGCCCGCGGGCACCGTGCCGACGAGGTCCCGCGCGAGGACGACCTTGGAGACCTCGCCCTCCCCGATCGCCGCGAGGGCGGCGCGGACGGCCGCCTGGTAGCCCGGGGCGTCGAGGACGCCGGGTCCGAGCGTCGCCGACCAGTAGGGCCCGAACGCGCGGGGCTCGGGCGCGGTCGCGGGCTCCGCGGCATCCGCCCAGCGCACGGTCGTGACCCAGGAGCGGCCGTCGCGCCGGCCGACGACGGCCCGCGGGACGATGATGGTGCTGGTGGATGCCGAGCCGTCGGCGAAGGCGAGGGCTCCGAACCCGACCAGACCCGTGCCCGGGAGGCCCACCTCGTCGCGGACGTCGGCGGCGTCGGCTACCGCACGCCACGCCTCCGCGAGGGCGGCGGCGCGGGTACCCTCCTCCGGCTCGGGCCGGCGCCCTCCCACCTCGAGGGCCGTGATCATGCCGATGCCGACGAAGCCGTCGCCGCGGCGCTGCCAGACCAGTGGATGCGCCGGATCGGCGTAGGCGAGCACGTCTTCGATGTGCGGGGTCTCGCGGGTGTGGACCACCAGCCTGCGCGCACGCGGGGAGGCGGGGTCGGTCACCCCTCCAGCCTAGACTCGCACCGTGATGGCTCGGCCCGCCGCGGGGAAGCGGCTCTCCTTCCGGTGGCGGAAGTGGGACGGCGGCGTGCACTGGGTGCACGAGTGCGTCTACCTCGGGTCGGACGAGCACGGCGACTGGTTCGGCCAGCGGGCGGGGTGGCAGAGCGTGCGACCCGGCCGGGACGTGCTGGCGCCGCAGGACAACGTGACGCTGATGCCGCCCTCGGGCGACCACGCGCTGACGATGAACGCCCCGCCGCACCGCACGCGCGTCTACATCGACCTCGCGTGGGATGTGCGCTGGTCGCCAGAAGGCGAGCCCTCGGGGATCGACATGGACCTCGACGTCGTGAACCACTCGGAGCGCGGCGTGTACATCGACGACGTCGACGAGTGGGAGGAGCACCGGGCGCGCTACGGCTATCCCCGCGACGTCGTCGAGCGGCTGGAGGCGCTCGCCACCGATCTGGAGCGGCGGGTGCGCGCCCATGAGGCCCCGTACGAGGCCTCGACGGCCGCCCGTTGGCTCGCCGTGCTCGCGGAACTCGCGCCTAGACTCGACGGGTGACCGCCGCACCCGAACCCGACCGCACGCGCGCCGACCTCGCGAAGGATCCGCGTGCCGTCAGCGGCATGTTCGACGGCGTCGCGCGCGGATACGACCGCACCAACACCGTCCTCAGCATCGGGAACGACCGCCTGTGGCGGGTCGCGACGACGCGCGCCGTCGGGCCGCGGGCGGGGGAGCGCGTGCTCGACCTCGCCGCGGGAACCGGGGCATCCTCTGTCTCCCTCGCCCGCAGCGGCGCCGACGTCGTCGCGGCGGACTTCTCGCCCGGGATGATCGCGGAGGGCCGGCGGCGGCACTCCGGCGTGCCGAACCTGGAGTTCGTGGAGGCGGACGCCACCGACCTGCCGTTCGCCGACGACGAGTTCGACGCCGTCACGATGTCGTTCGGGCTGCGCAACGTCAACGAGCCGAGGAGGGCCCTCGCCGAGCTCTGGCGGGTCACCAAGCCGGGCGGCCGGATCGTGGTCTGCGAGTTCTCGCACCCGCCTTCGCCCGCCTTCGCCGGGCTCTACCGCTTCTACAACGATCGGGTGCTGCCGATCGTGGCGCGAGCGGTCAGCTCGAACGCCGACGCCTACGACTACCTGAACGAATCGATCCGCGACTGGCCCGACCAGACGACCCTCGCCCGCTGGATGCGCGAGGCCGGATGGGCGCAGGTGGAGTACCGCAATCTCTCCTTCGGGATCGTCGCCCTGCACCGGGGGGTCAAGCCCGCCGGTAGGCTGAACGGGTGACCCCGAGCCCCTCCGCCCCGGGCTCGCGCCTTGCGAGCCGCCTCGGCATGACCGAGCGCGTCTTCGCCGGTCCCCGCTCGCGCAAGCTGTTGCGCACGATCGAGGAGGGCCTCGATCTCGTGGAGGCCGCCCTCGCCGATGAGCTCCGCGTGTCGGACGCGCTGGCCGACACCACCAGCCGCTACCTCTACGAGGCCGGCGGCAAGCGCATCCGCCCCATGCTCGCCCTCCTGAGCGCCCAGCTGGGCGAGGGGACGACGCAGGATGTCGTGGAGGCCGCTGCCGCGCTGGAACTCACCCACCTCGGCTCGCTGTACCACGACGACGTCATGGACGGCGCCGATGTGCGGCGCGGGGTCCCGAGCGCGCACGCCGTGTGGGGCAACAACGTCGCGATCCTCACCGGCGACCTCCTCTTCTCCCGGGCCAGCCAGATCATGGCGCGGTACGGCGAGCGGGCCATCAAGCTGCAGGCCGACACGTTCGAGCGACTCGTCCTCGGGCAGATGCACGAGACCGTGGGGCCGCAGTCCGGCGACGACCCCGTCGTTTTCTACCTGCAGGTGCTCTCGGACAAGACGGGCTCTCTCATCGCCGCGTCGGCGGCGTCCGGCATCGTGTTCTCCCACGGCCCCGCCGAGCTGGAGGAGCCGATGGCTCTGTTCGGCGAGAAGGCGGGCGTGGCGTTCCAGCTCCTCGACGACGTGATCGACCTCTCCGCGGACCCCGACGAGACGGGGAAGGTGCCCGGCACCGACCTTCGCGCCGGGGTGCCGACGATGCCCTACCTGCTGCTCGGCCGGATGCCGGATGACGCGTCGGTCGCGCTCCGCGCCCGGATCGACGAGGGTGTGGCGAGGATCGCCGACGGCGCGGACCCCGGCATCCTGGATGCCGACCTGGCGGCGCTTCGCGATCACCCCGCGACGGCGGACACGCTCGCGCTGGCCCACGAGTACTCGCGCGCGGCGATCGACGCGCTCGAGCCCCTGCCCGCCGGGGCGGTGCGGGAGGCGCTCACGCGCTTCGCGCAGGCCGTCGCCGACCGCAGCAGCTGAGCCGGCTCGCCCGTCTCCTCCTCACCCGAAAGGACCCCCACGTGGCGGACACTCACGCGACGAACACCCACGCGCCGGCCTCCCACGACACCAAGCTCCGGCTCGCCATCGTCGGTGCCGGGCCGGCGGGCATCTACGCGGCGGACATCCTGCTGAAGGCCGAGCGCAGGTTCGACGTCTCGATCGACCTCTTCGAGCAGCTCCCCGCGCCCTACGGGCTCGTCCGCTACGGCGTCGCGCCCGACCACCCGCGCATCAAGGGCATCATCACCGCGCTGCGCGAGGTGCTCGACCGCGGCGACATCCGCATCTTCGGCAACGTGCGCTTCGGCGAGGACATCACCCTCGACGACCTCAAGCGGCACTACCACGCGGTCATCTTCGCGACGGGTGCGATCCGGGACACCTCGCTCGACATCCCCGGCATCGACGCGGCCGGCTCCTACGGCGCCGCCGACTTCGTCAGCTGGTTCGACGGACACCCCGACGTGCCGCGCACGTGGCCCCTCGAGGCGGAGTCCGTCGCCGTGATCGGCAACGGAAACGTCGCGCTCGACGTCTCGCGCATGCTGGCCAAGCACGCCGACGACCTCCTGCCCACCGAGGTGCCCGACAACGTCTACCAGGGTCTGAAGGCATCGCCCGTGACCGATGTGCACGTGTTCGGTCGCCGCGGCCCCGCTCAGGTGAAGTTCACTCCGCTGGAGCTGCGCGAGCTCGGCGAGCTGCGCGATGTCGACATGGTCGTCTACGACGAGGACTTCGACTACGACGACGCATCCCGCGCCGCGGTCGCGAGCAACAAGCAGGTCATGGTCATCGACCGCGTCCTGCAGGCCTGGCGCAAGCGCCCGTCGGTCAACAATGCGGGAGGCGAGGCGTCGCGACGCCTCCACTTCCACTTCTGGGCGAGGCCCGTCGAGGTCAGAAAGGATGCCGACGGCCGCGTGTCCTCGTTCGTGTACGAGCGCACCCGCCCCGACGGGCAGGGCGGCGTGACCGGCACGGGAGAGCTGCGCGAGGTGCCGATCCAGGCGCTGTACCGCGCCGTCGGGTACTTCGGCTCCCCGCTTCCCGGGGTGCCGTTCGACAAGCGTCACGGCATCATCCCCAATCACGAGGGCCAGGTGCTTCACAAGGATTCCAACGAGCGCGTGCCGGGCGTCTACGCGACGGGCTGGATCAAGCGGGGCCCCGTCGGGCTCATCGGTCACACGAAGTCCGACGCGATGGAGACCGTGCGTCACCTCATCAACGACCAGGCGTCGTGGTGGCAGCCCGCCGACCCCTCGGAGTCGGCGATCCCCGATCTCCTCGCGTCCCGGGGCGTGGCCTGGACCGACCTCGAGGGCTGGCACCGCCTCGACGAGCACGAGGTCGCCCTCGGCAGGCCGCACGAGCGTGCCCGCATCAAGGTGGTGCCGCGCGAGGAGATGGTGCGCATCTCCCGCGGCGAGTGAGGCGCGAGCCTCGTCTCACCCCGGCGCTGCTGACGGCGCTGGGGTTCATCACCGCGGTCGGCCCCGTGGCGGTCGACTTCTACCTGCCGTCGTTCACCGACATCGGTTCGGACCTCGGGGCGAGCGCCTCTGCGGTGCAGCTGACGCTGACGGGCTTCCTCGTCGGCGTCGCCTGCGGGCAGCTCCTGCTCGGTCCGCTGTCCGATCGGCTCGGCCGCAGGCGGGTGCTCGTCGCGGGCATGGCCGTCTTCGCGCTGGCATCCGCCGCGATGGTCTTCTCGCCGTCGATCGAGGTGTTCGTGGCCCTGCGGGCCGTGCAGGGGTTCGCCGGCGCCGTCGGGATGGTGCTCGGCCGCGCGATCGCGGTGGATCTCGCGGGACCGGCGAAGGCGGTGCGACCGCTCAGCCTCATCATGACGCTCGTGGGTCTCGGTCCCATCGTCGGTCCTCCCGTGGGCGGGATCCTCGCGGGGGTATGGGGCTGGCGGGGCACCCTCGGGGCGATGGCGGTCTTCGCCGCGATGATGTTCGTCCTCGCGCTCGTCGTGATCCCCGAGTCGCTGCCGCCCGACCGGCGCGCGCGGGGCGGCGTGGGCGCGGTGGTGCGCGGCCTCGGCGGGTTGCTGCGCGAGCCGGGCTTCCGCGGCTATCTCGTCGCGTTCGCGCTCGGGTTCGGCGCGCTCATGGCCTACCTCTCGGCATCCCCGTTCGTCGCCCAGGTGGTGCTGGGCCTCGACCCCGTCGAGTACGGGCTGACGTTCGCGATCGGGGCGTCCGGCATGGTCGTGGCCAACCTCGTCAACGCCGCGATCGCGCCCCGCGTGGGCCCGCGCCGGATGCTCGCGGTCGGCCAGGGGATGCTCCTCGGCGCCGGGGTCGTCCTGGTGGTCCTCTCGGCCGCCGGCATCCTGCAGGTGTGGTCGTTCCTGGCCCTCGTCATCCCGCTCTGTGCGGGCTCGGGGCTGATCATGTCGAACGCCACGGCCCTCGCTCTCGCCCGCGCCGACGGGCGCCGGGGTGCTGGCTCGGCCCTCCTCGGGGCGGGGCAGTTCACGACCGCGGCCGCGCTCTCCCCGCTGGTGGGGCTCGCGGGGGAGGGGACGGCTGTCCCCATGGCCGTGATCGTCGTGACCTGCGGGGCCATCGGCATCCTCGCGGCGGCCCGCGCCGCGCGCCCGCGTCCGCTCGCCTGACGCCCCCTCGCCCTTCCCTCCCGGCGAACGGTCGCGACACGCCGTGCGGCACACTCCCGTCGCGGCGTGTCGCGACCGTTCGCGGCCGGCGAGGCGCCGTTCACGCGGCCAGCGCCGAGCGCATCGTGTCGAGAAGCCACGCGGTCGACGACGTCGCACCCGCGTCGTTGTGGGAGATGAGGTGCACGGAGGTGGTCGGGGAGGGGAACGGGAGTTCGAGCAGCCTCACCCCCGCGGGCAGGGCGAGCGCGGCGAAGGCATCGATGGGAACGATCGCGACGTATCCGCAGCGTGCGACGATCCACGGCAAGGACGTGAAACGCGGGACTTCGACCTGGGGGACGCTGGACATGACCCCCGCGCCGAGCGTGGTGACCGCCTCCGTGATGGCCCGGTGCCCCGCCGCCGCCCCGACCCGCGCTTCGGGCAGCCTTCGCAGATCCTCGACCCGTATCCGCCCGTCATCGTGGTCGAGATCCGACGGGGCCAGGCAGGCGTAGCGATCCTGGAACAGGATCTCCTGGTGCACGGGGCCGATCACCGGCGAACTCGTGATGGCCGCGTCGATGTCGCCCGACAGCACGTCGTGGGCGACGGATTCGATGTCGAGCGGCACCACCTCGATGGAGATCCCCGGCGCCACCTCCGCAGTTGCGAGCAGGATGCGCGGCAGCAGCCCCGCCTCCCCGAGGTCGGTGAGCGCGATGCGGAACCGGCGGCGGGAGGACGAGGGGTCGAAGCGGGTCCCGTCCTCGGTCCGCGCCACGATTCGCGAGAGCGGACCGCTGACGTCGGCGTACAGGTCCACCGCCAATCGCGTCGGGCGCACCCCCGTCCCGGTGCGGACGAAGAGCGGATCGTCGAAGTGGGTGCGCAGACGCTTGAGGGCGTGGCTGACGGCGGGCTGGGAGACCCGCAGCGTCTCGGCGGCCGAGGTGAGGTTCCTCGCTCGATACACCTCGACGAAGGTTCGGAGCAGGTTCAGATCGATGGTGGCGAGCATGCCTCCATTATTACCCCGGCGAATATCGCAGATGTTGATCATTCATTGGACGAAGATCGGGCGCGAACCTAGCGTGGAGGAAGGTCGCCGATGACCTGAGAAACGGAATCAGTGCAGTGACGCAGATGATGAAGGTTGCCGACGCCGTCGGCCGGATGCTCGCCGAGTTGGGCGTATCGCAGGTGTTCGGGGTGGTGGGAAGCGGGAACTTCCGGGTGACGAACGCGCTCATCGCGTCGGGCGCATCCTTCGTCGCGGCAAGACACGAAGCCGGTGCGGCATCCATGGCCGACGCCTACTCTCGGATCACCGGCGACGTCAGCGCCCTCAGCCTGCACCAGGGGTGCGGGCTCACCAACGCGCTCACCGGCATCACCGAGGCCGCGAAATGCCACACCCCGCTGCTGGTCCTCGCCGCCGACACCGCCGTGGGAGACGTCACGTCGAACTTCCACATCGACCAGGATGCCGCGGCACGCTCCGTCGGCGCGACGCCGATGCGCATCCACTCGGCCCGCACCGCGCTCGCCGATGCCGCTCGCGCATTCCGGGTCGCCCAGGTCGAGCGCACCACCGTCGTGCTGTCGCTTCCCGTAGACCTGCAGGAGCGCGAGATCGCGTATCCCGGCCCCCGGCCCGCGTCCAATCTCCGTGTGCCCACGCCGATCGTGGCGACCGCCGATGCGTCCGAACTGGGCGAGATGCTCGCGAGGGCGGATCGCCCCGTGATCATCGGCGGCCGGGGTGCGCGTGTCGCCAAGCGAGACCTGCGTGAGCTCGCCGCGGTGACGGGCGCGCTGCTGATCGCCTCGGGCGGTGGGCGGGGCGTCTTCGAGGGCGACGAATGGGCGCTCGATGTCGTAGGCGGGTTCGCGACCGACAGTGCGGCGGAGCTCGTCCGCGACGCGGATCTGATCGTCGCTTTCGGCGTCGCTCTGAACAACTGGACGACGCGCGGGGGGACGCTGCTGGAGAAGGCGACGCTCGTGCAGGTCGACGACCGCGTCGAGGCCATCGGGAAGCACCGCCTGGTCGACCTCGGCATCGTCGGCGACACCGGCGCGGTCGCCCGAGCGGCCGTCGCCGCGCTGGCAGCCTCGGGGACGACGAACACCGGGTACCGCACCCCCGCCGTCGCGGAGCGGATCCGCGGGGCTCGCTACTGGTCGGACCAGGCGGTCGAAGCGGTGGATGAGGAAGGCTTCGTCGATCCCGCCGCCCTCATCAATGCGCTCGACGCGATGCTGCCCTCCGAACGCGTCGTCGTGGTGGACGGCGGCAACGTCAACGCCTACCCGGGCGCCCACCTGCGTGTCCCCGACGACGAGGGCTACGTCCTGCCTCTCTCCTTCCAATCCATCGGGCTGGGGCTGGCCAGCGTGATCGGTGCCGCGGTCGCGCGTCCGGATCGGATGGCGGTGCTCGGCACGGGCGATGGATCGCTGCTCATGGGGGCGGTGGAGTTGGAGACGGCGGTGCGTCTGCAGCTCGGCCTGATCGTCGTCGCCTTCAACGACAGCGCGTACGGCGCCGAGATCCACCTCTTCCCCGACTCCTCACCCGCGGAGCAGGAGATCGTCCGCTTCCCCGACACCGATATCGCCGCAATCGCGCGTGGCTACGGTTGCGACGCGGTGACCGTGCGCTCCCTCGACGACCTGGGCGGAATCTCTGCTTGGCTGGAGTCGGATCGCACCCGCCCCCTCGTGATCGACGCGAAGATCACCGGCCGCCCGTCCTGGCTCATGGCACGGGAACACGGTCACTAGAAGGAGCGGCCTCGAATCGACGCGGCCGTTCGAGTACTCGATCGCAACAGAAACAAGGGAGTTTCACCATGATGCACAACACAGCAATCCGTTCCCGCAAGGCGCTCGTCGCCACCGGTGCCGCCGCCGTCCTGGTCCTCGCGGGCTGCGCGGCCGATCCCGAGGGCGCCACGTCCGGCAACGACGACGCCGGCGGCGAAGGCGGCACGATCCGGGTCGCCTACCTCGCGACCGGCTCGTCGCTGCCCCTCTTCGTGACGGCCGAGAAGTACGCCGAAGAGGTCGGCATCGACGTCGAACTCGTCGAGGTCGCGAGCGGAAACGAGTCGATCACCGGCGTCGCCACCGCCCAGTACGACGCCGGGTTCGCCGGCATCGGCTCGGCCGCGTACAACGCCGTGGACGAGGGCCTGCCCGTGCGGTACGTGGCCCCGATGCACGCCGGCTACATCGAGGACTACTTCATCGTCTCGTCGCAGCTCGCGGGCTCGTCGGAAGAGGCGGCCGCCGTCGCGGAGGACATGTCGCAGCTCGCGGGGCAGACGTTCGCCGTCAACGCGCCCGGCGTCGTGACCGAGGCGCTGCTCGGCTTCGCGCTGGAGCGCGGCGGGCTGTCGATGGATGACATCGCGCTGGAATACATCCCGTTCCCCGACCAGGTCCCGGCGCTCGCGAACGGGGGCATCGCGGCCGGCATCCTCTCGGAGCCGTTCCCCACGCAGGCAGAGGGCAACGGGTCGGGTTACCGCCCGTGGGAGACGCCGACGGATGAAGAGCCGCTGCCGTTCACCGGGATCATCTACAACACGGACTGGGCGGAGGCGAACCCGCAGGTGGCGGAGGACTTCATGCGCGCCTATGCGATGGCCGCGGAAGACCTCGCCGCGAACGGATGGGACACCCCCGAGATGCTCGAGCTCGTGGAGCAGTACACCGGTGCCGACCCGGCCGTCGTCGCCGCCTCGCGACAGCACCACATCCCGGCCGACCTCAGCGTGGACTTCGATGTGCTGCTGCGCTACCAGGAGTTCTTCATGGAGCAGGGGTCGCTGAACTACGACGAGATCATCCCCGAGGAGGACATCTGGGACTTCAGCTGGCGCGATGCCGCCCTCGAGAACTGACGCGGAGCCGATGAGCGTGCAGATGCAGCCGAAGGTCAGGCTCACCGACGTGAGCAAGCGGTTCCCGGGCAAGGAGCAGGTCACCGCACTCGAGGATGTCTCGCTCGACATCGCCGAAGCGGAGTTCGTCTCGATCGTCGGGCCGTCGGGCTGCGGCAAGTCCACCCTGCTGCGTCTCGTCGCGGGTCTGTACGAACCGTCATCGGGCACGGTCGAGATCGAGAGCTCCCAGCCGGATCGTCCCAAGACGGCGATGGTGTTCCAGGAGCATGCGCTCTTCCCGTGGATGTCGGTGCGCGAGAACGTGATGTTCGGTCCGCGTAACCGCAACGTCCCGAAGAAGGATGCCGCCGGGATCGCGAACGAGCAGCTGGCGCGCCTCGGCCTGGCGCGCTTCGGCGACTTCTATCCGCATCAGCTCTCCGGCGGGATGAAGCAGCGGGTCGGCATCGCCCGGGCGCTCGCACAGGATGCCGAGGTGCTGCTGATGGACGAACCGCTCGGTGCTCTCGACGCGCAGACGCGCACGCTGCTGCAGGAGCAGATCCTCGAGCTGCGGCAGCAGACGAAGCCGACGGTGCTCTACATCACGCACGCCATCGACGAGGCGGTGTTCCTCTCCGATCGTGTCGTGCTGATGTCGGCTCGCCCGGGCCGGATCCGGGACATCGTCGAGCTCGACTTCGGGCCGGACCGCACGCCCGAACTGCGGGGCACGCCGGAGTTCGCCGCCCTGTCGCAGGACATCTGGAACCATCTGCGCGACGAGGTGCAGGCGGCCATGGCGGTGGACGACAGGTGAGCTGGCGTGGCCTTCGCGACAAGTGGGCCCTGTTCGTCGGTCCGGTGGTCATCCTTCTGGCATGGGAGATCCTGAGCCGGACGGGAGTCATCCGTGCCACGTTCTTCCCGCCGCCGACCGAGATCATCGCCCGCAGCGTCATCATCTTCGAACCCGATTCCGGGCTCGGGGGCGACATCATCGCGACCGTGCTGCGCGTGCTCGTCACGATCGTCTTGGCCGTCATCCTGGGAGTGGGTGTGGGGATCGCCATCACCGCCTCCCAGTGGATGGACCGCGGCGCGCACACGATCCTGGCGTTCCTTTACCCCATCCCGGGAGTGCTGTTCTTCCCGTTCCTGACGTTCCTGCTCGGGCGTACCGAGATGGCGATCATCCTGACCGCGCTCGTCACGCCCCTCATCGTCATGATCCTGTACACCGTCGCGGGGGTGCGCAGCATCGACCGCACGCTCCTCGAGGTGGCCGACAACTACGGCTCCCGCGGGGCCAAACGGTTCTTCGGCATCCTCGTACCGGGATCGCTGCCATCGATCGTGACCGGTATCAGGGTGTCGCTCGGGTTCACCCTGATCGCCGTCATCGCGATCGAGATGGTGGGCGCCCCGAACGGTCTCGGTCAGTTCCTATGGTCCAACTGGCAGATCCTGCGTGTCACCGACATGTATGTGGCGCTGCTGATCATCGCGGTGATCGGACTGATCAGCAGCGTCGGATTCGACGCCGTGGCCGACCGTCTCCTGCCGTGGCGACGCGATGTGCGAGGAGCACAGATATGACCCCGACGGTTCGGCGCTGGGCGCAGTCCTGGGCCATCCCCATCGCCGTGATCGTGGTGTGGGAGCTGGTCACACGCACGGGCCTGCTCGACCCCCGGTTCTTCCCGCCGCTCAGCGACATAGTCGCGACGGCGTTCGAGCAGCTCGTGAACGGCCGGCTGGGGCTCGACCTCGTGCTCACCGTGCAGCGCCTGATCGTGGCGTTCGCGCTCGCCGCGGTCTTCGGCGTCGCGATCGGTGTCGCATCGGGCCGGTGGCGGACCGTGGAGCTTCTCATCCGTCCCATCACGGACACCCTCTATCCGCTGCCGAAGATCGCGCTTCTCCCGCTCTTCATCATCATCGTCGGGCGGGGCGAGGTCGCGTACATCATCACCGCGTTCGCGACCGCGTTCTTCCAGATCATCATCAGCACGCGCGGCACCGTCCGCGACGTGCCGACGGATCTGATCGAGGCGGGCCGCAATTTCGGGGCCACCGGCATCCGCTTCTTCACCCGGCTGCTGTTCCCCGCGATCGCGCCGGGCCTGTTGAACGGGCTGCGTCTGGGGATGGCGACCTGCCTTATCACCCTGATCGCCGCGGAATTCGTCGGCGCCGAGTTCGGTCTGGGCGCCGCCATCCGCCGGGCGGGTCAGCAGTTCGCGATCGACGAGGTCTACGCGGGCATCCTGATCGTCGGGCTGCTGGGCCTGCTGATCAATGTGCTCTTCCGCCTGGTCACTCCGCTGGTGCTGCCGTGGCAGAGAAGGACGCGACCGGCGGCTGCCCGCTCAGTCGCCGGACGGTGATCTCTCGAGTGCTCGGTGAGTCTCGGAGCGTTCGGGCGATGGCGACTGCTCGACCTCGCGGCTTGGTCGAGCCCGACCTGCTCGCCCGGGTCGCCGCCCCGACGACGCCGTGGTGTGGGTCGGTGGGGCGAGCACGGCCCGCATCCGGGGGAGCGTCCTGATCTAGCACACGGTACGGTTGCGGCTATGCCGACGCTCGATCCGCTGCCCGATCGTCCCGCGCCCGACAACCCGTCGGGAAAGCTGGTGCTCCTGCGACACGGCGAGACGGAGTGGTCGAGAACCGGACGGCACACGGGGCTGACCGACATCCCGCTCACGGCTCGTGGGGAGGATCTCGCCCGCGGCGCCGGCGAGCTGGTCGCGGACTACGACTTCTCGCTCGTGCTGACGTCGCCGCTGGAGCGGGCGCGCCGGACTGCGGAATTGGCGGGCCTGGATGCCGAGGTCGATCCGCTCCTCGTGGAGTGGGATTACGGCGGGTATGAGGGGCGCACGACGCGCGACATCCGTGCCGAGCTCGGCTACAACTGGAGCACGTTCACCCACGGGGTGGTTCGGGGCAAGACACCCGGCGAGACGGTGGAAGAGGTCGCCGGGCGCGCATCGCGTGTGCTCACACGCGTGCTGCCCGCAATGGCGGAGGGCGATGTCGCGCTGGTGGCGCACGGGCACTTCCTGCGCATCCTGACGGCGGTGTACCTGCGGATGGCGCCCCGTTTCGGCGCACAGATCACCCTGGATGCCGGGTCGGTGTCGGTGCTGAGCTTCTACCGCGAGCAGCCGGCGATCCTCTCCTGGAACTACGGCCGCGAGCTGCCGCTGGTGCCGTCGGAGTCGTGATGCGTCGCGGGGTCTCATGAGAGCGTCGGGTTCCGAGGAGAACCCCGCGTCCTGCGCTGTCTACAATCGCAGGGGCGGGTCGAGATCGTCCGCACGTCGAATCCAGGGAACTCATGCACAAACCAGCCCGTACCGCGCTCGCATCGCTGATTGTCAGCACCGTCATCGTCCTCGGCGGCTGCTCTGCCGAGAGTGGCGAGGGAGCTGCGGTGGATGCCGACTCCACGCCTGCCGCCGTCGAGGTCGAAGAGGATCTGGTTTCGGTCGACGTGCGCGTGGCCCGGTCTCTCGTCGACCCCGACGGCGCGCTGACCGACGACGACATCGTGGCGGCCGCTGACGCGCAGGGCATGGCGGCCGTCGTGGACGGTGACTCGGTCGTCTACACGATGAGCAAGCCGCAACGCGACGAGATGTTGGCAGAGATGCGCTCGTCCGCGCAGGATTCCATCGATGACATGGTCTCCGATACGTCGAACTCCGTCACGGACGTGGAAATCGACAACGCGATGACGAGCTTCCGTGTTTCGGTCGACCGTCAGCAGTTCTCGCCGCTCGAGAGCATGCTCGTACTCGGCTTCTACATCCAGGGAGCGCTGTACCAACAGTTCGCGGGAGCCTCCCCGGATGATGTCGAGGTGACGGTCGATTTCATCGATGACGCGACCGGCGAGGTGCTCGAATCGGGTTCCTACCAGGAGTGGCGCAAGAACCTCGAACAGTGATGCCGCTGCACCTGCCTGCGCCGCGCGGCGAGGCCAACGGACACGACGTCACCGTCCTACCCCTCGGCTAGCGTGGAACGTTGTACGCGCGACGGGAGATGGTGTGGTCACAGGTGAGTTGAAGCGCCAGGTCGACAAGGTCTGGGATGCCTTCTGGTCAGGCGGCATCGCCAATCCCGTCGAGGTGATCGAGCAGATCACCTACCTGCTGTTCATCAAGCGCCTCGACGACCTGCAGCTTCTCGCCGAGAAGAAGGCCGCGCGGTTCGGTGACGAGGTCGAGAACCCGGTCTTCCCCGACGGCTACGACAGCGACCTGTCGAGCCGGCGCCCCTACCGCGACCTGCGCTGGAGCCAGTTCACCAATTTCGCACCCTCCGAGATGTTCGAGGTCGTCTCCGAGCATGTCTTCCCGTGGCTGCGACGGCTCGGCGCCGAGGGCTCGAGCTACGCCCGTAACATGCGCGACGCGCGGTTCACGATCCCGACGCCCGCGCTGCTGACGAAGGTCGTCGACCTCCTCCACGACATCCCGATGGAGGATCGCGACACCAAGGGCGACATCTACGAGTACATGCTCTCGAAGCTCGCCACCAGCGGCACCAACGGGCAGTTCCGCACGGCGCGGCACATCATCCAGCTCATGGTCGACCTGCAGCGCCCGCGCCCCGACGACCTCATCATCGACCCGGCCGTCGGCACCGCCGGCTTCCTCGTCGCGGCGGAGGAGTACCTGCGCGACCACCACCCCGAGATGTGGTCGGATGCCGCGACCCGCGCCCACTTCAACGGACCCATGTTCACCGGGTACGACTCCGATGCGGCGATGGCGCGCATCGCGAGCATGAACATGCTGCTGCACGGCGTCGAGAACCCGACGATCGAGCGCGCCGACTCGCTGTCGGAGGGGCATCCCGGCGACGATCGCTACACACTGGTGCTCGCCAACCCGCCGTTCGCGGGCTCGCTCGACCAGGAGACGGTGTCGAAAGACCTGCAGAAGCTCGTCAAGACCCGCAAGACCGAGCTGCTCTTTCTCGTGCTCATGATCCGGATGCTGCGCAACGGTGGTCGCGCGGCGGTCATCGTGCCCGAGGGGGTGCTGTTCGGATCGTCGAACGCGCACAAGGCCGTGCGCAAGATGCTCGTCGACGACCACAAGCTGGATGCCGTCATCAAGCTCCCCTCCGGAACCTTCAAGCCCTACACCGGGGTTTCGACCGCGATCCTCCTCTTCACGAAGACCTCATCCGGCGGCACCGCCAACGTGTGGTTCTACGACGTGCGCGCCGACGGCATGACCCTCGACGACAAGCGCACCCCGATCGAGGCGAACGACCTGCCCGACGTTCTTGCCCGCTGGCAGGCGTTGGATGCCGAGGCGTCGCGGGCGCGCACCGATCAGAGCTTCCTCGTGCCGCGCCAGGAGATCGTCGACAACAACTACGACCTGAGCCTCAGCCGCTACAAGGAGATCGAGATCGAGGAGGTCGAGCACCGCTCGCCGACCGAGATCCTCGACGAGCTCGACGCCCTCGAGGTCGAGATCCAGGACGGCCTCAAACGCCTGCGGGAGATGCTCGCGTGAGCATGGTCCCCCTGAACCAGCTGATCGCGCCAGTACAAGGTCGCGCCGGAGCAGCGGAGCTCCCGGTGTACTCAGTGACTAAGCGCGCAGGCTTCGTGCCCTCTGCCCAATACTTCAAGAAGCAGGTGTTCTCTAGCGATCTCTCGACATACAAGGTCGTAGACAAGGGCCAGTTCGCGTACGCAACCATTCACCTCGACGAGGGATCGATCGGTATCGCACCGACCAGGTGCGTGATCAGTCCGATGTACACCGTGTTCTCAACCGATGAGTCGCGGGTGTCCGCTGAGTACCTCATCCGCTTCCTGAAGTCCCCGCGCGCACTAGCGTCGTACCCGCGTCTTGGCCGTGGAACGGCAGAGCGCCGCAAGTCGATATCGCTGGATGCGCTCGGGCGCCTTGAGGTCCCCCTCCCACCCCTCCCCGAGCAGCGCCGCATCGCCGCAATCCTCGACGAGGCCGACGCCCTCCGATCCCGCGCGCGTGCCCAGTTGAAGTCGTACGACGAGGTCGAGGATCTAGCATTCGTGGAGCTGGTTGGTTGCCACCTGCGCGACTCCCATGTAGCACTCGGCGACCTGGTAGAGGAGTTCCGCTACGGGACTTCTGCGAAGTCTGGCTCCAGCGGCTTCCCCGTTTTGCGCATTCCGAATGTGACGGGGCGAGGCCTGGACCTGGACGGACTGAAGACCGTCCACCTCCCCGACGCTGAAATCGATCGTCTTCGTCTCAACGAACGAGACGTGCTGTTCGTTCGCTCGAACGGAAACCCCGACGTCGTCGGGAGGTGCTCTGCTTTCGCTTCCCTGAGCAAGCAGGTGCGTCAGGGCGCCGACTGGGTCTTTGCGTCGTACCTCATTCGAGCGCGACTGCGCCCGGGAATCGAACCGGAAGCGATCGCCGCGCTGGCGCGGTCGAAATTCGCCAGGGGTCACCTTCGCCGAGGGGCCGCGACATCTGCGGGCCAGTACAACATCAACACGACGGTACTGCGGTCGATGCCTGCGTTCGACCCGTCGAATCCGGGGCAGTTCGAGTTCGCCCAAGTCGCGAAGAGCATTGCCTCCCAGCGAAATCGAGCGCTCCGGCGCATGGCTAGCCTCGATGCTCTCTTCGCATCCCTCCAGCACCGCGCCTTCCGGGGAGAACTCTGAGCAGCATGCCGAGAATGGCTTCGGCGTCGGTGCACATGCATGCTCTTCAACTGGTGAGGTCATCCTCGCCCAGCAGGTAAGCGAGGGAGTCGAGCTCGTTCCGAAGTGCCCACTCGCGGCTGGTGAGGATTTCTGCATCGGCGCGTTCACGGAACTCCTCGTAGGAGTCGAGGTTAAGTGCATGGAGCAACTCGCTGCGTCGGGCGAGGAGTTGCTCGGTAGTCACCATAATGATGTGCTCCATTGAGCGGATCCTTTCGCCGTTCAGGGAGTACATCACCAGTCACCGACAGCGCCGCGCGCCAGCGAACCGAAGCGGCGGCGGACCTTCCCCCAAGATGTCCGCCGCCGCAGTCTCAGTGGCTCGCTCGGCTCAGTAGCCGACGGCGGCGAGCGCGTGGTTCGCCTGGTCGGGGGTGAAGCCCTCGCCGTATTCGCTGGTCAGCTGGTCGAACAGTCCCTGCCGAGAGAACGAGGTGAACTCCAGATACGACTCCGCCGACTCCACGGCTTCGGCGTTCCAGTCGACGAGCCCGTTCTGCTCCAGGTGCGCCAGGGCGAACTCGGCATCGGCGGCCTCGAATCCTTCGCCGTATTCGCTGGTCAGCTGCTGGAACAGGCCGGCGCGCGAGAACCCGGTGAAACTCAGGTATGACTGCGCCGACCGGATCGCGTTCTCCTGACCGAGCGTGAGCTGCGGCTTCTCCTCGAGCGTGAGAGCGATCGTCGAGCCCTCTTCCATCTCGGTGCCCTCGGCGACGCCCTGGGCGATGACCGGCATGGTCTCGTCGCCGTCGAACGTCGTGTCGAAGCCGAGGGCCTCGAGCGCGGCGCGGGCGCTCGCTCCGTCCATGCCGACGACGTTCGGCACCATGACCATCACGGGCTCCGGCTCAGCCTCGGGCTCGGGCTGCGAGACCAGGGACTCGTCGGTCTGTACGACGGATGCCGCGTCGGCCACCTCGTCATCGCCGCCGCCCATCGCGCCGCCGATGCCGGCGATCATGATGAACCCGCCGACCACGGCCGCCGGGATCACGATCGCCTTGCGGGCATACCACGGCCGCTTCACTGCCGCGCCCGCCGTCGCGCCGTCCGCGGCATCCTGCGCCGCCGCTTCACGCGCCGGGGCATTCATAACCGCCGTCGGCGAGACGGCCACCCCATCCCGGCGCACCATTGCGGTGCGCCACTGCGCACCGTCCCAGTACATCTCGGTGCCCGGCGCCGCGTCGGGCGAGGGGTGGGGGAACCAGCCTGCGGCCGGTGTCGCGGGCGTGGTGTTGCTGCTGTTGTCAGACATGACAGAACCTTCCGGATCGAACGGGCACGCACCCCCAGGCGCATGCCACCGGCCGATGGCCAGTAGGACAGGACACACCATGCCTCCGACATCGCCGTGTCGGGTCGCCCGATCGGGGCCTCTGGCCGCCGGCTCAGGGCGCGGCCGTCTCCCGCGTTCGCAGGCGATTGCGCATCCGGATCGGGGATGTCGTCACCGCGCGCCAGCTCGCCGATCGGTCCCACCAGGAGGGGCCGCGCACCTCGGGCAGGCCGTTTCGCATGCGCACGTGCCATCCGCTCGAGTCGAGTGTGCGGTGATGGTGCCAGCAGAGGAGCACGCCGTTGTCGGTGTGCGTCGGGCCGCCTCGCGAGTGTTCCTCCACGTGATGGATCTCGCACCACGCCGCCGGCACCTGGCAGCCGGGAATCACGCAGCCGCCGTCGCGGAGCACGATCGCGCGGCGCTGGTGCTGGTCGAAAACACGCTCCAGCGTGTGGATCGCCCGGATGCGGCCGGCACTGTCGGTGACGACGCGCTGCACGCCGCCCGTGCAGGCCACCTGGCGAGCCGCCGCGAGCGAGACGGGCTCGTCGTAGCCGTCGATGTGTGCGTGCCCACGGCCGGACCGCAGGTCATCGGCCGTGACCGAGACGACGAGGGTCGGTGCGGCGCCGCCGATCGTGGGAACCTCGCCCGAGCGAGCGGCGACGGAGAGGATCGACGCCAGCGCGTCGTGCTGCTGCTGCGCCCGGGTGCGAGTGTCGGCAGGGGGCGCGAGCGACTCGCCGACGTCGCCGGCGCGGTCGTCGTCGCCGACGAAATGCGGGCCCGAGGGCGCGTCGGGACCGCCCACCTTGGGATTCAGCATCGCGTGCAGCAGCGTGGTGAACTGCCCCGCCACCTCGGGCAGCAGCTCGCCGCGCACCGGCACCAGCCCATCGCGGCAGACGCCGAGAGTCACACCGCGCCCCCGCATCGCGCGCGCCTCGCGCGGCTCGGCGCCGTCTTGGTCGAGATACATCGCCCACACCTGCGCCTGCAGGCGCAGCTCGTCGACACACGGTGGCGGGCATCCGTCGCTTCCCGCACCCCGGGCGGATGCCGCGAGTTCCGCGTCGGCGGCCAGGCGCGCCTCGCCGCTGCAGGCGGCGCCGTCGAGCGAGCCCGCGACCGCGGCGAGACCCTCCGCGCCGAGCGCTCCGTCGGCGAGGGCCTCGCGCATCGCGGGATAGCGTGCCGGCAGCCGCTCGCCCGTCGTCAGGGCCCCGGGCTCGGCGACAGCTCGCGCCGCGCGCAGCACCTCGCCCGCCGAACGCGACGACCCATGGGTCAGCCGCTGCACCAGCTCCTTCATCGACCGGCAGCCGTGTGTCGTCGTGATGCGCTCGGCGTGGGGCGCGGCATCCGCTCTCTCCTGCACATGACCGGCCGCCTCGACGAGCACCGCATCGACCAGCCGCGCGACCTCGGCCGACACAGCGATCAGCGACAGCAGCGACTCGTCGTCGACCGCCCGAAGAGCGCCCCCGCGCACGGTCTCGGCAACTGCCCCGCCGAGCGCGCGCCGCACCTCGTCGAGGGTGCGGGCGAGCTCTTCCATACCCCTCATTCTGCCGGGGGCCTCCGACATTGACGGGCGTTCAAAATCCAGATCAAGGTCACAAAAAAGGATGCCGAGACCGGCGCCATGACCGGGTCTCCGCCACGCCGGGCGTCGAGGTCGCCGGGCGCTCCGGGCGGCTTGGATAGCATCGGTTCGGGGCCGGACGTCGGCCCGTCAGAGGAGCGGTTCGGTGGGGAACTTCGACTTCGTCGCGCAGACGTGGCCGCAGCTCGGCGAGCCCGCCGTGCGCGCCGAGGGCTATCTGCGCGCCGACCCCCGCGCCGCGGCGACCTACGCGCGCCGCGCGGGCGAGCTGCTGACGTCGTGGATCTTCGCGGTCGAGAACCTGCCGCGCCCCGACGACGAGTCGTTCTCCAACCTCACCCGCCAGCGGGAGTTCCGCGACTGTGTGGGCGAGTCCGTCGCCGGCAGCCTGCGCATCGTACGTCTCGTCGGCAACGACGCCGTGCACCGGGAGGAGGAGGTCGGCCTCGACCGTGCCCGCGGGGCTCTCGAACAGCTCCACCGCGTCTTCCGGTGGCTCGACCACCGCTACGGCGATCCCGCCGCGCCGACGCCCGGTCCCTTCGTGTTCGACCGCGTTCCGCCGGCGCCCGCGACGGTGGTGCGCCGCGCCCGCGCCGACCTCGAGAAGATGCAGGCCGAGTTCGACGCCACGCGCTCACGTCTGGCCGAGGCCGAGGCCCTCGGCATCCAGGCCAAGGGCGAGATCGAGACGCTGCGCGCCGAGCTCGCGCGGGTGAAGGCCGAGAACGCGGCACGCAACACCCAGCTGAACATCCCCGACCCCGTGGCGATCACCGAGGCCGAGACGCGTCATAAGCTGATCGATGAACTGCTCCACCGGGCGGGGTGGAGGCTCGACGAGGCGCGTGATCGTGAATGGCCGGTCACCGGCATCCCGAGCCCGTCAGGCGCCGGCAACGTCGACTACGTGCTGTGGGGGGATGACGGCGCGCCGCTCGCGGTCGTCGAAGCGAAGCGCTCGTCTAAGAGCGCGAAGGAGGGGCGCGAGCAGGCGCGGATCTATGCGGATGCGCTGGAGCGCGACTTCGGGCAGCGGCCGCTGATCTTCTACACCAACGGCTACGACACCTGGTACTGGGACGACCGGCGCTACCCGCCGCGCGCGGTCGCCGGGTTCCTCACCAAAGACGAGTTGCAGCTCGCTGTGCAGCGCCGCACCATCCTCAAGCCGCTCGACGCCGTCGACGTGAACCGGACGATCGTCGAGCGGCCCTACCAGCTGCGCGCCATCCGCGCCGTGAGCGAGGCGCTCGAGCAGAAGCGGCGCCGCGCCCTGCTGGTCATGGCCACCGGCACGGGCAAGACCCGCACGGTGGTCGCGCTGGTCGACCTGCTGCAGCGGGCGAACTGGGTCAAGCGCGTGCTGTTCCTCGCCGATCGCACGGCGCTGGTGAAGCAGGCCGTCGGCGCTTTCAAGGAGCACCTGCCCGACGCGTCGCCGGTCGACCTGCTCACCGACCGCGACAGCGAGGGCCGCGTCTTCGTCTCCACCTATCCCACGGTGATGAACCTCATCGATGCGGGCGACGATGACCTGCGGCGGTTCGGGCCCGGCTACTTCGACCTCATCGTCGTCGATGAGGCGCACCGCTCGATCTACAACCGCTACGGCGAGATCTTCGACTACTTCGACGCGCTCGTCGTCGGGCTCACCGCGACGCCCCGTGCCGACATCGACCACAACACCTATCGCCTGTTCGAGCTCGAAGACGGCGTGCCGACCGACGCCTACGAACTCGACGACGCCATCGCGAGCGGCTACCTCGTGCCCCCGATCGCGCGGGTCATCGACCTCGGATTCATGAGCCGCGGCATCCGCTATGCCGACCTCAGTGACGCCGAGCGCGCCGAATGGGACGCGCTCGAATGGGTCGACGGCGAGATTCCCGACGAGGTGGATGCCGCGGTGATGAACCGGTGGCTGTTCAACGAAGACACGGTCGACAAGGTGCTCGAGATCCTGATGACCGAGGGGCGCTACGTTCAGGGCGGTGATCTGCTCGGCAAGACGATCGTCTTCGCGAAGAACCAGCATCACGCCGAGTTCATCCAGAAGCGCTTCGACGATCATTTCCCCGAGCGTCGGGGCGGCTTCGCCGAGATCGTCACCCACGCCTCCGGCCCCTATGCGCACACGTTGATCGGCAAATTCTCGACCCCCGGCGCCGAGCCGCACATCGCGATCTCGGTCGACATGCTCGACACCGGGATCGACGTTCCGGATGTCGTCAACCTCGTCTTCTTCAAGCCCGTGCATTCGCAGACCAAGTACTGGCAGATGGTGGGGCGCGGCACGCGGCTGCGGCCAGACCTCTACGGGCCGGGCATGCCGAAGACCGACTTCATCATCTTCGACGTCTGCGGCAACATCGAATACTTCAACGCCGACCTGCCCGAGGTTGCCGGCGGGCGCGCGCCCTCGCTGTCGGAGCGGTCCTTCCTCGCGCGGCTGAACCTGCTCGGGCTGCTCGGCGGGCGGGATGACGAGGATGCCGCCGGGCTGCGCGCGACCCTGTCCACCCGCCTCCACGCCGCGGTGGCGGGAATGAACCGCGACAACTTCCTCGTGCGCAAGCACCGGCGCACGGTCGACCGATTCGCCGAGCCGGAGGCCTGGCAGCAGTTCGGCGCCGCCGACGTGGACCCTGCTGCCGAACTCGCCGGACTGCCCTCGGCGGCCGAGTCCGACTCCGACGAAGCCGCCAAGCGGTTCGACCTGCTCCTGCTCCAGGCCCAGCTCGCCGTCGCTTCCGGGCAGATGCCACCCCGCACGGTCGTGCCCCGGGTCATCGACCTGGCGGCCGCGCTGGGCGAGCGCCGCGGCATCCCGGCCGTCGACCAGCAGGCCGCACTGATCGCCGCAGTCGGCGACCCGGAGTGGTGGAATGCCGCGACCCTGACGCTGCTCGAGGCAGTGCGGGTGCGCCTGCGCGGACTAATGCGTCTCATCGACAGGGCGGGGCAGGCGCCGATCTACACCGACTTCACCGACTCCGTCGACGGCATGCGCGACGTCGAGATCGCGCGCGTGATGCCCGGCCTGAACCGACGCGCTTTCCGCGAGAAGATCCACGGGTTCCTCGCCGCGCACGACGACAATCTCGCGCTGCGCAAGCTGCGCACGGGTCGCGAGCTGACCTCGATCGACCTCGCCGAGCTCGAGTCGATCCTCGCCGGGGCCGGGGGAGTGGATGCCGGGCAGCTGCGCACGCAGGCGGTCGAGGCCGGCGGACTGGGGCGCCTCATCCGCTCGATCGTGGGACTCGACCGCTCCGCCGCCGAGGAGGCCCTTGCCGACTTCGTCTCCGGCCCCGGCTTCGGCCACCGGCAGCACGTCTTCGTCGACCTGGTCGTCGAGCAGCTCACGATCGCCGGGTACCTCGACCCGCGGCGACTCTACGAAGACCCCTTCACCGGTGTTGCGCCGGAGGGTCCGGATGCCCTTTTCAGCGACGCGCAGGTCACCGACCTGATCGCGCGCCTGCGCCGGATCGACGAGACGGCCGAGCCGCGGGAGTCGGCCAGCGCCTGAGCGCCGCGTCAGCGGTAGTTGACGAACTGCAGGTCGACGTCGAGGTCGGCGGCCTTCAGCACGCGGATGACCTCTTGCAGGTCGTCGCGGCTCTTGGACTGCACGCGGAGCTCGTCGCCCTGGATCTGCGACTTGACGCCCTTCGGGGCCTCGTCGCGGATGATCTTGCCGATCTTCTTGGCGTTCTCCTGCGAGATGCCGTCCTTCAGGGTTGAGACGATGCGGAACTCTTTGCCGCTGGCGAACGGCTCACCCGAGTCGAGGCTCTTCAGCGAGATGCCCCGCTTGATGAGCTTGGACTGGAAGACATCCAGGATCGCCTTCGCGCGCTCTTCGCTGCTCGCCTTGATCAGGACGGACTCGCCGCTCCACTCGATGGATGCCCCGGTGCCCTTGAAGTCGTAGCGCTGCTCGATCTCCTTGCGCGCCTGGTTCAGGGCGTTCTCGGCCTCCTGGTGGTCGACCTTACTGACGATGTCGAAAGATGAATCGGCCATGCGCCCAATCTACTCTGGGTGCGTGCGAGGTTTTCATGCGGTGGGGGTGCTTGGTTGCATCGGGGTCGGGGTGGTCACCCTGTCGGGATGCTCGACAGATGTCCTCATCTGGGGTAGCGACGGCGCTCGCGTCATCGAGGTGACCGATCAGCTCATTGGTGAGGTCGCGGCGGACGGGCGATCGGTGCTCGTGTGTGCCAACGCCGACGTTCAGCTCGGCACGCCGGCGGACTGGGAGGGCCGGTCGGCGGGTGAGCCAGAGCGCTTCACTGGACAGTTCTGGGCAGAGCAGGTTCCGCTCGATCCGCACTGGAGCATCAATATCGAGGGTCTCCCCGAGGGGGCGAGTCCCGGTGACCAATTCCCCGGGGATGTCTTCTATCGCGAGAGCGGGGACGGGCTTTGCGTCATCGACGTCGTGTGGGCGACGTTGGCGTCGCGGGGTTGAGGTCCTCAGCACCATGCGCAAGGTGACCGCCAGCCCTACCCTGGTTGGCTGCCGACTTCTCGGCGCGGCCGATGAACACCGTTGCGGCAGCTCCCGCTATCGGCGCGGCGATGGCAAGGACGATGCCTATCAGCGCGAACCCCGACCATGACCAACCGGTCGGGCTGGTCAGGCCGTTGGCGATCGCACAGCAATGTCGTGCCCGCAGCGGCGCCGAGAGCCCCCGCTGCCTTCCGCGGAATTCTCGACCTCGTCAGGTGTCGGTTCCACGCCAGGAGTGTGACGAGGCTTCCCAGGGCCGCCGCCGCTGCAGTCGTCGCGCCCAATACACCCCCGACGGCGATCATGTACAGAAACGCTCCCCAGCCGCCGGTCTCTCTGTAGTCGGGGTTCCCCGCCAGGTACACGACCAGGCTTAGCAGGATGCCGATCGCTGCGCCGGTGGGGACCGCCCACGCTAGCGCTCGCCAGTACCTCCGCCACACAGTGCCCAGGCTATCCTTCCGCTTCAGCTGGCCCCGGAATGGCCGGGTCCGGATAGCCGGGCGCGCTCCGATTGATATATGGAGACGACGCCGGCCACACCTGACGTCCCGAGAAGTAGCGTTCCCAAAATGGCCCAACCGGTGCCCATGTCATGGACGACGTCGATGTGGGTCGGCCCTGTCGCATCGCGGAGCTGCGGCGCGGCGGGATACCGCCAGACGAGCGTGATCGGCATACCGGCGGATCTTGTGTGGAAACGCTTGCAGATGCACCCATCGACCCGTGCCGAGAGTTGGTGGAATCCACGAGCAATGTCACGGATTCGTTTCGAGGTCGGATCACTGTTTGACGAATCGAGTGCGCAGAGTGACACTGTAAGCGCTTGCAATAAAGCCACGGCCAGCGGCGACCGCGATGGTGCCGCGACCGACACCACTTCAGAGAGGCACACACACCGATGAGGGTGAACCACAGGGGAGCGCTGGCATTCGGCGCCATAGTCACAGGCGCAGCACTGGTGCTCGCAGGATGCTCGGGCGGCGGCGGGGACGCCGGCGAGGAAGAAACCGGCTCGGACAGTGCGCTGACCGTCTGGGTCGACGCCGACCGGGCGCGGGCGCTCGAGTCCGTCGCCGCCGACTTCGAGGAGGACCGAGGCATCGCGGTCGACCTCGTCGTCAAAGAGTACGAGGACATTCAGCAGGACTTCACGACCCAGGTGCCCACGGGCGAGGGCCCCGACATCACGATCGGCGGCCACGACTGGACGGGCGCCTTCGTGCAGGACGGCGTCGTCGCGCCGGTCGAGCTCGGCGACAAGGCCGCAGAGTTCGAAGACGTCGCGGTGCAGGCCGTGACCTACAACGGCAACACCTACGGGCTGCCGTACGCGATCGAGAACATCGCCATGCTGCGCAACGCCGACCTCGTCGCCGAACCCGCGACGAGCTTCGACGACATGATCGCGAAGGGCCAGGCCGCCGGCACGCAGTACCCGTTCGTCGTGGGGCTCAACCCCCAGAACTCCGACCCGTACCACCTCTACCCGTTCCAGGCGTCGTTCGGGAACTCCGTGTTCGCGCAGAACGCCGACGGCTCCTACGACGCAGCCAACCTCACGATCGGCGACGAGGCGGGCCAGCAGTTCGCTGCATGGCTCGGGCAGCAGGGCGCCGCCGGCATCCTGAACCTGAACCTCGACTCCGACCTGGCGAAGGAGGCGTTCAACGCGGGGCAGTCGCCGTTCTACCTCACGGGGCCCTGGAACGTCGCCGACGCGCAGGCGGCGGGTGTCAACGTCGCCGTCGACCCGATCCCGTCGGCCGGTGGCCAGACGGCGACGCCGTTCGCCGGCGTCCAGGTGTTCTTCGTCAGCGCGCAGTCCGAGAACGCACTCGCGGCGAACGAGTTCCTCGTCAACTACATCGCCACCCCCGAGGTGCAGACGGCGCTGTTCGAGGCGGGCGGCCGTGCCCCGGCCCTCACCGAGTCATTCGAGGCAGCCCAGTCCGACCCGATCGTGGCGGGCTTCGCCACCGTCGGCGCCGAGGCCGTGCCGATGCCGAGCATTCCGCAGATGGCGGCGGTGTGGGACGACTGGGGCACCACCGAGGTCGCCATCATCCAGGGCGCCGACCCGGCGTCGAGCTGGACGACGATGGCCGGCAACATCGAGGGCAAGATCGGCTGACCGGTCGGGTGGGGGATGCCGCGACAGGCGTCCCCCACCCGCCGGTCCGCGCGACCCGGAGCCACGATGACGACTCCCACTCTCGAGCACCCCAGCCCCCCTCAGCCGGCGCCCGACCGGGCCACTCTTCGTCGCCGCCGACGCGCCGAAGCCTGGGCGGAGGCCGCCGCGGCCGGATGGAAGGTCTGGCTGGTCAAGATCGTCGCGCTCGGCATCATCGACGCGCTCGCGATCTACGCCGTCCTCGTCCTGATCACGCAGCAGCAGTGGTTGATCGCTGCGCTCGTCGTGGTCGGCGCGGTCGCGATCAACGCCGTCTACCTCGTCCCCGGCCTCCTGCCGGCGAAGTACCTCACGCCGGGATTGGTGTTCCTGCTGATCTTCCAGGTGTTCGTCGTGATTTACACGGTCTACATCGCGTTCACCAACTACGGCTCCGGTCACATCTCGACCAAGGAGGATGCGGTCAGCTCGCTCCTGCAGCAGTCGCAGACGCGCGTGCCGGACTCGCCCGCCTATCCCGTCGACATCCTCGAGCAGGCGGGGCAGTTCTTCCTGCTCGTTCCCGACCCCGACACGGGCGAGCTCAGCGTCGGCGGCGCCGAGCTCCCGCTCGAGCCGCTCGACGACCCCGAGGGCTCTGGCTTCACGGTGCTGGACTTCCCGGCGATCATCGCGAACCAGGGCGAGATCGGCGCGCTCGCCGTTCCCCTCTCCGACGATCCGAACGACGGATACCTGCGCACGACCGACGGCTCCAATGCCTACGTCTTCACCTCCAGCCTGGAGTGGGACGAGGGGGCCGACACGATGACCGACACCACCACCGGCGTCGTCTACCGCGACATCGGCACGGGAGCCTTCACCGCCGACGACGGCACCGAGATCCTGCCCGGGTGGCAGGTGTGGGTGGGCGGCGACAACTTCGTTCGCGCCTTCGCGACGGAGTCGATCCGCGGGCCCTTCGTCGCCGTGCTCATCTGGACGTTCGTCTTCGCCGTGCTCTCGGTGGCCACAACCTTCGTCCTGGGACTCTTCCTCGCGATCGTGTTCAACGATCCGCGGATGAAGAGCAAGAAGTTCTACCGGACGATCCTGATCCTGCCCTACGCGTTCCCGGCGTTCCTGTCTGCGCTCGTCTGGGCCGGCATGTTCAACCAGGACTTCGGCTTCATCAACCAGGTGCTCCTGGGCGGTGCCCCTATACCCTGGCTGCTCGATCCGACGCTCGCGAAGGTGGCGATCCTCATCGTCAACCTGTGGCTGGGCTTCCCCTACATGTTCCTGGTCTGCACGGGTGCGCTGCAGTCCATCCCCGACGACATCCAGGAGGCGGGGCGCGTGGACGGGGCCGGTGTGTGGCAGATCTTCCGCCATATCAAGTTCCCGCTGCTGCTCGTGTCGGTGGCGCCCCTGCTGATCGCGTCGTTCGCGTTCAACTTCAACAACTTCAACCTCGTCTACATGCTCACCGGCGGCGGGCCGAGGTTCGCGGATGCCGCGATCAACGTCGGCTCGACCGACATCCTCATCTCGATGGTCTACAAGGTGGCCTTCGTCGGAGCCAACCGCGACTACGGGCTCGCGAGCGCGTTCTCGATCATCATCTTCGTGCTCGTCGCGGTGATCTCGTACGTGAGCTTCCGCCAGACCAAGGTGCTCGAGGAGCTGAACTGACATGGCAATGAACTCGACCCCGCTCACCGGAGCGCCCGCCCCCGTCGTGGCGGAGGCGATCGAGGATGCCGGGGCGCGGCCCGCCCCTCCCGCCCCGCAGCCGCGGCGGCCGTTCCCGCGCTACTTCCGCGAGACCGGCTGGCGCCACCTCGTCGGCATCGTCATGCTGCTGTTCGCGGCGTTCCCGCTCGCGTACGTGCTCTCGGCATCCCTCAACCCCGGCGGCACGCTGCTGACGGCGAACGCGCTCTTCCAGAGCGTGGACATCGGCAGCTACATCCGGCTCTTCGAGGACCCGCGGCAGCCCTTCGGCGCCTGGTTCGTCAACACCCTCTTCATCGGGCTCACGACGGCGGCGGGCACCGTCATCCTGGGGGCTCTCGCCGCCTACGCGTTCTCACGGATGCGGTTCACGGGGCGTCGGTTCGGGCTGCTGACGCTGCTGCTGGTGCAGATGTTCCCGCAGCTGCTGGCGTTCGTGGCGATCTTCCTGCTCATGTCGGCGATCGCCGATATCTTCCCGGTGCTGGGGCTGAACTCGCAGCTGGGGCTGATCATGGTCTACCTCGGCGGCGCGCTCGGCGTGAACACGTACCTGATGTACGGGTTCTTCAACACCGTGCCCTCGTCCATCGACGAGGCGGCGAAGATAGACGGCGCCGGGCACGCGCGCATCTTCTTCACGATCATCCTGCGGCTGGTCGCGCCCATCCTCGCCGTCATCGGGCTGCTGTCGTTCATCGCCAGCACCAGCGATTTCATCCTCGCATCGGTGATCCTCGTCGACCCCGACAAGCAGACACTCGCCGTGGGCCTCTACCAATTCGTCTCGCAGGAGACCGCGCGCAACTGGAGCGTCTTCGCTGCGGGGGCCGTACTCGCCGCGATCATCCCCGTCGCCCTGTTCCTCGCGCTGCAGCGCTACATCGTGGGCGGCCTGACGGCGGGGAGCGTGAAGTGAGCTTGCCTTCGTAGACTGGTCGGCGGCTACCCATCCCCGGAGGTGACATGCGGCCGCTGACCCGCGAAGACGTCCTCGCATCGTTCGTGAACGCGACACCGGAGGAACTGCGGCTGATCGAGCTGCCGCACGACTTCCTGCTCACCGACTGGGACCACCTGGACTTCTTCGCGTGGCGCGATCCGCACACGCGGGGTCTCGCCTACGTCATCACGGAGGAGGACGGTCGGGCCCGCGGCGTCATCATGCGTACCGCGTCGGCGACCTCTCGCGCGCGGTCGGCGATGTGCGACCTGTGCCACACGATGCAGCCGGCCGACCAGGTGAACCTGTTCACGGCCAAGAAGGCCGGTTCCGCGGGCTCGGCGGGCGACGCGGTGGGGTCGTACATCTGCGCCGACCTCTCCTGCCACGAGACCGTGAGGCTGGCGGCCCCGCTCGCCCCCTCCGAGATTCGCGCGAGCGTCGATCGTCGCATCGACGGCGTGAGACGACGCACGGAGCGGTTCGTCGAGCGCGTCCTTGCCGCGTGACCCGCGGCGCGACAGGATCGAGCTGGATAGGAAGGCTGCCATGAGCACCACACGCACGGTCGTCGTCGGCGACGCCCTCATCGACGAATTGCGCGACGACCGGGGGGTGCGGGAGTTCGTCGGTGGAGCCGCCCTGAACGTCGCGGTGGGTCTTTCGCGACTGGGAGTGCCGACCACGCTCATCGCGATGGTGGGCGACGACGAGGCGGGACAACGCATCCGCGCCTACCTCCGCGACTTCGATGTGGAGCTGCTGGCGTCGCCCTCGCCGCACGGGAGCTCGCGGGCGGTCAGCACGAGGGTCGGCGGAGCCGAGCCGCAGTACGTGTTCAACGAGGCGGCACAGGGCCGCCGCATCGTTTTCGGAGACGCCGAAAGGGCCGCGATCGCCGACGCGCCGTTCACGGTCGTCAGCTGCTTCCCGTTCGACGACGAGCCCCAGGCCGCGGAGTTCGCCGATGCGCTCGCCGCTTCGCAGACGCGACTGGTGATCGACCCCAACCCTCGGACGGGGATGATGCGCGATCTCGCGGCGTTCGTCGCCGGGTACGAGGCGCTCGTGCCGCGAGCCGACCTCGTGAAGCTGGGGGACGATGACGCGGCGCTGCTCTACGCCTCCCCTCTCAGCGAGGCGGTCGATGCCACTCGGGCGCTCGGTGCGCCGGTCGTGCTCTGCACTCGCGGCGGCGCCGGAGCGGGCATCGTCGCCGAGGGTGTCGACATCGCGGTGCCCATCGCGTCCATGCCCGGGCGCATCGTCGACACGATGGGGGCGGGGGATGCGAGCCTGGCGGCGACGGTCGCCGCGCTCGCCGGCGAGAACGTCCCGAGCAATGCCGCGTTGTGGGAGATGGCGCTCGAGGGGGCGATGCGGATCGCGGCCGCGACCTGCCGCTTCGAGGGGGCGCTGCTGCGCACCCCCGACGAGCTCGCCGACGTCGACGTGGACAGACTCAGCACCTGATTTCTACCGTGGCGGGGAGACCGGGTAAGATCGTTTCTTGCGCCTCCGGTCGTCTGAGGAAGTCGGACGGGCGCGCACTGGCGAGTTACCCAAGCGGCCAAAGGGATCTGACTGTAAATCAGCCGGCGTAGCCTTCGGGGGTTCGAATCCCTCACTCGCCACCGATGTGAACGGCCCGGTACGACTGAGCAAGCTCGGTCTCCGGGCCGTTCTGCGTTCCGGCAGAAGGCACGGGATCTCGACGCCCTGGAGAATCCCCGGTATCGCCTGAGACGCGCCGAGCTCGACCGAGGCCCGCGTGAAGGCGCCTCCTATACCGTCGAGCCCCGGACGATCAGGGTGCACTCCACGCGGTGCTCTCCCGGAGAAGCCTCGCCGGCGATGGCCTCCGTCAGGAGACGGGCGGCGACATCACCGACCTTCGTGAGGTTCATATCGATACTCGTGATGGGGGGTCGGCTCGCGAGCGTCATGATGTCCCAGTTGTCGAATCCGACGACCGCTACGTCATCGGGCACGGAGACCCCCGCCGACGAGAGCTCGTCGATCAGACCTCGAGCGATCTGATCGCTCGCACAGAACACACCGTCGAACTCGTCGCCGCGTCGCAGTAGCATCCGCGCCGCTTGGCGCCCGGCTTCTTCCTCCCATGACACGAAGAGCGGGGCGGTGGTGAGGTCGAGCCCCGCAGCGGCGAGAGCTTCGCGGAACCCTCTCAGACGAAGGTGCGATGCGGTGTAGCTGGCGGGACCGCCCACATAGGCCAGTCTCGTTCGCCCGACTTCCAGGAGGTGGTCGCCAGCGAGGCGACCACCCTGCGCATCATCCGGGACCACGGAAATATCGTCCGGTCGTTCCGAAGGCGAGTAGGCGTAGACCACGGGAACGGAAACGAGGTCGCTCAGTGAGGGCCGTGGATCGCTGCGCAACGACGTGACCAGGATGCCGTCGACGTTGCGAGCGGAGAGCGTGCGAATCCAATGGCGTTCGCGCACGGGATCCTCGCGGGCATCGCAGAACAGAATCGCCATCTGACCGGTGGCGAGTGAGTCCTCCGCGCCTAGCATGACAGGCACGCTGAATCGCCCGAGCTGGTCGGACGTGATGAGCCCCACGGTGTACGAGCGGCCGGAGACGAGCCCGAGCGCGGCGACGTTGGGCTCGTAGCCCAGCTTCTCCGCGGCGGCAAGCACACGTTCGCGTGTATCTCGGCGGAGGGCGCCGCGTCCGGTCAAGGCCTTGGACGCAGTGCCGGTCGAGACACCAGCAACGCGCGCGACATCGGCGAGCTTCGGCCGCGGAGTGTTCGTCATGTGTCCTCCTGATTGACACTGACCATAGCACTTTCGGAAACTTTCCTAAGTCCGCCCCGAATTTCCGGTTGAGATTGCACGCCCGGAGATTCGGATATCTCCGAAAATCGAAGAGAAATTCTCCATTGCGCAGGGGTAGGCATATGGGTAGCATCGAGGCAGTTTCCGAATGAGAAACCGTTTGCCTAACATGAAGGATGTCGATGCACGTCATGAATCTCGCGAAGGGTGACCTCACGGTTGCTCTTGTCGGACTACGGTTCGGCGCAGAGTTCGCTCCGATCTATCAGGCCCATCCCGACGTACGCGAAGTCGTGCTCTGCGATTCGGATCCGGAGCAGCTGGAGACCGTCGGCACTCGGTTCGGAATCAGCCGCCGGATGTCATCGCTGGAGGACGTCCTCGCTGCGCCCGACATTGACGCGGTGCATCTCGTCACACCGTTGACGTTGCACGGGAGCCAGTCCATCCAAGTGATGGAGTCGGGCAAGCACTGCGCAGTGACGATTCCTGCCGCACTCTCCATGGAGGAACTCGACAGCCTGGTCAACGTCGAGAAGCGGACCGGGATGCGGTACATGATGATGGAGACCGCCGTCTATACGCGCGAGTTCTTGTTCGTCCGCGAGATGTTCGAACGCGGCGAGTTCGGCGCGCTCTCATTCGCCCGTGGTGCGCACCTTCAGGACATGGAAGGTTGGCCGGCTTACTGGCGGGGCTTCCCGCCCATCGCACACATCACGCATGCACTTGCTCCGGTCCTCGCGCTTACCGGTACGGGAGCCGACCGGGTCCACTGTTTCGGATCCGGGCGGCTGAGCGACGAAATGGCAAGTGCGTACGGGAACCCCTTTCCCGTGGAGACCGCCATCTTCCGCCTCGACGACGTTGACATGGCGGTAGAGGTGACGCGGTCGATGTTCAGGACCGCCCGCCCGTACACCGAGAGTTTCGCCGTCTATGGCGACAAGCTGGGTTTCGAATGGCCGCAGCTGGAGGACGAGCAGCCGTTGCTCTTCGAGATGGGTGCCCTCTCGACCGAACGAGGGAGGCCGATCGACGTGAAGCGTCTCGATGTCCCCGACCGCGCCGACCTCCTTCCGGAAGAGATCCGCGCGTTCACGCGGGAATCCGTATATCAGGGCGGCGACCACTTGTCGTTCGTCCAGGGTGGCGGCCACGGCGGCTCCCATCCCCACCTCGTGCACGAATTCGTGCGTGCAGTGGTGGAAGATCGCCCGTCTGCCATCGACGCGGCCACGGCGGCCAATTGGACAGCGGCCGGCCTGGCGGCTCATGAGTCGGCGATGCAGCAAGGCGCTGTAGTGGCGATCCCACGGTTCGATCAACAACTGGTCGCTTGACGCTCCACCTCACCACCCACAAGAAGGACGTGCAATGAAGCTCGAAACTACTCACCAATCGTGGCGTGCCGCCGCCGCTGTCGGCATCGCCATCGGGGTCACGCTCTCGCTCGGGGCATGCTCCTCAGGTTCTGGGACATCCACTGACGAGGAGAAGCTGATCCTCTGGGACTACCAGCAGGAGCCTGGCGCGGAATACCTGAAACGACTGACCGATTACACCGCCGAGACGGGGATCGAAGTAGAGCGGGTAGCGATCAAGTACGAGGACTTCCTCGGAAAAATACTTCAGGCAGCGGCCGCGAACTCTCTTCCCGACGTCATCATGATCGACAATCCGTGGAACTCTGCCATGGCCGCCGAGGGTGTTCTCTTGGACCTGACGGATCGCGTGGAGGAGTGGGGGCAGTGGGACCAGTACTTCGACGGCCCCGCTGAGTCCGCGACCTGGGACGGGAAGATCTACGGGGTTCCCAACGAGAGCAACGATCTGATCATGTACTACGACAAGACGGTCTTCGACGAGGCGGGCCTCGCGGCTCCGACCACGTGGGAGGAGCTGAGAAGCGCCGCCGAGCAGCTGACCACAGCCGACCGGTACGGCTTCTCGACATCGATGATCAAGAGCGAGAATTCCGTCTTCGTCTTCGAGTCCTTGCTCTGGCAAGCCGGTGCCGACCTGGACTCGCTGGACTCTCCGGAGGCCCTCGAAGCAATGGAGTTCCTGAAGTCCCTCCAGGACAGCGGCGCGATGTCCAAAGAGGTGCTCAGCTGGGATCTCCGAGGAGGAGTGACCGAGTTGGTGAACGGCCGGTCAGCGATCGCATTCGGCGGCACCTGGGACGGCGGGTGGATCGAAGAGAACATGGACAATGAGCTCGGCATCGCCCTCCTGCCCGCCGGTCCTGCGGGCCAGGCTTCCAATCTCGGCGGCGAGAACTGGGCCATCACGGCAACGTCCAAGCATGCCGATGCGGCATGGGACCTGGTGACCTTCGCCGTTGATCCCGAGCAATCGCTGCCGTACCTCGTGGAATCGGGACAGCTGCCGTCACGTCGGGACATCGCTGAGGAGCAGGCGTTCACGCAGGAGCCCTTCGCAACCTACATCGAGCAGCTCGCCGTGGCTCGCGCGCGTGTGTACGGCCCCGAGTATCCCCGAATGGCAGACGCGCTCACGACGGCATTCCAGTCTGTCCTGAGCGGTCAGGAGGGATCTGAAGCGGCCCTGCAGGAGGCGGCCAACACCATTCAACCTCTGCTCGCAGAGTAGGCAGTGGGCGCCCGCTGCGACCGGCGGGCGCCCACTTTCGTTCGAGTCGAAGAGGAGATTGAACGAGTGTCAAGAATCACAACCGGTGCGAGCTTGCCCGGGACCGAAGCGGTTCCCGCAGAGGCGGCGGCTACGCGCGCTCCCGGCCCTGACCGGGACGGCGCGCATTCGGCCTCGGTTTCCACGCGCGGCCGAGCCAGTAGCGCGAGAACGCGGGGATATCTGCTCCTCGCAGCTCCCGCGATCCTGTTCCTCATCGTGTTCGCGGCGTACCCGATCGTCATCACGATCGTCAACAGCTTCCGAGACGTGACCGTGGTGGGGCTCGTCACCGGGATCATGCCCTTCGTCGGGCTCGACAACTACGTCGAGGTGCTGACCGATCCGCAATTCGCTCATTCCACGTGGCTGACGGTGGTCTTCACGGTATTCAGCGTGGCCTGCCAGTTCCTGCTCGGGCTCGGCATGGCGCTACTTCTCAATGGGCGCTTTCGGGGCAGGCGGGCACTCGCAGGGCTGCTCATGGTGCCGTGGGTGCTGCCCATCGTCGTCATCGCTGCGACATTCAAGTGGATGTTCCAGAGCGGCAACGGGCTGGTCAATACCGTGCTGCGCGCGATCAACCCCGATCTCGCTGTGGGATGGCTGGAGCAGGCCACCCCCGCGATGATCGCCATCATCATCGCGAACATCTGGTTCGGATTCCCCTTCGCGATGACCAACCTGCTGGCCGCGCTCCAGACGATTCCGACCGCAGTGACGGAGGCGGCGACCGTCGATGGAGCGAACGGTTTTCAACGCCTGACGAGAGTCACGCTTCCCATGATCCGAGGGCCGATCGCCATCCTTCTCACCCTGCAGCTGATCTACACCTTCAACGTCTTCGAGTTGATTCTCGTGATGACGGGCGGTGGGCCGGCAGGGGGAACTTCCGTCGTGACCTATTACGCCTACCAACTCGGCTTCGAGTTCTTCGACCTCGGCCCGGCAAGTTCCGTCACCGTTCTGATGCTGATTTTCCTGAGTCTCATCTCCGCGCTCTACATCCGCCTTTCGACTCGATCGGAGTCCCGACGGTGACCGCTCTGCAATCTCCGATGCTCTCGTCCCGTGGGCGGCCCCGTCGGGCCTGGCTCGGCGTCGCGGGCGCGTACACGGCGTCCGCCATCCTCGTCATCCCGATCTACTGGTTGCTGGTCACCTCCATCCGCCAGCCGGCCGAGCTGCAGTCGGCGACGACGCTGTGGCCGACCGAGCCGAACTTCGAGGGGTACGCCAGCGTCTTGGGCGATGCCGCCTTCGGGCAGAACCTCATCAACAGCCTCATCTACGGTGCGGGCGCGGCGGCGATGGCGGTCCTCCTTGGTGCCGGCCTCGCGTATGCGCTCGCGCGGTCCGAGGCTCGGTGGACTCGCTGGGTGCTGTTCGGCATGCTCGTGCTGCAGACGTTCCCGGGAATCATGCTGGCGATACCGCTCTTCGTCATGTTCTCGCAGCTACAGCTCATCGATTCCAGATGGGCCGTGGTCATCGCTCTTGCGACGAAGACCGTGCCGTTCACGGCATTGATGCTGAGACCGTACTTCCAAGCCATCCCGGTCGAGGTCGAGCACGCGGCCTGGCTCGATGGGGCGACAAGGCTCCAGACTCTAGTTCGAGTCGTGCTCCCTCTGACTCTGCCCGGACTGGTGACGGTCTCCGCGTTCAACTTCGTCGCCGGCTGGGGCGATCTGCTCTTCTCGATCACGCTCCTCACCGACCCGGCTCTGCAACCGATCAGCGTTGGTCTCTACCGATACATCGGCCAGTACGCGGTCGACTGGAATCAGCTCATGGCTGCCTCGGTGATCGCATCCATTCCGGCAGTTGCCGTCTTCTTCTTCGCGCAACGCTTCCTCGTCTCGGGAACGACGGCAGGGGCGACGAACGAGTAGTCCCGGTCAGTGCACGCGTACGTGACCGCGTTGTGGCGAGGATCGTTCGAGCTCCTGCGCGGACCAAGTCCGTCCGGCGGAAAGCTCCGTAGCCGTCCCATCAGGGCGGATGATCGCCTTAGGCGAGGTGGGGTAGCGGGCAGCGCCAGCTCCCACCTCGGCCGCGGCAGGGGGGTGCTCGGTGTATCCCAGCGCCGCGCCGACCGGCGCTCGCATTCGACTCGCAGATGAGCACGCGGGCGACCTCGGTCACCGCCGCCAGGTCGCCAAAGCTGGTACTGGTGATTGTGAGCCGACGCGCCTCTGCGTGCGGCGAGGGTCGTGGCGCTTGACAGTGCGTCCGCAAGACCATATTGTACGAACTAGTTAATACGTTATGGAGTCGACGGAGACATGCCACATTTGCTCATCCTGCACGGCCCGAACCTCGGGCTGCTCGGTTCGCGGGAGCCGAAGGTGTACGGGACGATGACGCAGGACGAGCTCATCCGCTCGGTCAGTGATCGCGCCGCGCACCTCGGGTGGGAATCCGACTTCATTCAAAGCAACCACGAGGGTGTGCTCATCGACGCGATCCTCGACGCGCCAGGGCGTTATGACGCCATCCTTCTCAACCCATCGGCCTTGACGCACACTTCTATCGCGCTCCGTGACGCGGTCGGTGCGGTGCCCGTCCCGGTGGTGGAGGTTCACCTGAGCAATGTGCATGCGCGAGAGCCATATCGCCGCGTGTCCTACGTCGCCGAGACTGCCGCCGCGACCGTGTCGGGTGCGGGACTCGACAGCTATCTCGCCGCGCTCACCATCCTCGAAAGTCGACACCGGGGAGTGAACGCGTGACTCTCGTCGGGCTCCTCGGAGAAGGAATCACCACTTCGCTCACTCCTCCGATGCATCGTCGCGAAAGCAGCCGGCTGGGTCTCGATTACGAGTATCGGATCATCGATACCGCGATCAGCCGGCGCCCGATGGCCGAGCTTCCTCGCATCATCGCCGAGGTCGCCGATGAAGGTTATGACGCTCTGAATGTGACACATCCGTTCAAACAGCGGATCATCCCGTATCTCGACGAGCTGACCCCGGATGCTGCAGAACTCGGTGCGGTCAACCTCGTCGTATACACCGACGGCCGCACGACGGGACACAACACGGATTGGACCGGATTCAGCTTTGCGCTGCGGGAAGGCCTCGGCTCCGTCCGCGGGGATCGGGTTCTGCAGGTCGGCGCCGGCGGGGCCGGTGCCGCGACATCCTTCGCTCTGCTTCGATCGGGCGTAGCCGCTCTTGCCATCATTGATCGCGACGATCAGCAAGCGAATCTGCTCGCGGCCCGCCTCAACGATCTCTTCCCCGGCACCGACGTGCTCGTCATATCGATGGGGGAGTTCGACCGCGCGATCCGCGGGGTCGACGGTGTGGTTCATGCGACACCCACCGGAATGCTCCACAACCCCGGTCTGCCGTTCTCCCTCGACGCGGTTCCACGGGACGCTTGGGTTTCGGACGTGGTCTATCTGCCGCTCGAGACGGCCCTGGTGCGCGGGGCGCGGGAGCGCGGTCACCGTGTGCTGGACGGAGGGTTGATGGCCGTGGGGCAGGCTGTCGACAGTATCCGCATCATCACCGGTCGTGAGCCCGACGCATCACGCATGCGTGCCGACTTCCTCCAGCTCGTCGAAGAGGAGATGGCGCCGTGAGAGCGACGTCCATCGCCACTGTGTGCCTGAGTGGCGCGCTAGACCAGAAGATCGACGCGATCGCGCGCGCGGGGTTCGACGGGATCGAACTTTTCGAACCGGATCTGATCGCCAGCTACTCCTCCCCTGAAGAGATCGCTCGGCGGGTTGCGGACGCCGGCCTGCGCATCGACCTGTATCAGCCGATCCGCGACGTCGAAGCGACGACACCCGACGCCTTCGCGCGCGCTCTACGACGAGCGAAGTCGAAGTTCGACGTGATGCGCCAACTCGGAGTCGACACCGCGCTGTTGTGTTCGAACGTGGCGACCGCCGCCACCGATGACGACGACGTGATGGCCGAGCAGCTGTATGAGCTGGCGCAAGCTGCCGCCGACAGCGGCGTCCGTGTCGCGTACGAGGCGCTCGCCTGGGGCCGCCATGTCTCCACGTACGATCACGCCTGGCGAATCGTCGAGAGCGTTGATCACCCCGCGCTCGGTGTGTGCCTCGACAGCTTCCACATCCTCGCCCGCGGCAGCGACCTTGACGGCATCGCCCGGATTCCTGGCGAGAAGATCTTCTACCTGCAGCTCGCCGACGCCCCCCGCATGAACCTCGACCCCCTCAGCTGGAGTCGCCATCACCGTCTCTTCCCGGGCGAAGGCGATTGGGATCTCGTGGACTTCACGGGGAGGGTGCTCGATGCCGGGTACTCCGGCCCGCTCTCGCTCGAGGTGTTTAACGATGTGTTTCGCCAGTCTCAGCCCGTGCTCACGGCTCGCGACGCGTGGCGCTCGCTGGCTCGCCTGGATATGCAGCTGGATGCGCGCACGGCCACGTCCGCGCCGAATCCCGCGGTGAGGGGAGTGAGCTTCGCTGAACTTCAGCCGGGCGACGTGGGACAGCTCGAGTTGCTGCTCAAGATGCTCGGGTTCGCCCGCCGCGGGGTCCACCGGCGTAAGGACCTTTCGCTATGGGTGCAGAATGAGGCCCGGGTCGTCGTGAACCGATCGCTGCTCGGTGCGACGACACGCATCGCCGCGATCGGGCTCGATGTCGCCGATGCGGAGGTGGTGCACCGGCGCGCGGCGGCGCTGCGCATCCCCCGAGCTCCGCGCGACCGTGCAAGCGACGAGGCGCCCCTGGACGGATATGTCGCCCCAGACGAGACGATCGTCTTCGCGGACGGGGATGTCGCGGGCTGGCTGGGCGAGTTCGAGCACCCGGCTCCTGTGGAGCCTGTCGGAATCACACGGATCGATCATGTCTCCCTTGTCATGCCGTGGCAGCGGGCCGCTGAAGCCCAACTCTTCTTCTCGTCACTGCTCGAGCTGCGACGCTCCGCGAGCGTTGATGTGTCGAGCGATAGGGGCTTGATGTCGAGCACCGCGCTGACACCCGCAGCTCCCGGCCCCGGCGTCATCATCAACGTTCCCCCAGCGCCGGGAATGGAGTCGATGTTCGTGAACCATCTGGCGTTCACGTGTACCGACATCCACAGCACGCTGGAGATCCTTCGCGCGCGCAACATCCGGACGCTGTCCGTACCCGACAACTACTACGACGATCTCCTCGCGCGCGGAGATCTGTCCGAGAAGGCCGTGGCACGTCTGCGTGCACTGGATCTGCTCTACGACCGGGACGACGACGGGGAGTTCTTCCATGCCTACCTCCCGGCCATGGACGGCGTCGAGTTCGAGCTTGTGCAACGCACGCACGGCCATCGAGGGTATGGCGCGGTCAACGCGCCCGTGCGTCTGGCGGCGCTTCGCGCCGAAGCCTCCCCTCACCGCTACGCCTGGCGGGAAGGGGTGCGCGCCGCGAACTGAGAATCCGATGACCCGTCGTGGAGCCGATTTGTGCCGCGATGGACAGCACCACACCACGTGCAAAACTGCACACGCACCAACACCTGAAAGGGAATCAAAGGTGAACCCTCGAATCCACAACACCCGCCGCCGCATGGCAGCGGCACTCGCCCTCGCCGCCGGCATTGCGCTCGTCGCGACCGGTTGCGCGTCCGCGGAACAGGGTGGCGGAGCGGCCGCCGACGACCAGATCGTTGTCGGTTACTCCGGCTACACGCTCACGAACCCGTACTTCGCCGGCCTGGTCAAGGGCCTGGAGGAGGGGGCGGAGGAACATGACTTCCGCCTGATCCAGACCAACTCCAATGGCGATAACAACACGCAGGCCAGCGACATCCAGAACCTGGTGAGCCAGGGAGCGGACTACATCGTGGTCAGCCCGGCGGATGCCTCTGCCATCGTCCCGGCAGTGGAGGCCGCCGCCCAGGCGGGTGTGACGATGATCGCCATCTCGGACACGATCGACTCGGAAGCGATCACATTCACCGTTGCCATGGACCACGTCACGATCGGTGAGCAGAGTGCCCAGGGCATGGTCGACTTCCTCATCGAGAAGTACGGCGAGCCGCGCGGCAAGGTCGTCGAGATGCAGGGCATCGCCGGAAGCGCCGCGGGCGCTGATCGCACCACCGGGTTCGACAACGTCATCAGCCAGTACCCCGAGATCGAGGTCGTCGCGCGCGCGGACGGCGGATTCGATACGGACAAGACCTTCCAGGCCATGTCGACGATCCTCCAGGCACACCCCGACGTCGACGCAGTCATGAACGCCAACGACAGCGAAGCCCAGGGCGCCACCAAGGCGATCGAGGCTGCTGGACTGTTCTTCCCCGTCGGCGACCCGAACCACATTTTCGTCACCGGGAACGACGCCCCGGCGCCGGCGATTGCCGACATCCGCGCGAACCGGCAGGACATGACGGTCGCCTCGAACCCGATCCAGCTCGCCGCCCTGGTCATGGACAACATCGCCGCGCTCGTCGCCGGAGAGACCGTCACCGGATTCATCGAATGGCCCGGTCAGATCATCACCCCGGCGAACATCGATTCGGACGAGGTGCGCGAGTACGGAATCTGGGCGGATGAAGTCGGCTGACATTGTTCGCGTCACCCTCGAGGGCGTTTCCAAGACCTACGGATCGAACACCGTTCTGAAGGATGTCGGATTCACCCTCGAGGGGGGCACGGTCACCGGACTCGTCGGCGAGAACGGCGCCGGTAAGTCCACGCTCATCCGCACCCTCTCGGGTGCCGTCGAGCCGACGGCAGGGCGCGTCAGCATCGATGGCGAACCGCTGCCTCGCTCGACCGGCGCCGTCATCGAAGCGGGTATCAGCGTCATCTATCAGGAGTTGACCGATATCCCTGATATGTCGCTTCTCGAGAACGTGCTGCTCGGAAACCTCACCTCACGCGTGGGCGTGAAGCGTCGGAGCGAGAACCTCAGACGTGCCCGCGCCGGCCTCGCTCGTGTCGGGCTCGACGGTCTCGACCTCGACACCCCGATCCGGAACCTCACGATCGCGCAGCGCCAGCTCGCGGAGATCGCGCGCTGCCTGATCCGCGACGCGCGCGTGCTGATCCTCGACGAGCCGACCTCGTCGCTTCCCGAGCATGACGTCGAGACTCTGCTGCGCGTGGTGACCGACCTGCGCGCGCAGGGGATCGCCGTGCTGTATGTGACGCACCACCTGGACGAGCTGTTCCGCATCTCGGATCGCCTCGTTGTGCTGCGAGACGGCGAGAAGGTCGCCGAGGGACCCACCTCCGAATGGGACGAGCGGAGGCTCGTTCGCGCGATGCTCGCCAAAGATCTGGAACAGGCCTACCCGTGGCGCGAGCGGGAGGTCGGCGATCGTGTGCTGCAGGTCGAGGACCTCACAGCGCCCGGCATTCGCGGGGTGTCGCTGAACGCACATGCGGGCGAGGTCGTCGGACTCGTCGGTCTCGCCGGCGCCGGCCGCACTGAGACGATGCGTGCCATAGCGGGCGCGACACCGGCCGAAGGCGGCACGATCACCATCGACGGCTCGGCCCTGCGCCGCCGCGCTCTGCGCAACGCGCTGCGGGCCGGAGTCATGTATGCGCCCGAGGACCGCAAGCGGGACGGTCTCGTTCTCGACGGAAGCATCGAGTCGAACCTCGTCTACGGCGATTACCGCACCGTCTCGAGGTGGGGAATCCTGATGCCCCGAGCGCTCGCGCGGAAGGCACGCGATGTCGCCACGCGCTACGACGTTCGGATGCATTCGCCCGGTCAGGCCGTGGGCGAGCTCTCGGGTGGCAATCAGCAGAAGATCGTCGTCGCTCGGATTTCTGAACGCGCGCCGCGAGTCGCCCTCTTCGACGACCCGACGCGAGGCGTCGATGTCGGCGCGAAGGCGGGCATCTACGACGAGATCTTCGCCCTTGCCGAAGCGGGCGCCGCCGTCATGGTGTGCAGCTCTGACACTGATGAGGTCCTCGCCGTCGCCGATCGCGTCTACGTGCTCGTCGCGGGATCGGTCGTGGCCGAGATACCCCGCGAGAGATTCGAACGAGAAGACATCCTCCACCTCTCCGCGGGTGGGAACGCAAGGAACGGAACGCCAGCCCCATGACCTCCCCCAACGCCGCTGCCACCGCGCGCAGCCCCTGGGCCGACCGCGGTCGCGCAGCCCTCAACAGCACCCTGCTGCCGATCGTCGCGGCGCTCGTCATCGTGTCCGTTGTGCTGTCGGTGCTCACGCCGACGTTCCTGACGGCGAGCAACCTCACCAACATCGTCACACAGAGCGCCGTCGTCGGCATCGCCGCCATCGGCGCCACCTTCGTCATCATCACGAGCGGGATCGATCTCTCGGTCGGCTCGAACATCGCCCTGTCCGGCATGATCGGTGCCATCGCCGCCCAGATGACGGGCAGTGGCCTGGTCGGCATCGCAGTCGTGCTCCTGGTCTCCTCCCTCGTCGGGGCGTTCAACGGCGCGTCCGTGGCCTGGCTGCGTCTCGCCCCCTTTATCGTCACGCTCGCGGTCATGGGGATGGCGCGAGGCCTGACCCTGCAGATCAGCCAGGGCCAGTCCGTGTACGGGCTTCCCGAGTCGCTGAACTGGCTGGGCGCATCCGCGATCTTCGACGTGAAGACATCGGCGCTGGTCACCGTGCTGCTGTTCGTCATCGCTCATCTGGTGCTCTCGCGCACGACCTTCGGCCACCGCATCTACGCGGTCGGCGGCAACGCCGAAGCGGCGCGTCTGGCGGGGATCAACGTGCGAGGCATCGTGTTCTCGACATACGTCATCGCGGGTGTCACGGCCGGCATCGCCGCCCTCATCTTGCTGGGCCGTCTAGACTCGGCGACGCCCAACGCCGCCACGGGCACCGAGCTCCAAGTCATCGCAGCCGTCGTGATCGGCGGAACGAGCCTCTTCGGTGGCAAGGGCAGCATGATTGGCACCTTCGTGGGTGTGCTCCTCATCGGCGTGATCAACAACGGCCTGACGCTGCTGAACGTCTCATCGTTCTGGGTGCAGTTCGTCCAAGGCGCGCTGATCTTCCTCGCGGTGCTGCTCGACTCGGTCAATACACGCCGCCGCTCGCGGCGTTCGCGATCCTGACCCGCAAGATGGAAGGCGTGGAACACCGCACCCTGGGACGAGAGCTCTCCAACTGGGGTCGGTGGGGCGAGGCTGACCAGCTCGGCACACTGAACCTGCTCACTCCGGAACGCCGCGTCGAAGCAGCTCGCAGCATCCATGTCGGCATCAGTATGGACCTCTCTCTACCACTCGACGAGCACGGTCCGCAGCTGACGACCGGCTCTCGAGGCAACCCGGTGCACGTGATGACCCGATTGCCGAGCGCTCCCGCGGACGTCGGCGGCTTCCACTACTTCGACGATGCGCTGTTCCTGCATCTGCAGGGCGCGACACAGCTCGACGCGCTCGCACATGTCGCCTACGACGGGCTGCTCTACAACGGGGTCGATCTCGGGGTGGTGACGACTTCGGGAGCTACGCGTCTCGGCGTCGAGAACCTCGTGGGGCGGATCTCGGGGCGCGGAGTGCTGCTCGACATCCCGCGCTCACAGGGCCGGGATTCGCTCGGGCCCGGTGAGCCGGTCACGGCAGCCGATCTCGACCGTGCCGAGATGCACGCGGGAGTCGCGGTGGGCCCGGGTGATCTGCTGCTCGTGCGCACCGGATGGCTCGCGACCTTCACGGAGCGAGGCGATCGTGAGCGCTTCTTCGCCGCCGAGCCGGGGCTCGATCTGAGCACAGCCCGCTGGCTGCATGAGCGAGATGTCGCGTTCGTCGCCTCCGACAACTGGGGCGTCGAAGTGTCGCCCTCCGCATCGGGCGATGCCATGCCGCTGCACTGCGTACTCGTGCGTGACATGGGCATGCCGCTGGGGGAGATGTTCGTACTCGACGATCTCGCTCGCACGGCAGCCTCACTGGGCGCCTCCACGTTTCACCTGTCGTGCGCGGGCCTGCGCGTGACGGGCGGGGTGGGCACACCCGTCAGCCCCGTCGTGACATTCTGATCTCGGCGGGCGGGAAGAGACCATGACGAACACCACCGACACGACGCGCAGGAAGCGCGACCCCGAGCAGACGAAGCGCGACATCCTCGAGGTTGCGACGACGGAGTTTGCAGCCCAAGGCCTTTCCGGTGCCCGCGTCGACGAGATAGCGGCGTCGACCCGCACTACCAAGCGGATGATCTACTACTACTTCGGCTCAAAAGAGGGTCTCTACCTCGCCGTCATGGAGTCGGCCTATCACGTGATCCGCCAGTTGGAGCGCAATCTCGATGTCGAGGCTCTCGCGCCGCTCGACGCGCTCCGATCGCTCGCCGAATCGACGTACGACCACCACACCAGCCACCGTGACTTCGTCCGCTTGGTCTCGATCGAGAACATCCATCGCGCCGAGATGATCTCGAAATCGGCCGTCATCCCCGATCTCAACCGGACGGCGATCGACACCCTCTCGAGGGTCCTGAGGCGCGGGGTCGAGGCCGGCGACTTCCGCACCGACATCGACGCTCTCGACCTGCACATGCTGATCAGCTCTTACGCTGTGTTCCACGTCGCAAACCGCTACACCTTCCGCACGCTCTTCGGTCGAGATCTGCTCGCCGATGAGCGTCATGCGCACTATCGGCGGCTCGCGGGCGACATCGTGGTGTCGACAATGAGAGCCTGAGCGCACAACTCGGCCGAGGCCGATCGAGGGCGAGATCTATACGCGCACTGCGACCATTCCGGGCGCGGGTGGGCTCGGGCGCCGCTGCTCCCCGATCGTATGTCCCGCTTCCTCCCAGGCGGGTGGGGTGAAGTGGTCGAGAACCACGAGGGGGACGGATGACGCGACGGGCTCCGGGGCGCACACGCCGGGTCGTCTTCGGCGCCGCCGCCGCGGGTGCGCTCGTCGTAGGTGGGGCGGTCGCCGCAGTTCAGGCGCTCGCCGCACCGGCGGAGCCCGTCATCCCGGTCGTCTGCGTCGACGGCGTTCCGCACGAAGACGCGTCCGTCGCCGGGTTCCGAGGCGAGCAGCTGCACAACGCAGTGGCGATCATGGCGGCGGGCCACGAGCTGGGCCTCGGCTTCGACACTCAGCGCCTCGGCGTGATGGCGGCGATGGGGGAATCGGGGCTGCGCAACATCGACTACGGCGACTGGGAGACCTCGGGCCAAGGCAACCCCGACGGCACGCCCACGTCGTCGATCGGCCTGTTCCAGCAGCAGGAGTGGTGGGGGAGCGCCGAGGAGCGGATGGACCCGCACACGGCCGCGTCCCGGTTCTATGCTCGCCTGGCGCAGACAGCGGGGTGGCAGCAGCTCGAGCCTTCCCACGCCATCCACCGGGTGCAGATCAACGACGACCCGAACCACTACTCGCGCTGGGAGCGCGCCTCGATCGATGTCGCGGCGGCGCTCACCGCGGGCGGCTGCCTGATCCCTTAGCGGGCCCGCGTCCGATCAGCGCGACTCGTCCCGCCACGAGTGACGCGGCTCGTACCCGAGTAGGCGCCGCGCCTTCGTGATGGAGAGCATCGTGTCGTGTGCGCCGAGGTCGCCGTGCACGGGGACGTCGGGGAAGACTTCGGCGACGAGCTCGGCGTTCGGCCGCGTCGTGACGGTGTCGGCCGCCGCGATGATGAAGCGGTCGAAGCCGGCCGGCGCGGCATCCAGGGTCCGCTCGATGGCCTGCGCGCCGTCGCGGGCGTCGATGTATCCCCAGAGGTTCCACTTGCGGTCGCGAGCGTCGTCGTCGTAGGGGAACGCGGCGTAGTCCTCGGGCACCATCACGTTGGAGAAGCGCAGCGCCGTGATCGAGAGGTCGGGGTGCCAGCGCACGAGCTCGGTCGCGAGCTGCTCCTCGAGGTGCTTGACGAGCGAATACACCGACTCGGGTCGCGCGGCGTACTCCTCGTCGACGGGGATGTAGGGCGGCGGCACGTCGAAGGGCAGGCCCAGCACGGTCTCGCTGGAGGCGTACACGATGCGCCGGATGCCGAGGCGTATCGCGGCCCAGAAGACGTTGAACGTCGCGGCGATGTTGTTGTGGAAGGTCGCGACGTCGGAGCGGATGCCCGGCGCGGGCACGGCGGCGAGGTGCACGAGCGCGTCGACTCCGTCGTGGGTGTCGTTTACTCCCGCGAGGGCGTCGATCACCTGGCCGTAGTCGGTCAGGTCCACCTGCACGAACCCCGGTTCGCGGACGCCGACGACGTCGAGTCCGATGACCTCATGGCCGGCGGCGCGCAGTTCGCGCACGACGACCGAGCCGAGCTTGCCGGACGAGCCGGTGAGTGCGATGCGCATGCCCCCAGGCTCGCACACGCACGTCGTGCCCGAGGCCGTGGCTACGCTGAAGCCCGAACCGGAGGAGAAATCGGATGTCGCAGCCGCCTGTCGCCCGCGCCGTCGGCGTGCGCGATGTCGCCGTTCGTGCCGGGGTGTCGACGCAGACCGTCTCGCGGGTACTCAACGCACACCCCCACATCCGCCCCGAGACGCGCCAGCGGGTGCTCGACGCCATCGAGGCGCTCGGCTACCGCGTCAACAACGCGGCCCGAGCGCTCGGCACGAGCGTGACGCGCACGATCGGCATCATCGCCTCCGACGCGAGCCTGTACGGGCCGTCGGTCGGCATCGCGGCGCTCGAGCGGGCCGCGCGCGCAGCGGGCCGGTGGGTGACGACGGCCTACGCCGACGCGGCCGACGAGGACTCGGTGCTGGCGGCGGCCGCCCACCTGCGCGAGCAGGGGGTGGACGCGATCGCCGTCGTGGCCGCGCACACCGGATCGTTCGCCGCGCTCGTGCGGCACGGCGGAGTCGCGATCGTCGCCCTGCACGGCGACGCGGCGGCGCACCGGCAGGGCGCGGCCCTGGCCGTGGCGCACCTCGCCGAGCTCGGCCACGAGCGCATCGCCCTGCTGGCCGGCCCCGACGACTGGACGGAGGCGGTCGCCCGCGAAAGAGGATTCGACGACGGGCTGGCAGCGCGAGGACTCGTGCGTGCCGGCCGGTGGCGGGGGGATTGGACGGCCTCCGCGGGCGCGGCCGCCGCGGACGAGATCGCGGGGCTGCTCGGCGCCCCCGGCGCCCCGACGGCCGTCTTCGCCTCGAACGACCAGATGGCGCTGGGGCTCGTCGCGGGCCTGCGGCGCGCGGGCGTCGACGTTCCGCGCCAGCTGAGCGTCGTCGGCTTCGACGACAACCCCGACGCCGCCTTCTACACCCCCGCGCTCACGACGGTGCGGCTGGACGTCGAGGCGGAGGCGCGGCGCTGCATCGCGGCGCTGCTCGGTTCGGCGGATGCCGAGGCATCCGCCCCCGCCGCGCCCGTCCTCGTCGTGCGGGAATCCGTCGGGCCACCCGACGCGTGACAGAAGACACCTGTTACCGGTAACATTCCGGGCATGAGCACTGCCGCCCAGACGACGCCGTCCGCCCCCGATCTCGAGGAGGCGATCCGCGCTACCCGCGCCGAGGTTGCCCGGTTGCATGGGGAGTTGGTGCGGTATGGCCTGGTGGTGTGGACGGGTGGGAATGTGTCGGGTCGTGTGCCGGGTGCTGATCTGTTCGTGATCAAGCCGTCGGGGGTCTCGTATGAGGATCTGGCGCCGGAGAACATGATCGTGTGCGATCTGGACGGGAACGTCATTGCGGGGACTCCGGGCAGTGAGCGGTCGCCGTCGAGTGACACGGCGGCGCACGCGTATGTGTATCGGAACATGCCGGATGTCGGGGGTGTGGTGCACACGCATTCGACGTATGCGGTGGCGTGGGCGGCGCGGGGTGAGGAGATTCCGTGTGTGATCACGGGGATGGCGGATGAGTTCGGGGGTCCGATTCCGGTGGGTCCGTTCGCGGTGATCGGGGATGACTCGATCGGGCGGGGGATCGTGGAGACGCTGACGGGTCACCGGTCGCGTGCGGTGTTGATGCAGAACCACGGCCCGTTCACGATCGGGGTGTCGGCGAAGGATGCGGTCAAGGCCGCGGTGATGTGCGAGGACGCGGCGCGGACGGTGCATATCGCGGCGCAGGCGGGCCCGTTGATCCCGATCCCGCAGGAGAAGATCGACGCGCTCTACAACCGGTACCAGAACGTCTACGGCCAAGCCACCGACGACCGCCGCGACGAGAGCGAGGACGCCCGGTGAGCGCCGACGCGATCCGCGCCGGTCGCACGGCGCTCGGCATCGAGTTCGGCTCGACCCGCATCAAGGCCTGCCTCGTCGACGCCGCCGACCCCGGCACCGTGCTCGCCGTCGGTTCGCACGAGTGGGAGAACCGGTTCGAGGACGACACCTGGACCTACGCGCTCGAGGACGTCTGGTCGGGCGTGCAGGATGCCGTCGCCGGCCTCCTCTCCGACGCCGAGCGTCGCCACGGCGAGCGCCCGGCCACCTTCGGGGCGATCGGCGTCTCGGCCATGATGCACGGCTACCTCGCGTTCGGCGCCGACGACGACCTCCTCGTGCCGTTCCGCACGTGGCGCAACACGTCCACGGGGCCGGCCGCCGCCGAGCTGACGGATCTGTTCGGTGTGAACATCCCGCTGCGGTGGTCGATCGCGCACCTGCACCAGGCGGTGCTCGGCGCGGAGGCGCACGTGCCCGGCATCCGCTTCGTCACGACCCTCGCCGGCTACGTGCACTGGCGCCTCACCGGGCGCCGTGTGCTCGGGGTGGGGGATGCCTCGGGCATGTTCCCGATCGATCCCGCGACCGGCGGCTACGACGCCGCCATGGTCGCGGCCTACGACGCGCACGTCGGCGAGGCGCTGCCCGGCGACCTGCTGTCGCTGCTGCCCGAGGTGCTCCCCGCCGGTGCGCCGGCCGGTGCGCTGACCGCCGAGGGTGCCACGCTGCTCGACCCGACCGGCGGGCTCGCCCCCGGCATCCCGTTCTGTCCGCCCGAGGGCGACGCCGGCACCGGAATGGTCGCTACGAACGCCGTCTCGCCGCGCACCGGGAACGTCAGCGCCGGCACGAGCATCTTCGCGATGGTCGTGCTCGAGCGGCCTCTGGCGCGCGTGCACCACGAACTCGACGTCGTGACCACGCCCGCCGGCGACCCGGTGGCGATGGTGCACTGCAACAACGGCGCGAGCGAGCTCGCCGCATGGGTGGGCGTCTTCGGGCGGTTCGCCGCGGCGGCGGGCACGCCCCTCGACGCCGACGCCGTGTACGAGGTGCTCTTCAGCGAAGCACTCGACGCCGAGGCGGACGCCGGCGGCATCCTCGCGTACAACCACCTGGCGGGGGAGCCCATCGCGGGGCTCGACGCGGGGCGTCCGCTCGTCGTCCGCACCCCCGATTCGCGCCTGACGCTCGGCAACGTCTTCCGCGCCCAGCTCTACGGCGTCTTCGGAACCCTGAGCCTCGGGATGCGGGTGCTCCGGGGTGAGGGCGTCGTGATCGAGACGATGTACGCGCACGGCGGCATGTTCCGCACCGCCGGCGTCGCGCAGCGCTTCCTCGCGGCCGCGATCGAAGCCCCCGTGGCGGTCGCCGCGACGGCGTCCGAGGGCGGGGCGTGGGGCATCGCCGTGCTCGCGGCCTACCTGGACGCGGCCGCGGAGCTGCCCCTGGACGCGTATCTCGCGCAGCGCGTGTTCGCGGACGAGGAGTTCGCCACCGCGACCCCCGACGCCGCGGATGCCGCGGGCTACGCCTCCTACCTCACCCGCTACGAGGCGGGGCTCGCGATCGAGCGCGCCGCCGTCGCCGCCCTCTGAACCGACCGAAGGAAGAACCCCATGACCCGCACCCCTCTGTCCACCTCGCTCGAGCCGTACGAGGTCTGGTTCGTCACCGGCAGCCAGAACCTCTATGGCGAGGAGACGCTGCGGCAGGTCGCCGACCAGTCCCGCGGCGTCGTCGCCGAGCTCGAGGGCAACGTGCCCGTGAAGGTGGTCTGGAAGCCCGTCCTGAAGGATGCCGACAGCATCCGCCGTCTCGCCCTCGAGGCGAACGCCGACGACAGCGTCATCGGTCTCATCGCGTGGATGCACACCTTCAGCCCCGCGAAGATGTGGATCGGCGGGCTCGATGCTCTGCAGAAGCCGCTCCTGCACCTGCACACGCAGGCGAACGTCGAGCTGCCGTGGGCCGACATCGACTTCGACTTCATGAACCTCAACCAGGCGGCGCACGGCGACCGTGAGTTCGGGTACATCCAGACCCGCCTCGGCGTCGCGCGCAAAACCGTCGTGGGGCACGCCTCCGACGCCCGTGTGCGCGGGGAGATCGCGTCGTGGCAGCGCGCCGCCGCGGGCTGGGCAGCCTCGCGGAGCCTCAAGCTCGCGCGCTTCGGCGACAACATGCGCTACGTCGCCGTGACCGAGGGCGACAAGACCGAGGCCGAGCTGCGCTTCGGCGTGCAGGTCAACACGTGGGGCGTCAACGAGCTGGCGGATGCCGTGGCCGCGGTGTCCGCGTCCGACATCGACGCCCTCGTGGCCCTATATGAAGAGGAGTACGACGTCGTGCCCGAGCTGCGCGCCGGGGGCGAGCGCCACGAGTCGCTCCGCGACGGCGCCGCGATCGAGCTCGGTCTGTGGTCGTTCCTCGAGGAGGGCGGATTCGGCGCCTTCACGACGAGCTTCGAGGACCTCGGCGCATTGAAGCAGCTGCCGGGCCTGGCGGTGCAGCGACTGATGGCCGAGGGTTACGGCTTCGGCGCCGAGGGCGACTGGAAGACGGCGATCCTCGTGCGTATCGCGAACGTCATGGGCGCGGGCCTGCCCGGCGGGGCGAGCCTCATGGAGGACTACACCTACGACCTCGTGCCCGGCAACGAAAGGATCCTCGGTGCGCACATGCTCGAGGTGTCGCCGTCGCTGTCGTCGGCGAAGGCGCGGCTCGAGATCCACCCGCTCGGCATCGGGGGCAAGGACGACCCCGTGCGCCTCGTGTTCACCGCCGACCCCGGCCCGGCGGTCGTCGTCGCGATGAGCGACATGCGCGACCGTTTCCGGCTCGTCGCGAACGTCGTCGAGAACGTCGAGGCTCCGGATCTCCCCAAGCTGCCGGTCGGCCGCGCGATCTGGAAGCCGCAGCCGGACTTCGCCACGAGTGCGGCGGCGTGGCTGACCGCCGGCGCCGCGCACCACACCGTCATGACGACGGCGGTCGGAATCGAGGTCTTCCGCGACTTCGCGGAGATCGCGAAGACCGAGCTGCTGGTGATCGACGACGACACGACGCTGCGGGACTTCCAGCGCGAGGTGCGCTGGAACCAGGCCTACTACCGCCTGGCGCAAGGGATCTAGGTCGCGCGCAGCGCACCGACGGGGTCGTCGAGGAGGGCCGTGAAGGCCGCCTCGGCGGCCCCGATCAGCAGGCGGTTCTCGCCCAGTGCGGCCGGGCGGATCTCCACCTCCTCCGCCGCGGCGGGCATCGCCTGATCGCGCACCGCGTCCAGCAGCTGATCGGTGGCGCCCTCGCCGAGGGTGGCGATCGTGGCGAGGAACCCGCCGAGCACGATCAGCCTCGGGTTCAGGACGTTGACGGCGTTGGCGAGGGCCGTCGCCAGGATTCGCCGCTGCCGGGCGATCTCCGCCGCGGCATCCGGCACGTCCCGCTCGGTGAGCGCGGCGGCGAGCGTCGGGTCGTCGGCGACGGTGAGCCGGGCGACGGCGAGCAGCCGAGCGCGGCTGACCTCGTCCTCGAGCACGCCGTCACCGGCGCGGCGGTCGGCGGTCGAGGGGATGCCGGGGCGGTTCTGCCCGAATTCTCCGGCGTACCCCGACAATCCCGACAGCAGCGAGCCGCCGACGATGACCCCGCCGCCGATGCCGCTCGCGCCGCCGTTGAGGTAGACGAGGTCGTCGATGCCGCGGCCGGCGCCGAAGAGATGCTCTGCGATGGCTCCGAGGGAGGCGTCGTTGCCGACGGCGACCGGCAGCCCCGTGGCGCTCTCCGCGAGCTCCCGCAGCGCGACATCGCGCCACCCCAGGTGTGGCGCGATGCGCACGGCGCCGTCGCTGGCGCGCACGAGGCCGGGCACCGCGAGACCCACCCCGATCGGCCGCGCCTCGCGCAGCTCGTCGGCGCGCCACTGGGCCATCGTGTCGACGACCATCCCGACCGCCTCTTCGGGGCTGAGCAGATGGTCGACCTCCACACGTCGTCGAACCACGACGGTGCCGTCGAGGCGCACGGCGCCCAGCGTGATCGCATCGACCTCGGGGTTGGCGGCGATCGCCACGATCGCAGGATCGGCCGCGACGACGGGAGAGGGTCGGCCGGCGCGCGTCGCGGGTGCGGGCGGGAGCTCGGCCACGACGCCCAGCGACACCAGCTCCGCGACGAGGTCGGCGATGGTCGATCGGTTGAGACCCGTGGCCGCGGTGAGGCGGGCGCGGGACTGCGGGCCCTCGAGGTGCACGATGCGCAGGAGCCGCGCGAGGTTCGTACGGCGCACGTCCTCGAACGTCCTCGCGCGATCGGTCACAGCTCCAGCGTAGGGGGTCGCGTGCGCGGTGCGCATGAGATAGGTTGTCACTACCAACTTTTCCGTTCATCGAGGAGCAGGACCATGCCCACACCCACCCCCGCCGACAAGTTCACCTTCGGCCTCTGGACCGTCGGCTACACCGGTGCCGACCCCTTCGGCGGCCCCACCCGGCCCGCCCTCGACGTCGTGCACACCGTCGAGAAGCTCGCCGAACTCGGCGCGTACGGCGTGACCTTCCACGACGACGACCTCTTCGCCTTCGGCTCGACCGACGCCGAGCGCCAGACGCAGATCGACCGCCTGAAGGGCGCGCTCGCAGACACCGGCCTCGCGGTCCCGATGGTGACCACCAACCTCTTCACCGCCCCCGTGTTCAAGGACGGCGGCTTCACCTCCAACGACCGCGGCGTGCGCCGGTTCGCGCTGCGCAAGGTGATCCGCAACATCGATCTGGCCGCCGAGCTCGGCGCCAAGACCTACGTCATGTGGGGTGGCCGCGAGGGCGCCGAGTACGACTCCGCGAAGGACATCCGTGCCGCGCTCGAGCGCTACCGCGAGGCCGTCAACCTGCTCGGTGACTACGTCACCGACAAGGGCTACGACATCCGCTTCGCCATCGAGCCCAAGCCCAACGAGCCGCGCGGCGACATCCTGCTGCCGACCCTGGGCCACGCCCTCGCGTTCATCAACTCCCTCGAGCGCCCCGAGCTCGTGGGCCTGAACCCCGAGGTCGGCCACGAGCAGATGGCGGGCCTGAACTTCGCCGCCGGCATCGCCCAGGCGCTGTACCACGGCAAGCTCTACCACATCGACCTCAACGGGCAGCGCGGCATCAAGTACGACCAGGACCTCGTGTTCGGCCACGGCGATCTGCACAACGCCTTCGCGCTCGTCGACCTGCTCGAGAACGGCGGACCCGGGGGCATCCCCGCGTACGACGGACCGCGTCACTTCGACTACAAGCCGAGCCGCACCGAGGACGAGGCCGGGGTCTGGGCCTCTGCCTCGGCGAACATGCGCACCTACCTGCTGCTCAAGGAGCGCGCGGCTGCGTTCCGCGCCGACCCCGAGGTGCAGGAGGCCCTCGAGGCCGCGCGCGTCGCGGAGCTGTCGGTGCCGACGCTCGGCGAGGGCGAGTCGTACGACGACCTGCTCGCCGACCGCACCGCGTTCGAGGAGTTCGACACCGGTGCGTACCTCGGCGGCAAGGGCTTCGGGTTCGTCCGCCTGCAGCAGCTCGCCACCGAGCACCTGCTCGGCGCACGCTGAACGGCATCGGCGTCATGACTCTCGTGGCGGGGGTCGATTCGTCGACCCAGTCGTGCAAGGTCGTGGTCGTGGATGCCGAGACGGGGCGGGTGGTGCGCGAAGGGCGTGCCGCCCACCCCGCCGGCACCGAGGTGCCTCCCGCCGCGTGGTGGGACGCCCTGACGGCGGCGATCGCGGACGCCGGCGGTATCGCCGACGTGGCCGCGGTCTCGGTCGGCGGTCAGCAGCACGGCATGGTCGCGCTGGATTCCGAGGGCCGCGTCATCCGCGATGCCCTGCTCTGGAACGACACCCGCTCCGCCCAGGCGGCGCGGGATCTCATCGCGGAGGTCGGCGCGGAGGAGTACGCGCGGCGCACCGGCGTCGTGCCCGTCGCGTCGTTCACCGCGACGAAGCTGCGCTGGCTGCGCGACGCCGAGCCGGAGAACGCCGCGCGCGTGGCCGCGGTCGCGTTGCCGCACGACTGGCTCACATGGCGCCTGCGGGGTTTCGGCCCCGACGATGAGTCCCCTCTGGGCCCCGTGCTCGAGGAGCTGACGACCGACCGGTCCGACGCCAGCGGCACGGCCTACTGGGGCGCCTCGGGCTACGACGTCGACCTCTTCGTGCGCGCTCTCGGGCACGACGCGGTGCGCCCGCGGGTGCTCGGGCCCGGCGAGTCCGCCGGGCGCACGCCCGAGGGTGTCCTCGTCGGCCCGGGCGCCGGCGACAACGCCGGGGCGGCGCTCGGCCTGGGCGCCGGCGAGGGCGACGTCGTCGTCTCGATCGGCACTTCGGGAACCGTCTTCGCCGTGACCGCCGATCCCGTGGCCGACGCCTCGGGCACCGTCGCCGGGTTCGCGGATGCCGCGGGAGGGTTCCTCCCGCTCATCGCGACCCTCAACGCCGCGCGCGTGCTCGACGCCGTCGCGGGGCTTCTCGGAGTCGACCACGACGAGCTCGGGCGCCTCGCGCTCGAGGTGGACGCCGAGGCATCCGTGCCCGTGCTCGTGCCCTATTTCGAGGGCGAGCGCACGCCGAACCTGCCCGAGGCGACCGCGACGCTGGCCGGCCTCACGCTCGCGTCGACGACGCGACCGGCCGTCGCGCGCGCCGCGATCGAGGGGATGCTCTGCGGTCTCGCCGACGGTCTCGACGCCATCCGCGCACTGGGCGTGCAGGCACGCCGCGTGATGCTCGTCGGCGGCGCCGCCCGCAACCCCGCGGTCTCGGCCATCGCCGCGCAGGTGTTCGATGTGCCGATCGTCGTCCCCGATCCCGGGGAGTACGTCGCGCTCGGCGCCGCCGCGCAGGCGGCCTGGGTGCACACGGGTGAGCGGCCGGGCTGGTCGCCCGAGTCGAGCGCCGAGTACGCATCCGACACGCGGCCGGCGATCCGTGCGCGATACCGCGTTGTTGCGGCAGGATACGACGAGTGATCGACGAACCTCGCCGCCCCGCGTCCGGAACCCAGCACATCCTCCGATCGGGCACTTACACCGCCGTCATCGCGAGCGTCGGCGCCTCGCTGCGCTGCCTCACGATCGAGGAGGAGGGCGGACCTCGCGACCTCGTGGTGCCGTTCGAGGCCGACGAGGTGCGCCCCGCCTATCGCGGCACGACCCTCGTGCCCTGGCCGAATCGGGTGGTGGACGGTCGATACCGCTTCGACGGCGTCGACTACGAGCTCGCGCTCACGGAGCCCTCGCGGGGCCACGCGCTGCACGGTCTCGGCGCGTGGCTCGACTACGACGCCATCGACAAGGGTGCCGACCACGTCACGCTCCAGGCGGAGATCGAGCCGCAGAGCGCCTACCCATGGCGTCTGTCCATCGAGACCACGTTCCGGCTCGGCCCCGACGGTCTCACCCAGACGGTGCGGGCGACCAACCTCGCGTCGTCGCGGGCGCCCTACGGCACCGGTCCGCACCCGTACCTCGTCGCCGGAGCGGGGAAGGTCGACGACTGGATCCTCGAGCTGCCCGCGGACGAGGTCCTGACCGTGACCGAGGACCGCCTGATACCCGTCGCGCTGGAGCCCGTCGACGCGTCGGACCCGCGCCGGTTCGACTACCGGACTCCCCGCCCGATCGCGGACGCCAGGATCGACCACGCGTACACGGGTCTGCACACGAGCGACGACGGCTCGGTGACCGTGACCGTGACGGATGCCCCAGGAAGCGGCGCGGGAATCGTGTGGGACGACGCCTGCAGCTGGGTTCAGATCCACACGGCCGACCGCCCCGGGGAGCCCGCGGATCGCGCAGGCCTGGCCGTCGAGCCCATGACGTGCCCGCCCGACGCATTCAACAGTGAGAAAGCTCTCATAGTGCTTGACCCGGGAGCCTCGGCGGAGGCTGAATGGACCATCTTCGCGATCGCGCGGAGGGCAGCCTGAGCTTTCTGCGTGTCCCCCGAAAAGGGGACACGCCAGTGTGCCCCGTGTGATCTAAACTATTCACAGCCCCTCCTGTTAGCGGCCGGAACGTCGTCCCCAGCGACGTGCACATCGATACCCCAAGCGGTGTTGCGCCCGGCCAGGGAGGATGCAGGGCCCCCTCGAGTCGTCCAGTCCCCAATGGGCCACCCGAGGGGGCCAATTCATTTCTCCGGCAGGCCGCCTCGGCTGTCCCGACGCGCTGTGTGTCGATAGCGTGGGACGGGTGACAGATCCTCTCGACCTCCAGTCGCTCGCCGTCGACATCGCCCGTGAGGCGGGTGCGCTCGCGGCTCGGCGCCGATCGGAGGGCGTCGCCATCGCCGCGACGAAGTCGACGCTCGCCGACATCGTCACCGAGGCCGACCGCGAGGTCGAGCAGTACATCCGCGGCCGCCTGCAGGCGGAGCGACCGGACGACGGCTTCCTGGGAGAGGAATCCGGCGCCGCCGAGAGCGGGTCCGGGCTGACGTGGGTCGTCGACCCGATCGACGGCACCGTCAACTACGCCTATGGCATCCCCGCCTATGCGGTCTCGATAGCCGCCGTGGCGGGGGAGCCCGACCCTGCACGGTGGGAGGCCCAGGCCGGGGCCGTCTTCAATCCCGCGACGGGCGAGATGTTCCGCGCCGCGCTCCATCACGGGGCGTGGATGAACGATCGACGGATCGAGGTGAGCGGCTCGCCCTCGCCAGCGGGGGCGCTGATCGCCACCGGCTTCTCCTACGACCCCGACCGGCGTACCAGCCAGCTGGCCATGCTCGCGCACGTGATGCCGCTCGCCCGCGATATCCGCCGCATCGGGGCGGGCTCGCTCGACCTCGCCTCGGTCGCCGCCGGCCGTGTCGACGCCTACTACGAGCGGGGACTATGGCCGTGGGATCTCGCGGCCGGGGCGTTGCTGGTGCGGGAGGCAGGGGGTCGCGTCGCCGGCGTGGGGGGTGCTCCGCTCGGTCGCGAGACGATGCTCGCGGGATCCGGGGAGTTCTTCGATCGCCTCGACGCGGTGCTCGCCCCGCTCGTGCGTGCGGAGTGACCGCACATGGCTTTCCCAGGTCGAAACGGCTAGTGTTTACCTATTCGTTATCTCCGCTTCGACGGCGAGATCGATAGCCCCCCGAAGAAACCGCGTCTTCCGACGCGCAGTCGAACGAGAGCTCTACCGCTTGCATTCCGAAGCCCCCCGGACGGATGCCGGCCTCACCCGCCGTGCTCGCCGTGCAGAAGCCGCTGCTCGATCGGCGACGCCCGCGAACCCGGGGGAGGGTGTACCCCAGCCGCATCGTTCGGCTCGTCTGGATGCCCCGTCGATGGTCATGCCGGAAGGCGTGGTCGAGGTAGGCCCGCTGGCTCCCGCCGGCCCGGCGCCGTCGGCCGCCGTCGCGCCCGCCGTCAGCGGGATCCCGACCTCCCGCCGCGCCGCGCGAACGGCCGCCACGGGCCCGCTCGCCGCTCCCTCCCTCGTGACGGACGAGGCGCCCGAGGCCGAGTCGCCGGCGACGGCGTCACCGGCGGCATCCGCGTTCGTGGCCGATCCGTTCGAGGCCGCGGCGCGCGTCTTCTCCTTCACGGGCGAGACGCCCGTCGTGAAGACGAAGGACAGCCCCGGCGAGAGCGCGCTACCCGTGGACGCCATGCCCGCAGAGCGGCGGCGCTTGCCGCTGAAGCGGCTGACCGCGGCATCCTTCTCCGTCGGCGTCATGGGTGTCGTCGGACTCATGACACTGTCGATGGGTGCGCCCGCCGAGGCTGTCGCGGCCGCGACGAAGGCCGAGGCCGTCACGAGCATCGAGGCCCCGGCCGAGACCGGGGGCGACGGCGCGGCAACCGAGATCCAGGCGTACACCGCTCCCGACACAGCCGACACCGACCTCAGCCGCGACGAGAAGTACACGACGACGACCTTCTCCGAGATCGCGGCCGCGACGGGCATCACCCGTCACACCAACTTCTTCGTCAACGACCCGGCCGCCCCCATCCAGTGGCCCTTCGCCGCGGGAGTGCCCATCTCGGACGGCTACGGCCCGCGCTGGGGATCGTTCCACTACGGCCTCGACTTCACGCCCGGCGAGGGCGCGCAAATCCAGTCGGTGGCGGCGGGTACCGTGCGCGTGGCGAGCGAGAGCGGCGGCGCGTTCGGCGTGCACGTCATCATCGATCACGAGATCGACGGCGAGGTCTTCTCGACGCACTACGCGCACATGCAGTACGGCTCGCTGCAGGTCAAAGCGGGAGACGTCGTCCCCGCCGGCACGTTCCTCGGCCTCACCGGCAACACGGGCCTGTCGTATGGCGCGCACCTGCACTTCGAAGTGTTCGTGAACAATCAGCGCATCGATCCTCTGGCCTGGCTGCGCGAGCACGCGGGCGGCTGACACGATTCTCGGGGGATGCCGTGGCTCTGGTATTCTCTTCTGGTTGCCTGCATGCAGGCAGCACGCCCCGATAGCTCAGTGGCAGAGCACTTCCATGGTAAGGAAGGGGTCGTCAGTTCAATCCTGACTCGGGGCTCGCAGCATCCGGTTTCGACCGTCGGGTGCGGTGCGGCAGGGTAGCTCAGTTGGTGAGAGCGCACGACTCATAATCGTGAGGTCGCGGGTTCAAGCCCCGCTCCTGCTACAGTCCGACTCCCCCGCAAATGCGGGGGTTTCGTTGTGTTCGGCCGGGCTCTGCTGAGCCCCGTCGACCTAGTGGGGCAGGTTCTGCGCAGTGGGGCAGGTTGTGTCGTGCCCCACTGCGCAGAACCTGCCCCGCAAGGAAGCCCATGGGGCGCGCGAGGAGGTGAGGGGCCCGGGCGGGCCCCCTCACCATCGTTCAGCCGTTGACGCGGCCCGTGATCGCCAGGTCGGTCATTTCGACCGTCGCGGTGTGGACGGGGGAGTACGGATACACGCGGATCCGCACCTCCTTGCCCTCCAGGCCGAGCCCGGTGGCGCTGAACGGAGTCAGCCTCGGGCGCTGCGTGGGCAGCGACTGCGTCAACACGGTCTTCGCGACGCCGTCGACCACCGCGACGACAACAAGGCCGCGCGGCTGCGCGTCTCCGCCGCGCGTGGCCTTGAACTGGATCGACTCGACCCTCACAGTCGACGACGGCGCGGATGCCGTGAGCACCGTCTCCACGTAGGCGGCGTCGATGCGGGGCGACGTCGTCGAGGGGTTCGTCTGGAGCACCTTGCGCCCGTAGGCCGGCGAGAAGTCGGCGAACTTGGGCGCCGTGCGGAAGCCGACTCCGGTGACGGGCGACACCGTGACCCCCGAACCGGTCGTGGTGGGCGCCGCGCTCGTGAGTGAGAACGACGCGAGGGTCTGCGTCGCGCCGGGCTTCGGCGCCATGGGCGCCGTAGGGGCCGACGCCGGCGCGGGCGCGGGAGTCGGTGTCACGACCGGGGCGGGCCCGACCTGCCGGGCGTCGGCGGACTTGGTCGAGGCGTACAGATTGCGGATCGCCTGGACGGCCGGCTTCTCTCGCGTGATCGTGCCCTGCGAGTCGTTCGCGAAGATGCCGAAGTGGGCTTCGAACCGGTCGGAGGACTTGCGGGAGGGAATGTCCTCGTCGGCGTAGACGAAGGCGTGGGTGATCCACGGAACCTCGTCGCGCAGGAACGACAGGACGCTCGTGATCCGCGTGGCCTGGCCGGCCTCGCTCTGCGCCGCCCGTCCGGCGGCGGCAGAGCCGTTGCCCTTCGCGCCGGGCACCGTGGTCGTGCCGAACTCGGTCAGCCACACCATCGCGGGCCAGTGCCCGTGCTGCTTCATCAGGCTCTCGAGGAAGTCGTACTTGGAGCGATCGCCCTGCGGGTCGTAATTGTGGAAGCTGACGCCGTCGGAGGCCTTCGCATAGCCGGCCTTGTAGACATCCTGCAACCAGGTCTTCCAGTTGGATGCGTAGACGTTCTCGCTCGCGCCGATGATCTTGAAGCCGGGGTCGACGGCCTTGAGCTTGGGGTAGGCGTTCTTCGCCGCGGCCGCGTAGTCGGCTCCGGAGACCAGGCCGTTGCTCTCATTGGGGTGCTCGAACACGACGTCGTCGGGGGTGAGGCCGTGTTTCGTCTTGACGTAGTGGGCGAGGTCGCGCACGAAGTCGCCGTACCGGGCCTGCTCGGCCGCGTTCAGCGGCACCTTCTTGTTGTAGACCGCGCCTCGGAACGATGCCCGCAGGAGCACCTTCATGCCGGCCTGGTGGATGGTACCGAGATACTCGTCGACGTTCTTGCGCCAGTCGCCGTCGCCGTTGAAGCCCACTCGAGCCCACACCGTGCCGGGCGACATCTCGGACAGCGTGCGGTAGTGCGCGGGCGACACGGGACCGGACAGCGCCTTGCCGTTCAGGGAGAACCCGAGGTCGGGGAGGGTCGAGGCCGTCGACGCCACGGCGGGGGCTGCCGGTTGCAGTGCCGAGCTGGCGGTCGGTGCGGTGAGCACCCCGGCGGTCAGTGCGAGCGAGGCGCCGGTGGCGAGGGCGGCGCCCATGGTTCTGAACAGAAGAGGGGGGATCTTCATGGGGGAGCGAGTCTCCAGTGATGAATGTGACACCCGAACCGATCGGGGCACAGGCTAGCGGGGGAAGATGACGGGCGTGTGTCGCACGCAAAGAGAATTGCGTCGCCGGCGTCCGGCGTCCATCCTGTGTGCCGTCAGCGGCGCGGGCTCCGATGAGCCGGGGATTCGCCCGCAACCCACCCACGTGTCACCCGAGCTCAGCGGGCTCTCCCGGACTCCGGGGCGCCCCGACCCGCGCCATCGTGACCTCACCGCCGGCCGTCGCACACGCCGGTCGAGCGCTGAGAGTGTCCCCGCTCACGCGAAAGGTCGCGCCGCGTCCAGGATGCGGCGCAGGCTCTCGACCGCGGTGAGATCGGTTGCCGCGTCCGCGGGATGCTCCTCCAGCCGGATCCGCAGGCTGGAGGCGTAGTCGGTCAGTATGCGGTCCGCGGTGTCCCTGGCCGCCGCGGCCCTGGGGTCGCCGATCGGCTGGGCGATGAAGCCGGCGGTCGCCCTGATCGCTTCCGCGAGGTCGTCGCGGTGGTCGGTTGCCAGGAGCGGAGACGCGCGCTCTTGCATGCGGGCGAGAACGTCGGCGAGGTCTCGGGTGAAGAACGCGATGCGCTCGATCGCCCGGAACCGGCGCGCGTTCTCGCGCTGTTCTTCGGCATGCCGCACGCCGCGCGGATTGCCGCGCTTGCTGAGATCTCCTTCGCTCACGTCCTCGGCGACGGAGGCGGCCATGTCGGCAAGGTGCGACATCTCTTGGGCGAGGCTCGCCTCGTCGAGGGAACCAGATTCCACGGCATCCGCCATCTCGCCCAGCTGCGACACGATCTCGTCGCGCAGCTGCGAGAGCCGGTCGCCTGCATGGCGAAGGTGCAGTGGGGGGACGATGACGAGATTGATGATGACGCCCACGACCGCGCCGAACGCCATCGTGACCAGGTACGTCAGCGAGAAGCCTCCCGTGTCGGCGTCGCCGATGAGCAGGACGATCAGGCCGGCGATCGCGATCCAGTCACGCCCCGCGCCCAGCACCCGGATGCCCCCGACGAGAACGCCGACGCCGACGACCAGGGACACCCCCACGAGTCCGGGCGCGCCCGCCCGGACGAGGGCGAGCGCGCCGATGCCGGCGCCGATGCCGAACGCCAGGCCCAGGAGCGCCTGCAGGCCCGATCGCGCCGATCCCGCCAGCGTGGGATACATGGACACGAGCACCCCGAGCGGCGCGTAATACGAGTACGAGTCGTCCGCGAGGGGGATGAGCGGCGCGAAATACCACGCGATGCCGGCGGCGAGAGCCGCCTTGCCCGCCAGCAGAAGGCGGCTCGCATCGAGTGCCTGCGCGACCGCGGCTCGCATCGGCCCCGGTGCAACTTTCGAAGGCTGCCTGTCCACAGGGGTATTTTCGCGTGGCGCGGGTCAGCCCGCCCCCAGAGTGCGGCTGCGGCGCTCGAGGAGTAGGGTGTCGCGCCATCGGCCGGCATGCGGGCCGACGACCGCGCGTGCGATGCGCTCCCGTCCCCCCCCACCCCTCGATCGCGCTGTCCGCGTCCTGCGCGACGAGACGAGGAGCCGGAACCTTCGTTTCGTCGAAGTGCTCCCATCCGGGAACGTCCGACTCGAATGTCGCATCGCCGTCGAGTATCCCCTCGGCGTAGATCCGCGCCACGGCCGGCCAGTCGGACTCCGCGAGCGGGCGCAACACGCTCACGAGCAGCAGCTTCCGCCCAGGTCGGTCGAGCACACGCCGGTCGCCGGCAGGGTCAGGCTGACCCGTGCCGCGGACTCGGTATCGCCCGCAAGCCACGCCGCCACCGATCGGACCTGCTCGTACCCGGTCGCGAGGAAGAACGTCGGCGCCCGCCCGTAGCTCTTCATTCCGACGACGAAGAAGCCGTCCTCGGGATGCTGGAGCTCCCGGAATCCGTGGGGCTCCACGGTGCCGCACGTGTGCACGTTCGGGTCGATCAGCGGCGCGAGCCGCCGCGGCGCCTCGACGATGTCGTCGAGGTCGAGGCGGATCTCCCGCAGCATGCCGAGGTCGGGTCGGAACCCCGTGGCGGCGACGACGACGTCGGCGTCGAGGCTGGCGCGCTCACCCCGTCGGCGACCGTGCAGGTGCACTCCCGACTCGGTGCGGTCGATGCGGTCGATCTCGAACCGGTCGACGAGGTCGATGACCCCCTTTGCGACGAGCGCCTCGACCCGCCCGCCGAGCTGTGCACGCTCGACGAGCTCGTCCTCGGACGACGAGGTGACGCGCACGGCGCGGGAGTTGCGCACCAGCCACGTGATGCGCGTGCCGGGTTCGGTGCGGGCGAGGTCGGCCAGGGCGAGGGGGGTGTTCGCCGCAGAGTGCCCGGCGCCCACGACGACGGTGTGCGCGCCTGCGAACCGAACGCGGTCGCGGCCCGACACGTCGGGGAGGGCGTGGGTGACGGATGCCGCGGCATCCTGCCAGCCGAGGGGATCGAGCCCGCCGGAGCCGAGAGGATTGGGGGAGGAATAGGTGCCCGACGCGTCGATCACGGCGCGGGCGCCGGCCTCGCGCACGGTGCCGTCCGCGTCGCGCAGGCGCAGGGCGAAGGGCGTTGCGGAGCGTCCTGCGCTGCGCGTACGGTCCATACCCTCGCGGGTGACCGCCTCGACCGTCACGCCGGTGTGCACGACCGAGCGGATCGCGTCGAGGCGCGAGAGCGGGTCGAGGTATCGGTCGACGAGCTCTGCACCCGAGGGGACCGCGTCTTCGGCGGGCATCGTCCAGCCCGACGCCTCGAGCAGCCGTCGCGCGGCGGGGTCGACGAGGTGTCGCCAGGGCGAGAACAGGCGGGTGTGGCCCCAGGCGCGCACGGCGGCGGCGACGGCCGTGCCCTTCTCGAGCACGACCACGTCGAGGCCGCGCTCGATCAGGTGGGCGGCGGCGGCGAGGCCGACGGGTCCCGCTCCGATGACGGCGACGGGCAGCGCCGCGAGGCGGTCGCGGGCGGCGGGGCGGGGGGACAGGCCGATGAGTGTCACTCGAACAACCTGCACCTTGTATCGATGGTTGTCAATATCGACTACGGTCGATGCATGACCATCGCCCACGTGCCGCTGCTCGCCGCCACCTGCTGTGCGCCGCTCGTGAAGGAGCCGCTGGATGCCGGTGCGGCCGACGACCTCGCGCGAACCCTCAAGGCCCTCGCCGACCCCGCGCGCCTGCGCCTGCTCTCGATCGTGGCGTCCTCGGTCGGCGCCGAGGCCTGCGTCTGCGACCTCATCGAACCGGTGGGGCTCAGTCAGCCGACCGTCTCGCACCACCTGAAGGTGCTGACCGAGGCGGGTTTCCTCACCCGCACCAAGCGCGGGACGTGGGCGTACTACGCCCTCGTGCCCGGGGTGCTCGAGGAGGTGGCGGGGTGGCTGAGCGCGCCGTGATGGCGCGGGCCCTCGTCGGTGAATTCCTCGGCAGCGCCCTGCTCGCCGTCGTCGTCGTGGGCTCGGGGATCGCCGCGGCATCCCTCTCGCCGAACGACGTGGGACTGCAGCTGCTCGAGAATGCCTTCGCCACGGCCCTCGGCCTGGCCGTGCTGATCCTCGTCTTCGCCTCCGTGTCGGGGGCGCATTTCAACCCCGTCGTCACGCTCGTCGACGCGGCGCTTCACGGTGCGCGCCCGTCGGCCGTCGCGTCATACATTCCGGTCCAGATCGTCGGCTGCGTCGCGGGCGCCGTACTGGCGAACGTGCTCTTCGACGTCTCGTTCGCCTGGAGCACGACCGACCGCGCGAGCGTGCCTCGCCTCGTGAGCGAGGTCGTCGCGACCTGGGGCCTCGTCCTGGTGATCTTCGCGCTCGTGCGCACGGGCCGATCGCACCTTGCGGCGCCGGCGGTCGGCGCCTACATCGGGGCCGCCTACTTCTTCACGTCCTCGACCAGCTTCGCCAACCCCGCCATCACCGTCGGCCGTGCTTTCAGCGACACCTTCGCGGGCATCGCGCCGGCATCCGTCCTCCCCTTCATTGGGGCTCAGCTTCTGGGCGGTGCGATCGGCTGGGCGACGGTGCGGCTGCTCTTCCCGCGCGTCCAGCCGGCGGTCGGCTGAGTCCTCGCGAGCGATCCCGGGCCGGAGCCGACGGCTGTGGGGCCTGTCGCACCGCGCACAAGAGGGTCCCCTCGCGTCGTCGTCTTCCCCAGTCGTCGACGCAAGGGGACCTGTCCTGTTTCCCCCCGAAGCTGTTGTCGTTCCCGCGCATGGCGAAGGAACACGGCGTTCAGTCCCCACTTCACACCGTCGGAATCGGGTCGTTTCGACGCTAGCGGAGCGATTGCCTTCGTGTCCACCGTTTGGGGGACATCTGTGGATAAGTAGTTAGTCTCGCCGCATCGGAGGGAGTGGCGGCGGGGCATCGGGGCGTCGCCGCCGGTGCACTCTAGAGTGCGGTTCATGACCGAGGAACGCTGGCAGGCGCTGACGAACTGGCCCCTCATCGTCGCGTCGCTGCTGTTCACCGTCGCCTACTCGTGGCAGGTCATCGCCGAGCTCAGCGGGCCCCCACGGATCGTGACCGGGGTCGTCATCGTCGCCACCTGGCTGCTCTTCGTGATCGACTACCTCGTGCGGCTGTGGATCGCGCCGCAGCGGAGTCGGTGGTTCCGGCGCAATCTCGGCACGCTCGCGATGGTCGCGATCCCCGCTCTCAGGCCCCTGCGACTGCTGCGGGTCCTGACGGTGCTCCACGTGATGCGCCGCACCGCCGGCGCCGCGCTGCGCAGCCGGATCATGATCTACGGCGCGGCGGCGGCCCTCCTGCTCATCTACCTCGCGGCGCTGAGCGTGCTGGAGGCCGAGCGCGCCTCACCCGAGGCGAACATCACGAGCTTCGGAGACGCGCTCTGGTGGGCGTTCGTGACCATCACCACGGTCGGCTACGGCGACTACACGCCCGTCACGGTCCCCGGACGACTCGTCGCGGTGGGACTCATGGTCGGCGGCGTCGCGGTACTGGGAACCGTCACGGCCACCCTGTCGTCGTGGGTGCTCGAGAGGGCCGCCGCGGGCCACGACGACGAGCAGCCCGCGACGAAGGCGCAGCTGCAGGGGATCTCGACGCAGCTCGAGCAGGTCGCACGGGGATTCGGTGCACCCGCACCCCTCCCGGCGCGCTCCGACGACGGGACGCCGCCTGCCGCTCCGATAGGGTGACTCGGGCGGTTCCACCCGGGAACCCCCGGGAAGGTGCCGCATGGGTCCCGCGAACGACGTGACCACACCCACGTGGGGGGTCTCGCGCGTGCTCGTGCACGTGGCGATCGGCCTGGCCGCCGGCATCCTCTCCGGCATGTTCGGCGTCGGCGGCGGAACGGTCATCGTCCCGCTTCTCGTCCTGCTGCTCGGATACCCGCAGCGCCTGGCCACGGGCACGTCCCTCGCCGCGATCGTGCCGACCGCGACCGTGGGGGTCATCTCGTACGGCGTCAGTGGCGATGTGGGGTGGGTGCAGGCACTCATCCTCGCCGCCGGAGCGGTCATCGGCGCCCAGGTCGGATCGTGGCTGCTGCCGCGCGTTCCCGTGCGCGCCCTGCAGTTCGGCTTCGCCGCGTTCCTCGTCGCCGTCATCGTGAGCCTGTTCTTCATCATCCCCACCCGTGGCGAGCCGTTCGAGCTCACGTGGTGGGCGGTGCTCGGTCTCGTGGGCCTCGGGCTCGTGACCGGTGTCCTCTCCGGGCTGCTGGGCGTCGGCGGCGGCATCGTGGTCGTTCCCGCGCTCATGCTCCTCTTCGGCACGAGCGACCTGATCGCGCGCGGCACGAGCCTGCTCATGATGATCCCCACCGCCGTCTCGGGCACGATCGGCAACATCCGGCGCGGCAACGTGAGCCTCCTCGGCGCCGCCATCGTCGGCTTGTCGGCGTGCACGACGACGGCGCTCGGCGCGTGGATCGCCAAGTCGATCGACCCCTTCACGGGCAACGTCGTCTTCGCGGTCTTCCTCGCCTTCATCGGCGGCCAGCTCGTGTGGCGGGCGGCGCGGCGCCGCTCGAAGTGAGACCTGCGGCGCTCGGTAGACTGACCGGGTGCCAGTGAACCCCGAGCTGGTCGGGCGTGTCTTCCCCCCGACCGATCCGTACCTCGTGGGCCGCGAGAAGGTGCGCGAGTTCGCGCGCGCCGTCTTCGCGACCGACCCGTCGCATACCGATCCCGAGGCCGCCCGTGCCCTCGGCTATGCCGACGTCGTGGCGCCTCCCACGTTCGCGATGGTCATCCAAGACCTCACGCTGCAGCAGCTGCTCGCGGAGCCCGACTCGGGCATCGCCCTCGAGCGCACCATCCACGCCGAGCAGCGCTTCCGCTACACGCGGCCGATCGTGGCGGGCGACGAGCTGCGGGCGAGCCTGTCGGTCGTCGGCGTGCGCGCCGTGGGCGGCAACGCGATGGTCACGAGCGAGGCCGAGATCACCGATGCCGCCGGCGAGCACGTGGTGACCGCGACATCCGTCCTGCTGATCGGAGCCGAGTCATGACGCGGGGGAGCGTCGAGGTCGGCACCGTCGTCGCCGACCTCACCGTGCATCTCACGCGCGAGTCGCTCGTGCGGTACGCGGGCGCCAGCGGCGATTTCAACCCCATCCACTACCGCGACGACGTCGCCGCCCGCGTGGGCCTGCCCGGCGTGCTCGCGCACGGCATGCTCACGATGGGGCTGGCCGGGGCGGCCGTCGTCCCGTGGCTCGGCGACGCCGCGCGCATCCTCGAGTACGGCGTGCGGTTCACGCGGCCGGTGGTCGTCGACGCCGACAGCGGAGCCGACGTGAGCGTGCGCGCGGTCATCGCGCAGGTGGATGCCGAGGCGGGCACCGCGCGAGTGGACCTCACCGTCACGCACGCCGACCAGACGGTGCTCGGCAAGGCGCAGCTGCGCGTGCGCCTGGACTGACATGCCCGCGATCGAACCCCTGCCGCTTGCGCGGCTGACCACCCTGCGGACGGGCGGGACACCCGAGCAGATGCTCGAGGCGCGCACCCGGGACGAGCTGATCGACGCCCTGCGCGAGACGTGGGACCGCCGCGAGCCCTGGCTGGTCGTGGGTGGCGGGTCGAACCTCTTCGTGGGCGACGACGAATACGACGGCACCGTCGTGCTCGTGCGCACGAGCGGCATCCAGCGCCTGCCCGCGCCCCGGCCGGGGCGCGCCCTCGTGCGCGTCGAGGCCGGGCACGACTGGGACGCGCTCGTCGCCTACACGGTCGCCGAGGGGCTCGCGGGGATCGAGGCGATGTCGGGCATCCCCGGAACGGTGGGGGCGGCCCCCGTGCAGAACATCGGCGCCTACGGCCAGGAGCTGGTGCAGACGCTCGTCGAGGTCGAGCTCATCGACGAGTCGACGGGAGAGGTGTCGGTCGTGCCCGCGGCCGAGCTGGGTCTCGGGTTCCGCACGTCGGTGCTGAAGGCGCATTACGGCTCGGTCGCCGCGCGCTCCGCCGTCATCCTCTCGGTGACTCTGGATCTCGCCGACGTCGGGCACGGCGAGTTCCCGGTGGCGGGCGAGCAGCTGCGCCGCGCGCTGGGGCTGGATGCCGCGGCGACCGTCTCGCTCGCCTGGGTGCGCGATCACGTGCTCGCGACGCGCGCCGCGAAGGGGATGGTGCTCGATGACGCCGACCCGGACACCCACAGCGCGGGCTCGTTCTTCCAGAACGCCATCGTGTCCGAATCGTTCGCCCGCACCCTTCCGCCCGAGTGCCCCCGTTGGCCCGTCGCGCCCGACATCGACCCCGTCACGGTCATCCCGCTCTCCGCGTACCACGGCGTCGTCCCGGCTCCGGTCGGGTCCTCGCCCGACGTCAAGATCAGCGCGGCCTGGCTGATCGAGCACGCCGGGCTCCGCCGCGGCTTCAGGCTGCCTCGCTCGAGGGCGGCGCTCTCGAGCAAGCACGCACTGGCCCTGACCAATCGCGGTGGCGCGAGCGCCGCCGAGCTCGCGGAGCTGGCCCGGTTCATCCAGGGCCGGGTCGCCTCCGAGTTCGGGCTCATCCTGCAGCCCGAGCCCGTGCTGGTGGGCGTCGAGCTCTAGCCGCGCCCACGCCGTAGCGCCGGGCGCACGGGGTGCGCCGCGCCCGGCGCGCTCAGGCGAACAGTCGCTGCAGGCGCTGGATGCCTTCGAGAAGTGCCTCGTCGCCGAGCGCGTAGGACAGGCGCAGGTAGCCGCTCGGGCCGAACGCCTCGCCGGGCACGACGGCGACCTCGGCCTGCTCCAGGATGAGGTCGGCGAGCTCGAGCGATGTCGTCGGCGTCGTGCCCGCCCACTCGCGACCGAGCAGGCCCGAGACGTCGGGGTAGACGTAGAAGGCGCCGAGCGGTGTGGGCACCGTGATCCCGTCGATCTTCGACAGCTCGGCGACGATGAGCGAGCGGCGCCGGTCGAAGGCGGTGCGGAACGCCTCCGGCTCGTCCTGCGGGCCGGTCAGTGCGGCGAGCGCCGCGCGCTGGGCGATGTTGTTGACGTTGCTCGAGAGGTGGGACTGCAGGTTCCCGGCCAGCTTCATCGCGTCCTTGGGTCCCGTCATCCAGCCCACCCGCCAGCCGGTCATCGCATAGGTCTTCGCGACGCCGTTGACGAGAAGGGTCTGGCCGGCGACCTCGGGAACCGCCTCCACGATCGACACGGCACGGGCGCCCTCGTAGACGAGGTTCTGGTAGATCTCGTCAGTGATCACCCAGATGCCGTGCGCCAGCGCCCATTCGCCGATCGCCTTCGTCTCCTCGGGCGTGTAGACCGCGCCGGTGGGGTTGGAGGGAGAGACGAAGACGAGCACGGTCGTGCGGTCGGTGCGGGCCGCCTCGAGCTGGTCGACCGTGACCTTGTACTCCTGGTCGGCGCCGGCGAACACCTCGACCGGCACGCCGTCGGCGAGGGCGATCGCCTCGGGATAGGTCGTCCAGTAGGGGGCGGGCAGCAGGACCTCGTCGCCGGGGTTCACGACGGTCTGGAACGCCTGGTAGACGGCCTGCTTGCCGCCGTTGGTCACGACGATCTGCGAGGGGTCGACCTCGAGACCGGAGTCGCGGAGGGTCTTGGCGGCGATCGCCTCGCGCAGCACGGGGAGCCCCGCTGCGGGGGTGTAGCGGTAGTTGGCCGGGTCGTGCAGGGCCTCGGCCGCGGCATCCACGATGAACTGCGGCGTCGCGAAGTCGGGTTCGCCCGCCGCGTAGGAGATGACCGGGCGCCCCGCCGCCTGCAGGGCCTTCGCCTTGGCGTCGACCTTGAGGGTCGCCGATTCGGCGATCGCGGACAGCTTGCGGGAGAGAGGAGCGCGTTCGGTCACGCAATGAAGCGTAGTCGGCCGCGTATGCCGCGGCGGTGGTACACCGCGCGCTCGCGCCGGCCCGGGAGCGCGGGCTGCGCCCGGCGCGCCGCACGAAACACCGCTTCTGCGGCGAAACCCCACGCGTCGCGTGGTGGCTCGCCGCAGAAGCGGTGTCTCGGTGCCCGGTCAGAGCTCGACGAGGTGCCGCGCGTAGGCCGTCAGCGTCAGGAAGGCGGGGAACTCCTCGCGGAGGGCCACCTCCCGGAAGATGTCGGCGGCGTCGTCGAACCGATCGCCCTCGGCGCGCGGCGCGGCATCCAGCACGTCGTCGATGAGCCCCTCGACGTACTCGCGGGTGATGCGCGTGCCGTCGGCGAGCTCGCGGTCCTGGTGGATCCACTGCCAGATCTGCGAGCGGGAGATCTCGGCCGTCGCGGCATCCTCCATGAGGTCGTCGATCGCGACGGCGCCCTGACCCCGCAGCCACGCCTCGAGGTAGCGGATCGCCACCGACACGTTGCCCCGCACGCCGGCCTCGGTGATGGGCAGGCCGATGTGCACGTCCAGGAGATCGGATGCCGTCACGGCGACGTCCTCGCGCCGGCGGTCGAGCTGGTTCGGGCGGTCGCCCAGCACCGCGTCGAACTCCGCCATCGCGGTGGGGATGAGGTCGGGGTGCGCGACCCAGGTGCCGTCGAACCCGTCGCCCGCCTCGCGCTTCTTGTCCGCGGCGACCTTCTCGAACGCCCGCGCCGTCACCTCCGGGTCGCGACGGTTCGGGATGAACGCGCTCATGCCGCCGATCGCGTGCGCGCCGCGGGCGTGGCATGTCTTCACCAGCAGCTCGGTGTACGCCCTCATGAAGGGCACGGTCATCGTCACCTCGCTGCGGTCCGGCATCACGAACCGGGCGCCGCGACCCCGGTAGTTCTTGATGATCGAGAAGATGTAGTCCCAGCGGCCGGCGTTCAGCCCCGCGCAGTGGTCGCGCAGCTCGAACAGGATCTCCTCCATCTCGAACGCGGCGGGCAGCGTCTCGATCAGCACCGTGGCCCGCACCGTGCCGTGGGGCAGGCCGACGTAGTCCTCGCTGAAGGTGAACACGTCGTCCCACAGCCCCGCCTCCTCGGACGATTCCAGCTTCGCCAGGTAGAAGTACGGTCCGCGCCCGGCATCCACGAGCGCGCGGGCGTTGTGGAAGAAGTACAGCCCGAAGTCCACGAGCGAACCGGATGCCGTCATCCGGCGACCGGCGCGGTCGGTGTACTCCATGTGGGCCTCGCTCAGGTGCCACCCGCGGGGGCGCATCACGATGGTCGGTGTGCGCTCGGCCGTGACCTCGTAGCGCTTGCCCTCGGGGCTCGTGAAGGCGAGCTGCCCGCGGATCGCGTCGCGCAGGGCGAGCTGGCCCCCGACGACGTTCCGCCAGGTGGGGCTCGTGGCATCCTCCTGATCGGCCAGCCACACCTTCGCACCCGAGTTCAGGGCGTTGATCGTCATCTTCGGGTCGGTCGGCCCGGTGATCTCGACCCGGCGGTCCTCGAGCCCGGGGCCGGCGCCGGCGACCCGCCACTGCGTGTCCTCGCGGATGTGGGCGGTGTCGTCGCGGAAGCCCGGGTCGCGGCCGTTGCCGATCTCGAACCGGCGCCGCATGCGGGCCGCGAGCCGGTCGTGGCGCCGACCGCCGAAGCGGGCGTGCAGCGCCGCGACGAAGGCGACGGCATCCGGGGTGAGGATCTCGTCGAAGCGCTCGTGCATGGTCCCGAGGATCTCGAACCCGGCGGGTGCCCCAGTGGTCGGGGTCGTCGGTGCGGTCGGGGGAGGGGCGATGAGGGTCATGGTCGTTTCCTGTCGAGTGGGAGGACGTCTGCACGGGCCGTGGTGCGGATGGCGACCCGCGGGAGCGGCGAGGCGCCGCGGCGTCGTGCAGACGTCCTCGATGAGTCGGATCAGTGGAACTGCTGGGCCTCGGTGGATCCCACGAGGGCGAGGGTCGCGCTGTCGGGGTTGAGCGCGGTGGAGACGACGTCGAAGTAGCCGGTCCCGGCCTCCCGCTGATGCCTGGTCGCGGTGTATCCGCGCGCCTCGGCGGCGAACTCGGCCTCCTGCAGCTCGACATAGGCGCTCATGGCGCGCTCGGCGTAGCCCTGGGCCAGGTCGAACATGGAGTAGTTCAACGCGTGGAAGCCGGCGAGGGTGATGAACTGGAACTTGTAGCCGAGGTCGGCCAGCTCCTGCTGGAACGTCGCGATCTGCGCGTCGTCGAGGTGCCGCTTCCAGTTGAAGCTCGGCGAGCAGTTGTAGGCCAGCAGCTTCCCGGGGTACTCCGCGTGGATCGCCGCGGCGAAGGCGCGGGCGAGCTCGATGTCGGGCTCTCCCGTCTCGACCCAGATCAGGTCGGCATAGGGCGCGAACGCCAGACCGCGGCTGATCACGGCATCCAGCCCGGGGCGCACGCGGTAGAAGCCCTCGCTCGTGCGCTCGCCGGTGGTGAACTCCCGGTCGCGCGGGTCGACGTCGCTCGTGAGGAGGTCGGCCGCGAGCGCATCGGTGCGGGCGATGATGACGGTGGGCACTCCCGCGACGTCGGCGGCCAGGCGCGCGGCGTTGAGGGTGCGGATGTGCTGCTGCGTCGGCACGAGCACCTTGCCGCCCAGGTGACCGCACTTCTTCTCGCTCGCGAGCTGGTCCTCCCAGTGGATGCCGGCGGCTCCGGAGGCGATGAGCGACTGCGCCAGCTCGAAGGCGTTGAGCGGTCCGCCGAAGCCGGCCTCGGCATCCGCGACGATGGGCGCCATCCAGTCCTGCGTGACCGAACCCTCGGCGTGCTCGAGCTGGTCCTGCCGCAGCAGGGCGTTGTTGATGCGGCGCACGACCGCGGGCACCGAGTTGGCGGGGTACAGCGACTGGTCGGGGTAGGTCTGGCCGGCCAGGTTGCCGTCGGCGGCGACCTGCCATCCGCTCAGGTAGATGGCCTTCAGCCCGGCCCTGACCTGCTGCACGGCCTGCCCGCCCGTGTATGCCCCGAGTGCGCGGATGTAGTCCTCCGTGTGGAGCAGGTTCCAGAGGCTCTCGGCTCCCCGGCGGGCCAGGGTCGCATCCTCGCGGACGGTGCCGCGGATGCGGATGACGTCGTCGGCCGAGTAGGTGCGCGAGACCCCGTCCCACCGCGGGTCGGTGTCCCACTCCTGCTGCAGCTCGGCGGCGGTCTGGGTCTGGTCTCCGGCGCGCAGCGGCGGGTTTCCGGGGGTGGCCTGGATCGACATTCGAGCTCTCCTTCGTTGGATGCGGGGGCGGTGAGGCTCCGCGCAGGTGGTCGTGAAGCCACTATCTGTGAAGTCGCGGGGCGAGAATGAAGATTCGAGGGGAGAAGTTTGCGCATTCTTCTTCGTCCGTGACAGAATCCCCGCCATGGCGATCGCAGAAGTCACCGAAGACGAGGATGCCGAGGCCGACGCGCTCACGATCGGTCGCCGCATCCGGCAGCTGCGCACTGCGCGCGGGATGACCCTGGAGTCGCTCGCCGGCGCCGTCGAGCGGGCCCCGAGCCAGCTGTCCATGATCGAGACCGGCAAGCGTGAGCCGAAGCTCACGCTGCTGCGGGCGATCGCGAAGGCGCTCGGGGTCAGCATCGACGCGCTGCTGGAGGCGGAGCCCCTCGATGAGCGCGCGTCGCTCGAGATCGCCCTCGAGCGCGCGATGAAGGGGCAGACGTTCCAGGCCCTCGGCATCCCGTCGTTCCGGATCGGCAAGGCGGTCCCCGACGACATGCTGCGGGCGATGCTCGCCCTGCAGGGGGAGATCGATCGCCTCCGCGACGAGCGGGCCGCGACACCGGAGGAGGCCCGGCGCGCGAACGTCGATCTGCGGCACCTGATGCGCAGGCAGGACAACTACTTCGCCGAGCTCGAGGAGCAGGCGGGGCGGATCCTCGAGGCGGTGGGCCACCCCGGCGGCCCGTTGACGCAGCGCACGGCGTCCGACATCGCCGCGCACCTGGGATTCACGCTGCACTACGTCCCGGATCTCCCGCAGACGACCAGAAGCGTCGCCGACCTCCGCCACGGGCGCCTGTACCTGTCGAGCAGGATCGCGGCGAAGGCCGACCCGCGCACGGCGGTGCTCCAGGCGCTCTCGAGCAGGATCCTCGGCCACTCCGAGCCGCGCAGCTACGCCGAGTTCCTGCGACAGCGGGTGGAGACGAACTACCTCACGGGCGCCCTGCTGATCCCCGAGGCGCACGCCGTGCCGTTCCTGGCCGAGGCCAAGGCCGCCAAGGCCATCTCGATCGAGGACCTCCGCGACGCCTACTCCGTGTCGTACGAGACGGCCGCCCACCGGTTCACGAATCTCGCGAGCGTGCACCTGGGCATCCCCGTGCACTTCCTGAAGGTGCACGAGTCGGGCACGATCACGAAGGCCTACGAGAACGACGACGTGAACTTCCCGACCGACCGGCTGGGATCGATCGAGGGGCAGATGTGCTGCCGCCGGTGGACGAGCCGCGTCGTGTTCGACGTCGACGACCGGTTCAACCCGTACTACCAGTACACCGACACCGGCAACGGCACCTACTGGTGCACGGCCCGCGTCGAGCACTCCAGCGAGGGCGCGCACTCCGTGAGCGTCGGCGTGCGCTTCGATGACACCAAGTGGTTCCTCGGGCGCGACACGAACAACCGCGGGGTCTCGAAGCACTCGGTCGAGGTGTGCTGCCGGCGGGCGCCCGCCGAGCTCGAGGCGGAGTGGCGCGATCAGGCCTGGCCCAACGTCCGCACGCCCCGCACCCTGCTGGCCACGCTGCCCACCGGCGCGTTCCCCGGCGTGGACACCACCGAGGTGTACGAGTTCCTGCGGTCGCACGCGCCGGCCTGAGGGCCGCCCCGGGCGGGCGGCGGTGGGGCGGTCGCCGTCACTCGAGCGCGCGCAGGTCGTTCCAGAGCTCGGCGCGCGCGGTGAACGAGGCGAGGTCGACGCCGAGCAGGCGCGACGCGAGCGCGACGTGGGCGCGGAGGGTGTGACGATGGATGCCGAGGGCCGCCGCGCTCGCCTGGCCGCTCCCGTCGTTCTCGAGCCACGCGCGCAGCGTACCCACGAGGTCGGTGCCGGCAGCCTCGTCATGATGCAGCACCGGGGCGAGCCGCGCGCGTGCGACCTCGCGGGCCGCGGTCCGATCGACGAGCGAGAGGATGCCGCCGCTGACGGCGTCGCCGAACCGCGCGACGCCGGTGCCGCTCACCCGCGCCCGGGCGATGCGCGCCTGTCCGAGGCCCGCCGCGAAGCGCTCCCACGGCACCGGATCGGACAGCCCGACGCTCAGCTCGTGCTCGGCCGCGGCATCCGCGATCGCCTGCTGCGCGGCGGTGTCGGCGGCGCCGCACGTGATGACCAGGCCGTCCTCGATCCTCCCGAAGAGCAGGCTGGGCCCCCCGTCTGCGCCCGCCCCCTCGAGGGTTTCGCGCAGGGCATCGCGACGCACGGGGGTCGTGTCCGTGAGTGCGACGACGACCGGGGCCGGGGGAAGGCCGCCCCAGAGCCCGCGCGCCACCCGCCGCGCGCCCGGGACGTGCCCCGCGATGAGCAGATGCATGAGGCTCGAGCGCAGCTGCGCCCGTGCACGGGACAGGTCTCGGCCCTGTTCGAGGGCCAGGTCCGCCATGGCGATCACCGCGGTGACGACGCCGCGGGCCTCCTGATCGAGGTCGCCCTCCACCGCGACGACGCCCCGCAGCTCGCCGCTGCGCCCCAGGGTCTGCAGGGTGAAGCCGCGCTCGCCGACGCGCAGGGTGGATGACGCGCGCGCGCCGCGCCGGAGCACACGCCGTGCCTCTTCCGCCACGTCGGGGGGCGCGGCGTCGTCGCTGTCGCCGTGCGATCGGCGCAGCTGCCCGGCGGCGTCGAAGAGCCCGACCCATGCGCCGATCTGGTGCGACAGCTCGGCGAGCGTCGCCCCGAGCCCGTCGCTGCGGAAGGCGGCGAGGGCGATGGCGTGCTGGGCGGACAGCGACCAGCTGCGTCGCGCGTACGCCTGCGCGGCGATGGCCTCGGCGTTCGCCCGCGCGATCGCGATGAACGGCGTGCGGTAGGGCACCTCGAACAGGGGGAGTCCCGCACTCTCGCACGCGGCGGCGAGCCGTTCGGGGATGCCCGCGCGCACGACCTCGGTGCCGAATCCCAGCGCGACGACGCCGCGCGCGGTGAGGCGCGTCACATAGGCGGCGTATCCGTTGTCCTCCTCGAAGTCGGCGAACTGCGTGCCCGTCGTGAGGAGGGCGAGGCCCTCGGAGAGGAAGGGAGTGGGGTCGGCCAGGTCGGAGCTGTGCACCCAGCGGATGGGGCGATCGAGCGAGTCGGGCGCCAGCGCGCTCGCCGGGATGGCGAGGCGCAGCGTCAACTCCGCACGCGACAGCAGCGCGCGAAGTGTCGGGGTGGGAGCATCCGTGGCCATGTTTCAGGTGTACACCCTGTACAGGTGTGGCGCGATATTCATACAGGATGGCGGATGCCGCGCGCGGTCGGTCGCCCTACGCTCGCGCTCATGAGCATCACCGACGCCCCCGTCACGGCCCCTGTCGGGGGCCCCTCTCTGCCTCAGGAGCGCCGGCTCGTCACCGGCCTTCCCGGCCCTCGATCGCGGGCCGTCCTGGATCGCAAGGCCGCCGCCGTCGCCGCGGGCGTCGGGCACACGGTGCCGATCGCGGCCGTCGCTGCGGGCGGCGGGGTGGTCGTCGACGCCGACGGCAATTCGCTCATCGACTTGGGGTCGGGCATCGCGGTCACGACGGCCGGGAACGCCAACCCGCGCGTCGTGGCGGCGGTGACCGAACAGGTCGCGCGGTTCACCCACACCTGTTTCATGGTGTCGCCCTACGAGTCGTACGTCGCCGTGGCGGAAGCCCTCAACAGGCTCACGCCGGGAGACCATGAGAAGCGCTCCGCCCTGTTCAACTCCGGCGCGGAAGCGGTCGAGAACGCCGTGAAGATCGCCCGCAAGCACACGGGGCGCCAGGCCGTCGTCGCCTTCGACCACGCCTACCACGGGCGCACCAACCTCACGATGGCGCTCACGGCCAAGAACATGCCCTACAAGCACGGCTTCGGCCCGTTCGCGGGGGAGGTCTACCGCGCGCCGCTTTCCTACCCGTTCCACGACCGGCTCACCGGGCCCGCCGCCGCGGCCCGCGCGATCACGCAGATCGAGAAGCAGGTGGGCGCCGAGAACGTGGCGGCGGTCATCATCGAGCCGATCCAGGGGGAGGGCGGGTTCATCGTGCCCGCCGACGGCTTCCTGAATGCGCTCGTGGACTGGTGCCGCGACAACGGGGTCGTCTTCATCGCCGACGAGGTGCAGACGGGCTTCGCCCGGACCGGCCGGTGGTTCGCGAGCGAGCACTTCGGCATCGTCCCCGACCTCGTCGTCACGGCGAAGGGCATCGCCGACGGCCTTCCGCTGTCGGCCGTCACGGGCCGCGCCGAGATCATGGATGCCGCCCACACCGGCGGCCTGGGCGGCACATACGGGGGCAACCCGCTCGCGTGCGTGGCGGCGCTCGCCGCGATCGAGACCTACGAGGAGGACGGCCTGCTCGAGCGCGCCGCCGAGATCGGCGCGCTGCTGACCTCGAGGCTGACCGCGCTCCAGGAGCGCGACCCCCGCGTCGGCGATGTGCGCGGGCACGGCGCCATGATCGCGGCGGAGTTCGTGGATCCGGCGACCGGCGAGCCCGACGGCGCCCTCACGGCCCGGGTCGCACGCGCATGCATCGCGGAAGGGGTCATCGTCCTGACGTGCGGCACGGACGGCAACGTCATCCGCTTCCTTCCTCCCCTCACCATCTCCGACGCCCTGCTGAACGAGGGGCTCGACGTGCTCGAGTCCGCCCTCGCCGCCGCTTGAGACAAGGGAGCGCGAACGCATGAACGAGATCACCCGTGACGTCGTCGTCATCGGGGCGGGCGCGGCGGGCCTGACGGCCGCGAACGACCTGCGCAAGGCCGGCCTCTCCGTCGCCGTGCTCGAGGCGCGCGACCGCATCGGCGGACGGCTGTGGACCGACGAGATCGACGGCGCGCTCCTGGAGATCGGCGGCCAGTGGGTCTCGCCGGATCAGGACGCCCTCATCGACACGATCGCCGAGCTGGGACTGGAGACCTACAGCCGGTTCCGCGAGGGCGACAGCGTGTACATCGGACCCGACGGCGTCGCGCGCCGCTTCCGCGGGGAGATGTTCCCCGTCGCGCCCGCGACCGAGCGCGTGATCGCCGAGATCACCGAGCGACTCGATGCGATGGTGGCCGAGATCGACCCCGACCGCCCCTGGGCGCACGAGAAGGCGGCGGAATGGGACCGGATCTCGTGGGACGCGTGGCTGCGCGCCCAGACCGACGACGACGAGGCCGTCCGCAACCTCGCCTTCGCGACCGGCTCGGCGATGCTGACCAAGCCCACGCACACGTTCTCCCTGCTGCAGTCCCTGCTCATGGCGGCCTCCGCCGGCTCGTACTCGCACCTCGTCGACGCCGACTTCATCCTCGACAAGCGGGTCGTCGGCGGCCTGCAGCAGGTGCCGCTCCTGCTGGCCGAGCGGCTCGGCGCCGACGTCTTCACCGGTCAGCCCGTGCGCACGCTGCAGACGACGGATGCCGGGGTCACCGCCATCGCCGACGGGATGACCGTCCGCGCGCGCTTCGCGATCCTGGCCCTCGCGCCCACCCTCTACGCGCGGATCTCCTTCGAGCCCCCGCTGCCGCGCCTGCAGCACCAGATGCACCAGCACCTGTCGATGGGCTTCGTCATCAAGGTGCACGCTGTCTACGAGACGCCGTTCTGGCGCGAGAAGGGGCTCTCGGGCACGGCGTTCAGCCCCTACGAGCTCGCGCACGAGGCGTACGACAACACCAACCACGGGGATTCCCGGGGAACGCTCGTCGGCTTCGTCTCGGACCAGACCGCCGACGATCTCTTCCGTCTGAGCGCCGAGGAGCGCCGCGAGCGCATCCTGGAGTCGCTCTCGCACTACTACGGCCCCGAGGCGAAGGACCCCGTCGTGTACTACGAGAGCGATTGGGGGGCGGAGGAGTGGACGCGGGGCGCCTACGCCGCGAGCTTCGACCTCGGCGGCCTCTCCCGTTACGGCGCGGACCTGCGCACGCCCGTCGGCCCCATCCACTTCGCGTGCAGCGATCTGGCCGGCGCGGGCTACCAGCACGTCGACGGTGCGATCCGCATGGGCCGCGAGGCGGCCGCCCACATCATCGAGGAGGCCCGCGCATGAGCGCACCCGTATTCGTCGTCGGCTACACGGCCACCGACGCCGGCCACGACGCCGCGCGGCTCGCCTTCCGCCTCGCCCGCGCGGCGGAAGGGCGGGTCGAGCTGGTCATGGTGCTGCCCGAGGAGGGACGGGGCGCGGTCGTGCCGCCCGACGCGGGGTACGACGCCTTCGTGCGCGAACAGGCCGCCCAGTGGCTCGCCGAGGCCTCGGCGCGGATCTCTGCCGGCATCGAGCACGGCACGCACCTGCGCTACGCCGAGTCGTTCGCGCAGGGTCTCGTGGATGCCGCGACCGACCTGCACGCCGACTACATCGTGGTGGGAGCCGCCCGCGGCACCCGCGGCGGACGGTTCGGCCTCGGCGCGGTCGCCAACGAGCTCCTGCACTCCTCGACGGTGCCGGTCGTGCTCGCGCCCGCGGGGGCCGCCGAGGTCGACGCCGCCGTCAGCCGCATCACGGCTGCGGTGGGCACGAAGCCCGGCGCCGACGCGCTGCTCGACGAGGCGGTGGCGCTGGCCGCCGCCACGGGGGCGCCCCTGCGCCTCGTCTCCCTCGTCGCGGTCGACATGCCCTCGGGCGTCGACACCGGCGTGATCCGGCTGGCGGGCACGGCGCACGCCGACCGCGTGCTGCAGCAGGCACGGGCGGAGCTTCCCGAGGGGGTGGATGCCACGGCATCCGTCGCCGCGGGCGAGAGCATCGAGGAGGCCGTCGCGAACCTCGACTGGGAGCCCGGCGAGATCGTGATGGTCGGCTCGAGCCGCCTCGCCCAGCCCCGGCGCCTGTTCCTCGGCTCGACGGCGGCGAAAATGCTGCGTGAGCTGCCCGTCCCGATGATCGTGGTCCCGCGCACCCGCACCCCCGAAGGAGCACACCGATGAGCACCACCGACAAGACGCCCCTGACGGGCGACCCGATCACCGGCGGGCTGTCGAAGAAGGGGCTGAGCGCCGGCGCCGTCGGACTCATCGGCGCGGTCGTCATCGGCATCTCGTGCATCGCCCCCGCCTACACCCTCACCGCGGCCCTCGGTCCGACGGTGTCGGAGGTGGGCTTCCAGGTGCCCGCCATCATCCTCATCGGCTTCATCCCGATGCTGCTCGTGGCGTTCGGGTATCGCGAGCTCAACCGGCAGATGCCCGACTCGGGCACCTCCTTCACCTGGGCATCGCGGGCCTTCGGGCCGTGGGTCGGGTGGATGGCCGGGTGGGGCCTGATCGCCGCGACGATCCTCGTGCTGTCGAACCTCGCGGGGATCGCCGTCGAGTTCTTCTTCCTGCTCATCGACCAGATCGCGCAGGCGGGAGGCTCCATCGCCGACCTCGCCTTCAACCCGGTCATCAACGTCGTGGTGTGCCTGCTGTTCATGCTGGGCGCGACGACGATCTCGTACCGCGACATGCAGACGACGCAGAAGTTGCAGTACTTCCTCGTGGGTTTCCAGGTGCTGGTGCTCGTGATCTTCGCGATCGCCGCCTTCGTGCACGTCGCGCAGGGCAACGCGTTCGACGCATCGCCGCCGAACCTCTCGTGGTTCGACCCGTTCGCCGTCGGCTCCTTCACCGCCGTCGTTGCGGGTCTGTCGCTGTCGATCTTCATCTTCTGGGGGTGGGATGTCACCCTCACGATGAACGAGGAGACGAAGGACCCGGAGAAGACCCCGGGCCGCGCCGCCACCCTCACCGTCATCACGATCGTCGTGCTGTACCTGCTCATCTCCATCTCGTTGCTCGCCTTCGCCGGGATCGGCGCGGGCGAGCTGGGCCTGGGCAACGAGGACATCCAGGCGAACGTGTTCTTCTTCCTCAGCGGCCCGATCCTCGGCCCGCTCGCGTTCCTCGTCTCGCTCGCGGTGCTCACGAGCTCCGTCTCGTCGCTGCAGTCGACGTTCGTCTCCCCGGCCCGCACGCTCCTGGCGATGGGACACTACGGAGCGCTGCCGAAGAGGTTCGCCGCGGTCAGCCCGCGCTTCTTCACGCCCGGCTACGCCACGATCGTCTCGGCCGTCATCGCGTCGGTCTTCTACGCGGTCATGCGGTTCGTCAACGAGAACGTGCTGTGGGACACGATCACGACGCTCGGCCTCATGATCTGCTTCTACTACGGCATCACGGCGTTCGCGTGCGTCTGGTACTTCCGCAAGCAGTGGTTCGACTCGACGCGCAGCGTCTTCTTCACGCTGCTCTTCCCGCTCGTGGGCGGGATCATCCTCGTCGCGCTGTTCGGCATCACCCTCGTCGAGAGCATGGACCCCGACTACGGCAGCGGCACGGAGTGGTTCGGCCTCGGCAGCGTCTTCGTGCTCGGTGTCGCCATCATCGGTCTCGGATTCGTGATCATGGTGATCCAGCGCTTCCGCAGTCCCGCCTTCTTCCGGGGCGAGACCCTGTCCCTCGATGCACCGATCAGCGCACGACGCGCACGCAAGGAGTCGATCCGATGATTTCCACCTCCCAGGCCGAAGCCGACCTGCTCGCCTCCGTCCCCTCGGGCCTGTTCATCGGAGGGGAATGGGTGGATGCCGCGGGCGGTCGCACGTTCGATGTCCGCGATCCCTCGACGAACGCCGTCGTGAAGACGATCGCCGACGCCGGTCCGGAGGACGGGATCCGCGCGCTCGATGCGGCGGTCGCGGCGCAGGAGGCGTGGGCGGCGACCGCGCCGCGCACGCGCAGCGACCTGCTCCGCCGCGCGTTCGACCTCGTCCGGGAGCGGGCCGACGACCTGGCTCTGCTGATGACGCTGGAGATGGGCAAGCCGCTCGCCGAGGCGCGGGGGGAGGTGACGTACGGGGGCGAGTTCCTGCGCTGGTTCAGCGAGGAGGCCGTCCGGATCAACGGCCGGTACGGACTCAATCCGGAGGGGACGGGCCGGATGGTCGTCTCGCAGCGGCCGGTCGGCCCCTCCTTCTTCATCACGCCGTGGAACTTCCCGCTCGCGATGGCGACGCGCAAGATCGCTCCCGCGCTCGCGGCCGGATGCACCGTGGTGATCAAGCCCGCGGAGCTGACGCCGCTGACGACGCTGCTGTTCGCGTCGATCCTGCAGGAGGCGGGGCTTCCCGCCGGCGTCGTCAACGTCATCACGACGACCGCGTCGGGGGACGTCTCGGCTCCGATCATCGCCGACCCGCGGCTGCGCAAGATGTCGTTCACGGGCTCGACCCCCGTGGGGCGCAAGCTGATCGCGCAGGCGGCCGAGGGCGTGCTGCGGGTGTCGATGGAGCTCGGAGGCAACGCGCCCTTCGTCGTCTTCGAGGACGCCGATCTCGACGAGGCCGTGGACGGGGCGATGGCGGCGAAGTTCCGCAACATCGGTCAGGCCTGCACCGCCGCCAACCGCTTCATCGTGCACGCGGACATCGCCGAGGCGTTCGCGGCGCGGGTCACGGAGCGCGTCGCGGCGATGCGCGTGGGCCGCGGTACCGAGGACGGGGTCCAGATCGGACCGCTCATCGACGAGAGGGCGGTGGTCAAGGCATCCGACCTCGTTGCCGACGCCGTCGACCGGGGCGCACGCGTGCTCACCGGCGGCGAGGCCATCGAGGGCGAGGGCACGTTCTTCGCCCCGACGGTCGTGTCGGACGTGGCGCCGGGGAGTGCGATCCTGCGGGAGGAGATCTTCGGGCCGGTGCTCGCGATCTCGACCTTCGAGACCGAGGAGGAGGCCGTCCGGCTCGCCAACGACACCGAATACGGGCTCGTCTCGTACGTCTTCACCCGGGATCTCGCCCGCGGCCACCGGATGATCGACCGTCTGGAGACGGGCATGATGGGCCTGAACGTCGGGGTCCTCTCCAACGCCGCGGCGCCCTTCGGGGGAGTGAAGCAGTCCGGGGTCGGCCGCGAGGGCGGCCTCGAAGGCATCCACGAGTACCTCTCGACCAAGTACACACTGATCCCCGTCGGCTGACGGCGATCGGGAACGGAGCGATCATGACCGACTACGCCGTCGTCAACCCGGCCACGGGGGAGACCCTGTCCACGTACCCGACGTTCACCGATGCGCAGGTCGAGGCGGCGGTCGGGGCCGCCGACGGGGCGTACCGCGGATGGGCGCGCGGGAGCGCCCCCGCCGAGCGCGCCGACCTGCTGCGACGGGTGGCCGAGCTGCACCGCGAGCGCCGCGACGACCTCGCCGCGATCATCGTGCGGGAGATGGGCAAGCCCCTCGCGGCGGCGGAGGGCGAGGTGGACTTCGCCGCCGACATCACGGAGTTCTACGCCGACAACATCGAGGCGATCACGGCCGACCAGCCGATCGACATCCTCGGGGAGGGGAGCGCGGTCATCCGCCGCTCGCCGCTCGGCGTGCTCCTGGGCATCATGCCCTGGAACTTCCCCTACTACCAGGTCGCCCGCTTCGCCGCACCGAACGTCGCCCTCGGCAACACGATCCTGCTCAAGCACGCCCCCCAGTGCCCCGAGTCGGCCGCGGCGATCGAGGCCATGTACCGGGATGCCGGATTCCCCGAGGGCGTGTACGTGAACCTCTACGTCACGAACGACCAGGCGGCGGCGATCATCGCCGACCCTCGCGTGCAGGGAGTGTCGGTGACCGGATCGGAGCGCGCGGGCTCGGCCGTGGCGGAGCAGGCCGGTCGCCACCTGAAGAAGGTCGCGCTCGAGCTCGGCGGGTCGGACCCGTTCATCCTGCTCGCCACCGACGATCTGGACGCGGCGGTGCGCGCCGCCGTCGATGCGCGCCTGGACAACAACGGGCAGTCGTGCAACGCGGCCAAGCGCTTCATCGTCGTCGACGGGCTCTACGACGCCTTCGTGGAGAAGTTCGCCGCGGCGATGGCCGCCTCGACGCTCGGCGACCCGTTCGCCGAGGACACCGTCCTCGGCCCCCTGTCGTCCCTCGCCGCCGCGGAGCGCCTCGACGAGCAGGTGCAGAGGGCCCTCGCGCAGGGGGCGGAGCTCGTGACCGGCGGCACCCGCGACGGGGCCTTCTATCCGGCGACGGTGCTCACGGGGGTGACCCCGGAGATGGATGCCTACCGGGAGGAGTTCTTCGGGCCCGTCGGGGTCGTCTACCGCGTCTCGGGCGAGGAGGAGGCCCTCGAGGTCGCCAACGGCACGCCCTTCGGGCTGGGATCGTACGTCTTCACGACCGACGAGGCGCAGGCCCAGCGCATGGCCGACCGGCTCGAGGCGGGGATGGTCTACGTCAACCTCGTCCTGGCCGACTCGCCGGAGCTGCCCTTCGGCGGCGTCAAGCGCAGCGGCACGTCGCGCGAGATGGGTCTGCTCGCGGCCGACGAGTTCGTCAACAAGAAGCTCGTGCGCGTCGGTCCGTAGTTTTTGCACGGCGCCGGGCGTAGCGGAGCCGCGGCATCCGCGCCACCATAGGGAGAGGAGGTCCGCCCATGGACGAGACGCAGGATGCCGTCGCCCGGCTCAACGACAAGGAGTGCTGGGAGCGGCTGCGCACGCAGCAGCTGGGCAGGCTCGTCACGAACGTCGGCGACGTGCTCGACATCTTCCCCGTCAACTACGTCGCGGACGCCGGGGCGCTGTACTTCCGCACGGCGGAGGGGAGCAAGCTCTTCGAGCTGACCGTCAACGACGAGGTGCTCTTCGAAGTCGACGACCATACCGACTCGGATGCCTGGAGCGTCGTCGTGCGAGGGTGGGCGAAGCGGCTCGACACCGCCGACGAGGTGGAGGCGGCCGGCGGCCTCGGGCTGCACCCGTGGGTCCCGACGCTGAAGTACAACTACGTGCGGATCACCCCCCACACCCTCACCGGGCGCGCCTTCGCGTTCGGGCCCGAGCCCGACCGCTACGGCATCGCCGAATACTGAGAGCGGTTCGCGACCGCGACGGGGCATGCCGTACACTGGAGCGTGCAGTGGAAAACTGCATTCTTTCGCCGTGCCCGGCGTTCGGGTCGATCCCTACTCCGTACGGCGGACGAGTGCGGGTCCGCGAGGTCGCAAGACCTCTAGGGCGGTAGCTCAATTGGCAGAGCAGCGGTCTCCAAAACCGCAGGTTGCAGGTTCGATTCCTGTCCGCCCTGCGCGTCAGCGTCGAGCTGACACACGAAAGGTATATCCAGGTGAGTGCAGTGGCCCAAGACGAGCCGAACGGCGAGATCGTCGCGGCGGGCGGGAAGTCGGCGGGCGGAAAGCGCCCGAACATCTTCTCGCGCATCGCGTTGTTCATCCGCCAGGTGTTCGCCGAGCTGCGAAAGGTCGTCACACCCACCCGTCAGGAGCTGCTGAAGTTCACGGCGGTCGTGCTCGCGTTCGTCGTGATCATGATGGCGGTGGTCTACGGACTCGACTTCGTCTTCTCCTGGATGGCCTCGGTCGTGTTCGGCGCCCCCGGCCAGCTGGTGGGCTCCTGAGACCTGGGTGCGACGCGCCCGATGAGACAGCGCGGTGGGCCGGTTGAACGGCGCCGCACGACGGAAGTGATCCTGTGACCGACAGACATCTCGACGACGCCGACTGGGCGACTGCCGCTGAGCAGTCCAGCGAGGACGACGAAGCCCAGGAAGGCTCGATCCTCGCCGACCAGGAGCGCTCGGTCGAGCCGGCCGAGCACGTCGCCCTCCACGTGGTCGACGAGGACGCCGAGCCCGAGAACGTCTCCGACGAGGATGACGTGGAAGTCAGCGACCCGGAGGCCGACGCGATCGTGAACGACGCTCTGAACATCGATGAGGCCGCCGAGGCCGAGGCCGCGGCCGAGGTCCTCACCGACGATCTGGCCGACGAGGCGGCCGAGCGCGACGCGGAGGCCGCCGACGAGGTGGCGCCCTACGACGGCCCCGAGCCCGAGGGCGACGTCGTCGCCGATGAGGAGCCCGAAGAGGTCGACCCGTACGAGGCGTTCCGCGCCGACCTGCGCGTCCTGCCGGGCAAGTGGTACGTCATCCACTCCTACGCCGGCTTCGAGCGCAAGGTGAAGGCCAACATCGAGCAGCGCAAGTCGACGCTCGAGGTCGAGGACGACATCTACCAGATCGAGGTCCCGATGGAGGACGTCGTCGAGATCAAGAACGGCCAGCGCAAGATGGTCACGCGCGTGCGCATCCCGGGTTACGTGCTCGTGCGCATGGATCTCAACGAGGACACCTGGTCGGTCGTGCGTCACACGCCGGGTGTCACCGGCTTCGTGGGCAACGCGCACAACCCCACGCCGCTGCGGTTCGAGGAGGCCTTCAACATGCTGAAGTCCCTCGTCGAGGTGAAGGACGTGCCCGCCGCCAAGTCGGGTGCCGCGAAGGGCTCGCCGACGCAGGCGCGCTCGATCCCGGCCGAGGTCGACTTCGAGGTCGGCGAGACGATCACGATCAAGGAGGGTTCGTTCGCGGGCCTTCCCGGCACGATCAGCGAGATCAAGCCCGAGAGCGGCAAGCTCACGGTCCTCGTCTCGCTGTTCGAACGAGAGACTCCGGTGGAACTGAGCTTCGATCAGGTGACGAAGCTCTAGTGCGCCGGTACCGCTGCCCGGAAAGGCCGGGTTCGCGGGAGACGCGGATGCCGCGGCATCCGTTTCGACGAAAGGAAAACACATGGCACCCAAGAAGAAGGTGACCGGCCTGATCAAGCTCCAGATCAAGGCCGGAGCCGCCAACCCGGCGCCGCCGATCGGGCCCGCGCTCGGTCAGCACGGCGTCAACATCATGGAGTTCTGCAAGGCGTACAACGCGGCGACCGAGGCCCAGCGCGGCAACGTCATCCCCGTCGAGATCACCGTCTACGAGGACCGCAGCTTCACGTTCATCCTCAAGACGCCCCCGGCAGCCGAGCTGATCAAGAAGGCCGCCGGCGTCGCCAAGGGCTCGCAGACGCCGCACACGACCAAGGTGGGCAAGCTCACCAAGGACCAGGTGCGCGAGATCGCCCAGACCAAGCAGCCCGACCTGAACGCGAATGACATCGAGGCCGCCTCGAAGATCATCGCCGGCACCGCCCGTTCCATTGGCATCACGGTTGAGGACTGAGGGGGATAACGACCATGGCTACCAAGTCCAAGGCCTACCGGGCCGCCGCGGCGAAGATCGCCGCTGACACGTTCTACACGCCCACCGATGCCGTCGCCCTGGCGAAGGAGACCGGTTCGGCGAAGTTCGACTCGACCGTCGAGGTCGCGCTCAAGCTCGCCGTCGACCCCCGCAAGGCCGACCAGATGGTGCGCGGCACCGTCATCCTGCCCCACGGCACCGGCAAGACCGCCCGTGTGATCGTCTTCGCGACCGGCCCCGCGGCCGAAGCGGCGATCGCTGCGGGCGCCGACGAGGTCGGCGGCGCCGAGCTCATCGAGAAGGTCGCGGGCGGCTACACGTCGTTCGACGCAGCCGTCGCCACGCCCGAGCTGATGGGCCAGGTCGGTCGTCTCGGAAAGGTGCTGGGCCCCCGTGGCCTCATGCCGAACCCGAAGACCGGCACCGTGACCCCCAACCCGGCCAAGGCCGTCGAGGAGATCAAGGGCGGAAAGATCGAGTTCCGCGTCGACAAGCACGCCAACGTCCACTTCGTGGTCGGCAAGGCCTCGTTCTCGGCCGAGCAGCTCGACGAGAACCTGAAGGCCGCGCTCGATGAGATCGTGCGCCTCAAGCCCTCGAGCTCGAAGGGCCGCTACATCCAGAAGGGTGCCGTGTCGACCACGTTCGGCCCCGGCATCCCGCTGGACGTCAACGCGCTCTGACGCATCGTCACGACAGGAAGGCCCTCGCTCCGGCGGGGGCCTTCCTGCGTGCGGGCGGTTCGCGCGAACGCCACCGTCCCCTGTCACGAACCGCCCGGGCCGCGGGACGCCGGGAGCGGTTCGTGACAGGGGAGCGGGACGCCGCGAGCGGTTCGTGACAGGGGAGCAGGGGTCAGGGGCGCCGCGAGCGTCAGGCGGGCCAGACGAGGCTGACGCCCAGGGCCACCATGACGACGGCGATGACGGCGTCGAGCGCACGCCACGCTGCGGGCGAGCGCAGGAGCGGCGCCAGCAGGCGGGCGCCGTAGGCGAGAGCGGTGAACCACAGCACGCTGCCGGCCACGGCCCCGACGGCGAACCACCACCGGTCGTCGCCGTGGGTGTTCGCGATCGACCCCAGCAGGAACACGGTGTCGAGATAGACGTGCGGGTTCAGCCAGGTCAGCGCCACGCACGAGAGGATCGCCGCCCTGCGCGTCTGCGGCGCCGTCCGTGTCGTTGCTGCGGGCGCGCCCGCCTGCGCCGCGGGCCGATAGGAGCGCTCGACCTCGGCCACGCCGGCATCCTCGCCGCGCCAGGCGCGTCGCGCCGCGAGGATGCCGTAGCCCACGAGGAAGAGCGCTCCCGCCCACCGCACGGCCGTGATCAGCCACGGCAGCTGGGCGAGGACGAGACCGATGCCGGCGACGCCCGCGATGATCAGCGCGGAATCGCTGGACATGCACACGAGCGCCACCGCGAGGGTGTGCTGCCGGCGCAGGCCCTGCCGCAGCACGAAGAGGTTCTGCGCGCCGATCGCGATGATGAGGGAGAGGCCCAGGCCGAGACCTGCGAGCGCCGAGGTGATCACGATGCGACGATACGGCGATCGCCCACTTCAGTGAAGCTCAGGTTACTTCATGTGCATTAGCGTGGCTTCATGAAGATTGCGCCGGATCTCGCCGCCACGGTGCTCGCCGTCGTGGACGAGGGATCCTTCGAGTCCGCCGCGCGCCGGCTGCACGTCACCCCGTCCGCCGTGAGCCAGCGGATACGGGCGCTGGAGGATGCCCTGGGTGCCGTCCTGCTCGTGCGCGCGAAGCCGCCGCGACCCACCGAGGCGGGGGCGACGATCGTCCGGCTGGCCCGGCAGCAGGCGTTGCTCGAGCAGGAGGCGCTCACGGAGCTCGGCGTCGAGGACCTGCTCGGCCGGGTGCGCCTGTCGGTGGCGGTGAACGCGGACTCGCTCGCCACGTGGTTCCTGGATCCGCTCGCGCGGCTCGCCGAGCGTCTGCCCGTCATGTTCGAGGTGCACCGCGACGACCAGGACTTCACCGCACGGCTTCTCTCCGACGGCACGGCGGTGGCCGCCGTCACCGCCCAGAGCGCGCCGGTAGCGGGCTGTTCGGTCTCCGCACTGGGGGCGATGGTCTACGAGGCCTACGCGACGCCCGCGTTCGTCCGGCGCTGGTTCCCCTCCGGCGCGACCGTCGAGGCGCTCGCGGACGCGCCCGTCGTCGACTTCGACCGCCGGGACGACCTGCAGACGCGCTGGATCCGGGAGCGGGGCGCGTCCGTCGCCTCCCCGCCGCGACACTTCATCCCGGCGTCGGCGGATTTCGCGACGGCGGTGCGCTCGGGGATCGGGTGGGGGATGCTGCCGGACGATCAGGCGCGAGACGCCGTCGCTGCCGGAGCGCTGCTGCCGCTCGGGGGCCCCGGCATCCGCGTGCCCCTGTACTGGCAGCAGTGGAACCTGCATTCGACGCTGCTGGCGGCGGTGGCGGACGAGGTCTCCCGGGCGGCGCGTTCGGCCCTCGCCCCGATCAGTCGTCGCTGACGCGGAGCACGATCTTCCCGCGGGTGTGCCCCGCCTCCAGCGCCCGGTGGGCGGCGGCGGCGTCATCCAGGTCGAAGACCTCGTCGATGTAGACCGCGACGGCGCCGGAGGAGAGCAGGCGCCCGATGGTGGCGAGCGCGCCGCCGTCGGGAATCACCTTGTACGTGCTCGCCCGCACGCTCGCGGCCGCGGCGTCTTCCGCGAAGGTGGGCCAGCTTCCGGTGGGGACGTTGATGATGAGTCCTCCCGGTCGCAGGACGCTCAGCGACCGCGATCCGACGCGGCCCGCCGCGTCGCCGACCAGGTCGATGACGACATCGACGTCGCCGACGACGTCTTCGAAGCGGGTCGTCGTGTAGTCGATGACGACCGCCGCGCCGAGCTCGCGCTGCCAGGCGGCGTTGCGCCCGGAGGCGGTGGTGGTGACGTGCGCGCCGAAGTACGCGGCGAACTGCACCGCGAAGTGCCCCACCCCGCCGCTGCCGGCGTGGATGAGGATGCGCTGGCCCTCGTGGGCGTGGGCCGTCTCCACCACCAGGCCCCAGGCGGTGAGGGCCGCCAGGGGCACCCCCGCCGCCTCGACGTGGGAGAGGGCGCTCGGCATCTTCGCGACCGAGAGCGAGGATGCCACGACATACTCCGCGTACGTGCCCGGTGTGCGGGGGAACGCGGCCATGCCGAACACGGCGGTGCCCGGCTGGAGCGGGTGGGTCTCGTACGGCGCCTTGACGACGACGCCGCTGAAGTCGAAGCCGGGCACGGTCGGGCCGGCGCCGAGCGCTGCGGCGACGCCCCGGCCCGCGCGCGTCTTGACGTCGATCGGATTCACGCCCGCCGCCACGACGCGGATGAGCAGCTCGCTGATGACGGGGGAGGGGGTGGCGACCCGCCCCGGACGCAGAACCGAGGCATCGCCCGGCTGATCGAAGATCGCGGCCCGCATCGTCTCCGGAACGGGCGGTGAGCCCGGCTCGATCGTGGCCATGCCCTGCGGCGGGTGGGAACCCATCGCCTCCCCCTTACTGCGCGACGTCGCGCGTGCCGCACGTTGCTGATGTGACACCAGTAAAGCCCGTCATTGTCTCCGCGGTGTTACGCCGGTGCTACCGCACCGTCAACGTCCCGGAGCCTCGCCGGATGTCAGCGCGTGGAGCAGGCGGGCGAGGGTGCGGATGTCGTCGACGTGCCAGTCCGCGAGCGTCGCCGCGAGCCCTCCGCCGTCGCGTGAGCGGGCGTCCTCGAGGCGGGCGATGCCCTCCGGCGTGGCGGAGATCAGGCTCGAGCGGCCGTCGCCGGGATCGGGGCGGCGCTCGACGAGGCCGAGGCTCTCGAGTTCCCGCACCGTGCGACTGACCTGCCCCTTGTCGGCCGTCAGGGCCTCGGCGAGGGCGGACGGGGTGAGGGGACCGTGGCGCACGATCGTGGTGAACGTCTTGTATGCGACCGGCAGCATCCCGGGGCTCAGGCGCTGCGCGCTGGCGTGGATGACCTTCCGGAATCGGGCGATCAGCTCGCCGAACTCGGATTCGAGAGCGCGCACCGCGTCGATCCGTTCGTCCGGCGAGCCGATTCCGTCCATGACCCACGACACTACCGGCGCGGGGGGCGAGCGGATGCCTCGGCATCCGTCGCGGCGATGCCCGCCGCCGAGCCCGCTGCGGCCTCGCCGGCCGCCTCGGTCGCAAGCCCCGCCTCGGACGCGGCCAGCCGCTCCTGGGTGGTCGCGCGGTGGAGGGACCTGTTGGGGAGGAACATCACCGCGATGAGGCTGATGACCGCGAGCGGCACGGCGATGAGGAACGAGTGGGAGATGCCCTGGGCGTAGATGTCCTCGACGATGACGCGCACCGAGGCGGGAAGCGTGTTCACCGCCGGCAGGGTTCCCGACGTCAGCTGCGCCGCCACGTCCGCGCCCCGCTCCCCGAGGCCCGCGATCGCCGCGCCGAGCCGCGCCTGGCTCGAGGCGAAGAGGTCGGTCACGCTCGCCGCGAGCGCCGCGCCCATCGCCGACACGCCGATCGTGCCGCCGAGGCTGCGGAAGAAGGTCACGCCGGAGCTGGCGGCGCCCATGTCCTGGGGGCGCGCGGTGTTCTGCACGATGAGAACGAGGTTCTGCATGGTCATGCCGACCCCCGCGCCGAGATGGAACATGTAGACGGACACGAGCACGAAGGGCGTGTCGTAGTGCAGGGTGGACAGCAGCGATGACCCGGCGATGAGCAGCACCGACCCGGCGACGAGGTAGGGCTTCCAGTGACCGTACCGCGTGATCAGCTGGCCGACGACGATCGAGGCGACGAGCAGGCCGCCGATCATCGGGAGGGTCATCAGGCCCGCCTCGGCGGGGCTCGCGCCGCGGGACATCTGCATGTACTGGCTGAGGAAGACCGAGGTGCCGAACATCGCCACGCCCGTCGCGATGGAGGCCACGACGGAGAGGGTGAAGGTGCGGTCGCGGAAGAGCGAGAGCGGGATGAGCGGCTCGCGGCTGCGGAGCTCGACGAGCACGAACAGCACCGCCCCGAGCAGCGCTCCGCCCACCATGAGCGCGGTCTCGACGCCCCACCAGGGGTAGGAGTCGCCGGCGCCCGTGATCCACACGAGCAGGAGGGACACGGATGCCGCGAGCAGCACGATGCCGACGTAGTCGATCGAGACCCGGTCGCGCCGGCGGCGCGGCAGGTGCAGCGTGCGCTGGAGGATGACGAGGGCGGCGATCGCGAACGGTATCGCGACGTAGAAGTTCCACCGCCAGCCGATGCTGTCGGTGATGAGACCGCCCAGAAGCGGGCCTCCGACGGTGGCCACCGCCATGACCGCGCCGAACAGGCCCATGTACCGGCCGCGCTCGCGTGGGCTCAGGATGTCGGCCATGATCACCTGGCTGAGCGCGGCGAGACCGCCGGCGCCCAGGCCCTGGACGGCGCGGAACGCGATGAGCGTTCCCGTGTCCTGCGCGAACCCGGCGGCCGCCGTCGCGAGCACGAAGATCACGAGCGCGAGCTGGATGAGCAGCTTCCGATCGACGAGGTCGGCGAGCTTGCCCCAGACGGGTGTCGAGATCGCCGTCGTGAGCAGGGTCGCCGTGACGACCCAGGTGAAGGCGGCCTGATCGCCCTCGAGGTCGTGGATGATGACGGGCAGCGACGTCGAGACGACGGTCGCGGCGAGCATCGAGACGAACATGCCCAGGAGCAGGCCCGACAGGGAGGGGAGCACGCCGCGTCGCGGAAGGGGCGCGGCGGAGGCGTCGGTGGCGGTGGTGCCGGAGGTCGTGGTCATGCGGGCCCTTCTTCACGTGTGCGGGGCGCGACGACGTCGGCGCGATGATTGATCCACGTCAAATATATGTGGATGTTTGACATGGATCAACAAGTTTCTCCGCGCGATGGCGCGCCGAACGGAGGCCGCTGCGCGCCGTGGCCACACGAGCGTCGCGATGCAGCCGCGACGCTCAGTCGGCGAGGGCGAGCGCGCGAAAGGCCTCTCGGGCGGGCGCCGGCTGCGGCATCCGTGCCCCCGTCGTCCGCCGATGCAGCTCGTTGATGAGAGAGGAGGCCAGGTGTACCAGTCGGTCGATCTCCCGCTCGTCGCGGTCGACCCACGCGCACCGGGGCTCGTCGCCGACCGGTACGAAGTCGGTGTGCTGCTCCCACGCGACGAGGGTTCGCTCCGCGCCAAGCACGTGCTGCTGCCACCACACCTGCCGGAGGTAGGAGCGGGGGATCGAGCGCCACGCCTTGTTGGTCGTCTTGATCTCCGCGAGCAGGATGCGGCCGTCGGTCGTCACGGCCACCCCATCGGGTGTCGCGAGGTGCCTCGGTTCGACCACCGCGTGGAAGAGCGCGCTCGACGGGCGGATGCCGTGGGTCGCCGCCACCCACGATGCGATCTCGGGCTCGCGGCGGCGTCCGTGGTCCGTGTACGCGTTGCCCGAGAACCGGGAGCCCAGGAGCTTCGCGTCGGCGGCCTTGCGGATCGCGTTCTCGCTCGTGAGCGTCGCCACGTCGGTGGCCGTGATGCCCCGCGACCGCGCCCGTACCCACGCGACCCGGTCGCGGCTGTCGGCCACGATCCGTGCGGCGAGTTCGGGGGTCACGCCCTCGACCCTAACCCCGCCCGCCGCGCGACGTCGGCCCGGCACGCGGGGCGCGGCGCGTGCCGGCGGGGGCGATCGTGGCGGGATTTGGCGGCGAGGCCGGCGGCGGGTAGAGTGGCCGAAGCCGAAGACCGCCGGTCGTCGGTGCGGACGAGAGTCCGCGCCGATCGAAGCACTGCACAGCAGGGGCCCGCGCAGGTGACACGAACGACATCCGATTCAGGATCGAAGCTCCGTGCGCTTGCGCTCGGAGCTTTTTTTGTGCGTGAGGGGGCCTCGGCCGGTGCCCCGCCATCGTGGGGCGCCTCGTACACACAAGGAGTGGCCATGGCGCAGAAGGATGCATCGGTCGCCGAGCTCTCGAAGAATTTCGAGGACTCGACCGCCGTACTGCTGACCGAGTACCGCGGCCTGACGGTTGCCGAGCTCAAGGAGCTCCGCAACAGCATTCGTCAGGACGCGGAGTACGCCGTGGTGAAGAACACGCTGACCAAGATCGCGGCGAACAAGGCCGGGATCTCGGAGCTGGATGACGAGCTGAAGGGCCCGTCCGCCATCGCCTTCGTCCACGGTGACCCCGTCGCCGTGGCCAAGGGCCTGCGCACCTTCGCCAAGGCACACCCTCACCTCGTGATCAAGGGCGGCTACTTCGACGGTGCCGCCCTGACCGCGGATGAGGTCAACAAGCTCGCCGACCTCGAGAGCCGTGAAGTCCTGCTGGCGAAGCTCGCCGGCGCGATGAAGGCCTCGCTGTTCGGCGCTGCCTATCTCTTCAACGCTCCGCTGTCGAAGGCCGTTCGCACGGTCGACGCGCTGCGTGAGAAGCAGGAGTCCGCGGCCTGAGGGCGCGCGGCGTGAACAAACCCCATATCAAGGAGACACATCATGGCAAAGCTCAGCACTGAGGAGCTGCTCGACGCGTTCAAGGAGCTCACGCTCATCGAGCTGTCCGAGTTCGTGAAGAAGTTCGAGGAGACCTTCGAGGTCACCGCTGCCGCTCCCGTCGCCGTGGCCGCCGGCCCCGCCGCCGGTGGCGCGGGTGGCGCCGAGGAGGCCGCCGAGGAGAAGGACTCGTTCGACGTCATCCTCGAGGCCGCCGGCGACAAGAAGATCCAGGTGATCAAGGTCGTCCGCGAGCTCACCTCGCTCGGCCTCGGCGAGGCCAAGGCCGTCGTCGACGGCGCCCCCAAGGCCGTGCTCGAGGGCGCGACCAAGGAGGCCGCCGAGAAGGCCAAGGCTTCCCTCGAGGAGGCCGGCGCGACGGTCACCCTGAAGTAATCAGGTTCCACGCGACGACGAAGGCCCCGGGCATCCGCTCGGGGCCTTCGTCGTCGGCGCATCACACCGCCGCAAGCGTGTGCGCGGGCGGAGCGGTCGACGCGCGCACGACGAGCCTGGCCGGGGCCGAATGGCGCACGGGCCGCGCGTCGGCGCCGGCGATCTGCTCGAGGAGCAGTCGCACGGCCTCCTCGCCCTGCGCGGCCGGATCCTGCTCGATGGTGGTGAGCGCGAACATGTCGGCGTAGTCGTGACCGTCCACCGCCACGACGCTGAGCTGAGCGGGCACCGCGATGCCGAGCCGGCGGGCCGCGATCATCGTCCCGATGCCGATCTCGTCGCAGGCGGCGACGATGCCGCTGGGCCGGCTCGTGCGGTCGGCCAGCAGAGATGCTGCGGCGGCGTAACCGTCGGGAAGCGTCAGCGTCGCGGGCTCCAGCCTCGCGCTCCCCGCGAGTCCCGCCTCCGTCATGGCGGCCAGATACCCCGCCGAGCGGTCGTCGACGTCGCGCGCCGAGGGCTCCGACGGCGGCGTCCGCCCGAGGAAGGCGATGTCGGTATGGCCGAGGGTGAGCAGATGCTCGGTCATCATCCGCCCGATCAAGAAGTTGTCGACCCCGAGCGTCGTGATTCCCGGCAGCTCGTTGCCGATGTGCAGGAAGGGCTTGCCGTAGTCCCGCAGGCGTTCGATGTCGTCGTCGTCCGGCTCGAGGGCGACGGCCAGGACGCCGTCGAACCGCTTGCGCGCGAGGAAATGGGCGTAGAGGCTCTCGCGGTCGCGGGAATCGGGTTCTGCGACGAAGAGGGTCAGGTCGAATCCGGCGCTGATCAGCGATCGCTCCACGCCCTCGATGACCGAGCCGAAGTACCAGCGATTGACGCGGGGAACGATGAGCGCAATGTTGTGCGTGCGGCCCGTGACGAGGCTCGCGGCGTTGGTCGATGCGACGTATCCGAGCCGCTCGGCGGCGTCCCGCACGCGCGAGCGGGTGTGCTCCGACACGTAGCCGCGGCCCGTGAGCGCCCGGCTGGCGGTCGACTTCGACACCCCGGCGGCGCGGGCGACGTCGGCGATCCCGCTCATCGCGCCTCCTTTGGCCGACTCCGACTGGTTGGGTATGGAAACGTTTCCATCCGATCGTGGCACCTCTTTGTGCCCTCTTGACGATCGAAGGTGACGTTAGCACGCGTGATTTCGTGCGGTTCCACGAGGTTATTAAGTTGTGATCTGCCGTCGTTGTGGCGGGCCAGAGCGCTCATCTACGGTGAGCATGGAATCGATTCCCTAACCGTGTCCTGCGGCAAGGTGATCCACAGCGCGAACAACACGCGTACTCGATGAGGAGGACCAGATGGCAAACATGCGACGGGGCAGGATCCTCGTTTCGGCGTCGGCACTCGCGGTGGGCGGACTCGTCCTCGCCGGGTGCACCGGCGGACCTGGCGCGTCCGACGGCGGCGGTGACGGCGGGGGAGGCGACAACGTCGTGACGATCTACGGCACGATCGTCGACACCGAGGCCGAGCTGCTCAACGAATCGTGGGCGGAGTGGGAGGAGGAGAACGGCATCGACATCGAGTACGAGGCCTCCCAGGAGTTCGAGGCCCAGATCGCGGTCCGCGCGCAGGGCGGCACCCCGCCCGACCTCGCGATCTTCCCTCAGCCGGGCCTCCTCGCCGACATGGCAGACCGCGGCTATCTCGTTCCCGCGCCCGAGGCGGTGGCCGACAACGTCGCGGAGTACTGGTCGGAGGACTGGGCGGCGTATGGCACGGTGGACGGCACCCTGTACGGAGCGCCGCTGATGGCGAGCGTCAAGGGATGGATCTGGTACTCGCCGTCGACCTTCGCCGAGAACGGCTGGGAGGTGCCGACGACCTGGCAGGGGCTGCTCGATCTCACCGCGCAGATCCAGCAGAGCACGGGGGCGCCGCCGTGGTGCGCCGGCTTCGGCTCGGACGCGGCGACCGGTTGGCCCGGCACCGACTGGATCGAGGACGTCGTCCTGCGCCAGTCCGGCACGGACGTCTACGACCAGTGGGTCGCGAACGAGGTTCCGTTCACCGACCCGCAGATCGCATCGGCGTTCGACGAGGTCGGCAAGATCCTGCTCGACCCGAACTACGTCAACGCCGGGTTCGGCGACGTCCAGTCGATCGGCACGACGCCCTTCGGCGACCCGGCCTCGGCGCTGGTGTCGGGCGACTGCCTCCTGCACCACCAGGCCTCGTTCTACGACGGCTTCATCACGGATGCCGGGGGCACCGTGGCCGAGGACGGCGACATCTGGGCCTTCCTGACCCCGCCCTTCGAGGAGGGTGCCGAGGGTGCTGTGGTCACCGGCGGTGGCGAGATCGTCGGTGCGTTCGACGACCGCGAGGCCGTCCAGATGGTGCAGGAGTACCTGTCCAGCCCCGAGTGGGCGAACAGCCGCGTGAGCCTCGGCGGCGTCATCTCGGCCAACAACGGACTCGACCCCGAGAACGCCTCGAGTGAGATCCTCTCGGCGGCCATCGCGATCCTTCAGGATCCCGAGACGACGTTCCGCTTCGACGCGTCCGACCTGATGCCCGGCGCCGTCGGCTCGGGAACGTTCTGGGCGGGCATGCGCGACTGGGTGGGCGGCACGCCCACAGCCACGGTGCTCGAGCAGATCGAGGCGGGCTGGCCTTCCAGCTGACCCGCGCGGCTCGTGGGGCCGCCCCTTTCCCGGGGCGGCCCCACTCCCTACCCTGGGGGCAGGCCGAGCACCTCTGCGCCGCCCCGAGTTCGACGAAGCACTCGAAAGGACCCTCGTGACCGCCTTCCTCCAGTGGCTGAGCACGATCTCGCCGTGGCTCGAGATCCCGATCATCATCGGTGCCTTCCTGATCGTGATCGCGCTGCTGCTCTTCTTCATCGAGATCGCCCCCCGCAAGGGGCGCATCTACACGGTCATCCGCCTCGCCGCCTGCGTCCTCATCCCCCTCGTTGTGCTGTGGGCGCTGCAGTCCTACGCGTGGGCGATCCTCGCCGCGGGGGTGATCGGTCTCCTCTTCTTCTGGCTCGATCTCCGGGCGAAGGAGGGTGCGGGGTACATGTTCCAGCTCGTCGGCTTCCTGAGCCCCGCGCTCGTCCTGCTCGTCATCGGGCTCGTGATCCCGTCCATCCAGACGGTCTTCCAGGCGTTCATGAACTCGCGCGGCACCGCCTTCGTCGGATTCGACAACTTCGCCTGGGTCTTCTCGACCCCGAGCGGCATCCGCACGATCATCAACACCATCGTGTGGGTGCTCATCGCGCCGGTCGTGTCGACCATCGCGGGCCTGGCGTACGCGTACTTCATCGACAAGACGCGCGGTGAGAAGTACTACAAGATCCTCGTCTTCCTCCCGATGGCGATTTCATTCGTGGGGGCGTCGATCATCTGGCGCTTCATGTACACGGCCCGTCCCAGCGATCAGAACCAGATCGGCTTCCTGAACCAGGTGATCGTGTGGCTGGGGGGCGAGCCGATCAACTTCCTCGCCGCGGAGCCGTGGAACACGCTGTTCCTCATCGTCGTGCTCATCTGGGTGCAGACCGGTTTCGCGATGGTCGTGCTGTCGGCGGCAATCAAGGGTGTGCCCACGGAACAGCTGGAGGCCGCCGAGCTCGACGGCACCAACGGGTGGCAGCGCTTCATCAACGTCGTCGTCCCCGCCATCCGGCCCTCCCTCATCGTCGTCCTGACCACGATCTCCATCGCCTCGCTGAAGGTCTTCGACATCGTCCGCACGATGACCGCCGGAGCGAACAACACCTCGGTCATCGCGAACGAGATGTACACGCAGTTCCGCAGCTTCGAGACCGGCCGGTCCGCGGCCTTCGCCGTGATCCTGTTCGTCCTCGTGATGCCGATCATCATCTACAACGCAAGACAGCTCTCCAAGCAGAGGGAGGTGCGCTGATGAGCGCAGTACAGCCCGTCGAGCTGCCCCTGGACAAAGACTCCCGCAGAGAGCTCGCCCGGGGCGAGAAGAAGGCCGAGCGGGAGGCGCTCGGTCGCACCAAGAAGCGCCTCACCTCGCGCTGGGCGACGCTCGCCGCGCTCGTCATCGCCGTCCTGTGGACGCTGCCGACGTTCGGCGTCTTCGTCTCCTCGTTCCGTCCTCGTGAGTTGATCCAGACCACCGGCTGGTGGACGATCTTCGAGAACTGGGGCTTCACGCTCGACAACTACGCGACCGCGCTGCAGTCGGGCAACAGCCAGCTGGACATGGCGGGCGCCTTCGTGAACTCGTTCGCGATCACGCTCCCCGCCACCGTCGTCCCGATCGTCATCGCCTCGCTCGCGGCGTACGCGTTCGCGTGGATGGACTTCAAGGGCAAGAACATCCTCTTCCTCTTCGTGTTCGCCCTGCAGATCGTGCCGATCCAGATGGCGCTGATCCCCCTGCTGCAGCTGTTCTCGCAGGGAACCATCTTCGGGGTGCCGGTGATCCAGGCGATCGGTGCGTCGGGCTACTCGCAGGTGTGGATCGCGCACACGATCTTCGCGCTTCCGTTGGCGATCTATCTACTGCACAACTTCACGTCGGAGGTCCCGGCCGACGTGATCGAGGCGGCCCGCGTCGACGGTGCGGGGCACGGGCAGATCTACTTCCGGATCGTGCTGCCGCTCACCGTTCCGGCGCTCGCGTCGATCGGCATCTTCCAGTTCCTGTGGGTGTGGAACGACCTGCTCGTGGCGTTGATCTTCGCCGACGGCAACGTCGCGCCCATCACGAAGCTCCTCGCCGAGATGACGGGCAACCGCGGTCAGGACTGGTACCTGCTCACGGCGGGCGCGTTCATCGCGATCCTGGTGCCGCTCATCGTCTTCCTGGCGCTCCAGAGATACTTCGTGCGGGGGCTGCTCGCAGGCTCGACGAAGGGGTGACACCCGCCGCGTCCGGCGGCTCGATGCAGGGGGGTGGCTCGCAGTCCGCCGGACGCGGAGGGTGCCGCATCAGTCGGCGCTGCACCCCAGGCGCTCGGATGCCGCGGCCATCGCGTCGATCTCGAAGCGCTGCGTGTCTTTCATGCCCTGTGCGACGTGGCGGACGCGGGGCTCGGAGCCGAGCTCCAGCACCGCGTCGACCATGTCGATCGCGCCCTCGTGGTGCGTCGTCATGAGATCCAGGAACATGCAGTCGGCGGCCGGCCCCGACGCCGCCTCGAATGCGGAGAGCTGCGCGTCAGTCGCCATGCCCATCTGCACGAGCAGGTCCTCTTCCCTCAGCGTCTCCCGGGCGGGCGCGCCGTGGCCGTGGCCCGAGGCATCCGTCATCCACGCCATCGTCGGACCCCCCGCCTGCGGGAGGCCCCACGAGACGAGCCAGGAATACATCTCGCCCTGCTGCGCCGACTGCGCCGTGGCGATGTCGTACGCCAGCGCCCGCAGCTGCGGGTCCTCCGTCTCCCGGTACAGCGTCATCGCCATGTCCACCGCCTGAGCGTGGTGCAGCTGCATGTCGCGCGCGAAGCCGGCCTCCGGCGACGTCGTGGTGGGGGAGGCGGCCTGGTCGAGGGCGCCGAAGGTCGTGAATCGGCCCGCCGCGAACGCCAGGGCGGCGACGGCGAGAGCGGCGAGCGTCGCCAGCAGCCACCGCGGCGGGCCGCTGCGGGTCGGCCGGGCGGCGGGGTCGGCCGTCACCTCAGACCCGGCTCTCGCCGTCGATCGCGCCGGTGCAGACCGCGTTCGGCTCGGGCGCCTGGTCGCTGCGCCAGTACTCCTCGAAGAACTGGGGGATGCGCTCGTCGTCGACCGAGTCGACCTTCAGCTGCGAGTTCCACCCGCTGAGGGTCACGGGGGAGTCCATCCCCTCGTACGGCGAGAGGATGTAGTAGCTGGAGGGCATGTAGGAGCGCAGCGTGTCGAGGTCCTCGCCCTGCACGAGCTCGGGGTCGTACGTCACCCAGATCGCGCCGTGCTCGAGGGAGTGCACCGCATACTCGTTCTGCTGCGGCTGGGAGTACTCGCCGCAGTTCAGCCAGTACTGGTTGTGCGGGCCGCCGGCGGGCGGCGACTGCTCGTAGTCGACGGTTCCCTCCACGTGGGAGGTGTCGTGCGAGAACGTCTCGACCCCCTCGATCTGCATCCCGGAGCCGACTCCCGCCTCGTAGGTCGGCCGCGGCGCCGGCTGGAAGACGATCGAGGCGACGACCACGCCCACGACGGCGAGCGCGGCGACGCCTCCGACGACCCACCACATGATGCCGGTGCGGCGCCGCTTGGCGACCTGCCGCTGGTATTCGGCGAGCTTCTCGGCCCGCTTGGCCTCACGCTGCTGCTTGACGGTCAGGGCCTGCTCGGCCTGCTTGGCGGGGTTGCCGCTGGGCTTCTTGGGGGACATGCTGCGGTGCTCTCGGCTCGACGGGTCGAAAGTGTGGCGCCGTGCGCCATCCCGCAAAGTCTATGTGCGCGCCTCGTGCCCAGCCTGGACGGCCGCTGCGAGCGCGCTAGACTGGGGATCGAATCGATTCGATCCGACTTTGGGATCAGGAGAACCTGCGTGCTCGATACCGCCAACGTCCCCGTCGTCCGTCCCGGTCAGGCGGCCGAGGCCGACCGGCGACCCCGCACGGATGCGATCCGGACCCTCGGATCCAATCCCGCCACCGCGCCGATCATGCTTCACCCGGGCGACAGCATCTCCGCGGGCCGCCGGCTCCTGTACGTCATCCTGCTCGGCGCCCTGACCGCCCTGGGCCCCTTCACGATCGACCTCTACCTGCCCGCGTTCCCCGTCCTGGAGACGGACTTCGACACCACCGCGGCAGCGATCCAGCTGACGCTGACCGGCACGATGCTCGGCTTCGGGCTCGGCCAGCTGCTGGTCGGGCCGCTGAGCGACAAGGTGGGGCGCCGCATCCCCCTCCTCGCGGTCACCGCGCTGCACGTCGTCTCGAGCGTCGCCGCGGCGCTCGCCCCGACGCTCGAGACGCTCGGCATCACTCGCGTGCTGATGGGCGCGGGCGCGGCGGCGGGCGGCGTCGTGGCGATGGCGATCGTGCGCGACCTCTTCGGGGGCCGGCGCCTCGTCGTCATGCTCTCGCGTCTTGCGCTCGTCTCCGGGGTCGCGCCCGTCGTCGCGCCTCTCATCGGCTCGGGACTTCTGCTGGTCATGCCGTGGCGCGGCCTGTTCGTGGTGCTCGCGATCTACGGCGCCGTCATGCTCGTGGCTGCGCTCATCTTCATACCCGAGACGCTGCCGCGCGAGCGCCGGTCCGAGCGAGGGACGACGACGGTGTGGCAGCGGTACGGCAGCGTCCTGACCGACCGGGTCTTCCTCGGCGTGCTCGTGATCGGCGGCATGACCTTCAGTGGTCTGTTCTCCTACTTGTCGGCCTCGTCGTTCCTCTTCCAAGAGAGCTTCGGCTTCGACGCGCAGCAGTACGGCCTCCTCTTCGCCGTCAACTCGATCGGGCTGGTGATCGGGGTGCAGGTCGCATCGCGGCTGGCGGCCCGCTTCGGTCCCCAGTGGGTGCTCGCGTATTCCACCGCGATGCTCTTCGTGTCGGCCGTGGCGATCATCGTCTTCGATCAGCTCGGTCTCGGCCTCTGGGGCATCCTGATCCCGCTGTTCGTCTTCATGGTGACGTGCGGTTTCACGTTCCCGTGCGCGCAGGTGCTCGCTCTCGACCGCCACGGCAAGGCGGCGGGAACGGCCGCCTCGCTCCTGGGCGCCGTCAACTTCGGCGTCGCGGGCCTGGTCTCGCCCGTCGTGGGTTGGTTGTCGGCCGATTCGGCGATCACCGGCACGACGATGGCAGCCGTGATGGCGGGCTGCGCCGTGATCGGTATCCTCGCCCTCTGGTTCGTCGTGCGGCCGCGCAGCGTCCAGGCGCTCACGCCGTGACCGGCGGCGGGCGTCCGCGCTGGCACAATGGCGCGATGGATGCCTCACACCTCGCCCGTATACGCACCTGGCTCGTCGTCGGCGCCGCGCTGGCCGTGCTCGGAATAGCGCTTGGCGCGTGGATCAGCATCGGGCGGGGCAACGATCCCTTCGCGGTGGACGCGGCGTGGTCCGCGTGGCTCGCGGCCGGTCGCACGGAGATCCTGCTCTCGTTCTCCTACGCCATGAACTTCCTCGGCGGCGGCTGGTTCGGCATCCTCGCCCTGCCGCTGGCGGTGGTCGCCGTCCTGCTCGTGCTGCGACGCCCGTGGGCGGCGGCGTACTTCCTCGTGGCATCCGCGGTGTCGGCGGGTCTCGTGCAGGTGTGCAAACACCTCTTCGGCCGCGCGCGGCCCGAGGAGATCATCGTCGTGTCCGACTTCGGATCGTTCCCCTCCGGTCACGTCGCCAACGCCGCGACGATCGCGGTCGCGCTCTTCGTCGTCTTCCCGGGTGTGTGGGTGGCCATCGCCGGAGCGGCATGGACGATGCTGATGGCGTTCTCCCGCACATACCTCGGCGCGCACTGGCTCAGCGACACTCTCGGTGGAGCCCTGCTCGGGGCGGGATCGGCGTTGCTGGTCGCGGTGCTCTTCGCGCGGCTGCTCGACAGCGAGTTCCGTCGGCGGGCGGGATCGCGCCCCGTCGCGGAGGTGGCGTCCTGAGCGCCCCGGGTTCACGGTCGGGCGCTGAGGGAGACCTGGCTCGGTCCCTATCGGCATAGGTAATCCGCCTCTCGGGGCGTACCATGGCCGCATGGCGACGAAGCCCCCCACCACAGACATCGACGAGTCCCGTCTCCACGTCACGCGACCCAAGAAGGTCGCCGTCGGCGTGCCCGCGGTGCTGCACGCCCTGCAGATCGCGAACGAGCAGATGGGCGTCACGCGCAGCATCCGCACGCTCATGCAGGTGAACCAGAAGGACGGGTTCGACTGCCCCGGGTGCGCCTGGCCGGAGGAGGACAAGCGCCACATCGCGGAGTTCTGCGAGAACGGCGCGAAGGCCGTCGCCGAGGAGGCGACGGTGCGCCGGGTGGGGCCCGATTTCTTCGCGACGCACTCCATGGAGGATCTGCGCGGCCACGACGACTGGTGGCTCGGGCAGCAGGGCCGGCTCACCCAGCCGATGATCCTCGACGAGGGCGCGACGCACTACCGCCCCATCTCGTGGGACGACGCGCTCGGCGAGATCGCGGCGAGCCTGCGCGGCCTCGACGACCCCGACGAGGCCGTCTTCTACACCTCGGGTCGCACCTCGAACGAGGCGGCGTTCCTCTACCAGCTGCTCGTGCGGGGCCTCGGCACGAATAACCTCCCCGACTGCTCCAACATGTGTCACGAGTCGAGCGGTTCGGCCCTCACCGAGACCATCGGGATCGGCAAGGGGACGGTGTCGATCGAAGACATCCACGAGGCCGATCTGCTCATCGTCGCCGGGCAGAACCCGGGAACGAACCACCCCCGCATGCTGAGCGCGCTCGAGAAGGCGAAGGCGCGCGGCGCCACGATCGTCGCGATCAACCCACTGCCCGAGGCGGGGCTGCTGCGGTTCGAGAACCCGCAGACGCCCAAGGGCGTCATCCTCGGCGGGACCAAGCTCGCGGATCAGTTCGTGCAGATCCGCCTCGGCGGCGATCAAGCGCTCTTCCAGGCGATCGGCAAGCACCTCCTCGAGGTGGAGGAGCGCGAGGGCGGCGTGCTCGACCGCGCCTTCATCGACACCCACACGGTGGGCTTCGACGAGTACGTCGACGAGATGAGCCGCGTCGCGTGGAGCGAGCTCGAGACCGCCACGGGCGTATCCGAGGCATCGCTGCGCCACGTCGCGGAGACGGTGCGCACCTCGAAGGCCACGATCGTCTGCTGGGCGATGGGGCTCACGCAGCACAAGCACTCCGTGCCGACGCTGCGGGACGTCGTGAACGTCCTTCTCCTGCAGGGGAACATCGGCCGGGCGGGGGCCGGTGTCTGCCCCGTGCGGGGCCACTCCAACGTGCAGGGCGACCGCACGATGGGCATCTACGAGAAGCCTTCCGAGGCGTTCCTCGAGGCGCTCGACCGGGAGTTCTCGTTCACCGCGCCCCGTGAGCACGGCTACGACACCGTCGAGGCCATCCGCGCGATGCGCGACGGCAAGGTGCGCGTCTTCCTCGGCATGGGCGGCAACTTCGTCAGCGCGACGCCCGACACGCGGGTCGTCGAAGACGGGATGTCGCGGTGCGATCTGACCGTGCACGTGTCGACCAAGCTCAACCGCTCGCATGTGGTCACCGGTCGGCGCGCGATCATCCTGCCGACCCTCGGACGCACGGATCGGGACGCACGGGCGGGGGGCGAGCAGCGCGTGACCGTCGAGGACTCGATGGGCGCGGTGCACGCGTCGCGCGGGCGGCTCGAGCCGCCGTCCTCCGACATGCTCAGCGAGGTCGCGATCATCGCCCGACTCTGCGCGCTCGTGTTCGCCGACGCGGCCACGGGGGTGAGCCCGCGGAACGCGGCGCCCGCCCACGACGGCGACGTCGACCGCGATCAGGTGGAGCGCACGGCCGCCGAGGAGGCGAGCGGCCCGGATCCCGCCGGCGTGGAAGCCGCGGCGAACATCCCGCGGGCCGACTGGGCGGCCCTGGAGGGCGACTACTCGCTCGTCCGCGCGCACATCGAGCGCGTCATCCCGGGCTTCGACGACTACGAGAAGCGCATCGCGAAGGGGCGCACGTTCTTCCTCCCGAACGGTCCCCGTGACGGGCGGCGGTTCGCCACGGCTTCGGGGCGGGCGCATTTCACGGCCAACCCGCTCGAGTACCCGCGCATCCCGGAGGGCCGCCTGCTGCTGCAGACCCTGCGCTCGCACGATCAGTACAACACCACGATCTACGGCAAGGACGACCGCTATCGCGGCATCCACGACGGACGCCGGGTGGTGCTCGTGAACGCGGAGGACATCGCCGCGCTGGGCTTCGCGGACGGCGACATCGTCGACCTCGTCTCCGAATGGCCGCGCACCGACGGATCGCTCGAGGAGCGGCGCGCGGAAGCGTTCCGCATCGTGGAGTACCGAACGCCTCGGGGCAACGCCGCGGCGTACTACCCGGAGACGAACGTGCTCGTGCCGCTGGATTCGACCGCCGACGTCTCGGGGACCCCCACCTCGAAGTCGGTGATCGTGCGCCTGGAGCGCCCCGCGGCATCCTGATCCCTCCGCGGGGACCCTCCCGCGTGCCGCGATGGACCGTGTCAAGCGGCTTGTCGGGGTCGGGGTCGGCGCGTACGGTTCGAGGCATGCTGGAGACATCCGCCCCCACGGGCCGCGAAGAGGCCCTGCGAGCCGCGCCGCGCGCGGACGGGGAGCAGCCGCGCGCGCTCGTGCTCGGCTCCACCGGGTACATCGGCGGCCGCCTCGTGCCGCGGCTGCTGGCCGCGGGCTATCGGGTGCGGGTGCTCGCCCGCGACCCGGCGCGCGTCGCGGCCTACCAGTGGGGCGACCGGGTCGAGATCGTCATCGGAGACGCGACGGACGTGGCGGCGGTCACCGAGGCCACCCGGGGCGCCGACGTGATCTACTACCTCGTGCACTCGATGGGCGGCGGGCGCTCGTTCGAGGAGACCGATCAGCGCGCGGCCCGGACGCTCGCGGATGCCGCGGCGGCCGCCCGGGCGGGGCGAATCGTCTACCTCGGCGGGCTCCATCCGGATGACGCGACGCTCTCACGCCACCTGCGCTCGCGCGTGGAGGTCGGCGAGATCTTGCTGGCCAGCGGCGTGCCCGCCCTCGTGCTGCAGGCGGGCGTCGTGATCGGCTCGGGGTCCGCATCGTTCGAGATGGTGCGCCATCTCACCGAGGTGCTGCCGTATATGCCCGCGCCGAGATGGGTGCGCAACCGCATTCAGCCGATCGCCGTACGAGACGTGCTGCACTACCTCCTGGGTGCCGCGAAGGTCGATGCCGACGTGAACCGCGCCGTGGACATCGGCGGGCCCGACGTGCTGCGGTACGGCCAGATGATGAACGGCTACGCCGTGCAGGCGGGCCTGCGCCAGCGACCCATCGCGGCGCTGCCGGTGCTGACGCCGGGACTGGCCTCGCACTGGGTCAACCTCGTCACCCCGATACCGCGGTCGATCGCCCGTCCGCTCGTGGAGTCGCTGCAGAACGAGTGCATCGTGAAGAACCGCGACGTCGACGCGCTCATCCCGCGCCCCGAGGGCGGGCTGACGCCCTATCGGCGGGCGGTGGCCCTCGCGCTCGGGCGCGAGCGGGCGGGCGGTGTCGAGACGAGCTGGCAGGATGCCGCCGTGCACGACGCCCCGAGCGACCCCCTGCCGGCAGACCCGGAGTGGGCGGGCCGGATGGTGTTCACAGACCTCCGCTCGGCGGACACCCGGGCGCCCGCCGAGGACCTGTGGGCCGTCATCGAGGGCATCGGGGGCACACGGGGCTGGTACTCGTGGCCCCTCGCATGGGCGGCGCGGGGATGGATGGACAAGATCGTCGGCGGCGTCGGGCTGCGGCGCGGCCGCCGGCATCCCGACCGCCTCGTCGTCGGGGACGCGCTCGATTTCTGGCGCGTCGAGCAGGTGGAGCGCGGCGGTGGCGAGCAGCCGTCGCAGCTGCGCCTGCGGGCGGAGATGAAGGTGCCGGGGCTCGCCTGGCTCGAGATGCGCGCGGTGCCCACGGCCGGCGGCGCCACCTACGAGCAGCGGGCCGTGTTCTTCCCCCGCGGCCTCGCGGGGCGGCTGTACTGGTTGGCGGTGCTGCCGTTCCACGGCTTCATCTTCGCCGGGATGGCCGCTCGCATCGTCGCCGCGGCCGAGGCTCGGGAGGATGCCGAGCAGGCCGACGCCGACCGCGCCGACGCGGCCTAGAGTGAGGGGGATGCATGCCCCTGACACCTCCGCGCCGTCCACCGCCGCGGTCATCACCGTCTCCGACCGCTCGGCCTCGGGCGAGCGGTCCGATCGCAGCGGCCCCCTCGCCGTCGCCGCTCTCCGGGACGCCGGGTGGGCGTGCGCGGAGCCGGCCGTCGTCGCCGACGGCGACGACAGCGTCGAGGCCGCGCTGCACGCCGCACTCGGGTCGGGCGCTCGCCTGATCGTCACGACGGGCGGCACGGGCGTCGGTCCCCGGGACCGGACGCCCGAGGCAACGGCGAGGGTGATCACGCGCGAGCTGCCCGGCATCGCCGAGGAACTGCGTCGTCGCGGAGCCGCGGAGAAGCCCGGCGGCATGCTCACGCGGGGCCTCGCCGGCGTCGTCGATCCCTCGGCGGCCCTCGTGGTCAACCTGCCGGGCTCCACCGCTGCGGTGGCCTCCGGGATGCCCGTCGTCCTCTCGGTCGCGCGGCACGTCGTCGATCAGCTCGCGGGCGGCGACCACTGATGGGCGGGGTGCGCCTGGCCCGGATCAGCGCCGATCCGCTCGATCTCGATGAGCACCTCCGCGCCGTCGACGACGCGGCGGCCGGTGCGCTGACGACCTTCGTCGGCCGCGTCCGCGACCACGATCCGGATGCCTCGGGTACGGTCGTCGCCCTCGAGTACACCGCCCATCCGGACGCCCCCGAGACCCTCGTGCGGCTCGCGGACGCCGCGATCGGCGACGGATCGGCGGTCGTCGCCGTCAGTCATCGCGTCGGCCGGCTGTCGGTCGGCGACGCCGCGGTGGTCATCGCCGTGGCCTCGCCGCATCGCGCCGAGGCCTTCGAGGTGTGCCGGGAGATCATCGAGACCATCAAGACCGACCTGCCGGTGTGGAAGCGTCAGATGGAGGCGGACGGCACGACCGCGTGGAAGGGGCTCGGCGGCTGAGGCTCACCCGCCGGCGAACGGCGGCAGCACGTCGACCGTGGCGTCGGCCGCGAGCGGTGCCGCGTCGTCCACCCGCGATCCGCCCACGAGCACGGCGCACCGGGGCAGGATGCCGGTGAGCGACGGGTACTCGGCGAGCAGCGCCGCCCGCAGGTCGCCGAGCGTCGTCTCGGGTCGGGACTCCTCGTCGCGACCCGTCGCCTCCTCGACGGCGGCGAAATAGCGCACCCGTGCCATCAGGACCCGTCCCGCTTCCACGCGGCGGCGAGGTCCACGACGGCGGCGACGGCCTCGCGCACCTGCTCCGGCGACCCGCCCGCGCGGCCGGCGACGAAGCCCGCGGCGAAGGCGCTGAAGGGAGCGGCGGGACGTGCGACGTCGTTGGCGACATCCCGCGCGAGGTCGAGCACGAGCGATACCGGCAGGTCGTCGCCGGTGAGGTCGAAGCGCTCGCGCAGGGCGGCGGCCCACGCGTCGAGGGCCTCGGGCGGAAGGGTGCGGGAATTCTCGCTGGACATGGTTCTCTCCGTCTCCGGCGCGGCCTGCGGCACCCCCTGGCGCCGCCGCGCCTCCTCCAGATCCTGCCACGTGTCCACGTCGAGGGCGCTCTCATCGGCGTCCTGAACATCCCTCACACGCAGGTCGGCCACGAGCGCCCGTACGGGCAGGTCGCGGCCGCCGTGGGGGAGCGCGGATGCCGCGGCCCGGAGCGCCTGCGCCCGGTAGATCGCCGTGAGGGGCTGCGCGCGGCCCCCGGCATCCACCATCCTGACGCCGTCGGGCCCCGGCCGCGCGGCCCGGAGGCGTGCGACCGCGTCGCGCGCGCGCGGAAGGTCTGCGGGCAGCACGAGGACCCAGGTCGCGTCGGTGTGAGGGAGCGCGGCGACGATCCCCGCCACGGGGCCGCCGAAGGGCGGGTCCTCCCGCACCCACCGCACGCGCGGGTCGTCCCGCAGCGGCGGCGCGGCGACGACGATGCGGCGCGCTCCGGCATCCGCGGCGGCATCGACCGCCAGGGTCAGCAGGGGGCGTCCGCCGACCTCGAGCAACGGCTTCGCGACGCCGCCGAGCCGCGAGGCCCGGCCGCCCGCAAGGATGATCGCGTCGAGCGAGCCGTCGATCATGCCGCTATGCGCCGGGCCGAGTCCAGGAGCCGGAGCGGCCGCCCTCCTTCGCGGTGATGCGCAGGTCCTCGATGGAGGTGGACTTGTCCATCCCCTTCACCATGTCGACGATCGCGAGGGCCGCGATGCTCACGGCGGTCAGCGCCTCCATCTCCACGCCGGTGCGATCGGCCGTGCGCACGGTCGCCTCGATCTCGACGCCGTCGTCGGTGATCGACAGATCGACCGCCGCACCGTGCACGCCGATGACGTGGGCGAGGGGCAGCAGGTCGGCGCACTTCTTGGCGCCCTGGATGCCGGCGATGCGCGCGACCGCGAGCACGTCGCCCTTGGGGGCCGTGCCGTCCCGGAGCGCGCCCACGACGTGGGCGGCGCAGCGCACGAAACCGCGGGCGGTCGCGGCGCGGACGGTGGGCTGCTTCTCGGTCACATCGACCATGCGGGCGTGGCCGGCGGCATCCAGGTGCGTGAAGCTCATGTGACCAGCATGACATCGACCATGTCGCCGACGTCGACGCCCTCGACGTCGGCCGCGACGATCGCGTAGGCCTCGGCGTGCGCGAGCCCGCCCGCCAGGTGCGAGCCGGAGCCCCCCGCGCTGGCCGGTGCGACCAGCCAGCGGGCGGGATCCGAGCGGTCGATGGCGGCGGGCAGGTACTGGCGCCGGCCGAGGGGAGTGCGCCACGCCGTCGCGGCCTGCAGGCGCAGGAGCGGGCGGTGCAGCGCGCGTCGCCCCTGAAGGGCCAGGAGCGCGGGCCGCACGAACGTCTCGAACGACACGGCGGAGCTGACGGGGTTGCCGGGAAGGCCGAAGAAGAGCTCCCCACCGCCGAGCACGCCGAAGGCCTGGGGCTTGCCGGGCTGCATCGCGACCTTGGCGAACTCGACCTCCCCTCCCCGCGAGAGCACCTTCTTGACGACCTCGTAGGCGCCTGCGCTCACACCGCCCGAGGTGATGACGACGTGCGCCCCGGCATCGCGGGCCCGCGAGAGGACGTCGAGGAAGGCGGCATCGCTGTCGTCGACGCTCTCCACCAGGACGACATCCGCGTCGGCGCCCCGCGCGAGGTGCTCGAGCAGGACGGAGTTGGACTCGGGGATCTGTCCGCGCCGCAGATCGGCCCCCGGGGGCGCGAGCTCCGTGCCGGTGGAGACGACGGCGACGCGCGGGCGCTCGTGGACCGTGACGGCCTCGACACCGGCGGCGGCAGCGGCGGACAGGGCGAAGGGGCCGAGCCGCTCGCCGGCGTCGATCACGACGTCTCCCGCGCGCAGATCCGTGCCGCGCCGGCGGATGTGGGCGCCGACGCCCCGCGGCGGGCGGACGACGGCGACGGGCTCCAGCCCGCCGCCCAGACCGGCCTCGGTGTCCTCGAAGGGGACGATCGCGTCGGCGTCGGCGGGGACGGGAGAGCCGGTCATGATGCGGGCGGCCTCCCCGGCCGCCAGCGCCGGGTCGAGCGCGGTGCCCGCGGGCAGGTCGGCGACGACGCGGAGGACGACGGGGCTGCCCGGCGCGGCGGCCGCGGCATCCGCGTATCGGACCGCGAAGCCGTCCATGGCGGAGTTGTCGAAGACGGGGATGTCGACGCGGGCGAGGACCGGCGCCGCGAGCGTCGAACCGGCGGCGTCGCGGAGCCGGCGCGACGATGCCGGAAGGGGGCTCGCCGCGGCGATGACCCGGCCCTGCTGATCCTCGACGCTTCGGAGCGCGGCCCCGCTCACGCTCGGATCCTCGTCCCCGTCAGCATCGCGGCCCACGCGTCCATCCCGCCGGTGAGGACGACGGCGTCGACCCCCGCGCCCCGCAGCGCCTCCGCCGCCCGGCGCGCGCGCATGCCCGCCTGGCAGATCACGATCGTCGGAGTGGTGCCGGAGGGGGGCGCCGCCGCCTCCGGGTCCGCGAGCACGGCGGCGAGGGGGACATGCCGGATGCCGTCGATCGTGCCGCGCGAGAGCTCGTGCTGCTCCCGGACGTCGAGCAGGTCCGGTCGCGCGTCGCCGGCGAGAGCGGCCCTCAGGGTCGCGGCGTCGATGTGCGGGGGAAGGGGCGGGGCGAGGGATGCCGCGGCATCGGCGCTCTCGCGCCCCGGGGCGGCGCCCACGAGCGGCACCTCGCGCTGCCGGGCCGCCAGCGCGTCGATCACGAGTACGCGTCCCAGCAGCGGCTCGCCGATGCCCGCGATGAGCTTGATCGCCTCCATCGCCAGCAGCGAGCCGACCTGCAGGCACAGGGCGCCCAGAACGCCGACGTCCGCGCACGTGGGGACGTCGCCCACCGAGCCCGGGGGGTAGAGGTCGCCGAGCACGACGGGGGAGGAGCCCGCGGGGGGCGCCGACCAGAACACCGTGACCTGCGCGTGCATCTCCTGCACGGTGCCCCATACCAGCGGCATGCCCGCCCGCTGCGTCGCCGCGGCGACGGCCTCGCGGGTGTCGAAGGTGTCGGTGCCGTCGATCACGAGGTCCGCGTCTGCGAGCAGGCGGGCGGCGTTCTCGGACGACAGGCGCTCGCACACCGCCACGACGCGCGTCTCCGGGGAGAGGCCGGAGACGGCCCTCGCGGCGCTGTCGACCTTGGGCCGGCCGACGTCGGCGTGGGCGTGGATGACCTGGCGCTGGAGGTTCGAGGGCTCCACGTCGTCGTCGTCGATGATCGTGAGCGTGCCGATCCCGGCCGCCGCGAGCGCGAGGACGACGGGGGAGCCGAGTCCCCCGGCGCCCACGACCGCGACGTGCGCGGCGGCGAGGCGCCGCTGACCGACATCGCCGAGGGCGAGCAGGCTCGTGTGTCGCGCGGTGCGCGCGCGCTCGGCGTCGCTGAGCGCGGCGACGGGCTCGACCAGCGGAGGCAGAGGCATCCCTCCAGGCTAGTCCGGCGCGCACGACGCGGCGCCGCTCGTGTTTCCGCGGATGCGGAGATAATCGCTCCTGAACCTTGCGGGCGCGGATATCATCGACGAGTGAGCGCGTTCAAGATCGCCGAGGCGGCCCGGCTGCTGGGTGTCAGCGACGACACGATGCGTCGCTGGGTGGACGCGGGCGTGCTGCCCACGACGGGGAGCTCACCCGCGCAGATCCCGGGCGACGCCCTCGCGGCGCGCGCCGTGGAGCTCGCCCGCGCGGCCGCCGACCCGGCCGACCGGCTCTCGAGCGCCCGCAACCGGTTCGTCGGGCTCGTGACGCGCCTGCAGGTGGACGGCGTGATGGCGCAGGTCGACATCCAGGCGGGGCCGCATCGGGTGGTCTCGCTGATGTCCGCCGAGGCGGTGCGCGAGCTCGGTCTCGAGGTCGGTGCGCTCGCCACCGCCGTGGTCAAGGCCACGACGGTGATCGTGGAGACGCCGAAGTGAGCCCTCCGCGTGCCCTCGGCGTCGTCGCCGCGCTCGCCGGCGTGGGCGTCGCGCTCGCCGCATGCGGGTCGGCCGGGGAGCCCCGGGCGGGGGGAGCGGATGCCGCGGCATCCGGAGCGCAGGTCGAGCTGACGGTCTTCGCCGCCGCGTCGCTGCAGGGCTCGTTCGACGAGATCGCCCGGCTCTTCGAGGCCGAGAACCCGGGTATCGACGTCCGGCCGATCGTCTACGACGGATCGAGCACGCTCGCGGCGCAGATCGTCGAGGGAGCGCCGGCCGACGTGTTCGCGGCGGCCGACGAGGCCACGATGGCCGGCATCGGCGACCTCGCGACGACGACCGACGTCTTCGCGACGAACACCCTCGTCGTCGCCGTTCCGGAGGGGAATCCCGGCGACGTGCAGAGCATCGGCGACCTGGGCGACCCGCAGCGCACCGTCGTGCTCTGCGCGCCGGAGGTGCCCTGCGGCGCCGCGGCCGAACGGCTCCTGGCGGGTGCCGGCGTCCGGGTGGACGCGGCCAGCTACGAGCAGAACGTCGCCGCCGTGCTGACCAAGGTGGCCACCGATGAGGCGGATGCCGGGCTCGTCTATGCGACGGACGTCGTGGGGCGGCCCGTCGAGAGCTTCGTCCCCGAGGGCGCCGCGGACGTCGTGAACCGCTATCCCATCGCGCCCCTCGAAGGATCCGCCGACCCCGCTGCCGCAGAGGCGTTCGTCGCGTTCGTCGTGTCCGGGCCGGGGCGTGCCGTGCTCGAGGACCGCGGGTTCGGAGCGCCGTGACCGATCCGTCGCACCGCCCCGCCGGGGGGACCCTCCCCTCGGTCCTCGTCGTCCCCGCGCTCCTCGGCCTCGCGCTGCTCGTCGTGCCGCTGGGAGCGCTCGTCGGCCGAGTGGAGTGGTCGACCCTCTGGGCGGACGTGGCCGCGCCGGCCTCCGTCGACGCCCTCGTCCTGTCCCTCGTGACGGGGCTGATCGCCACCGCCGTCTGCACGGTTCTGGGGGTGCCGCTCGCCCTCGTGATCGCCCGCGCCCGTCCGAGACTCGCCGGCGTGCTGCGGGTGCTCGTGACCGTGCCGCTGGTGCTGCCTCCCATGGTCGGCGGCGTGGCCCTGCTGTTCCTGTTCGGTCGCAGCAGCCCCGTGGGCGAGGCGCTGGCGCTGTGGGGCATCTCGCTGCCGTTCACGACGGCAGCGGTCGTCCTCGCCCAGGTCTTCGTCGCGCTGCCGTTCCTCGTCCTGGCGGTCGAGGGGTCGCTGCGCACGGCGGGGGTCGAGTACGAGCACACGGCCGCGACGCTCGGCGCGGGGCGGTGGCGCACCCTCTGGCGGGTCACGCTGCCGCTGGCCGCGCCCGGCCTGCTGGCGGGCGTCATCCTGTGCTTCGCGCGCGCGATCGGCGAGTTCGGTGCCACGGCGCTCTTCGCCGGCAATTCCCCGGGTCAGACCCAGACGATGCCGCTCGCGATATACACGGCGTTCAACGGCGCGGGGGTCGGGCAGGGCACCGCCGTGGCCCTGTCGCTGCTGCTGCTGGTGACCTCGCTCGTCGTGCTCCTGCTCGTGCGGGGCTGGCGACAGGGGGCGCCGCGATGACCGGCGCGACGCTCGATGCCGACGTCGTCGTGGCGCGCAGGGGCTTCCGGCTCGAGGCGCGTGTGACCGCGGGCGCGGGCGAGGTGATCGCCGTGATGGGACCGAGCGGCGCGGGCAAGTCGACGCTTCTCGCGGCGGTCGCGGGTCTTGCGCGGCTCACCGAGGGGCGGGTGCGGATCGGCGGGAAGGAGGTGGCCCGCGCGCCGCGACCGCGAGGCCGCGGGCGCGGGATGCACATGCGGCCCGCGCAGCGCGGGGCGGTGCTGCTCGGTCAGGAACCGCGGCTGTTCCCCCACATGAGCGCACGCGAGAACGTCGCCTTCGGTCCGCGGGCGCAGGGCATCGGTCGCAGCGTCGCCCTCGGGGAGGCCGACGACTGGCTGTGGCGCGTGGGGATGCCGGGGGCGGGGGACAAGCGCCCGGCACAGCTCTCCGGCGGCCAGCAGCAGCGGGTCGCGATCGCACGGGCGCTCGCGACCGCACCGCAGGTCCTGCTCCTCGACGAGCCCCTCACCTCGCTGGATCCGGAGACGGCGGCCGACATCCGCGCGATGATGCACGAGCAGCTGATGCTCACCCGCTCGACGGCGGTCATCGTCACGCACGACGCCGTGGATGCCGCGGGTCTCGCCTCGAGGCTCCTCCTCGTCGAGGAGGGCCGGGTGACGCAGGAGGGAACCGTGCGCGAGGTCCTGCGCGCCCCGGCGACCCGCTTCGCGTCGACGATCGCGGGACTCAACCGCGTCGTAGGCGTCGCCGACGGGCGCATGTGGCGCGCGGGGCGGGAGCCCGAGGTGCTGATCGAGGGGCCGGCGCCGTCCCCCGCCGTAGCCGACGGCGATGCCCTGGCCGCGGTGTTCCGTCCCGGCGCCGTGCGCCTCGAGCGGAGCCGGGAGGCGACGTGGACGGCGGCCGTGCGCGTGGCCGTCCGGGAATCGCCGAGACCCGGCGAATGGACGTCTCGGATCGTGCGGATCGAGCAGACGCCGGCCGGCGCCCGCGTGCACACCGCCGAGCCGCCCGTCGCCGTGGACGTGCCGGCCGATGTCGTCGCAGCGGAAGGGCTCACCGCAGGGGTGCCCGTGCGTCTGCGCGTCGCGCCGGCCGACGTCCGGCTGCAGCCCGTGCCCACCGGGTGATCCGCTGCCGGCACCGCGTCCTGACGGGCCGGGTCGGTCGACTCAGGTCCCTCGGACGATGCGGCCGCCCTCGAGTCGGACGACGCGGTCGACGGAGCCCGTCGGCGGGGCGACGTGCGAGATGAGCACGACCGCCCGATCGGGACCGACCGCGCCGAGCAGGTCGGTGAGCAACCGGTCGGACGCCTGCGGATCGACGCCGGCCGTCGGCTCGTCCAGGACGAGGACGGGGAATCCCCGCAGGAGGGCCCGTGCCAGCGAGATCCGTTGCGCCTGCCCGCCGGAGACGAGGGCACCGCGCTCGCCGACGCGTGCATCGAGACCGCCCCGCTCGGCGAGCCACGGGCCGAGGCCCACCCGCTCGAGGGCGGCGATCAGCTCGGCATCCGTGGCGCTCTCACGGGCGAACAGCAGGTTCTGGCGGATGTCCTCGTCGAAGAGCATCGGGTCCTGCTCGCAGAGCCCCACGGTGAGCCGCACGTCGTCGGAGGAGAGCTCCTGCACGGGGACGCCGCCGATCCGGTACTCCCCGCGCACGGCGAGGAAGCGCACGAGGACGTGCGCGAGGGTGGACTTGCCCGCGCCGCTGGAGCCGACCACGAGCAGGCGCTCGCCGGGTGCGACGTGGAGATCGACGTCGGACAGGGCGTCGTCGTCGGCGCCCGGCCAGCGCGCGGACGCGCCGCGCAGGCGCAGTCCCGCCTCGGTCCCCGTGCCCAGGGAGGGCGCCGCGCCGGTGGCGGGGACCGCGTCGCGGACGATCTCCTCCGGGACCCGGGCGGGCAGGGCCTCGGCGATCCGCGTCGCGCTCGCGTGCACCTGGCGCCACGCCGACGCCGCGAGCGGAACGGCGGCGAAGACCTCGAACACCGCGAGGGGGACGAGCACGACGACGGCCAGCGACGGCCCCGAGAGATCCTGGCCCTGCGTCGCGACGATCGCGAGGACGGATGCCGCTCCCGCCAGCAGCGAGACGAGGGCCGCCGAGCCCGCCTGGGCGGCGGCGCGGCGCACGACGGCGCGCCGCAGGAGCGCATCTGTCTCGCGGATGCGGGTGCGGCTCTGTTCCTCGGCGCCGTAGGCGACGAGGACGTCGAGGCTGCCGAGGTGGTCGAGCACCTGGTCGGCGAGGCGGGCCCGGAGGGGGGACAGGGAGCGCTCGGACCGTGCGCCGACCGCCCATCCCCACAGCAGGGCCGCAGCGGCCGCCGCGACGAGGCACGCGAGAAGGGTCAGCGCCGCAGGCCACGAGACCACCCCGACGAAGACGACGGCACCGAGGGCTACGAAGGCGGATGCCGCGAGGGGCTGCACGACGCGCAACGGGAGGTTCTGCAGGTCGTCGACGTCGTCGACGAGCGCGCCGAGCACGGAGCCCCGCCCGTGGCGCCCGAGGGCGTCGGGTGCCAGCGGGATGAGGCGGCGGACGAGGTCGGAGCGCGTCCGGGCGAGCCGCCGCAGGGCGGCGTCGTGACCCGCGAGCCGTTCCGTGTAGCGGAACACCGCTCGCGTGAGTGCGAACAGCCGGACGCCCACGACGGCGACCGAGATCGCGAGCAGGATCGGCTGCTCGCTCGCTCGGACGATGAGCCACGCGCTCACCGCCAGCAGCGCGACGGCCGAGGCCTCCGACAGGAAGCCCGATGCCGCGCCCGGCCAGAACCGGCGGGGTGGGGGCATCGCCGCGCGCAGCACCGACCCGGCGGTGACCGGCCCGGGCGCGGCGGCGGCTCCCGGGTGCACGGCGGGGTCGGCGCTCATGCGGCGACCTCCGCGTGGCGGAGCGAGACCACCCGGTCGGCGATGCCTCGCGCCGACGTGCGATGCGAGACGAGCAGGACGATCGCCCCGGCATCCGCCACCGTCCGCAGGTGCCGCCAGAGGCGGGCCTCCGTGTCGGCATCCAGCGCGGCGCTGGGCTCGTCGAGGGCGACGACGCGGGCGCGACCGCTCAAGTGACGGTAGAGCGCGCGCGCGACCGCGACGCGCTGCGCCTGGCCGCCCGAGAGCCCGCTTCCCTGGGTTCCGAGCGCGAGATCGGCCGGAATGCCGTCGGCGGCGGCGAGGCAGAGCGCGCGCGTGACGAGGGCGCGGTCGGGACGCGTGTCGCCGAGCGCCACGTTCGCCTCGACGGTTCCCGCGATCAGTCCCGGGCGCTGCCCGGCCCAGGCGAGCCAGTCGGCGGCCGCGAGGCCGCGCACGTCGTGGCCGGCCCACATCGCACGTCCCTCGAAGGCGGCGGCGCCGCGCAGTGCGGCGAGCACGCTCGTCTTGCCGGCCCCGCTGGCGCCGTCGATCACCACGACCTCGCCGGTGCTCGCGGACAGGTCGACGGGCGGCAGGATCCGGTCGCCGCGGCGCACCCGCACCCCCTCGAGCACGAGGGTCGCCTCGGGACCTGCGACCTCGACGCCGACACGATCCGCCGTCGGCGCCGCCCCCCGCGCGTCGACCGCGCCGCGCGCGGCCGCCGCCTCGTCCAGGACGGCGAACACGTCGTCGGTCGCGGCGACTCCCTCTGCCGCCGCGTGGAACTGCACGCCTACCTGGCGCAGCGGCAGGTACGCCTCGGGCGCCAGGAGCAGCACGAAGAGGCCGACGCCGAGCACCAGCACGCCGTCGAGCAGGCGGAATCCGATCGACACGGCGACGATCGCGACCGCGATGCTCGCGAGGAACTCGAGCGCGAAGCCCGAGAGGAACGACACCCGCAGCACCTTCATCGTCTCGCCGCGGTAGCGCTCGGTCACGCGGTCGATGGATGCCGCGGCGCGGTGCTGCCGGCCGAAGACCTTGAGCGTGGACAGGCCGTGCACGGTGTCGGCGAAGCGGGAGGCGAGCTGGCGCAGCGTGTCCCACTGGCGCTTCTGCACGGCGCGCGTGGCGAGACCGATGAGGATCATGAAGATCGGGATGAGGGGCAGTGTGAGCAGCACCGTCAGCCCGCTGATCCAGTCGGCCCACCACATGACGGCGAGGATGACGGGGGTCGCGATCACGGTCTGCACCAGTTGGGGCAGGTAGCGGCCGAAGTATGCATCGAGCGCCTCCAGGCCGCGCCCCGCCGTCACGGCCAGCGCCGCCGAGCTGCGCCGCTCGAGCCAGGCGGGCCCGAGACGGCCGACCGCGGCGACGAGTCCCTCGCGCAGCTGCGCCTGCGCCCTCGCGGCCGCGCGGGCGGCCGCCTGCTCCCGCAGCCAGATCAGGAGGGCCCGCACGAGCACAACGGCGGTGAGCGCGAGGAGCGTCTCCGCGAGGTCGGACCACGGGATGCCGTCGATCACCCCGGTGATCGCCCGGGTCAGCAGCGCCGCGAACGCGATGATGACGGCGGTCTGCGCGAGCGAGATGACCGCGAGGAGGGCGAAGAAGCCCCGCGCCGCCCGGGCGTAGCGCAGCAGGCGCGGGTCGACGGGGGGCGTGCGCCGCGGCCGCCGGGCCTCGCGCGGGGCGAGGGCGGCGGCATCCTTCGAATCAGTCACAGCACGTCGAGGCTATCGGCGCCTCGCATCAGTGCGCCTGCGCGGAGGCCTTCTCGATGTGCGACCGGGACACGCGCCGGCGGAACACCCAGTAGGTCCAGCCCTGGTAGGCCAGCACGAGGGGCAGGAAGATCAGCGCCGCCCACGACATGATCGTCAGCGTGTAGTCGGTGCTGGAGGCGTTCTCGATCGTCAGGCTGAAGGCGGGATCGGTCGACGACGGCATGACGAACGGATACAGCGCGAACCACAGCGTGCCCACGGCCGCGACGACCGTGACGGCGGCGAAGCCGAAGGCCCAGCCCTCGCGGTCCCGCAGGTTCGCGCCGACGGAGAGGATGAGGGCGAGCGCCGCGACGATCGCGAGCACCATGACGGGCAGTCCCGGGTGTGCGAGGACGGTCCAGAGCAGGAACACGGCCGCGACGGCGATGGTGAGGAACCCGGACCGCGCGGCCAGGCGGCGGGCGTCGTCGTGCACCTGTCCGTCGGTCTTGAGGGCGACGAAGCTCACCCCGTAGGTGAAGAAGAGCAGCAGCGTCGTGAGGCCGCCCAGGAGGGCGTAGGGGTTCAGGAGCGTCAGGAGCGTTCCCGTGAACTCGAAGTCCTGATCGATCGGCACACCCTGCACGATGTTGGCGAACGCGACGCCCCACAGCAGGGCGGGCACCGCGGAGCCGACGACGATCATCGTGTCGAAGCCCTTCTTCCACCGCAGGCTGTCGCGCTGGTGCCGGTACTCGAACGACACGCCACGGGCGATGAGCGCGAGCAGGATGAGGAGGAGGGGGAGATAGAAGCCGCTGAAGAGCGTCGCGTACCACTCCGGGAACGCGGCGAAGAGGGACGCGCCGGCGACGATCAGCCATGTCTCGTTCAGGTCCCACACGGGGCCGATCGTGTTGATGATCTGCCGGCGTCCGACGTCGTCCTTGCCGAGGAAGGGCAGCGACATCCCGACGCCGAAGTCGAATCCGTCGAGCACGAAGTACCCGATGAAGAGGAATCCGATGATCCAGAACCAGAGGTAGGCGAGATCCATGGCTGCTTCCTAGTAGACCGTCGAGGTGAGTCGGGTGCTGTCGTCGGCGTCGCCCTCGGGCGCGTTCGGATCGGGCAGCGGATCGGGACCCTTCTGCGCCGCCTTGAGGATCAGGCCGAATTCGACGACCGCGAGGCCGGCGTAGATGAGCGTGAACGCCACGAGGGAGATGAGCACCGTCCATCCGGGAACGCCCGGCGAGACGCCGTCCTCGGTCAGCATCAGGCTGAAGACGATCCAGGGCTGGCGGCCCATCTCGGTGAACACCCACCCCACGAGGCTGCCGAGCAGGGGCAGCGGCGCCGCCCAGATCGCGACCTTCCACATCCATCCGGCGACGGGACGGGTCGCCCTCTTGCGGGTCACCCACAGACCGGCGACGGCCACGAGCGCGGCGGCGCCGCCGAGGCCGATCATCCAGCGGAAGGACCAGTAGGTGACCCAGATGATCGGCATGTAGCTCACGCCCTCGCCGAACTGCTGCTCGTAGAGCGCCTGGAGGTCGTTGAGCCCCTCGACGCAGCCGTCCAACGAGTGGGTGGAGAGCAGGGAGAGCAGATACGGCACGCGCAGCGACCAGATCTCCTCCGTCCCGTCGGGGGTGCCGAGGGAGAAGATCGAGAAGGATGCATCGGCGCCGCATGCGCTGTCCCACATCGCCTCCGCCGCCGCCATCTTCATCGGCTGCGTCGCCACCATCACGAGGCTCAGCTGGTCGCCCGAGACGGCGACCCCGGCGAAGGAGACGATCATGAACCACAGGCCGAACCGCAGCGACGAGCGCATGGTCTCGAGGTGCTGGCCGCGGGAGAGGTGCCACGCGGAGACCGCGATCACGACGGCCGCCGCGAACATCCACGCGGCGAAGATGGTGTGGGGGAACGCCGCCAGGACGACGGGGTTGGTCAGCACCGCCCAGAAGTCGATCAGCTCGGCACGGCCGCCGTCCACCGCCATCTGATAGCCCACGGGGTTCTGCATGAAGGCGTTGGCGGCGAGGATGAAGTACGCCGAAAGAGTCGACCCCAGCACGACCATCCAGATCGAGGCCAGGTGCAGGATGCGGGGCAGCCGGTCCCACCCGAAGATCCACAGCCCGATGAAGGTCGCCTCGAAGAAGAACGCCATCAGTCCCTCGAAGGCCAACGGCGCTCCGAAGACGTCGCCCACGAACCGCGAGTAGGCCGACCAGTTCATGCCGAACTGGAACTCCTGCACGATGCCCGTCACGACGCCCATCGCGAAGTTGATGAGGAAGATCTTGCCGAACAGGCGGGTCAGGTGCAGCCACTTCACGTCGCCCGTGCGGTGCCACACCGTCTGGAAGATCGCGACCACGAGCGCGAGACCGAGCGTCAACGGCACGAAGAGGTAGTGGTACAGGGTGGTCAGCCCGAACTGCCAGCGGGCCAGCAACAGCGGGTCGAGGAGGTCCACGGGCGTTCTCCGATTCGCTCAGGCGGGGCGGTTGAGAGCATCGTAACCTGTGGTCAGACCACAGGGGAGCCGGGTCTCTCGATGACGAGATTCCTCCCTCTGTGCCGCTCTCGCGCGCACGCCGGCCGTGAAAAAGCGCGCCACCGGCCCGGTCGCGGCGGGCCCGCGGCTAGGCTCGATGGCATGCCCGCCGGAGTGAACGAAGGATCCGCATGAGTGCGGTTCCGGTCACGATCGGGGTGCGGGTACCCGCTCCCGGTCCGGTGGATGCCGCGGCATCCGGTCCTCTCGTCGACACGCACGGGCGCGTGCACCGAGATCTGCGCATCTCGCTCACCGACCGTTGCTCGCTGCGGTGCACGTACTGCATGCCGGAGCAGGGCAACGAGTGGCTCGCCCGCACGAGCATCCTGACGCTCGACGAGATCGAGCGCGCGGCGCGCGTCGCGGCCGCCGCGGGCGTCTCGACCTTCCGCCTCACGGGTGGCGAACCCCTGCTCCGGCGGGACATCGTCGACGTGGTGCGGCGTCTCGCCGCGATCGAGGGGCCGGACGGCCCCGTGCAGATCGCGATGACGACGAACGGCATCCGGCTGGGCGAGGTGCTGCCCGATCTCGTCGCGGCAGGTCTTCACCGCCTCAACATCAGCATCGACACGCTGCGGGCCGACCGGTTCCACGAGCTCACCCGCCGAGACCGCCTCGGGGAGGTGCTCGAGGGCATCGCGGCGGCCGCGGCATCCGGCCTGCGCCCCCTCAAGCTCAACGCCGTGGCGATGCGCGGGGTCAACGACGACGAGCTGGTCGACCTCGTCGCCTTCGCCGTCTCGCACGGGGCGCAGATGCGGTTCATCGAGCAGATGCCGCTGGATGCCGGCCACACGTGGGACCGCACGCAGATGGTCACGAGGGAGGAGATCCTCGATGCGCTCGCGGCGCGGTGGACGCTCGTGCCGATCCCGGGCAGGGCGGGTGCGCCGGCGGAGCGCTGGGCGCTCGACGGCGGCCCGCACTCGGTCGGCGTCATCGCGTCGGTGACGGCCCCCTTCTGCGGCGACTGCGACCGGCTGAGGCTCACGGCGGACGGCCAGCTGCGCAACTGCCTGTTCTCGACGACCGAATACGACCTCGTGCCCGCCCTCCGCTCCGGCGGCGACGATGCGGAGATCGAGTCGATCCTGCGCGCGTGCGTGCGGGGGAAGCTACCGGGCCACGCGATCAACGACCCCTCCTTCCTCCAGCCCGCACGCGGCATGAACGCGATCGGAGGCTGAGTCATGGGACGCATCACCGCCCGGCGACCCGTCACGCGGATATCCCTCGACGGGGCGAGCGTGCGCCGCTCGGACACCCTCGCCGTCGAGGAGCCGCTCGAGATCCGCGTCGCGGGCACCTCGCTCGCCATCACGATGCGCACACCGGGGCACGACGTCGAACTCGCCGCCGGGTTCCTCGTCTCGGAGGGCGTGATCGCCCGCGGATCCGATTTCCGTTCCGCGATCCACTGCGGCGGCCCCGGCACGGGGGGGCCCCTCGCGGGCAACACCGAGAACACCTACAACGTGCTGGATGTCTCGCTCGCGCCGGGAGTCGCGCCGCCCGACCCCGATCTCGCGCGCAACTTCTACACGACCTCCTCGTGCGGGCTGTGCGGCAAGGCGTCGATCGAGGCCGTCGAGACGGTCTCGAGCTACGACGTGTCGGTCGACGAGGCGTCGGTCGAGGCGGAGGCGCTCGCGGGGTACCCGGATCTGCTCCGGGCCCAGCAGGCCGTGTTCGACAAGACAGGCGGACTGCACGCGGCCGCCCTCTTCGACGCCGCGACGGGTGAGCTTCTCGTGCTGCGCGAGGACGTCGGGCGCCACAACGCCGTCGACAAGGTCGTCGGCTGGGCGATCCTGCACGACCGGCTGCCGCTGACCGGGACGGTTCTCATGGTGTCGGGCCGGGCGAGTTTCGAGCTCGTCCAGAAAGCGATCATGGCGGGCATCCCGATCCTCTCCGCCGTCTCGGCGCCCTCCTCGCTGGCCGTGGAGCTCGCCGCGGCGTCCGGGATGACACTCGTCGGGTTCCTTCGCGGTCGCACGATGAACGTCTACTCCCGGCCCGACCGCGTGCTCGTGCCCGAGGCGGGCGTGGGCTGAGCAGGCGGTTACGCGACCCGCACGTGCGTGTCAACCCCGGGCGCCGGCGCTCGCTGCCTGCCTAGCCTGGCGGGGACCGCGAGAGAAAGGCAGCCCACCATGGCACGCATCATCGAAACCATCGACGTCGACGTTCCCGTATCGTCCGCGTACAACCAGTGGACGCAGTTCGAGGACTTCCCTCGCTTCCTGAGCTTCGTCAAGTCGATCACCCAGACCGACGACACGCACACCCGATGGGTCGTGACGGTCGGCGGCGCGGAGCGCGAGTTCGACGCGGAGATCACCGAGCAGCACCCCGACGAGCGGGTCGCCTGGAACAGCATCGGCGGCGATGAGAACCACGCGGGCGTCGTGACGTTCCACAAGCTGTCGGATGCGGAGACCCGCGTCACCGTGCAGATCGACTGGGAGCCCTCGGGCCTGCTCGAGAAGGCGGGCGCGGCATTCGGTGTCGACGACCACGCCGTGAAGAAGGACCTGGCGAACTTCAAGGAGTTCATCGAGTCGCACCCGCGCGAGACGGGCGCCTGGCGCGGCGACGTCCAGAACTGAGCGGAGGGTCAGCGGGTCGTGAGCTGGACGACGCAGTCCTCCGGATTGCACGATGGGCGCATGCCGTCCACCAGCAGCGGCCCGCCGGCCTCCGTCAGCACCCCCTGCATGATCCCGAGGTGCACCGAGCACAGTGTGCCGCGATGATTTGCTTGCGCCGTCGCGTGCGGGCACGGAGAGAGATCGATCGTGAGGGCCGACTCGTCGATGAGGGGATCGAACCCCGATTCGCCCAAGTGGTCGATGATCGCGTCGAGCTGGTGGGTCGCGTCGGTTCCGAGATCTTCGGCACTGACGCCTGTCCACGGCATCACGCGGCGCATCAGGTCGCCGCGAGCGGCCGCCTCGCGAGCCTTCCGCCGGGCGATCGGGCTCGACGATTCCCCCTGTCCCGTGGCTGCGCTGTACAGAACACGCGGCCGGCCTCGGGTCATCCGGTGCTCCGTCTCCCGCACGATGTGCCCGGCATCCAGCAATCGCGCGAGATGCTCGCGGACAGTGTTCGGGTGCAGCCCCGTCGCTTCGGCGAGTTCGGCGACCGTTCGTCGGGGATGCGACTGGATGAGGTGCAGCACCTCGACCCTGCTGAAGCTGGAGATCGCGCTGTATCCGCCGCGTGTGCCGGCCATGCGCTCATTATCCACCCGGGCGCCCCGCATTCACCCGGCCGCCAGTCGGGTCGAGCGCGCTCAGCGCCGCTGCGCGAAGTGGACGGGGATCGCCAAGGCGAGCGAGACGAGGATGATTCCGCCGGCGAAGACGAGGGCCTCGAGACCCGCGACGTTGAAGGCCAGCCCGGTGAGCAGCATGCCTGCGACGAAGAGGATGAGGGCAATGATGAACATCGGGGCTCCTTACGGTGGGACGTATCAAGCCTACCGATTTCGCGCGGACCCTCCGATAAGCAAAGGTAGTAAGGCGAGCTAACTAGTCGCACATGATGACGATGGAGGATCGAGAGCGAGCGATGGCGACGGATGCAGTAGTTCTGGACGCGGCCCGATCGGTCGAGCGCCTGCGTTTGGCGGAATCGCAGCTCGCACGTCGCCGCCAGACGGCGTGCGGGCCGAGCGAGAACGCGCGCGCGGCGATGCGCCTGATTCTCGAGCGATCGGACGCCGGCGTCGACCTCACCCCGGGCGAGATCGCCGACCATCTTTCGATCTCACCGGCATCCGTGAGCGGCATCCTCGATCGCCTGCACACGGGCGGATTGATCACTTTCTCGCCGAACGAAAAAGATCGCCGAAGCAAACTGGTCAACCCGGTCGACCGGAGCGTCGACATCGAGGACATCGATCCCCTGACCGCGCGCATCCGCGACATGTCGGTGGGGCTCTCCGGCGACGACGTGCGGCTGATCGCGGAGTTCATCGAGGGCATCGCCGATGCCGTCGACGACGAGTGCCGCTGACGGGATCAGGCCTCGTCGGGCTCCGGTCCGACCGCAAGCCCGTTGGGGCTGCTCGCGTCGTCCATCAGGGTGTCGATCCATGCGCGGTTGATCGCGGGGGCGCGGCTGCCGAAGAAGTGCAGGGTCAGCGGAACGGCCGGGTGGATCCACACGCTGCGCGGGCCGGTTCCGTCGCCACCGCCGATGTGAAGGAAGAAGGGTTCCGAGCGGCGGAGCTTGTTGGAGAAGACGATGCGCAGGTGCGCGAGTGCCCTGTCCTCGACTTCGAACGACTGAGACTGAGCTCCATAAATCAAACGACCCACGGGAGAGAGCCTATCCCGCTCAGCGGCTAACTAGTGACGCAGCCGCGGCTCACTACTTCGCCTACGCTGCGGGAACGGCCCTCAGGGGGGCGGATGCCGCGGCATCCTCTTCGTGCCACGTCATGCTGATTCCGGCCGAAGAATTCGCGGAATGAGCGAGACGCTTCAGATATTCGGGATCGAGGGCCTCGGGTTCCGGGTTGTCGAAGACGAAGCGAAGCGGGATGGAGGGCTGCATCCACAGCGTGCTGCGGCCGGCGGGCTCGTCGTCGCCATGGCGCCACGACAGCGTGAAGCTCTCCCCCCGGCGCAGCTTGGTGGCAGTGACCACCTTCACGTGCGCGAGGACGCGGTCGGGGATGTCGATCGCCTGATCGAACGTTCCGTAATACAACTGGCCCATGAGATCTCTCCTGCCCGGTTGGTTGAGATCGAAAATGCGCGATCGCGCCGACCAGCATCCAGATTACTAGTTTGACTAGATATCGCAACTTCTAGTTTGTTACTCATGTGGTGCGAGCGCCCCCGGCGGCGCTGCGTACCGCTACCGGCGACAATCCGCAACCCGCGGGACGCGGCGGCGCCCGCCGAATATCTTCTTAGCCATGGTGTTCATGCTCGATGGAGGTCCGCGTGACGGACAGCTCGTCGACGACCTGCCCGTCGGGTACGAGCGCGCATCCCAGGGGAGGCGATCTCAGGTGGAGATCGTGGAGGGTCTCGTGGCCGAACGCGCGGGGTGGATCCCCCGGGACATGCGGGCGGTGTTCGGCCCGGATCTCTACGCGCTGCGTGACCGCACGTATCCCTTCCTGAAAGGCTCGGGGGCCTCCGACAGCCGATGAAGACGCCTACCATGGGCTGATGTCGGAGAGAGAGGCGTCATGCCGCAGGTGAGGGTCGCGGGCGTCGCGCTCGACCAGACCGGTCAGCACGTACTGCTCATCAAGCCGGTGGACGAGCTGCCGGGTTCCGGTTCGATGCTGCCGATCTGGATCGGCGAGCTGGAGGCGACCTCGATCCTCGTCGCGGTGCAGGGCGCGGTCGCTCCCCGCCCCCTCGCCCACGATCTGATGCGCTCGATCGTCGACGCGACGGCATCCCGCATCGAACGGGTGGAGATCACCCGGCTCGAAGAAGGCACCTACTACGCCGAGATCACCCTCGAGACGCCGGCGGGTCTTCGCGTGGTCGATGCGCGCCCGTCGGACGCCGTCGCGCTCGCCTCCCGCGTCGGGTGCCCGCTCTGGGTCTCGGACGCGGTGATGGAGGAGGCGGGGGTGCCCGATCTCACGGCGGACGAGGGCAGCACCGAGGAGAGCATCGACGAGTTCAAGCGCTTCCTCAACGACGTCGATCCCGAGGATTTCCGCGGCTGACGCCCGGTCAGGGTGGACAGTGACCCCGGGGACGGTCAGACCCGCGCGCCGCGCCACCCCAGGGCCGGCGCGACGTGCGTGGCGAACGACTCCACGATGCGGAGGTTGAACTCCACCCCGAGCTGGCTCGGGATCGTGAGCATGAGGGTGTCGGCGCTTCGGACCGCGGCGTCATCCAGCAACTGCTCGACGAGCACATCGGGTTCGGCGGCGTAGGTCTTGCCGAACGTCGAGCGCATGCCGTCGATGACGCCGATCTGGTCGCCGCCCTGGCTGCCGCCGAAGTACATCGCATCCTCGGCCGTCGTGATCGGGAAGATGCTGCGACTGACCGACACACGGGGGGTGCCGGGGTGGCCGGCCTCCCGCCACGCGGTCCGGAAGGCGTCGATCTGCTGCGCCTGCAGCTCGTCGAAGGGCGTGCCGTCGGCCTCGGTGAGGAGGGTGGAGGACATCAGGTTCACTCCGACGCGTCCGGCCCACTCCGCGGTGTCGCGGTTGCCGGCGCCCCACCACACGCGCGAGCGCAGCCCGGGGGAGTGGGGCTCGATCATCTGCTGACCGGTGCCGCCGCCGAAGGGGCTGTGGGGGTCGCGCTCGGCGAGGCCTTCGCCCTCGATGGCGCGGAGGAAGAGGTCGAAATGAGCGCGCGCGATGTCGGCCCCCCGCGGGTCCTGGCCGCCGGTGTAGCCGAACGTCTCGTATCCGCGCACGACGCTCTCGGGTGAGCCCCGGCTGACGCCGAGCGCGAGCCTGCCCCCGCTGATGAGGTCGACGGCGGCGGCCTCTTCCGCGAGGTAGAGCGGGTTCTCGTAGCGCATGTCGATGACGCCCGTGCCCATCTCGATGCGCTGGGTGCGGGCGGCGATGGCTGCCAGGAGCGGCATCGGCGATGACTGCTGCCGGGCGAAGTGATGCACGCGGAAATAGATGCCGTCCGCGCCCAGGTCATCCATCCCCTGTGCGAGGTCGATCGCCTGCAGCATCGAGTCGCCCGCGGTCAGGATGCGGCCGCCGCCGAGCGGGCCGTAGTGGCCGAACGAGAGGGTTCCGAAGCGTTCCATGTCGGCGACAACGCTACGCCCTCCCGTTCCATTCCGGTGAATGAAGTCGGGATGCCGGGGGCGGCGTGGGGGAGTGGCGGAGGATAGGGGATTCGAACCCCTGAGGGCTTGCACCCAACACGCTTTCCAAGCGTGCGCCATAGGCCACTAGGCGAATCCTCCAGGGCCCACGAGGGCCGCGGACCATCCTACCCTGCCGAGCGGCCGGCCCCTCGCGCCCTCGGCGACGCGGTGAACAGCGAGGCCGGCGCGAACGTCGCCGCGAAGCGTCCGCGGCTGTCCCCGCTCTCCCGGAGCGCGGCGCGGATCTCCTCCACCGCCGCGGCGAGGTCTTCCTCCTCGGCGGGGCCTCCCGCGGCGTAGCTCGCTCGCTCGATCGCCGCGACGATCCGCGACACGGGTGCCTCCGGCGCGCCGGCGTCGCGAAGCCGCACGCCGAAGGCGCGCGGGGTCTCACCCGTACCCGGGCGTATCCCGAGATCGGTGGCGGAATCCGACACCTCCGCCCAGGCCGCCGCGGCGTCCCCCTCCGCCGCGGCCCGCAGGCGGCTCCGCCGACGAATCACGCGGAAGAGGGCTGGGGCGATCAGCAGGGCAGCGACGGCGGCCACCAGACCCACGACCGGCGTCGTGTTGACGCGGGTGGCCGCGGCATCCGGTGCCGTCGTCTCATCGAGGGCCCCGGGGTCCTGAGCGTCCGGCGCCTCGCCCTCCTGTGGCGCGTTCTCGGGCAGGGGGCCCGTGTCGGTGCCTGCGGGGCCGCCGCTCGTGCTGGCCGCCGCGAACCCCGTCGGCACGCCCAGGCTGTTGGTCGGCTCGAACGGCACCCAGCCGATGCCCTCGAAGTGCACCTCGGGCCACGCGTGCAGCTGGGAGCTCACGACCGTGTGCACGGTCTGGTCGTCGACGCGCTCGTCCGAGGCGGCGCCGGGGAGGTAGCCGACGACGATCCTGGCAGGCATCTCGAGCGACCTCGCCATGATCGCGAAGGCGGACGCGAAGTGGACGCAGTAGCCGCTGCGCTCCTCGAGGAAGTCGGTGACCGCTTCCAGCCCGGAGCCGTCGAACCCGTCGGCGACGGGGGCGCTGAGCGAGTATTCGAAGCTCGTACCGCGGAACCAGCGCTGCAGTGCGACGAGTGTGTCGTAGTCGTTGCCCGCGTCGCCGGCGACCTCGACAGCCAGCTGGCGCACCTGTGCGACGAGGTCGTCGTCCCCGGGAAGCGCGAGCGTGCGCCGCGAGCCCTCGATCCACGCCTCGCTGCCGCGGATCTGCTCGAGCGTGGGGCGGGGCACCTCGTACGTCACCTCGTAGTCCTGGCCCTGCGGCGACGAGGACCGCGAGATCACGGTGCGGTTGTAGTCGTAGACCGACCACTCGCCGTCGAGCCCCTCGACCTCGGTCGCGGGCCCGGGGACCGGCAGCCACGGACTGACGAAGTTCAGGATGTCGATCGTCGCCGTGTACTCGTCGACCTCCACGTCTGCGCGGGTCGTCACGGGCTGCAGTCCCTGATCGAGCGGGCGGCGCGAGCCGCGATCGGCCTCCCAGTGCGCGCCGTCGAACGTCGAGAGGGTGACCGCGCGCAGATACGGAGGCGCCGGCGCGTCGCTGCGCAGGGTCAGCACGTCGACCTCCTGCGGGCGCCGCAGGTCCTGGCCGAGCTCGAGCGAGGGGTCGATCGAGTTGCCGCGCACGGCGACGACGGTCGACCCGGCGCCCGTCGGCGCGGGCAGCGCCGGTGTCACGACGAGCGCGGCGAGGATCGCGACCGTCGCGATGGCGGAGGGCGCAGCCGCCGACCCGCGGGGTCGCTCGGATGCGCCGGACACGGCCCGCCCGGGCACCCTGGATCGCTCGCGTGTCGCCGTCTCCACCGCCAGCAGCGCGAGGGCGCTGCCGGCGAACGCGGCGAAGCCGAGCGGGTCGATGGCGGAGGGAACGGCGATCGAGGGGATCAGATAGACCGCGACGAGCCCGACGATCGCGAGCATCGGCATCCGCGCGGTCACGGCGACGTGATCCATCGCGATGACGAGCAGGCCCGCCGCGCCGACGATCATCATGGCGAGGGGCTGCCCGACGTCGAGAGGCGCCGCCCCGTCGCGGATCTGGCCGAGCGCCGCGTCGACCGATACGGGCACCATGCGCAGCGTCTCCAGGCTCGGGATGACCCCGAGGATGGCGGTGCCGCCGGAGAAGAGCGCCGTCATCGCGACTGTCCAGAGGCCGACTTCGACGAGCGCGACCCCGTAGGCCGGGGCGCGCAGGCGGCGCGCGACGTAGCCGCCGGCCAGCACGAGGATCGCGATCCCCACGACCCCGCCGACCCAGCCGCCCGGCTCCACGACGCGGAGCAGGGGCAGGAGCGACGTGCACACCCCGAGGAAGACGGTCACGAGGAGCGCCGCCGACGGGGTCGGGCGCGCGGCGGGATCAGACCATGACATGACGGTTCCCGTGGTCGGCGAGCCCGGTCCACACCTCAGCGAGGTCGGTGTCCGGACCGATGGCGGCCGTGTGCCACCCCGCGTCGCGTGCGCGATCCAGCGCGCCGGCCTGCGGATGGGCCGAGAGCAGCACCGGGAGGGTCGAATGGTGCGCCGCGGGAGCGAGGGCGACGGCATCCGCGTCGTCGAGGTATCCCGTGATGACGGCGACGGGCCCCGTGGTGTCGCCGGTGAACAGGCTCGCGACACCCGTGAGCGTGTCGTCGCGGCGGGTGGTGAGGGTCGCGAAGCGCACGAGCATCGCCTCGATCTCCGCCGCCGCATCGGCGCCGGGCACAGGCTCGCACAGGGGGCGGCCGTCGCTGTCGCACACGTGCACGACGCAGCCGTCGTGGGCGAGGCGCAGCACGATCGACACGCACGCCGAGAGGGCGGCTTCGAAGGCCTCGGCCTCGCCGGGGGCGGAGCGCGCCGCGGCATCCCAGCGACGTGCGCTGAGGTCGATGAGCACGGTGGCGGCGGGGGTGGAGTCCTGCTCCTCCTGCCGCACCATGAGCTGGTCGCGGTGCGCGGTGGCCCGCCAGTGGATCCTCCGCATGGAGTCGCCCGGTGCGTAGGGGCGCGCGATGAGGTTGTCCGTGCCCTGGCCCAGCCTGTCTGACGCGCTCTGCTGCACCCCGCCGGACTCCGACACCGAGAGCGGTATCGCCGGCAGGGGGATCGTGGCGGGCACGGCGATGAGGCGCGTCGGCTCGCCGCCCGTGTGGCTGCGCCGGGTCAGGCCGAACGGGTCGCTGATCTGCACGGCGAAGGGGCCGAGGGAGTGGATGCCGCGGCGCTGCGCCGTCGCCTCGTAGCGCACGACCGACTCGCGTCCAGGGCCCGTGCGCGCGGCGGTGAGCTCGAGCGCGCCCTTCGACTCCCCGGACACGGCGGCGGGGAGTCGATCGCTCCACCGCGCGGCCGTCACGGGCATCGCCGCGCGGAGCGTCGTGTCTATGCGCACGTGGACGCTCTGGCCGACGGGGACGACGTCGGGGTGCAGCGAGCGGACGGCCCGGTCGAGGCGGGATCCGAGGCGAAGGGCGATCATGCCGGCCAAGAGCACCGCGAGGAGGAGGCAGCCGACGTACAGCAGCTCGACCGTGCCGAGCTCGCCCGCGAGCGCGAAGCAGGCGATGGCGAGCACGAGCGCGCCCGACCCCCGCGGGGTGAGGGGCCAGCGGCGTCTCATGAGCGCGGGGCGACCGGCACCCTGACGTGCGCGGCGAGGCGGTCGAGGACGGCGGTGACCGTGTCCGTGCCCCCGCGGGAGCGCGCTCCGGACACCGTCCGGGTGGGGATGAGGCGATGCGCCAGCACGGGGTGAAGGAGCGCGATCACGTCGTCGGGGATCACGAACGCCCGCCCCTCCAGCGCCGCCCACACCTTCGCGGCGCGCACGAGCTGCAGCGTCGCGCGGGGGCTGGCCCCGAGCCGGAGGTCGGGGTGAGAGCGGGTGGCCTGGGCGAGGGCGACGGCGTATTCCTCGACGGCGGGCGACACATGCACGGCGCGGGCGAACGCGATCAGCCGGGCGACCTCGTCCATGCTCACGACGGGGCGGATGTCGGCGAGGGGGTTCACGGCGTCGCGCTGGCGCAGCATGAGGGCCTCGGCGGCCGCATCGGGGTAGCCCATCGAGATCCGCATCATGAAGCGGTCGCGCTGGGCCTCGGGCAGCGCGTACGTGCCCTCCATCTCGAGCGGGTTCTGGGTCGCGACCACGAGGAAGGGCCGGGGGAGCGGATGCGAGTGCCCGTCCACCGTCACCTGCTGCTCCTCCATCGCCTCGAGCAGGGCGGACTGCGTCTTGGGGGAGGAGCGATTGATCTCGTCAGCGATCACGATGTGCGCGAAGATGGCGCCCGGCTTGAACTCGAACTCGCGGTGGACGGGGTTGAACACGGAGATGCCGGTGACATCGCTCGGGAGCAGGTCGGGAGTGAACTGGATGCGCCGGACCGTCGCATCGACGCTGGCGGCCAGGGCCTTCGCGAGCATCGTCTTGCCGACGCCCGGAACGTCCTCGATCAGCAGGTGGCCCTCGGCGAGGATCGCGACGAGAGCGGTGCGGACGGCATCGGGTTTGCCGTCGATGACGCCCGAGACGGACGAGAGGATGCCGCTGGTCGTCTCACGGAAGCGGTCCGCGTCCATGGCGGCCTGCGTCGCGTGACCGCCGGGGGCGTCCGACGCGCCCGCCACCGCTTCGTGCGTCGAAGCCTGGATGGTGCGTTCGTGCATGAGGCCCCCTGTCTCGACGGCCGGAGCTCGGGTCACCCTCGACGCCGTTATGCAATCGTAACCGCCGGGCGGCGTCCGGGGGCCGGGTCGCCTGACTGGGGCGTGGGAGCCGCTCGGGGTAGAGTGGAGGCAGCTCTCCGCGTGACGGCATCCAGGCCAACTCCCCCAGGACGGAAACGTAGCAAGGGTAACCGGGCTCTGCCGGGTGCGCGGAGAGTCTTACTTTTCCCCGGGGCGTGCGCCGCCGCGGCGGAGGGCGGACAGGAGATTCGCGGGCGATGGGGCCCGCGACGCGGCATCCGTCGACCTAGGCTGGACGATGTGGCGCAGAGCATCTTCATCACATCCGCGGAGGGCCATTCCGGAAAGTCCTCCATCGCCCTCGGGGTGCTCGACACACTGAGTCACGCGACCGCCCGGGTGGGCGTGTTCCGCGCGATCGCCCGGTCGACGAACGAGCGCGACTACGTGCTCGAGATGCTGCTCGCCCACGATGGCGTCGACCTCGCCTACGAGGACTGCCTGGGCGTCACCTACGACGATGTGCGGGCCGACCCCGAGGCAGCGCTCGCGACGATCGTGGAGCGCTACAAGGCGGTCGAGGCGCAATGCGACGCCGTCGTCATCCTCGGCAGCGACTACACCGACGTCGGCAGCCCGGCAGAGCTCGCGTACAACGCGCGCATCGCAGCGAACCTCGGCGCGCCCGTCCTGCTCGTCCTGGGCGGACGCGCAGGGCAAGGGCTGTCGGAGCAGCTCGGCTCGTCGACGCCGCGCACGCCGGCCGAGATGAGGCAGATCGCCGACCTCGCGCTCACCGAACTCGCGCACGGCCGCGCCGAGCTCTTCGCCGTCGTCGCCAACCGCGCCGATCCCCAGGCGCTCGAGGAGACGATCGCCGCCATCCGCTCCTCCGTCGCGGCCCACCGCCGCGGCTCCGTTCCGGTCTGGGCGGTTCCGGAAGACCTCTTCCTCGTCGCCCCGTCGATGCGCGGCATCATGCGCGCCGTCGGAGGCGCCCTGCTCAAGGGCGACCCGGAGTTCCTCACCCGCGAGGCCCTCGGCGTGGTCGTCGCGGCGATGAGCGTGCGCAACGTGCTCCCACGGCTGACGGAGGGCGCGGTCGTCGTGATCCCGGCCGACCGCACCGAGGTGCTCCTGGCGGTCCTTCTCGCGAATGCGTCGGGAAACTTCCCGTCGGTCTCCGGCATCGTCCTCAACGGCGGGTTCGAGATCCCCGACCCGATCCTCAAGCTGATCGACGGGCTCGGCTCGACCGTTCCGATCATCACCACCGACCTCGGCACGTACGAGACGGCCGTTCGGATCATGAACACGCGGGGGCGTCTGGCCGCCGACTCGCAGCGCCGCTACGACACGGCCCTCGCCCTGTTCGAGACCCACGTCGACACCGGCGAGCTGCAGAACGCGCTGGGCGTCGCGCGGGCCACCGTCGTCACGCCGCTCATGTTCGGCTACCAGCTCATCGAGCGCGCGCGGCGCGAGCGCAAGCACATCGTGCTCCCCGAGGGGGACGACGACCGCGTCCTCCGCGCGGCGGCGACCGTGCTCAAGCGCGGCATCGCCGACGTCACGATCCTCGGCGAGCCCTTCGAGGTGCACAACCGGGCGATCGAGCTCGGACTGGACATCCGCGCGGCTCAGATCGTGAGCCCCTTCGACGCCGTCCTCGTGCACCGCTTCGCCGACGAGTACGCCCGCCTGCGGGCGCACAAGGGGATGACCCCCATGCGCGCCGCCGACACCGTCACCGACGTGTCGTACTTCGGCACCATGATGGTGCACCTGGGGCTGGCCGACGGCATGGTCTCGGGTGCCGCGCACACGACCGCGCACACGATCCGGCCGGCCTTCGAGATCATCAAGACCAAGGAGGGCGTCTCGGTCGTCTCGAGCGTCTTCCTCATGGCGCTCGCCGACCGCGTCCTCGTCTACGGGGACTGCGCGGTCGTGCCCGACCCGACCGCCGAGCAGCTCGCCGACATCGCCGTCTCGTCGGCGGCCACCGCGCAGCAGTTCGGCATCGAGCCCCGCGTGGCCATGCTGTCGTACTCCACCGGCGAGTCGGGGGCGGGCGCCGACGTGGAGAAGGTCCGGGAGGCGACGGCGCTGGTGCGCACGCGCGCCCCCGAGCTGCTCGTGGAGGGCCCGATCCAGTACGACGCCGCCGCCGATGCCGCGGTGGCCGCGGCGAAGATGCCGGGATCGGATGTCGCGGGTCGCGCCACGGTCTTCGTCTTCCCCGACCTCAACACCGGCAACAACACCTACAAGGCCGTCCAGCGCTCCGCGGGCGCCGTCGCGATCGGGCCCGTGCTGCAGGGGCTGAACAAGCCCATCAACGACCTCTCACGGGGGGCGCTCGTCGACGACATCGTCAACACGATCGCGATCACCGCGATCCAGGCGCAGGACGCCTGACCATGGGTGCCGTCCTCGTCGTCAACAGCGGGTCATCGTCGTTCAAGTACCAGCTCATCGACGCCGACACCGAGCGCAGGCTCGCGTCGGGTCTCGTCGAGCGCATCGGCGAAGACATGGGGCACGCATCCCATACGGTGACCGGGGGCGGGGCGGACCAGGCCGGAGCGCCCGCCCTGCACGAGGCCACGTACGAGCGCGACCTGCCGATCCCCGATCACACCGCGGGGTTCCGCGTCATGCTCGAGGCGTTCGCGCAGGACGGCCCGTCGCTCGAAGCGCATCCGCCCGTCGCCGTCGGCCACCGCGTCGTGCACGGCGGGGCGCGCTTCTTCGAGCCGACCCTCATCACGGCCCTGGTCGAGATCAACATCGACGAGCTCTCGGTGCTCGCCCCTCTGCACAATCCGGCGAACCTGCAGGGCATCCGCGCCGCCAGGACGGCGTTCCCCGACATCCCGCATGTCGCGGTGTTCGACACCGCGTTCCATCAGACACTGTCGCCGGCGGCGTACACGTACGCCATCGACAAGGACCTCGCGGAGGCGCATCGCGTGCGCCGCTACGGGTTCCACGGCACGTCGCACAAGTTCGTCGGCGAGCAGGCGGCCGCCTACCTCGGCCGAGACCTCGAGGGGCTGCGCCAGATCGTCTTCCACCTCGGCAACGGCGCGTCGGTGACGGCGATCAAGGACGGCCGCTCGGTGGAGACCTCGATGGGGCTGACCCCCCTGGAGGGCCTCGTGATGGGCACGCGCTCGGGCGACCTCGATCCGGCGGTGCTCCTTCATCTCGCGCGCCGAGCCGATCTGTCCATCGCCGACCTCGACGCCCTGCTGAACAAGCGCAGCGGACTGCAGGGCCTGGCCGGGGTGAGCGACATGCGCGACATCGTGGCGGGTGTCGAGTCCGGAGAGGATGCCGCGACCCTCGCCTTCGACGTCTACATCCACCGGCTGCGGGCGTACGCGGGTGCCTACATCGCCCAGCTCGGCGGGGTCGACGTGATCTCCTTCACGGCGGGCGTCGGAGAGAACGCGCCGCGGGTGCGCGCGGAAGCGCTCGCGACGCTCGGCTTCGCCGGCATCGGCGTAGACCCCCGCCGCAACGCGGAGCGGGTCCGCGGCATCCGGCCGATCTCGCCCGAGGGCGCGCCCGTCGCGGTCCTCGTCGTGCCCACGGACGAGGAGCTCGAGATCGCGCGGCAGACGCTTCTCGTGACGGGATGAGGCCCTGCCGCCACGCGCGACACGTCCGCACGGGCGCACTACGCTTGCACCGAGGCGCGACGGGGAACCGCCCCGACTCACCGTGAATCGCCGCTCCCTGGAGACCCTGTGACCGCCGACGCCCTGCCCGACCTCGCGGCCTACGACGCCGTGCTCTTCGATCTCGACGGCGTTCTCACGCCCACCGCCGAGGTGCACATGCACGCGTGGAGGACGATGTTCGAGGACCTCTTCGCGGCATGGCAGATCACACCCCCGTACACCGATCGTGACTACTTCGATCATCTCGACGGCAAGAAGCGCTACGACGGCGTCGCGAGCCTGCTGCGCAGCCGCGACATCGAGGTGCCGTGGGGCGACCCGGCCGACCCTCCGACGGCGGACACCGTCTGCGGCATCGGCAACCGCAAGAACGAGGTGTTCTCGCGCGTCCTGCGCGCCGAGGGCATCGCCCCCTATCCGGGGTCGGTCGCGCTGCTCGACTACCTCGCCGAGCGGGGCACCCCCGTCGCCGTCGTCTCCAGCTCCAAGAACGCCGCCGAGGTGCTCGCCGTCGCCGGCCTGGCCTCGCGCTTCGATGTCGTCATGGACGGCGTGATCGCCGAACGCGACGGGCTCGCGTCCAAGCCGGCGCCCGATGTCTTCCTCGAGGCGGCGCGGATGCTGGGGGTCGACCCCGGCCGTTCGGCGGCCGTCGAGGATGCCATCTCCGGAGTGGAGTCCGCTGCCGCGGGCGGGTTCGCCCTCGTCGTCGGCGTCGATCGCGGCACCGGCGCCGACGAGCTGCGTGCCGCCGGCGCGCACGTCGTGGTGCACGACCTCGCCGAGCTCGTGCCGTGACCTCGGCATCCGTCTCCCCCGCCCCTTCTGTCTGACTCCGCCCCCCGAAGGAGACCGCCGACATGATCGATCGCGATCGCTTCCCCATCGACCCGTGGCGTCTGGTCGAGACGTCGTACTCCGAGGAGGACACGGGGGTCACCGAGACGCTCTTCGCCCTCGGCAACGGATACGTGGGCATGCGTGGCAACCACCCCGAGGGACGCCGGGCGTACGAGCACGGAACCTTCATCAACGGCCTCCACGAGACGTGGTCGATCCGTCACGCGGAGCAGGCCTACGGCTTCGCCGAGGTGGGCCAGACGATCGTCAACGCGCCCGATGCGAAGGTCATGCGGGTCTACATCGACGACGAGCCGCTGTCGCTCGACGTCGCCGACGTGAGGGAGTACCGTCGCGAGCTCGACATGAGGGAGGGCGTGCTGCGGCGCCACATCCTCTGGTGCACGCCGTCGGGCAAGCAGGTGGAGATCGACTTCGAGCGCCTCATCTCCTTCGAGGAGAAGCACCTCGCCGTCATGAAGCTCACGGTCACCGTGCTCAACTCCGACGCCCCCGTGGCGATCAACTGCCAGCTCATCAACCGGCAGGACGGCGAGGACGTCTACGGCGGCACCCCGAACGCGCCGCGCAGGGCGGGCTTCGACCCCCGCAAGGCCGAGCGCATCGCCGCCGAGCGCACGCTGCTGCCCCAGGAGTACTGGCAGGACGGCATCCGCTCCACGCTGAGCTACCAGGTCAACGCCTCGGGCATGACGGTCGCCGTCGTCGCCGATCACTTCATCGAGACCGACAACGAGCACGAACTGCGCACGCTCATCGAGCCCGACATCGCCAAGAACGTCTTCCGCGTTCAGGCCAAGGCGGGGGTGCCCACCACCGTGACGAAGATCGTGGCCTACCACTCCTCGCGCGGGGTGCCCGCGCGGGAGCTGGTCGACCGCTGCCGGCGCACGCTCGATCGGGCGGCGACCGAAGGGGTCGCGCACATCTACGAACGCCAGCGGAGCTGGATGGACGCGTTCTGGGAGCGCTCCGACGTGGTCATCGGCGGTCACGACGACCTGCAGCAGGCCACGCGCTGGTGCCTCTTCCAGCTGGCCCAGGCGGCGGCGCGCGCGGACGGGCAGGGCGTCCCGGCGAAGGGGGTCACGGGGTCGGGCTACAGCGGCCACTACTTCTGGGACACCGAGATCTACGTCCTGCCCTTCCTGGCCTACACGAGCCCGTTGTGGGGGCGCAACGCGCTGCGCATGCGGACGCTGATGCTCCCCGCCGCGCGCCGGCGGGCCTTCCAGCTCAACGAGGCCGGAGCCCTCTTCCCCTGGCGCACGATCAACGGCGAGGAGGCGTCCGCCTACTACGCGGCGGGCACCGCGCAGTACCACATCAACGCCGACGTCACGTATGCGCTGGCGAAGTACGTGCGCGCCACCGGCGACGTCGACTTCCTCCATCGCGAGGGCGTCGACATCGCGGTGGAGACGGCCCGGCTGTGGGCCACCCTCGGGTTCTGGCGGGAGGGCGACGAGCGTGCGACCTTCCACATCCACGGAGTCACCGGACCGGACGAGTACACGACCGTCGTCAACGACAACTTGTTCACCAACGTGATGGCTCGCTTCAACCTCCGCTTCGCCGCGCGGACGGTGCGGGAGATGCAGGATGACGATCCCGACGCGTACCGCCTCATGGTCGACCGGCTGGGTCTGGACCCCGCCGAGGCCGAGGGGTGGGACATGGCCGCGGAGGCGATGCACATTCCCTTCAGCGAGGCGCTCGGCATCCACCCGCAGGACTCGCTGTTCCTCGAGCGGGAGGTCTGGGACCTCGAGCACACCCCGGTCGAGCAGCGTCCGCTGCTGCTGCACTTCCACCCGCTCGTGATCTACCGCTTCCAGGTGCTCAAGCAGGCCGACGTCGTGCTCGCGCTGTTCCTCCAGGGCAACCACTTCACGCCCGAGGAGAAGCTCGCCGACTTCCAGTACTATGACCCGCTGACAACGGGCGACTCGACGCTCTCCGCGGTCGTGCAGTCGATCCTCGCGGCCGAGGTGGGGTATCAGGACCTGGCGCTGGACTACTTCGCGCAGTCGATCTTCGTCGACCTCGCCGACCTGCACCACAACGCCTCCGACGGGGTGCATGTGGCCTCGGCGGGCGGGGTCTGGACAGCCCTCGTCTCGGGATTCGGGGGGATGCGCGACCACTTCGGCGAACTGAGCTTCGACCCGCGTCTGCCGGCTTCCTGGCCGTCGCTGTCGTACTCGCTGCGGTGGCACGACGCCAAACTGGGCATCGTCATCACCGCCGACGCGTTCCGCCTGCGCGCCGACGACGCGGGGCCGGTGACGTTCTCGGTGCGCGGGGAGCAGTACACGGTCGAGGCGGGCGGCGAGCTCGTCATCCCCCTGAGCGATCAGGGGCCGGTGCTGGCGGGAAAGCCCACGCTGAAGCAGTTCGAGGACGTCCGCCGCGAGGACGGCACGCTGCTGTCGGCATCCGTTCCGACGGTCACGACGAGCCTGCCGCCTGTCACGGAGGCGATCCCGGTCGTCGTCGGCGGCGCGCCCGGCTCGGCGGACGATGCGGGGTACGGGGTGGACAGCTGAACCCGCCCGAGAGGAAGTCGGAGCCACGCCGTAGGCTGGGGGAGTGACCGCCGCCCTCTACCGCCGATATCGTCCCGAGACGTTCGGGCAGATGATCGGGCAGTCGCAGGTCACCGAGCCGCTCATGACGGCGCTGCGCAACGACCGGGTCGGCCACGCGTACCTCTTCTCGGGCCCGCGCGGCTGCGGCAAGACCACGTCGGCACGCGTCCTCGCGCGGTGCCTGAACTGCGCCCAGGGGCCGACCGACACGCCGTGCGGCACCTGCCCCAGCTGCGTCGAGCTCTCCCGCGCGGGTGGGGGCTCGCTCGACGTCGTCGAGATCGACGCGGCCAGCCACAACGGCGTCGACGACGCGCGTGATCTGCGCGAGCGCGCGATCTTCGCCCCCGCGCGGGACCGCTTCAAGATCTTCATCCTCGACGAGGCGCACATGGTCACGCAGCAGGGCTTCAACGCCCTGCTCAAACTCGTGGAGGAGCCGCCCGACCACGTCAAGTTCATCTTCGCGACCACCGAGCCCGAGAAGGTGCTCGGAACGATCCGCTCGCGCACGCACCACTACCCCTTCCGGCTCGTGCCGCCCGGGCCGATGCTCGAGTACGTGCAGCAGCTGTGCGGCGAGGAGGGCGTGGAGGTCGAGTCCGGGGTGCTTCCGCTCGTCGTCCGCGCCGGCGGGGGCTCGCCACGAGACACGCTGTCGCTGCTCGATCAGCTCATCGCCGGTTCCGACCAGGGTCGCGTCGTGTACGAGCGGGCGGTGGCGCTGCTCGGGTACACCCACGCCGAGCTTCTCGACGAGGTCGTCGACGCCCTCTCCGCGGGCGACGCGGCAGCGGCGTTCGGCGCGGTCGACAGGGTCGTGCAGACGGGCCAGGATCCGCGCCGCTTCGTGGACGACCTACTCGAGCGGCTGCGCGATCTCATCGTCGTCGAGGCGACAGGACCCGGCGCGTCCGCCGTGCTCCGCGGCATCCCGGCCGACGAGCTCGATCGCATGGGTCGCCAGGCGACCAACTTCGGGGGGACGCGGCTGTCCCGCGTGGCCGACCTCGTCAGTGCCACGCTCGATGACATGTCCGGCGCGACGTCGCCGCGCCTGCACCTCGAGCTCATGATCGCGCGCGTGCTGGCGGCGGATGCCGCGGCCGGCGCCGCACCGGCATCCTCCGCACCGGTCGAGCCGCGCGCGGACACCGTGCGCGCCCCGGCGCCCGCGACGCCTTCCGCGCGTCCCGTCGCGGAGCCCCCCGTGGTCCGGCCGGTGCCGTCGCACTCCGTGCGTCCCGAGATGCCCGCCGAGCCCGAGCCCGCGCCCGCCGAGCCCGCGCCCGCGGACGCCGCGCCCGCGCCCGCGCCCGCCGCGCCCGAGCCCGCCGACCCTCCCGCGAAGGCGGCGCTCCCCGAGGCCGTCGCGCCGGCCACCCCGGCCGCACCGGTGACGCACGCGCGCGTCAGGGATTCGTGGCCCGAGATCCTCGGAGTGCTCGAGACCATCAGCCGATCGTCCTGGCTGATCGCGAGCAACGCCCGCGTCGTCGCCTATGACGACGAAGTGCTCACGCTGGCGTTCCAGAGTCAGGGCGACGTCGCGAAGTTCCGCGAGCTGAAGGCGGGATCGGGCGCGAGCGAAGACCTCCGCCAGGCGATCGACCGCGTGCTCGGCGTGCGGGTGAAGTTCCTCGCGCGGGGCGAGGGCCCGTCGTCCCCTCCGCCGCCCGCCGACGATCCGCCGCCGGACGACGAGCCGCCGTACGACGACGAGCCCTCGCGTGATCGACGCTCCGGCGAACGGGCACCCCGCCAGGCGCCGCCCGCCGCGCCGCCGCCGCGCGCGTCGCGTCCGCCCCAGGGGAGCGCGGCACCCGCGGCCCCGGTGACGGAGTGGGCGGTCGCGACCATCCCCGCCGGAGAAGGGCCCGCGACGCCCGCCCCCTCCGCGGGCTACGCGCCGTTCCCCGTCGACGATGACCCGGAGGAGGCGGTCGCGGCGGCCGCCTTCGTCGCGACCATCCCCGCGGTCCGCGAGGGCGAGGTGCTCGCCGACGACGACGCGGCGGCGGTCGATGACGAGCCCGTCGACGACGTGGACACCCTCGGCCCCGCCGTCGCGGGCGGGAGCGCACCGGTGGCCACCGCCCCGACGCAGGCGCCCACCGCAGCCATGCGGGCGATGACGCCCGACGCGCGCCCGCAGCGCCCGGCGTCTGCGCTGCGCAGCGACGGCATCGACCGTTACGGCGAAGCCGTCGTGCGTCAGATCCTCGGCGCACGATTCGTGCGTGAAGAGCGCTACGAGCCCCCCGCGAGGTTCAGCTGATGTACGACGGCATCGTCCAAGACCTGATCGACGAGTTCGGCCGGCTTCCCGGCATCGGGCCGAAGTCGGCGCAGCGCATCACCTTCCACATCCTCCAGACGCCCGCTTTCGACGTGTCCCGCCTCTCGCAGCTGCTGGCGGAGGTGCGGGAGAAGGTGCGGTTCTGCGAGATCTGCGGCAACGTCTCCGAGCAGGACCGCTGCAGCATCTGCCGCGACCCGCGGCGCAACCCTCAGGTCATCTGTGTCGTCGAAGACGCGAAGGATGTCGCGGCCATCGAGCGCACCCGTGAGTTCCGGGGTCTGTATCACGTGCTGGGCGGGGCGATCAGCCCGATCGACGGCGTCGGCCCCGACGATCTCCGTGTCGCCGAGCTGATGACGCGTCTCGCGGACGGGACCGTGCAGGAGGTCATCATCGCCACCAACCCGAACCTCGAGGGCGAGGCGACCGCGACCTACCTCAGCCGCCTGCTGCTCAGCCTGCAGATCCGCGTCACCCGCCTCGCCTCGGGGCTGCCGGTCGGCGGCGACCTCGAGTACGCCGACGAGGTCACCCTCGGTCGTGCGTTCGAGGGTCGACGGACCCTGTAGCGTGTACCGCTCACGGGGTCCTCCCGGGGCATCCGATTCAGCGGAGGACTTCGACGAGCACGATCCAGGAGATCATCAACGCGACCGGGATCGCGACGATGGCCCCGACGGCTACCACCACGAGCCCCGCCGGCTCGCCCGCGATCAGCATCGCCGAACCCACGGCATAGATCGCGGCGGGCAGGAAGTTGATGGCCGCACGCGGCCCCTTGTAGCCGTTCTGCGGATCGGTGTTCTGGAGGATCGCACGCGCCGCGTGAGCGTTGAACATCATCGCGATCAGGGCCGATGCGAGCACCGCGACCCCGTAGGCGACCAAGGTGATCTCGGGGAACATGGCCAGGGCGGAGGCCGTGATCGCGAGCACGAGCGTCGCAATTCCGGCGCCCAGGCGCGCGGTCAGGGAACGCGACTTCACGATCTCCGCGATGTTGACGCTCGCCGCCACGATCACGAGGCCCGCCAGAGCCGCGGTCGCTCCGAGGATGCCGAGATTGAACTCGTTCCAGCCGAGATCTCCCACCATCATGCGCCGACGTTCGCGATCGATCGTTGCAGAGTCATGACCGCACCTTAGTGTGTGCGTCGGATGCGTCGCGTACCTCGACCTGACCGATGAGTCCTGTCGCCGGCTCGTCTTACGGGCGGTCAGCGCGTCCGGGCACGACCGAAGCCGCCCGCAACCGAGACGACCACGCCAGCCAGGAGAAGCGCGGCGGCGGACCAGAGAGCCGTGTGGTTGCCGTCGCTACCCGACCGCGCCAGCTCTCCGCGGGATACGGACGCGGCGGTGTCCGTCGGCGCGGCAGTGTCCGTCGGCGCGGGGGCGGGGGCGGGCTCGGAAACCCTCAGGGTGTAATCGGCGATTGTCGCGTTGCCGTACCGGTCCTCGGCCTCGACGCTGAATGCGAAGCTGCCGCCCGTGGTCGGGGCGCCCGTGAGCGACCCCGATGCCGTGTTCAGCACGATTCCCGGGGGGAGAGCGCCATTCATGACGGAGTAGGAGTACGGTGCCGTTCCCCCCTCCGCGAGGAGCTGAACGGAGTAGGCGGCCCCGGCATCCGCGTCCGGCAGGGTTGAAGGAGACAGCGTGATCGTCGCCGGAGTGACGATGAGCGTGTCCGCGGAGGTGGTGGCGCTCTCGGCCCCGGGCGACACCACCCTCGTGCTCACGGCTCCCGAGCGCAGGCTCGACGGCACGGTGGCGCTGATGAGCGTGTCCGACATGATCGTGAACGTCGTCGCCGGCTCCGAGCCGAAGAAGACGTCCGTGACGGCGCCGAAATTTTCTCCCGTGATGGTGACGGTGGGCGCACTGCCCTGCACGACGGTGGCGGGGGCCACGCTCGCCACGATCGGGCGCGGTACGTAGGTGAATGCAGCCACGGCGGGGAGGGTGACGCCGCCGGCCGTGGCGACCTCGATCGTCCGCGCGCCGGTGGGGAGGGGTGAGGCCTCGGGGACCGTGACGAGCAGTCGGGTGTCGGTCGAGGACGCCGCCGCCGCCGCTCGTCCGTCGATGTTCACCGTCGCATCGGCCAGGCCGCTTCCCTCGATGGCGAGCGACGAGCCGACGGCAGCGCTCGCGGGCGAGATGGAGGTCAGGTATGAGGTGTAGTAGATCGTGACGAACCCTCTTCCGAGGTTGTCGGCAGCCGCTCCGGTGAGCGAGCCGGCGAAGAACGACCCGCCGCCGCCTCCGCCTCCGCCATGGCCGTCTGCGTATCGTCCGCCGCCGCCTCCGCTGTACCCGCCGCCTCCGCCACCTCCCGTGGATCCTGTGCCGCCGCCGCCGCCGAAGCCGCCGGCGCCGCGCGTACCGACGAACGGCACGCTTCTGCCGGGGCCACCCGCCGCGCCCGCCGCAACGGACTGCCCGCCGCGGTTGCCTTCGACGCCGCTGCCGGTCAGTCCGCCGCCGCCTCCGCCGCCCGCAGATGGACCCTCGACGCCGCCCGCACCGTCAGTGCCGCCGGCGCCGCCTCCGTTGCCCCCGGTAGTGCCGGTGGTGGTGAGGCTCGCGGACAGACCTCCGCGGTCGGATCCGGCTCCGCCCCCGCCGCCAGCCGCGGCGAGGATGCCGTCCTCGTCGGGGGTCGTGTAGATGAAGGTTCCGCCACCCCCGCCGCCGCCGCGGACGTTCCGGACGCCGTTCTGGCCCTGGCTGCCGACGAGGATGTTGAGGGTCGCGCCGGGCACGACCGACAGTGTGCCTGTCAGCTGGGCACCTGCGCCGCGGTTGTCCGCCGCCCCGCCCTGTGCCCCTGCCAGGTGGACATAGATCTCGGTGACGCCATCGGGCACGGTCCAGGTCTGCACGGCTCCCGTGTCGGTGAAGGACTCAGACGTGTCCGCCGGCGCTGCGAAGGCCGGTGCGGGGACGAAGAGTGCGGCCATGGCTACAGCCCCGGCCATGCCGGCCGCGAAGCCGCGTGCTCGAAAGAGACTCATCAGGTGGGGAGCTTCCTGTGTGAGAACGGGGCAGCACGCTCGAGGGTGGTTGCTTTGCATTGAGCCCCGCCGTCTGCGGCCAGAGGTCCTCACGCTAGCGACGATGGTGAGCGCCGGGAGTATGGTCCAGCCACCATTTCTGGTGGTTGACATTTCGGGTGGTCGACGGTGCGCGCTCGACCACCCGCGCGACCCGGGCGGGACAGAACCTATCGGCGCAGCCGAGCGCGGGCGCGCACGACGCCGCCGAGGGAGGCGCGCACGGGCTGACCGAGGTAGATGCCCAGCGACGCCCCGACGGCGAGGCTCACACCGATGACCCCGGCGCCCGCGAGCGTGCCGAAGCCCTCGATCATGATCTGCGGGTCTTCGCCCGACTCGACGATCCCGAGCAGGCCGCGGAAGACGGCCGCACCGGGCACCATCGGCAGGATCGCCGCCGTCGTGATGGCGACCGCCGGCACGTGGAGCCGGTACGCGGCGATTACCCCGACGAAGCTTCCCGCGAACGCCCCGATGCCACTGGCGGCGGCGACTTCCAGACCCGCGCCGGACGCCGCGAGGAATCCGATCCAGGCGACCACGCTCAGGACGGTGCTCACGACGACGATGCGCAGCCCCGCGCCGTTGAAGACGGCGACGGCGACCGCGATGAGCGCGGCTCCCGCGAACTGCAGCGGCACGGGCCCGAGCGGCAGGGCCTCGCTCGGCGGTTCCATCGCGAGCCCGAGGACGCGCGCCGTCTGGAGACCGGCGAGGATGCCGAGCACGACGCCCAGTGTCTGAGTCGTCAGCTCGAGGATCCGCCCCGTCGCGGTCAGCGCGAAGCCGTCGATCGCGTCCTGGGCGGCACCCACGACGGTGAGTCCCGCGAGCATCAGGACGACGCCGGAGGCGACGATGACGGAGGGCCTGACGCTGTCGCCGCCCGGGATCGAGGTCATCGCGAGCAGCGGCGTGAGCGCCGCGACGAGGGTGAGCACGAGTGCGCCCGCGATCTGGCTGAAGAAGAAGGGCACCTTCGCGCGAGCGAGCAGGGCCTGGGTGACGGCGGCGGCACCCGCCGCGATGAACGCGACGGCGACGGCGAGGGGGCCGGCGCCGAACATCACGGCGACGCCCACCGCCAGCATCGCCTGGGCGACGATGACGATGCCCGGTCCGTAGCGGAACGGCGAGCGCCGGATCTCCCGCAGGCGCGTGCGTGCCCGTGAGAGATCGAGCCCCTGGCCGACATCCGCGACGAGGGACTGAAGGCGGCGCAGCTTGTCGTGGTCGGGGGCCGTCTGCCTCACGACGCGCAGGAGCGTGATCGGGCGGGGGGCACCGCCGCGGTGGTGCGACGCGGTGATCGAGTTGTAGGTGACGTCGACGTGCACCGGGTCGAGCCCGTAGGCCGCGCTCACCCGGACGATCGTGGCGGTGACGTCGCTGGCGGAGGCCCCCGTCGCGAGCATCGTCTGCCCGATGCGCACGGCGATATCGAGGATGCCGACGGCCATCCCGTCGTCGATCACCGGGATCGCCTCGGTCAGGGTGTCGGTGGACACCTCTGCTCGGACGAGCCCGCCGAGCGAGGCGAAGAGGCGACGGCGGCGCTGGTGCATGACCCCTCGATCGTAATCGCGGATGGCCCTTCCGTAAGATGGGACGTCGGGTGCGGCATCCGAGCGCCCTTCACCCCCGGGAGTTTCATCGTGGCTCTGATCGTGCAGAAGTACGGCGGTTCGTCGGTCGCCGACGCCGAGAGCATCAAGCGGGTGGCCAAGCGCATCGTCGACACCCGCCGCGCCGGCAACGACGTCGTGGTGGCCGTGAGCGCGATGGGCGACACGACCGACGAGCTGCTCGACCTCGCGGGGCAGGTCGCCCCCATCCCCGCACCCCGGGAGCTGGACATGCTGCTCTCGAGCGGCGAGCGCATCTCGATGGCCCTTCTCGCGATGGCCATCCACTCGATGGGCTTCGAGGCGCGCTCGTTCACGGGCAGCCAGGCGGGGATGATCACCGACTCCACCCACGGCGCCGCCCGCATCGTCGACGTCACCCCCGTGCGTCTTCGCGAGGCGCTCGACGAGGGGGCCATCGTGATCGTCGCGGGCTTCCAGGGCTTCAATCGCGACACGCGAGACATCACGACGCTCGGCCGTGGCGGGTCCGACACGACGGCCGTCGCGCTCGCGGCGGCCCTGAACGCCGACGTCTGCGAGATCTACAGCGACGTCGACGGCATCTTCACCGCCGACCCCCGCATCGTCCCGAAGGCGCACAAGCTCGACACCGTCTCCAGCGAGGAGATGCTCGAGCTTGCCGCCAACGGCGCGAAGGTCCTCTACATCCGCGCCGTCGAGTACGCCCGCCGTCACGGCGTGCTGATCCACGCGCGGTCCACGTTCAGCTCGGGCGAGGGCACCCTCGTCCTCGACGAGAAGCGCCGCGCGGCGCTCGCACAGCAGGGAGACGGCATGGAAGAGCCCATCGTCACGGGTGTCGCCACGGATGTGGGGCAGGCCAAGATCACCGTCATCGGCGTGCCCGATGTCCCGGGCAAAGCGGCCGAGATCTTCAACATCGTCGCGAAGTCGGGCGCGAATGTCGACATGATCGTCCAGAACGTCTCCGCTGCGGCGACGGGGCGCACCGACATCTCCTTCACGCTTCCCAAGGGGGATGCCGCCACCGCGCTCAAGGCGCTCGCCGGAGAGCAGACCTCGGTGGGCTTCGAGAGCCTCGTGCACGACGACCAGATCGGAAAGCTCTCGGTCGTCGGCGCCGGCATGCGCACCCACTCGGGCGTCTCGGCGACGCTCTTCGAGGCGCTCAGCGTGACCGGCGTCAACATCGAGATGATCTCGACCTCCGAGATCCGCATCTCGGTCGTCGTGCGAGCGAGCGACCTCGCCGAAGCGGCGCGGGTCGTGCACACGGCGTACGGCCTCGACGGCGACACCGACGCGACCGTCTACGCCGGGACGGGTCGCTGACACGACCGAGCGGCCCAGCCCGACGCAGGAGCTCGGCCGAGAACAGGACGGTCGTGGCCGGGCCCTCCTGTCCTCGTCGCATCGCCTGTCTTCGCATGGTCGGTAGAATCGACCGGATCCCCACTCAGAAAGCACCGTCATGACCCGTATCGCAGATTCCGGACTCTCCGTCGCCATCGTGGGCGCCACCGGCCAGGTGGGCACCGTGATGCGAGAGATCCTGATCGAGCGCTCGTTCCCGATCGGTGAGCTCCGGCTGTTCGCCACCGCGCGCTCGGCCGGCACGAGCGTCGAGTTCGGCGGCCACACGGTCGTGATCGAGGATGTCGCGACGGCGGACCCGGCCGGGATCGACATCGCGCTCTTCTCCGCCGGCGCGACCGGATCGCGCGCCCACGCGCCCCGCTTCGCGGAGGCGGGCGCCGTCGTGATCGACAACTCGAGCGCATGGCGGATGGATCCCGAGGTGCCGCTCGTCGTGAGCGAGGTCAACCCGCACGCGATCGCTCAGGCCGTCAAGGGCATCATCGCCAACCCCAACTGCACGACCATGGCGGCGATGCCGGTGCTGAAGCCGCTCGATGCCGAAGCGGGCCTGCAGCGCCTCATCGTCAGCACCTACCAGGCGGTCAGCGGATCGGGGCTCGCCGGAGCGAACGAGCTCCTCGGCCAGGTCGAGGGCGTGCTCGCGCAGCGCGACACGCTGCGTCTCGTGCACGACGGGTCGGCGGTCGACTTCCCGGCCCCGGAGAAGTACGTCGCGCCGATCGCCTTCGACGTCATCCCGTTCGCGGGCAATCTCGTCGACGACGGCGACAACGAGACCGACGAGGAGAAGAAGCTCCGCAACGAGAGCCGCAAGATCCTCGAACTGCCCGGCCTGAGGGTCGCCGGCACCTGCGTGCGCGTCCCGGTGTTCACCGGCCACTCGCTCTCGATCCACGCCGAGTTCGCGGGCGACATCACCCCGGAGAGGGCGCGCGAGATCCTCGCGGACGCGCCGGGTGTCGCGCTGGAGGAGGTTCCGACGCCGCTTCGGGCCGCCGGCAGCGACCCGAGCTTCGTCGGGCGGATCCGGGCCGACCAGTCGGCTCCGGAGGGCAAGGGCCTCGTGCTCTTCCTCAGCAACGACAATCTGCGCAAGGGGGCGGCGCTGAACGCCGTGCAGATCGCGGAGCTGGTCGCCGCTTCGCTGGGCGCCTCCACCGCCGCCTGAACACGCGGACGGGCCGCGCCCGCCACCGAAGGAGAATGAACTGGTGACCGAAACAGTCGATGTCGTGCTGATCGGTGGCGGAATCATGAGCGCCACGCTGGGCACGCTCATCTCCGAGCTGCAGCCCGACTGGAAGATCACCGTCTTCGAGCGTCTCGACGATGTCGCGATGGAGAGCTCCAACGCGTGGAACAACGCCGGGACGGGCCATGCCGCCCTGTGCGAGCTCAACTACATGCCGGAGGCGCCCGACGGAACCGTCGACCCCGCCAAGGCGATCGCGATCAACGAGCAGTTCCAGCAGAGCCGCCAGCTGTGGGCGTCGCTGGTGGAGCGAGGGGTGCTCGACGCTCCGTCGACCTTCATCAACGCGACGCCTCACATGACGTTCGTGCGCGGGGAGAAGGATGTCTCCTACCTCCGCAAGCGGTACGAGGCGCTCAAGGACGAGCCCCTGTTCGCCGGCATCGAGTACAGCGATGACTCCCGCGTCATCCACCAGTGGGCGCCCCTGCTGATGAAGAAGCGCCGGAAGAGCGACGAGCCGTTCGCCGCGACGCGTGTGCCCGCGGGCACCGATGTGGACTTCGGTGCCCTCACCCATCAGCTGTTCGACAATCTGCGTGAACGCGGCGCGAGGGTGCTCACCAACCGCGAGGTCAAGAAGCTGAAGAAGCAGTCGGACGGCTCGTGGCTCGTCACGTTCCGCGATTCGATCGGCCACACGCCCGGCCGCATCAACGCCCGGTTCGTCTTCGTCGGCGCCGGCGGGTGGGCGCTCAAGCTCCTCCAGCGCTCGGGCATCCCGGAGATCTCCGGTTACGGGGTCTTCCCGATCGGCGGCCAGTGGCTGAAGACCTCGAACCCGGCCCTCGTCGCTCAGCACCGGGCCAAGGTCTACTCCCAGGCATCCGTCGGTGCGCCGCCGATGTCCGTGCCTCACCTCGACACGCGCGTCGTCAACGGCGAGGCATCGCTGCTGTTCGGCCCGTTCGCGACGTTCAGCCCCAAGTTCCTGAAGAACGGGTCGATGCTCGACATCGTCACGCAGGTGCGGCCGGGCAACATCCTGCCGATGCTGAAGGTCGCGGTCGACAACCCCTCTCTCATCAGGTACCTCGTCGGTGAGCTTCTGAAGTCCCACAAGGACAAGGTCGAGAGCCTGCGCGAGTTCGTTCCCACCGCACGGGACGAGGACTGGGAGCTCCTCGACGCGGGACAGCGGGCCCAGGTCATGAAGAAGGACCCCGAGAAGGTGGGCGTCCTGCAGTTCGGGACAGAGGTCGTCGCGGCCGAGGACGGCTCGATCGCGGGGCTGCTCGGTGCCTCTCCGGGCGCATCGACCGCGGTGTCCATCATGCTCGGGCTGCTGCAGACCTGCTTCCCCGACCGAATCGAGGAGTGGGCGCCGCGCCTGCGGGAGCTGATCCCGAGCTACGGTCGCACGCTCAATCCGGATGAGGCCGCAGCGCGCACGGTGATCGAGGAGACCGCACGCGCCCTCGCCATCTCCCGCTAGGTCCCCGGCGTCATGGCGAAGCTCTACTTCCGCTACGGCGCGATGAACTCGGGCAAGTCGACGGCGCTGCTGCAGGCCGCGTACAACTACGAGGAGCGCGGGCAGAGCGTGCTGCTGGCCAAGCCCGAGATCGACACGAAGGGCGCGGCCCAGATCGAGTCCCGCCTCGGCGTGACCCGTCCGGTGGACTTCCTCATCGGAGCGAACGACGATGCCCGGGCTCTCTTCGCGGTCGAACGCGAGCGTGTGCGCCACGCCGGCGACGGCGCGCTCATCCCGGATGCCCGGCCCAGGGATGTGGCCTGCCTGCTGGTCGATGAGGCGCAGTTCCTCACACCGGCGCAGGTGGACGACCTGTTCCGCATCGCGGTGGAGGACGGCACTCCGGTGCTGGCATACGGCATCCGCACCGACTTCCTGACCGCGGCATTTCCGGGGTCGCGCCGCCTGCTCGAGATCGCCCACTCGCTCGAGGAGTTGAAGACCATCTGCCGCTGCGGGCGCAAGGCGGTCTTCAACGGTCGAGTCGTGGGTGGTCGGTTCGTCTTCGACGGCGACCAGGTGGCCATCGATGCCGCGGGCGCGGCAGTGCGCGACGACCACTTCTTGACGTATGAGTCGCTCTGCGGTACGTGTTACCTGCAGGAGTCCGGTGGCGTACTGGGCGAGGGGCGCGCGACCCACGATCAGTAGGCTAGGCGTATGCGAGTACTCCTTGCCGGCGGGGCCGGTTACATCGGCACGCACACCGCGGTGTCCCTGCTGGATGCCGGACACGACGTCGTGCTGCTCGACGACCTGTCCGGGACGCACGCCGTCGCGGCGGAGCGCGTCGAGACCATCACGGGCCGGGCCGCGCCGCTCGTCGTCGGCAATGCCGCCGACGACGCCGTCGTGACCGCCGCGTTCGATGAGCACGGGCCCTTCGACGCGATCATCCACTTCGCCGCGTTCAAGGCCGTGGGGGAGTCGACGCAGAAGCCGTTGGAGTACTACGCGAACAACCTGGACTCGACGTTCGCCCTCCTCCGCGTGGGACTCGAGCGCGGCATCCGCTCTTTCGTGTTCTCGAGCACGGGCACCGTCTACGCGGACCCGGACGACCTTCCCTTCACGGAGGAGTCGACGACGAGCGTGGACCTTTCGAACCCGTACTCGAAGTCCAAGCGGATGAACGAGGTCATCCTGGCCGACGTAGCCCGAGTGAACCCCGAGCTGAACGTCACGGTGCTGCGGTACTTCAACCCCGTCGGAGCCCACCGGAGCGGGCTCATCGGGGAGGACCCGGCCGGCATCCCGAACAACCTCATGCCCTTCGTCTCACGCGTCGCGATCGGTTCGCTCGAGCGCGTCGGGATATTCGGGGACGACTACGACACGCCGGACGGCACGGGGCTGCGCGACTACATCCACGTCGTGGATCTCGCCGACGGTCACGTCGCGGCCCTCCAGAAGGCCCAGCCCGGCTACGCCGTCTACAACCTCGGGACCGGGGTCCCCGTCAGCGTGCTCGAGCTCGTCGCCGCCTTCGAGGAGGCGGTGGGACGCGAGCTTCCCAAGCAGGTGCTCGCTCGTCGGCCCGGGGATGTCGCGGCCACCTATTGCGACCCGGGCAAGGCTCGCCGGGAGCTCGGCTGGTCCACCCGGCTCGGGATCGACGATGCCTGCCGGGACTACTGGCACTGGCAGCAGTCGAACCCGTCAGGATACGCGGGAGCCTGACCGCTCGCTGCGCGGGCTTGCGTGGTCTGACCACACGACCCTATCGTGGTCGGACCACAGAGCAGCGCGGAGGAGCATGCAGGAGAAATCGCCGGGCGCACCCAAGGCCTGGCAGGTCGTGCTCGAGCACATCGAGAGCGGTCTGATCGACGGACGCTTCGCGCCCGGCGATCGCCTCCCCGCCGAGCGCGAGCTCGCCGCGAGCCTCGGGGTGGGCAGATCCAGCGTCCGCGAGGCGATGCGGGTGCTGGAGGTGCTGGGGCTGGTCCGCACGGGCACGGGGTCGGGCCCCGCCGCGGGGGCGATCATCGTCGCCACCCCGCAGGGCGGCATGGCCGCACTCCTGCGGCTGCAGGTGGCCGCTCACGGATTCCCGCTGCACGACGTGGTGAAGACCCGCCTGATGCTGGAGACGGGCGTCGTCGAGACCCTCGCGTCGCTCCCCGACGCGCCTCTGGGCCCCGCGCGCGACGTCCTCGACGCGATGGAGCGGGACGATCTGAGCGCAGGGGAGTTCCTCGCCCTCGACGCCCAGTTCCACCTGTGCCTGGCGGAGGCATCGGGCAACGTCGTCGTCGCCGCCATGATGGCGGGCCTGCGCAGCTCGATAGAGTCGTACGTCCGCACGGGCGCGGGACGCATCGCCGACTGGGAGGCGACCGCCGCGCAGCTGCGCGCAGAGCACCGAGGCGTCTTGGAGGCGATCGAGCGCGGCGACGAAGACGACGCGCATCTGCGCATCCGGGAGCACATCACCGGGTATTACGCGGGGGCGGGCCTGGCCCGCGTCTGAACGCACCACACCTCGAGGGGGACACTCATGGTCACGCGGCAGCTGCCCAACCCGTCCGAACTGCGGGAGCTGATGCGCTTCAAGAAGCCCGATTTCAACGGGCGCAGGCGGCGTCTGGACTCTGCCCTGACGATCGCCGACCTGCGGAGGATCGCCCGGCGCCGCACGCCGAAGGCCGCCTTCGACTACACCGACGGCGCGGCAGAGGGGGAGCTCTCCCTGAACCGGGCCCGGCTGGCGTTCGAGGACATCGAATTCCATCCGTCGATCCTGCGGCCCGCGGTCGAGGTCGACACCTCCACGACGATCCTGGGCGGGCCCAGCGCGATGCCGTTCGGGATCGCCCCGACCGGTTTCACGCGCCTCATGCAGACCGAGGGGGAGGTGGCGGGCGCCTCGGCGGCGGGGGCGGCGGGTATCCCGTTCACCCTTTCGACGCTCGGAACCACATCGATCGAGGACGTCCGTGCGGCGAACCCCGCCGGACGCAACTGGTTCCAGCTCTACGTCATGCGTGACCGCGACATCTCCTACGGCCTGGCGAAGCGCGCCGCGGCAGCGGGCTTCGACACGCTCATGTTCACCGTCGACACCCCCGTGGCGGGCGCGCGGCTGCGCGACAAGCGCAACGGATTCTCGATCCCGCCGCGGTTGACGGTCGGGACCGTCGTCGACGCCATCCCGCGTCCATGGTGGTGGTTCGATTTCCTCACGACGCCCAAGCTCGAGTTCGCGTCGCTGTCGTCCACGGGCGGCACGGTGGGGGAGCTGCTGGATGCCGCGATGGACCCCACGATCAGCTACGACGACCTCGAGGTGATCCGCGGGCTATGGCCCGGGAGCATCGTCGTCAAGGGCGTGCAGAACATCGAGGACGCCGCGCGGCTGGTCGACCTGGGCGTCGACGGGATCGTCCTGTCCAACCACGGCGGGCGTCAGCTCGACCGCGCACCGATCCCGTTCCATCTGCTGCCCCATGTCGTGCGCGAGGTCGGGCGCGATGCCACCGTCATGATCGACACCGGGATCATGAACGGCGCCGACATCGTCGCCTCGGTCGCCCTCGGGGCGAAGTTCACCCTCGTCGGTCGCGCATACCTCTACGGCCTGATGGCCGGTGGTCGCGATGGGGTCGACCGCACGATCGCCATCCTGCGGGGCGAGATCGAGCGGACGATGCGGCTTCTCGGGGTCTCGGCCCTCGAGGAGCTCGAGCCGCGCCACGTGACGCAGCTGACGAGGCTCGTGCCGGTCTCCCCGGAGGTGGCGGGTGTGACCGCCGACTGATCAGCGGGCGGGGAGCGAGGGGATGAGCTCGTCGAGGTACCGAGCGGTCTCCTGCCAGCCCTCCACGGCCTGGCACGGCACACCCAGAGCGAGCACCGGATAGTCGTTGCCGCCCTCGTCGAGACGGTCGCCGATGAAGAGCATGTCGGAGAGAGGGATGCCGGTGTGCTCGGCAAGCCGCGTCATCCCGTACGCCTTGTCGATGCCGCGGTGCGTGATGTCGACCGATGTCGACCCTCCTGAGCGCACTTCGAGATCGGGGATGCGCGCGGCGACGGCATCGCGCAGCGACGCCTTCTTCGTACCCGCCGGATCCCAGGCCATCTTGGCGTCGAGCGGTGCGTGCTGGCCGAGGGCCGAGAAAGTGATCTGCGACCCCCGGTCCTCGAGGATGTCGCCCCAGGTCTCGCTCTCCCAGAACCCGAGCCGGCGCGCCTCCTCCTCGACGGCGGCCAGGGCACGGTCCTTCTCGTCCTGCGTGAGCGAGTGCGCATACACCGTGTCGAGCTCGCCGGACTCGGCGAAGCGGTAGTACTGGGTGCCGCATGTGGGCATGAGGTGTACTCGCGCGAGGGTGGATGCCGAGGCATCCGGCAGCCGCTCGACGACCTGCGAGCGGAACTGCTGGATCTGGCCGCCGGAGATGATGGCGACGTCGACGCGCTCGGCGAGGGCGAGCAGCAGGCGGCCGATGCGCTCCGGAATGGGGCTCTTGGAGGGAGCCAAGGTGTCGTCCAGGTCGAAGGCGACGAGTCGGGGCGCGATGGTCACGGTCTTCTTTCTCCATCGATGAGGGGATTCCGGTGGATATGGAAATGGGCCGACCTGCCGGTCGACCCAATTCCCGCTGTCGGGGTGACAGGATTTGAACCTGCGGCCTCGTCGTCCCGAACGACGCGCGCTACCAAGCTGCGCCACACCCCGTGGCAACCCTCCGAGTCTACCCGAACTCTTCCCTCGTGCCGAACCGGCCCGGCTCCGGCGCGCAGGGGGTCAGACGACGTCGGTGCGCGGGAGCAGGGTCAGGAGGGTGGTCTCGGGCGGGCAGGCGAATCGCACGGGCGCGTAGATCGAATGCCCCAGCCCCGCGCTGACATGAAGCGGCACGCGCCGGCCGCCGCGCTGCCATGTCGACAGACCGCGCACCTGGTCGAGGGGCAGATCGCAGTTCGCGACGAGCGCTCCGAGGCCGGGTACGCGCACCTGACCGCCGTGTGTGTGCCCCGCGAAGATCGCGTCGGCTCCGGCGTCGGTGAAGGCGTCCAGCACACGGCGATACGGCGCGTGCGTCACGCCGATCGTCAGGGCGGCGGGGGCGGACGGCTCCCGGCCGGGCGCCGCGAGCCCCGATGCCAGCTGGGGCACCAGGTCGAGCCTGTCGAGATCGTGGTGGGCGTCGTCCACCCCGAACGCGTCGATGCGTACGCCGGCGACCTCGAGGCGGGCCGAGGCGTTGTTCAGCCCGCTCCAGCCGAGGGTCTCGGTGAAGAACCGGTCCATCGTGTCGGTGTCGAGCTCGTCGACCTCGATACGGCGCCTGGAGGGGCCGAGGAAGTAGCGCATCGGGTTGCGCGGCTGCGGGGCGAAGAGATCGTTCGACCCGTGCACGTAGACACCCGGAATGCCGCGGAAGCCGGCGAATGCGGCTCGGATGCCGCGCAGTGCATCCGGGTGTCCCAGGTTGTCGCCGGTGTTGACGATCAGGTCGGGACGCAGCGAAGCGAGATGCGCGATCCACGCCTGCTTGCGGCTCTGCCACGGCGCCATGTGCACATCGGAGAGGTGCAGCACCCGCAGCGGAGTGGCGCCGGGAGGCAGCACCGCGAGCGTCGCATGCCGGACCGTGTAGAGATGGCGCTCGACGCCGATGCCCCATACGGCGGCGGACGCCGCGAGGGCCCCCAGCGCGACGAGCGCGCGGGGGCCCTTGGGCCTACGTGGCGACATCAGCACTCGCGGCGTTCGACGCTCAGCGTCACCGCGGTGTTGCGATTGGTCGAGGTCCCCTCGCCGGGCGAGACGCCCGTGACGCGGCCGTTCTCCGGTGCATCCTCGTTCTCGGTGCACTGGGCGCTGACGTTGCCGAACCCTGCCGAGCGGAGGGAGGATGCCGCGGCCTCCTGAGTCTGCCCCACGAGGCCTCCCGGAATGCTCGCGCCCTCGCCGTTGCTCGGGTAGATGGTCACGACCGTGGCGCCCGACACGCGACCCGCGCCCGGGTCCTGACGGACGATCGTGCCGGCGGACTCCGAGGCGTCGACGGCGTCGCCGACGTTCACGCTGAACCCTGCGGCCTGCAGAGTGGCACGGGCCTGATCGACGCTCTGGCCCACGACGCTCGGCAGGTCGATGAACACCTGGCGCGTGAGGTTCTGATCGGGGCGCGGGAAGTCGTCGCCGCCGTACTTGGCGTTCGCGGCGCGCTGCATGACGGGCCAGATCGAGTGGCGGATGGTCCACAGGGCGCGTCCGTTGGCCGAGTTGCGGTCGAGCCGGACCTCGCCCTTCACGTTGCCGACCCACACCACCGTGGCGACCTTCGAGCTCGCGCCATCCATCCACGTGTGGATCTGCTCGTGGATCCCCGTCTTGCCGAAGACGGGGACGCCGTCGTTGGTCCGCGACGACCCGGCCGAGCCGCCGTTGATGACGCCTTCGAGCGTGAAGGCGGCGGTCGCCGCCACCGATTCGTCGAGGACCCGGTTGCAGGTGGTCTGGGGGAGGGGAAGCTCGTTGCCGTCGGCGTCGATCACGCGGTCGATCGCCTTCGGCTCGCAGTAGATGCCCTTGTTCGCGATGGTCGCGTAGGCGCCCGCCATGTCGATCGGCGCGATGGCCTTGGAACCGAGGATGTCGTAGACGAAGTTCGTCTCGGTCACCGACCCGCCGTTGGCGAGCTCGACACCCATCCGCTCGGCGATCTTGTTGGTGTCGCAGACGCTGACCTTCTCGCTCATTGCCAGGAACCCGGTGTTGAGCGAGTCGGCGGTGAAGCGCATCGGGGTGCCGTTGTAGCCTCCGACGCCTTGGAAGTTCTTGATCTGGTTGGAGGTGATGCGCTGGGTTCCGCCGTCGCAGTCGGCCATGACGGTGAAGTTGCGCTGGCGTCCGTTCAGGACCTCGTTGACGGAGTGGCCGTGCTCGAGCCAGTTGAGGAGGGTGAACACCTTGTAGGTCGATCCCGGCAGGAAGCCGTTGGAGCCGCCGTTGATGTACGGGGTGTTGAAGTTCACCGACGTGAAGGCCGGGTCGTTCGCCGCCTTGTCGGCGTCCTGCGTGTAAGGGCGGTTCTGCACCATCGACAGCACTCGGCCGGTGGACACCTCGAGCTGAACTCCGGAGGAGCCGAGGTCGAGGTTCGGGTGCGTGGCCGGGACGATCGAGATCGCATCCTCGGCGGCCTTCTGCAGGTCGAGATCGATCGTCGTATAGATCTTGAGCCCGCCCCGGCGCAGCGCTGCCTGACGCTCCTCGGGTGTCTCGCCGAAGGCCTCGTCGGTCTCGACGATCGTGCGCACGTAGTCGCAGAAGAACGCCGAACCTCCCGCGTTCTCACAGCCCTGGGTGGAGGGGACGATGTTCGGGGCGATCGGCTCGGCGTACGCCGCGTCGTACTGCTCTTGGCTGATCTTGCCGTCGGCCAGCATCCGTCCGAGCACGTAGTTGCGACGATCGAGCGTCAGCTGGTAGCCGTTGGCGGCGCCGTTGGACTCGCTCTCGGGGCGGTCGATGCGGAACGTGTTGGGGTTCTGCACCATTCCCGCGAGCGTGGCCGCCTGGCCGAGCGAGAGGTTTGCGGACGAGGTGCCGAAGTAATACTGCGCGGCCGCCTCGACGCCGTAGTTCGTTCCGCCGAAGTTGGCGATGTTGAGGTAGCCGAGCAGGATCTCGTTCTTCGAGTAGCGCTGCTCCATCGCGATCGCGTAGCGCATCTCCTGCAGCTTGCGCTCGATGCCGTCCATGCCCGAGGCCGTGGTCGCCTCGACCCAGCACGCCTGGAGGTCCTCGGTCGTCGGCGCGTCCCGCTCGCAGCGCTGAACGAGCACGTTCTTGACGTACTGCTGGCTGATGGAGGAGCCGCCCTGCGTCGCGCCGCCCTGCACGTTGCTGATGACGGCGCGCGAGGTGCCGATGAGGTCGACCCCGCCGTGGTCGTAGTAGCGCGGGTCCTCGCTGGAGAGGATCGCGTCGTATACCACGGGGTTGATCTGCTCGTAGGTGACCGGGAGGCGGTTCTGGTCGTAGAACCGCGCGAGCTGCACCTCGGTGCCGTCGCTCGCGGTCGCGTAGATCTCGGTCGGCAGCATGAGCTCGTCGATCTCGAGATAGCTCGGCATGTTGTCGAACATCGTGATGGCGCTCGAGGCCGCGGCGCCGGACACGGCGATCGCCGGCGTGACGGTTGCGGTCACCAGAACACCCGCGACAGCGGAGAGGCCCACGAGGCCGGCGAGACCGCCGAGCACACCCGTAGCCGTCTTTTTCGAACCAGGCATAGGGTGAATGCTAAGGGAGTTCCCTGAGGGAAGCCCCAACACGGCCGCATGAAGGCCCTGACCCGAGCCCTGATCCGAGGAGATCGATGACCACCTGGGAGTACTTGACGACCCCGCTGCTGATCCACAACACGGCGGCGATCCTGAACAACTGGGGGAAGCAGGGGTGGGAGCTCGTCCAGGTGGTCCCGGGCCCCGAGGGAGGGCTCGTGGCCTACTTCAAGCGCCCCTCGGGTGGCGACCAGGGCCGGGGCAACGCCGGGCTCGCCGCGGCCGCCGAGGCATCCCGCCAGTTCGAGGGGCAGTGACGATGACCGTCTCCGCGCGCCTGGCCGAGCTCGGCATCGAACTGCCCGCCGTCGTCCCGCCCGTCGCGGCGTACGTGCCCGCCAAGGCGCACGGCGACCTCGTCTACACCGCCGGTCAGCTGCCCATCGTCGCGGGCTCGCTGCCGGCGACGGGCAAGGTCGGCGACGGCCCGGGCCTCGTCGCTCCGACGGATGCCGCGGCCTACGCGCGCCGGTGCGCCCTGAACGCGATCGCCGCCGCCGCAGCGGCCGTGGGCGGCCCCGACCGGCTCACCGGCGTTCTCAAGGTCACGGGCTTCGTCGCGTCCCCGCCCGACTTCACCGGTCAGCCGGGCGTCGTCAACGGCGCGAGCGAGCTGCTCGGCGAGGTCTTCGGCGAGGCGGGACGCCACGCCCGCTCGGCGGTCGGCGTGCCCGTGCTGCCCCTGGATTCGCCCGTCGAGGTCGAGGTCGTCTTCACCTGGGAGTGATCACCGCACCTGCGCGCTGATGACGCTCATCACCGCCGTGTCCGCCAGCGTCGTCGTGTCGCCGACCTCGCGGCCCTCGGCCACGTCGCGCAGCAGCCGCCGCATGATCTTGCCGGATCGCGTCTTGGGCAGCTCGCCGACGATGTAGACGTCGCGGGGGCGGGCGATGGGTCCGATCTGCTCGCTCACCCACGCGCGCAGCGCCTGCGCGAGCCCGTCGGGGGAGTGCTTGTCGAGGTAGCTCTGCTTGATGATGACGAAGGCGACCACCGCCTGGCCCGTCGTCTCGTCCGACGCCCCCACCACGGCCGCCTCCGCCGTCGCCTCGTGAGCGACGAGGGCCGACTCGATCTCGGCCGTCGAGAGCCGGTGACCCGACACGTTCATGACGTCGTCGACCCGGCCGAGGAGCCAGATGTCGCCGTCCTCGTCGCGCCGCGCGCCGTCGCCGGCGAAGTAGAAGCCCTTGTCCGAGAACTTCTCCCAGTAGGTCTCGACGAAACGCTCCGGGTCGCCCCAGATCCCGCGCAGCATGCTGGGCCACGGCTCGGTGACGACGAGCAGCCCGCCCGCGTCGTTTCCGACGTGGGCTCCCGCGTCATCCACGACATCCACGGTGATTCCGGGAAGCGGCACCTGTGCGCTGCCGGGCTTCGTCTCGGTCACGCCGGGGAGCGCCGAGATCATGATCGCGCCGGTCTCGGTCTGCCACCACGTGTCGACGATCGGAGTGCTGCCGCCCCCGATGACCTCGCGGTACCAGACCCACGCCTCCGGATTGATGGGCTCCCCGACGGACCCCAGCAGGCGCAGGCTCGACAGGTCGAAGCCCTGGGGCACCTGCCGCCCGATCTTCATGAACGACCGGATCGCCGTCGGCGCCGTGTAGAAGATCGTCACGCCATACTTCTGGATGATCTCCCACCAGCGCCCGGCATGCGGGGTGTCAGGCGTGCCCTCGTAGAGCACCTGCGTCGCGCCGTTGGCGAGCGGGCCGTACGTCACGTACGTGTGCCCCGTGATCCAGCCGACGTCCGCCGTGCACCAGTACACGTCGGTCTCGGGGTGCAGGTCGAACACATTCCGGTGCGTGTATGCGGCCTGGGTGAGGTATCCGCCGGAGGTGTGCTGGATGCCCTTGGGCTTCCCGGTGGTGCCGGAGGTGTAGAGGATGAAGAGCGGGTTCTCGGCGTCGAAGGCCTGCGCGGTGTGCTCGGCGGATGCCGCGGGCACGGCCTCGTGCCACCAGATGTCGCGGCCGGGGGTCCACTCCACCTCATTTTGGCCGCGGCGTACCACGAGCACGTGCTCGACCGTCGCCTGCGGCCCCTGGCCGCCGCGGTCGGCGAGTGCCATGTCGACGGCGGGCTTGAGGGGAGAGACCTTGCCCTTGCGGTATCCGCCGTCGGCCGTGATGACCACCTTGGCGCCCGCGTCGTCGATGCGCGCACGGAGGCTGTCGGCGGAGAAGCCGCCGAAGACGACGGAGTGGATCGCGCCCAGGCGCGCGACGGCGAGCATAGCGGCGATCGCCTCGGGGATCATCGGCAGGTAGACGGCCACGCGATCCCCGGCATCCACGCCCAGCTCGGTGAGCACGTTGGCGACTCGCTTGACCTCGTCCGTCAGCTCCGCGTAGGTCACGGCGCGGGAGTCGCCGGGCTCGCCCTCCCACAGCAGCGCGACGCGGTCGCCGTTGCCCGCCTCGACGTGCCGATCGAGGCAGTTGTACGCGACATTGAGGCGACCGTCGGCGAACCAGCGCGCGAACGGCGGGTTGGACCAGTCGAGCACCTCGGAGAAGGGTTCCGCCCACGTCAGCAGGTCGTTCGCCTGCCGGCCCCAGAACGCCTCCCGATCGGCGGCCGCATCGTCGTACAGATCGGCCTGCGCGACGGCGCCGCGCGCGAACTCCTCGGGGGGAGCGAAGCGGCGGTTCTCGGACAGCAGGTGGTCGATCTGGCTCGTCATGTCGGGTGCGCTCCCTTGTGCGTGTCGACGTTGCGGGCGGCGGTGCCACGCCCCGGCGGGCGTCGCCGGGTACGCACGAGAATCTACGGGAGCGCGGGCTCGGGGACTACCTCCGAAAGTCGGTGTCAGCTATCCGGACCCTCCTGTCCGATATACCGCTGCGACATGTCTGTCAGTGCTTTTGTCGGTGTATTCCCATTGCGTATGCTCAGGGGCGGCCGAACATTCGATTCTGGCATCGCGGCACCCCGCACCCCCCTGCAAGGGGTCGCCGCGAGGCGGCATCCCATTCCCCCCATGGGATGCCGCCTTCTTCTCGTCCGGCGGTGCGCGGGTCCCGGCGCCGGCGTGCTGCCGCTCCTTCACAGCGTCGCGGCCGCGGGATCGTCCACCGTCGGCGGGCGGGTGAGTCGGGAGACGGTGGCGAGCACGTAGCGTCGCGGCATGCCGAACCCGTTCGTCGCCTACCCGAGTGCGGGCTCCGTGTCGGCCGTGCGACCCGGCGAAGCGGCCGCCGCGCCAGCCGACGCGAACGCTGGGCCCGGCGTCGCCTCTGCGGGGACGTCCGTGTCCGTGCCGTCCGCGCCCGAGCTCGCGCCGATCGCCGGACACCTCGCCGACCCCGCCGTGACCGACCTCTTCATCAACGGGGCGGCGGGTCTGTGGTGCGACCGGGGAGAGGGCGCCGTCCGCGACCCGCTATGGAGCGCCGACGAGGCCACCGTGCGCGACTTGGCCGTCACGCTCATCGGCCTGGGCGGTCGCCACCTGGACGAGGCCAGCCCCGCCGTCGATGTTCGGCTGGAGGGCGGCATGCGCATCCACGCGGTCCTGCCACCCGTTTCCACGGGCGGTACCACGCTGTCGGTCCGTATCCCGCGGGTCCGTCGCCCCACCCTCGACGACCTCGTCGCTCGCGGTACGTTCGAGGATCCCCGTGCGGCGGACTGGCTGAAGAGCATCGTCTCCGCGCGGGTGAACGTGCTCGTGACGGGGGGCGCGGGAAGCGGCAAGACCACTCTCCTGGCGGCGATGCTCTCCGCCGCCCCGCCGACCGAGCGGATCGTGACGATCGAGGACGTCGCGGAGCTGACGATCGCGCACCCTCATCACGTCGCCCTCGAGGCGCGACAGGCGAATCTGGAGGGCGCGGGCGGCATAGGGCTGGCGCGGCTCGTGCGGGAGGCGTTGCGGATGCGCCCCGATCGGCTCGTTCTCGGCGAATGCCGAGGCGAAGAGGTGCGAGAGCTTCTCGCCGCGCTCAACACCGGACACGACGGCGGTGCGGGCACCGTGCACGCCAGCCGCATCGCCGACGTTCCGGCGCGCCTGGAAGCTCTCGGAGCGCTGGCGGGCCTGAACGATGCGGCGCTCGCCCGGCAGGCGGTGGGCGCGATCCATTTCGTCCTTCACATGGAGCGGGACGCGCGGGGGACGCGGCGCCTGACCGGCGCCGGCGTCCTGCGCCTCGACACGGGGCGTCTGGGGGTGAGCGAGTGCGCACCCTGGGCGTGATGCGCGGTCGTCGGCGCGGGGCGGACGCGGGTGAGGACGCGCCGGCCGACGCGGTGCACGCACTGGCGGTGCTGTTGCGCGCAGGTCTGCACCCGGGCTCGGCGTGGGCGTACCTCGCCGAGCAATCGCCCATCGTGGCCCCGATCGCCGCTGCCATCGCCTCTGGGCGACCGATACCCGCCGCCATCGAGGATGCCGGTGGGGACTGGGCGGACGTGGGCCGGGCGTGGCGGGTCGCCGCTCAGGTGGGCGCTCCGCTCGCCGAGACGCTGCAGGGGTTCGCGGAGGGCCTGCGCGACGCCGCAGACGCGCGGGACGACGTGCGGGTCGCGCTCGCCGAACCGACCGGTACCGCGCGGCTGATGCTCTGGTTGCCGGCCGCGGGGGCCGCCTTGGGCGCGGCACTGGGATTCGATGTCGTCGGCGCCGTTCTCGGCGACGTGCGAGGGGCGCTCTGCGTGATCGCCGGCATCGCCCTGATCGTCGCCGCGCGTGTGTGGACCGCGCGTCTGGTCGCCCGGGCTCAGCCTCCCGCCGAGACGCCCGGACTCGAGGCATCCCTCTTCGCGATCGCTCTCACGGGCGGTGTATCCCTGGACCGAGCCGCCCATATCGCGAGTGGGGGCGCCGTCCCCGATCGGGTACGCGCGATACTCGAGCTGTCGCGCCGTGCGGGAGTGCCCGCCGTCGAGCTCCTGCGGGCGGAGGCCAGCAGGGCACGGCATCGGGCGCGTGTCGCCGGCCGCACCGCAGCCGCGCAGCTCGCCACGCGGCTGCTCCTGCCGCTCGGCGTGTGCACCCTGCCGTCGTTCCTTCTGCTCGCGGTCGCGCCACTCGTGCTGTCCGTCCTCGATTCCGCGGTCCTTCCCGCGCTCTGACCCCGCCACACACTCGCCCACCCACCGGAACCATCGAAGAGAGGACCAGTCATGACCGACCCCTTCACCCCTCGTGCGCAGCGCAGGCTTCGCCGCCGATTGCTCGACGACGATTCGGGTGCCGCGACCGCCGAATACGCGATCGCGACAATGGCCGCGGTGGCCTTCGCCGGGCTGCTCGTCGTCATCATGCGCAGCGATGAGGTGCGCGGCATCCTCACCGACCTGGTGCGACGCGCCCTCACCGTCGGATGAGCGCGGCGGTGCGGCGGCGGGATGACGGCGGGTCCGTCTCGGCCGAGTTCGCCGTCGCACTGCCCGCGATCGTGGTCATGGTTCTGCTGTCGGCGGGTGCCCTGACCGGTGCGGCTGCGGCGGTGCGGGCACAGGATGCCGCTGCGGACGCCGCCCGCCTCGTCGCGCGCGGCGAGGACGTGGGTGCGGCGACGTCCGTCGTGGCGCGCAGCGCCGGGCCGGCGCGCGTGCAGGTGCACCGCCGCGGCGAGCTCGTGTGCGCCGACGTGACGATCGACATCCGCGTCGCCGGGGTCGCCTTCCCCGTCACCGGCCGCTCGTGTGCGCTGGAGGGCGGTCTCTGATGCCCGGCACGCTGCTCGCGGCCGGAATCGTGGCGACGACGACCCTGCTCGCGGCAGGTCTGGCCGCCGCGGGCGGCGCATCGATCGCCTCGCAGCGGGCCGCCGGGGCCGCCGACGCCGCCGCGCTCGCCGCGGCGGACGCGGCCTCGGGGGCGGTCACGGGAGAGCCCTGCACCCGGGCCGCGGAGCTGGCGGCCGCGGCCGGCGCGCATATAGAGAGGTGCGAGATCGAGGGGCTCTACGCCGTCGTCGACGTGTCCGTCCCCTACGCCGGACTCGCCGCGACGGCGCGAGCCCGAGCAGGACCTGCGCCCGGCTCACAGTGACCGGTGTGTATGGTGTGCAACGACGAAAGGACGCCGTTGGCCACCAGCAAGAAGCTCGTCATCGTTGAGTCTCCGACGAAGATGAAGTCGATCCAGTCGTACCTGGGGGATGACTACGAGGTGCTCTCGTCGGTCGGACACATCCGTGACCTCGCCGACAAGAAGGACATCCCCGCCGACCTGAAGAAGACCTCGGTCGGTCGCTACTCGATCGACATCGAGAACGACTTCGAGCCCTATTACGTCGAGTCCGAGCGCGGTCGCAAGACCGTGGCCGAACTCAAGCGCGCCCTCAAGCAGGCCGACGAACTCCTGCTCGCCACCGATGAAGACCGCGAGGGCGAAGCCATCGCGTGGCACCTGCTCGAGACGCTCAAGCCTAAGGTCCCCGTCAAGCGCATGGTGTTCCACGAGATCACCGAGGACGCCATCCGCGCCGCCGTGGAGCGCACCCGCGAGCTCGACCACGACCTCGTCGACGCGCAGGAGACCCGCCGCATCCTCGACCGCCTGTACGGATGGGACGTCTCTCCCGTGCTCTGGCGCAAGGTGGGGACGGGCCGCGACGGAGCGGCCCTCTCCGCCGGCCGCGTGCAGTCCGCGGCGACGCGTCTCGTCGTCGATCGCGAGCGCGAGCGCATCGCCTTCGTGTCGGCGTCGTACTGGGACATCGAAGCGATGGCGAGCCGGGATGCCGAGGCGTTCCGCGTCAAGCTCGTACGCCTCGACGGGGCGACCATTGCCCGTGGTGCGGACTTCGACGAGGCCGGTGCCCTCAAGCGGGCCGTGGTCGTGCTCGACGAGGCGCAGGCTGGCGAACTCGCCGCCGCGGTCGCGGGCGTCGGCGCGGCATCCGTCACCAAGGTCGAGGCCAAGCCGGGCACGCGCAGCCCCTACGCTCCGTTCACGACGTCGACGATGCAGCAGGAGGCCGGCCGCAAGCTCTCGATGAGCGCCAAGCACGCCATGAGCGTCGCGCAGCGCCTCTACGAGAAGGGCTACATCACCTACATGCGCACCGACTCGCAGTCGCTGTCGACACAGGCGATCGAGGCGGCGCGCACGCAGGCCGTGGAGCTCTACGGCAAGGATGCGGTGCCGCTGAAGCCGCGCGTGTACAAGAGCAAGAGCAAGAACGCACAGGAGGCGCACGAGGCGATCCGTCCCTCGGGCGAGACCTTCCGCACTCCCTCGTCCGTGGCGAGCGGGCTCGACCGCGACGAGCTGCGGCTCTACGACCTGATCTGGAAGCGCACCGTCGCGAGCCAGATGGCCGACGCGAAGTACGAGACCACCACCGTGACCCTCGAGGTCGCAGCGGGAGAGCGGCGGGCCGAGTTCACGGCATCCGGCACCGTCTACACCTTCAAGGGCTTCCTCGAGGCCTACGAGGAGGGCACCGACGAGAAGCGGGGCGACGCCGACAAGGGCGAGAACCAGTCGCTGCCCCAGTTGACCGCCGGCGACGAGGTCGCGATGGCCGACGTGGAGCCGAAGGGCCACCACACCACGCCCAAGCCGCGCTACACCGAGGCATCCCTGGTCAAGGCGCTTGAGGAGAAGGGGATCGGTCGTCCCTCGACGTTCGCGAGCATCATCGACACGATCCTCGACCGCGGGTACGTCACCAAGCGCGGTCAGGCGCTCGTGCCGAGCTGGATCGCGTTCAGCGTCGTGCGACTGCTCGAGGAGAACTTCCCCGACCTCGTCGACTACGACTTCACCGCGGCCCTCGAGGACGATCTCGACGCCATCGCGCGGGGCGAGCAGCACCGCGTCGAGTGGCTGCGCGCCTTCTACTTCGGCGACGAGGGCCACGTCGGCCTCCGCAACGTCGTCGACAACCTGGGCGAGATCGACGCGCGCGAGCTGAACTCGCGTCCCGTGAGCGAGAACGTCACGCTGCGCATCGGCAAATACGGTCCGTACCTCGAGGTCGTCGACCCCGAGAAGCCCGACGCCGACCCCCGCCGGGTCAACATCCCCGAGGACCTGGCTCCCGACGAGCTCACGCCCGCCAAGGCGCAGGAGCTCATCGACGCGCCGGTCGCGGGAGACCGCGTGCTCGGAGAGCACCCCGAGACGGGCAAGCTCATCGTCGTCAAGGACGGCCGGTTCGGCCCGTACATCCAAGAGGTCGAGCCCGTCGACCCCGACGCCGTCGACGAGGCCACGGGTGAGGTCGTCGAGCCGCCGAAGAAGCGCGGGGCCAAGAAGGAAGCGGCGCCCAAGCCGCGGACGGCGTCGCTGTTCAAGAGCATGTCGGTCGACACGATCGACCTCGACACTGCCCTGCGGCTGCTGGAGCTGCCCCGCACCGTGGGCACCGACCCCGAGTCGGGCGAGGCCATCACGGCGCAGAACGGCCGGTACGGCCCGTACCTGAAGAAGGGCACCGACTCGCGGTCGCTGGAGAGCGAGCAGCAGATCTTCGACATCGACCTCGAGGGCGCGCTCGCGATCTACGCGCAGCCGAAGTACGGGGCCCGTCGTGCGTCGAGCGCGCTCAAGGAGTTCGATGCAGACCCCGTGAGCGGCAAGCCGATCCGCATCCGCGACGGCCGATTCGGGGCGTACGTCACCGACGGCGAGACGAATGCGACCATCCCGCGCGGCGAGACGGTCGAGGACGTCGACTTCGAACGCGCGAAGCAGCTGCTCGCCGACAAGCGCGCGAAGGGCCCGGCCCCCAAGCGCACGACCAAGCGGACGAGCACGCGCAAGGCGCCGGCGAAGAAGTCATGACGGATGCCGCCGCCCGCGGACTCTGGATCACCCTCGAGGGCGGTGACGGAGCGGGCAAGACCACGCAGGCGGGTCTGCTCGAGTCGTGGCTGCGGGAGCGTGGACGCGAAGTCGTCCGCACCCGCGAGCCGGGCGGCACCGAGGTGGGGACGCTGATCCGCGACATCGTGCTGCACCACCGCGGGGACGTCGCGCCCCGCGCGGAGGCCCTGCTGTACGCCGCGGATCGCGCGCACCACGTGGCGACGCTCGTGCGCCCGGCGCTCGCGCGCGGCCAGGTCGTGGTGCAGGACCGCTACCTCGACTCGTCCGTGGCGTATCAGGGTGCCGGGCGCGTGCTCGATGCGGCCGAGGTGCGCGAGCTGTCGCTATGGGCGACGGAGGGGGCCCTGCCCGACCTGACGGTGCTGCTCGACCTCGACCCCGCGGAGGCGCGCGCCCGCCTGGACGCCGCCGACAAGCCGTTCGACCGCCTCGAGGCGGAACGCGAGGAATTCCACGTGCGGGTGCGGGAGGCCTTCCGCGCTCTCGCGGACGCCGAGCCCCAGCGTTTCCTCGTGCTCGAGGCGTCGAGTCCGGCGGCCGAGCTCGCCGCCGCTGTCCGGGAACGCGTGACCGCTCTTCTCTGACGGCGTGCGCGCCGACCGGACAACATTCCGGAAGGATGCCGCTCTGCGGCTGTGGCTGAGGGACTGCGGATCCCTCGGGGACCATCGATCCGGAGTGTTGTCCCCTTCCCGGGTTGGACGGGCCCGCCCTGCTGCCGGCGCAGGAGCGGATGTCGGGCCTGCGGATAGGCTGAGGCGGTGCCCTCGACTGCCGATACGACCGCCCTCCCGTGGGGGAGTGTCTGGGGGCAGGAGTCCGCGGTCGACTCGCTGAGGGCAGCCGCATCCGACGTTCAGGGCATGACGCACGCCTGGCTCATCACGGGGCCCCCGGGGTCGGGCCGCTCGACTCTCGCGTACGCGTTCGCCGCCGCCCTCATCGCCGCCGACGAGCGTGACGAGCCGACCATGCGGCAGGTGCTCGCGGGCACCCACCCCGACCTCACGGCGCTGCGGACCGAGCGCGTGATCATCACGATCGACGAGGCGCGGCGGCTCGTGGAGCGAGCGGCGTTCTCGCCCTCCCTCGGTCGGCACCGCGTGATCGTCGTCGAGGATGCCGACCGCATGACCGAGCGCACCTCGAACGTCCTGCTGAAGTCGCTCGAGGAGCCGCCCGAGCGCACGGTGTGGGTGCTGTGCGCCCCGAGCGACGCCGATCTTCTGCCGACCATCCGCTCGCGTGTGCGCACGCTGCGGCTGCGCGAGCCCGAGGTCGGCGATGTCGCCGCCCTCGTGCGGTCCCGCACGGGCGTGTCCGCGGAGATCGCCGAACAGGCCGCACGGCACGCGCAACGCCACATCGGCATGGCCCAGCGCCTCGCGACGGATGCCGCGGCCCGCGAGCGCCGTGACGAGACGCTCCGCTCGGTGCTCCGAGTGCGGGGCGTGGGCGATGCCGTGCAGGTGGCGGCGCGCATCGTCGAGGTGGCGACCGACGACGCCAAGGCCCTGACCGCCGAGCGCGACGCGGAGGAGCGGGCGACGCTGCTGCGCACGATCGGCGTCTCCGAGGGGCAGGGCGTGCCGCCCGCCGTGCGCTCGCAGCTCTCGGCCCTCGAGGACGACCAGAAGCGCCGCGCGACACGCAGTCTCCGCGACGGGATCGACCGCGTGCTCACCGACCTGCAATCGCTGTTCCGCGACGTCGTGATGCTGCAGTTCGGCCGCGCGGAGGGACTGGTCAACACCGAGCTCTCATCGGATCTGCGCGCGCTGGCAGGTGCCTGGGAGCCCGTGCGCACGCTCGCCGTGCTCGATCAGCTGCAGACGACGCGGCGTAATCTGGAGCAGAACGCCGCTCCCGCTCTCGCTCTCGAGAGCTTGCTCGTGACGGTGATCAGCGGGAGGACCACCACGTGATCAGCACCCTTCGGCGGCGCGCTCGCCGCGCAACCGCCGCGCTCGCCGCGCTCGCCGCGGCGTCCCTCGCGCTGACGGCGTGCCTCTACGCGGCGATCCCGGAGGAGGACGCTGCCGTCGGGCCGCAGGCGCCGGCCGATATCCCGGCCGATCTGGAGGGCTTCTACAGCCAGGAGCCGCAGTGGACGTCGTGCGGCGACGGGTTCGAGTGCGCGATCGTCGCTTCCCCGCTCGATTGGGACGACCCGGCGTTCGGCGTCATCGAGCTCTCGGTCGTCCGTCACGCGGCCGGTGGCGGCGCGCCCATCGGTTCGCTCCTGACCAACCCCGGCGGACCGGGCGCCAGCGGGGTCGATCTCGTGCGGGACTCGCTCGACTTCGCCGTCGGCCAGTCGGTCATCGACACCTACGACGTCGTCGGCTTCGATCCCCGCGGGGTCGGCGAATCGACGGCCGTCGCCTGCCTGGACCCGGCCGAGATGGACGCCTACCTGTACGACATCCCGGCCGCGCCGCGAGGATCGGCCGAGTGGGAGGCAGAGCTGGAGGAGCGCAATCGCGCCTTCGCCGACGCCTGCGAGGCGAACAGCGACGGCATCCTGCCCTTCATCACGACCGAGAACTCCGCGCGTGACATGGACCTGCTGCGGGCCGTCCTGGGGGACGACAAGCTCAACTTCCTCGGGTACTCCTACGGCACGTTCCTCGGCGCCACCTACGCGGAGCTCTACCCCGAGAACGTCGGGCGACTCGTGCTCGACGGCGCGATCGACCCGGCGGTGTCGGGGTTGGATGTCGGCACGATCCAGGGCGTCGGATTCGAGAACGCGCTGCGCGCCTTCATGGCGGACTGCCTCGACATGGCGGAGTGCCCGTTCCGGGGAAGCGTCGACCAGGCGATGTCCGATCTCGGTGCGCTGCTGGCGAGCGTCGATCGCTCCCCGCTTCCCGCAGCCGACGGGCGGATGCTGGGGGCCGACAGCCTGCTGACGGCGATCATCGCCGCGCTGTACTCCGAGGGCAACTGGCCGTACCTCACCACCGCGCTCTCCGACGCGTTGCAGGGAGACCCCGAGGTCGCCTTCCAGCTCGCGGACTTCTACAACGGGCGCCAGGCGGGGGAGTACCTCGACAATTCGACCGAGGCGTTCCGGGCCTATAACTGCATGGACTACCCGAACGACATCACCGACGAGGAGGAAGCGGCGGCCGAAGCGCTGCTCGCGGCGGAGGCGCCGACCGTCGCTCCGTACTGGTCGGGTCCCGACCCGTGCGAGGTCTGGCCGTACGATCCGACCGGCACCCGCGGTGAGATCGCGGCGGAGGGCGCCGCGCCGATCGTCGTCGTCGGCACCACGGGAGACCCGGCGACGCCGTACGAGTGGTCGGTCGCCCTCGCGGAGCAGCTCGCATCGGGCGTCCTCGTGACCAACGTCGGTGAGGGGCACACGGGCTACAACAAGGGCAACGCGTGCGTGGATGACGCGGTGGAGGCCTACCTCGTCGACGGTGTCGTGCCCGCCGAGGGGCTGTGCGGCTGAGCGGGAGCGTGCCCCCGCCGCGGCGCCTGGCCCGCGCGTTCGCGGCGGCACCGGCGACGCTGTAAGATCGTTGCTTGTGCACGCGCGAGCGGGCACGCGCCACCTTAGCTCAGACGGCAGAGCGATTCACTCGTAATGAATAGGTCAAGGGTTCGATTCCCTTAGGTGGCTCCGACGTATTCGACTCCGAGATCCGCTTTGGCATCGGGGCACCGCGCAGGTCACGCACCGAGCAGGGCCAGGCCGTGGTAGATCGCGTAGGCGGGCCACACCATCGCCTGCAGCAGGCCGAGCACTACGGCCCAGAATGATCCGTCCGAGTGCGAGATGAAGTAGATCGCCGCGCCGACATACGCGAGCAGGAAAAACACCCCCCAAGTGCCGTTGCTCTCCACCACCTGGACTCTGCGTCGGCTCTCGGCCATCTTCCTCACCCTCCACGTCGCGCTCCTCGCGTTCTCAGATTCGTCGGTCGCCGCTTTCTCGGGCAGGCCGAACGTCCCGACAGCCTGTACACCGGTGCCGGGTGCGTGTCACGCGGTCGAGATCCTTCGAAGTTGCGCGCGTCCGCGCGGAAGCGCTCGTGTCCCCTTCGCGGAGCGGGCGAGCACGCGGCGATAGAGGCGCTCGTACGCGCGGGTCATGACCGAGACGTCGAAGTGCTGCTCGACACGCCGCCGCGCGTCGACGGGTCGGAGGTGCTCGAGCGCATCGATCGCGGCGGGGAATCCCGAGATGTCATCGAGGACATACCCGGTGCGGCCGTGATCGACGATCTCCGGCACGCTCCCGCGTCGCAGGGCGATGACCGGCGTGCCCGTGGCCATGGCTTCGATCATGACCATGCCGAACGGCTCGGCCCAACGGATTGGGAACAGCAGCGCTGACGCAGCCGCCAACATCTCCGTCTTCTGCGACCCCCCGACTTCGCCGACGACCTCGGTGTCGGGTCCCAGACGTGGTCTGATCACCTCGTCGAAGTATCGATGCTCCAGGGGGTCGCGCCGTTTGCCTGCGAGGACGATCGTACGTCCCGCCGCGCGAGCGGCGTCGATCGCCAGGTCGGGTCCCTTCTCGGCGCAGTAACGCCCCAGCCACAGCAGGTATCCGTCTTTCCGCTCGCGGAACGGGAACCGGGAGACGTCCACCGCGTTGTGGACGACACCGACCCAGTTCAGGGGGCGCTGCCGTCGCTGGGAATGAGAGATCGCGACGACGCCCACCGTGTCGCGCAGCGACTGGAAGTAGTCGCCGATCGCGCCCCCCGCTTCCCCGTGCATCGTGACGAGAGTCGGTGTGTCCCGGCCTCGGGCGAGGAGCGGTCCCGCCAGTGAATGATCGTGCACGATGTCGACCGACATCCCCGCGAGGATGCGCGCGGCCTCGGCCGCCGAGAAGAGCTCCGGGACCGATCGGCCGAGCTCGTCGCTCGGCGGCTGCGCGTACACGCGGTGGAAGGAGCTCGCCCTGGTCCGTGCACGCCCGGACGCGATCAGCGCGACATGATGTCCGCGCGAGGCGAGGCCGTCGATCAGCGACGCGACGACTGATTCCGTCCCGCCGTAGAGCGAGGGTGGCACCTCGAACCACGGGGGTGCGATCATGGCGATCCGCAGCGGCCGAGTAGCGGAGACCAGCGCCGCCGGCACCCGTCTCGTAGGTGTGGGTGTCGACGGCGGGATGACGGTGCCCATCGTTCCTCCTTCGTATCGACGGGTCTCGCGTGCAGGGACTTTCGGTTCAGCTCGCGGAACCCTACGAAGCGCTGTTCACGGGGCGTGCGCCCACCCGTCCGGGCCAGGTGGAGCCGACGCTCATCGTCGAACGCCATCGGTTCGTCGGCAGTGGCATGCGCGAAGACATCAGGATCCGCAACTTCGCGTCCGAGGCCGCAGGAATCGACATCCAGATCATCGTCGACGCGGATTTTGCGGACCTGTTCGAGGTCAAGGCGAATCGTCCGCCTCGTCGCCGATCCGTGTCGCATGACGCGGTGGGGGACAGGCTCGGCTTCTCGGCGAGGGAGGCGAGCCTCGATCGCGGCGTTCGCGTCGTGGCACCCGGAGCGAGAGCCTCGGAACGCATGCTCTCGGTGTCCGCGATGGTGCCGGCACACGGCGAGTGGTCGACGTCGATCGAGGTCGGCGGCTCGGACGCCGGCCAAGACTCACCCCTGGGATTCCCGATCGGGATGGCCGTGAACCACGCGGAGCCCGCTCGCCGGATGCAGAGCTGGCGCGACTCCGTTCCGAACATCACCGTGTCGGATCCCTCGCTCGCTCACGCTCTGGAACGCAGCGAGGAAGATCTGGGGGCCCTGCGCATCGTCGATCCCGAGCATCCCGAGGACGCCGTCATCGCTGCGGGGGCGCCGTGGTTCATGGCGTTGTTCGGGCGGGACTCCCTCCTCACCGCGTGGATGACGCTTCCCTTCGCCCCGGATCTCGCTCTGGGAACGCTCCGCGTACTGGCGCGGCACCAGGGCCGCAAGAGCGAGCCCCGCACCGAGGAGCAGCCGGGCAGGATCCTCCACGAGGTGCGACTGGGGCCGAACGTCTCGCTTGCGCCGGGTGGCGAGGAAGCCTACTTCGGGTCCGTTGACGCCACCCCGCTCTTCGTGATGCTCGTCGGCGAGGCCCTCCGATGGGGCGTGCCGATGTCCGACATCGAACCGCTCCTCCCCGCCGTCGAAGCCGCGGTGCGCTGGATTCTCGATTACGGCGATCGCGACGGCGACGGGTTCATCGAGTACGAGCGGATGTCGGATCGCGGTCTGCTCAACCAGGGCTGGAAGGACAGCCAGGACGCGATCTGCGGGCGTGAAGGGCTTGCGGCGCACGGACCCATCGCGCTCGCCGAGGTCCAGGGCTATGCATTCGCCGCGTTCGAGGCGAAGGCGGAGATCGATCAGCGAAGGGGAAGAGATGCCGACGCGGCGACGTGGCGGGAGCACGCCCACACGCTGAAACGGCGGTTCCACGAGCACTTCTGGATGCCGGAGCAGAGGTACTACGCGTTGGCTCTCGACGGCCGGAAGCGTCAGGTCGACGCCATCGCCTCCAACGCGGGACAGTGCCTCTGGACGGGGATCGTGGAGGAGGAGCACGCCGCAGCCGTTGTGGAGCGCCTCCTCTCGCCCGAGTTGTTCACGGGGTTCGGCATCCGGACGCTGGGCGTGAACAACGCGCGCTACAACCCGGTGAGCTACCACAATGGATCCGTCTGGCCCCATGACACGGTTCTGGCCGCGGCGGGCATCGCCCACTACGGGCACGACGAGGAGGCGCGCACCGTGATCGACGGATTGCTGGACGCGGCCGCCGCGTATGACGGACGCCTTCCCGAGCTCTTCAGCGGCTTCGACCGCACGGACAAGCTCGAGCCTGTGCCGTATCCCGCATCCTGCTCGCCGCAGGCGTGGGCCTCTGCGACTCCGATAGAGATCCTCAGGATCGCGTTGGGCCTTCGCCCTGATCGGGATCGACACGAACTCATCGTCAAGCCCGCCGCCGTACGTCTCGGGGATGTGCGGATCGCCAACCTCCCGTTCGATCGGCGGCAGTTCCTGCTCACCTCTGAACGAGGCGGGATCGCGGTCATCGCGGAGAGCGACACCGATCACCCCTGGGCGGGCGGCGAGGGACACGATCCTCTCTGAGACGGATCGCGGGACCTTCGACCCGTCTCCCGATCCTCGCCGCGCCGTACCGTCGAGGGGAGGAGCGGCAGGCGCGATGGAACGCATCACACTCGGCTATGACGGCACCCGCGACGCGCGGTCGGGGCTCGACTGGGTCATCGACAGGTGCTGCACGCGCGACGCGCAGGTCACGATCGCCGAGGTGTCTGCTCCCGGGTACGAGGCCGACGCGTCCGGCGGAGGTCTCGACGACGCGGCACGGTCTGTCCGGGAGCGGGCGCCCGGGACGCGCGCGATCACCGCGCGGGTGCGGGGCGATATCGCGATCGAACTCGCGGACATCGGCGTGGGAGCCGACTTGATCGTGCTGGGCGTGCATCCCGATGCGCGGTTGCGGGCGCTGATGTCGCGGATGCTCCCGCTTCGTCTCACCGCGCGCTCCCGGCTGCCGGTGGTGCTCGTCCCCCACGGATGGCAGCCCAGACGAGGAACGGTCGTCGTCGGCATCGACGACGACGATTCCTCGAGCCCCGCTGTGGATTTCGCTCTTCGCGAGGCGATCGCGGTCGGCTCGCCCCTGCACCTCGTGCACGCGTGGCTCGCGGGTCTTCCCCCTTCCCGCCTGCGAAGGGATCGCACCGACTCATCCACAACGGCGCTCGAGGTGCACCGGCGCATCCTCGCGCGGGCAGCTCGTTACGCGCGCGACAAGGAGCCCGGCCTCGACGTCGCCGAGAGGCTCGTGCGCGACAATCCCGTCTCCGCGCTTTCGCACCGTGCGCACGAGGCGACGATGGTGGTGATCGGCAGCCACGGACGCGGGCCCGTCGCGGGGGCGCTTCTGGGGTCGGTGGGTTGGGATCTGCTCGGGAACATCTCGACCACGCTCTGCGTCGTGCCGCGCCAGCGGTGACCCGCCGTCACGACGGCGGGTCCGAGCGCGACTCCGGCGCGCCATCAGGGCGTCGACGCTCGCCCCCGCTCAGCTGGAATATGGCCGCTTGCGTCCGCGATTGCATCCCGAGCTTCGTGAGCAGCGACGAGACGTAGTTCTTCACCGTCTTCTCGGCGAGGCCCAGATGTTCGCCGATCTGTCGATTCGTCAACCCGTCGGCGATGTGCAGCAGGACCTGTCGTTCCCGAAGCCCCAGTGAGCCCAGCCTCGGGTCGGCGAGGGATGTCTCGCGCATCCGCGAGGCTGCGCTGGCGACCGCGTCGGCGCTCAAGAGGACTCGGCCGTTCCGCACCGCGCGGATGGCCTCCAGCAGAGACGGCGTATCTACGCTCTTCAGCGCGTACCCGGCGGCACCGGCGAGCACCGACGCGTACGTGGCGGCATCGTCATCGTGGGCGGTCAGCATGAGGCACGCGACGTTCGGGATGCGCGAGCGGATGTCGCGGCACAGGTCGACGCCGCTGCCGTCGGGCAGCCGCACGTCCAGGATCGCGACATCCGGCACGAGGGCCTCGATCCGTCCGAGGGCATGACGCACGGTGGCCGACTCGCCGACGACCTCCATGTCGGACGACTGGTCGATGACATCGGCCAGACCGCGCCGGACGATCTCGTGATCGTCGACGAGGAAGACGCGGATCATGAGCGTGACTCCTGCCGGTCCGGCAGGGGGACCTGCCACACGGCGTGCGTGCCCTCGGCGGTGCTGCGGACCTCGAACGATCCACCGCGGGAACCGGCTCGCTCCGCGAGGTTGCGAAGGCCGCTGCGCCGATCGCCGGCGATCCCGCCCCCGTTGTCCCGGACCGTCACGATGAGCGCCCACTCGTTCACGGCCACCTCCAGCCTGATGTCGTCCGCCTCGGAGTGCCGGATGCTGTTCGTCACCAGCTCCCGCGCGACGGCCACGGCGTCCTCGGCCAGCGCACCCGCCACGAGGTGGTCGACGGCACCCTTGAATCGCACGGTCGGCGGCCGCTCCACGAGGGACGACAGCTCCGCGACGACATCGATCATCTTGTGTCGGACGGAGAGCCCTTCGCGGTCGGACAGCGCGAATATCACGGTCCTGATCTGGGCTATCGCGTCGTCCATCTGGTGCGCGACGGCAGTCAGGCGCTCCTGATCGGCGCGGATGCTCATCCCCCCCGCCACCGCCTGCAGGGTGAGCCCGGCGGCGAACAGCTGCTGGATGACGTGGTCGTGCAGGTCGTGGGCGATGCGCGAACGCTCATCGGAGAGCACCCGACGCTGCTGCTCAGCGCGGGCGTGGGCGAGTTCCAGAGCGATGCTGACCTGCGAGGCGAGCCCGTTCGCAGCCGATGCTTCCAGACCGGTGTATTCGGGCTCGGTCGGTCGACGCGCGAGCGTCAGGACGCCCCATATCCGTTGCCGAGACCGCAACGGCACCGCCAGGGCCGGGCCGGCGTGTCCGTCCACCTCGATGCGGCTGGGATCCGACCACGCCCCGCCGCTCGTGCGCCCCATCTGCGCGCCCTTGCCGGCCACTGCGGCCAGCAACTCCTCACTGGGATGTTCGACGGTCGCGCCGAGAAGGTCTTCGTCGTCCAGGCCTCGGACCGCGGCGATCCGGAAGCGGTGCGAGGCGTCGATCGGCGTGAGGATCGCCACGCGAGACGAGTCGGCGACATCGAAGACCCGCACGGCGATCAGATCGAGGGACTCGTCGAGGGGGGTCGACAGGAGCGCAGAGGACAGCGCCGCGGACGCACTCGTCCACGCCTCTCTCAATCGCGCCTCCTCGAACAGACGCGCGTTCTGAATGGCGACGCCCGCCGTGGATGCGAGCGCCTCCACCAATTGCTCATCCTCCGCGGAGAAGTCGCCCCGCTTTCGATTCGTCAGATAGAGGTTTCCGAAAACCTCACCGCGGACACGGATGGGCACGCCCAGGAAGCTTTCCATGGGCGGGTGGTGGTCGGGGAAGCCGACGGCGCGGGAATCCTGCCCGATGTGAGGTATCCGGATGTGACGCTGTTCGGAGATGAGGGCCCCGAGGAGACCCGCGCCCCGGGGCGGACCACCGATCCGCTGCGCCGACGACTCCTCGAGGCCGGCGAAGATGAACTGGTCCAGCTCGCTCCCATCCGTGCCGATCACGCCCAGCGCGCCGTAATCCGCCTGAACGAGGTCGACGGCAGCCTCGACGACGTTGCGCAGGACACCGCGCAGCTCCAGCTCGCCGAAGACCTGCTGGACGCCCCGAAGCAGCGCCAGGAGCCGGCCCTGCGAGATCTGCACCCGCTCGACCTGCGTGATCAATTCGGCCAGCGCGGCGTCCAGCTCGCCCCGAAGACCATCCGGGAAGGCCAGGTACTCCTCGCTCGCCACACGAAGCCCCTCTCGCAAACGAGGCCCCTCTTGCGGTGAAGCCTCTGTCGCTGTCCGTCAATCTACGACCGGTCAGGCCCCCGCGCCAGGCCACCTCTCCAGGACCAACGGCCCGCGGGGCGGCGGCCGAATGGGGTGGACTGCCGGTGGAAGGAGGGACGGTGACGAGTGAATTCGAGGACAGAAGGGATGCCGGGCGGCAACTGGCCGCACGGCTGAAGGAGTTGCGGGGGGATGACGTCGTCGTGCTCGGGCTGCCACGCGGCGGGGTGCCCGTCGCCGCGGAGGTCGCTGCTGCCCTCGGAGCTCCGCTGGATGTGATCCTCGTCCGCAAGCTCGGTGTCCCGTCTGCGCCCGAGGTTGCGATGGGGGCGATCGGAGAAGACGGTGAGCGGGTGCTGGACCACCACCTGATCGCTGCGGCGGGCGTGACCGCGGCGCAGGTTCGGGCCGCCGAGCAGAGGGAGCGGCACGCGCTCGCCGCGCGCGCGGCCGCGCTCCGCCCGCATTCCGTCCGCGTCGAGCTGTCCGGTCGCACCGCGATCATCGTCGACGACGGGATCGCCACGGGCGCGACGGCCTCCGCGGCCTGCGGGGTCGCTCGGGCACGGGGTGCGACTCGCGTGCTCGTCGCAGTCCCCGTAGGCAGCGCGGACGCGGGCCGACGGGTGCACGGCGCGGACGACGTCATCTGCCTTCGCCAACCGCGGGTCTTCCGTGCCGTGGGTGAGCACTACCGCCGATTCGCTCAGACGTCCGATGCGGAGGTGGTCGAGCTTCTCGTCGAAGCTCGTGAACGATGGGTCGGTCGGTCGGATGACTCGGACGAGTGAGCAACCGACCACTATGACCGCATGGTGTACGGACGCGGCTCCCGGCGTGCTCGAGCCGACCACGCGGAGCATCCCGGAGCCCGCCGCCGAGGAGGTGCTGATCGAGGTCGAGGCGTGCGGCGTCTGTCGCACCGATCTGCACGTCATCGACCAGGAACTGCCCGTGCACCGCCCGGGGGTGATACCCGGTCATCAGGTCGTTGGAATCGTCCGCGCAGCCGGGGCGGCGGTCCGGCGACTGAAGGTGGGACATCGCGTCGGTGTGGCGTGGCTGCGCGGCACCTGCGGCTCGTGCCGGTGGTGCCGGGAGGGACGCGAGAACCTGTGTCCTTCCTCCCGCTACACCGGGTGGGATGCGGACGGCGGTTACGCGCCCTTCACAACGGCGCCCGAGTCGTTCGTCTACCCGCTGCCTTCGCACGGCGATCCCGCCGAGATCGCACCCCTTCTCTGTGCGGGAATCATCGGGTATCGCGCGCTCCGCCGGGCGAACCTGCGGCCGGGCGGGCGGCTCGGACTCTACGGGTTCGGATCCAGCGCGCATATCACGGCCCAGCTGGCGAGCGCCGCGGGCGCGGAGGTGTACGCGATGACCCGGGGTGCCGCCAATCGTGCACTCGCCGCGCGACTGGGCGTGGCGTTCGTCGGTGACGAGACGGCGACCCCTCCGGTGCCGCTGGACGCGGCGATCGTCTTCGCGCCGGTGGGCGACTTGGTCCTGGTGGCGCTGCAGGCCACGGAGAGGGGCGGCACGGTGGTGCTGGCCGGCATCCACATGTCCGACATACCCGTCATGGGGTACGGGCAGAACCTGTTCGGGGAGAGGGACCTGCGCACGGTGACGGCGAACACACGGGCAGACGGGGATGCGTTTCTGCGCTTGGCGCACGCCCTCCACCTGTCAGCGGCTGTCACGACCTATCCGATGGCCCGGGCGGGCGACGCCGTTCGCGATCTCCGCGCCGGCGCGTCCTCAGGTTCGCTGGTACTCACCGCCGGCTGAGGGCCCTGTTCGAACCGCCGTCTCCGGTGGGCCTTTGGTCCTGCAACGCCGCAGCGGTGGGGACGTACCCTGGCGCCGCGGGGTCGCGCTCGATGGCCGGGGCCGGATGGCAGGGGTGGCATTCTGGGGAGAGCGCCGCCCCTGTTGCACGCATCGGCGAAACGCAATCTTCTCGGGCGGAAACACGAGCGCATTCCGTTCGTAGCCACACCGAAACAGGACGTCCGTCTACTGGAGTCATGACTCCCGGACCGGCTGCTGCGACACCCACCGCGACCCACGTCTCGACCCGCGTCTCGACCCGCGTCGACATCGCGTTGCTCGGTGTCCGAAGCGATGCGCCGGTGCGGAGGGCGGGTGGTGCCGGACCCAGCGACGACGGGCACTTCATCGTAAACGGCGAGGGCGCCGCCATCCCCCTCAACCCGGCCAGCCCGTACGTCGTCACCTCCAGCGGGCGGTTGACCCTCGACGGCGCCGACCTCGGCTTCGACGTGGCGCCCGTGGTGCGACCCGCGTTCTACGACCTCGAGACGGCCGACGGCATCAATTACGAGAAGATCGCCAAGCTCCACGGCAAGAACGTGCTGGCGACCACCGTCGTGCAGACCTGCGTGCGCTACGACGAGAGCGAGCGGTGCCGGTTCTGCGCCATCGAGGCGTCGCTGGATGCCGGACTCACCATCGCCGTGAAGACCCCGGCGATGCTGGCCGAGGTCGCCGAGGCGGCCGTTCGACTCGACGGCATCACCAGCATGGTCATGACGACGGGGACGTCGAACGGCTGGGATCGTGGAGCGAAGCACCTCGCCCGGTGCGTCCGAGCCGTCAAGCGCGCGGTGCCAGACCTCGAGATCCAGGTGCAGTGCGAGCCGCCCGCGGATCTGCGGGCGATCACGGACCTGTACGAGGCCGGCGCGCGATCGATCGGCATCCACGTGGAGTCGATGGACGAGGATGTGCGCAGGCGCTGGATGCCCGGAAAGTCGCGCGTGAGCATGGACGAGTACCGCGCCGCGTGGCGAGAGGCCGTTCGTGTGTTCGGATTCAACCAGGTCTCGACGTACCTGCTGGTCGGGATGGGGGAGGACCCCGACGAGCTGGTGGAGGGCGCCCGGGAGCTCATCGAGATGGGCGTGTACCCGTTCGTCGTCCCGTTCCGCCCCCTCAAGGGAACCCTCGCCACCGATGTCGACAAGGTTCCGGCTCCCCACCGTTCCGTGCTTGACTCCGTCACCAGCCGCGTGGCCGCCATGCTGCAGGCGGCCGGCATGCGCGGCGAAGACCAGCGGGCGGGCTGCGTGGCCTGCGGTGCGTGCAGCGCGCTCAAGACGGCAGGCGCCTGACGTGCTCGACGTGCCGGTCATCACCGGGACTTCGCTTCGCACACGGGTCGACCGGGCGGCGTGGACGATCGAGCGCGCCACGCGGGGGCAGGTCGAGGCCTACCGAGCGATCAGGCGCGACGTGTTCGTGGCGGAACAGGGCATCTTCGAGCGCGACGACACCGATCGCATCGACGAGGATCCACGGACGATCGTGCTGGTCTGCGTCGACTCCGGGGGCGCGGTCCTCGGGGGCGTGCGCCTCGCCCCGGCTGTCGAGGGCCGGGACATCGGGTGGTGGACCGGGAGCCGACTCGTGGTCCGACGTGACGCGCGGGGGTCGGCCGGCATCGGCTCGGCGCTCGTGCGCGAGGCGTGCGCCACCGCGCTCGCGAACGGCGTGCTGAGGTTCGAGGCGACGGTCCAGGAGCGCAACGCCCCGCTGTTCCGGCATCTCGGCTGGGAGCAATGGGGTACCACCGCCATCGGCGGCGCCGCCCACGTGCGGATGCGGTGGCCGATCGATCGCATCGAGCGACTTCTGCGGTCGACCAAGGGCGTCCTCGGCGATCTCCTCGCGGACCTCCGGGGCGACGACCCGCGCGCCCTCGGCGGACCGCGCTTCGTCGGCGACGACGGAGCGCCCCTGCCCGGCAGCGATGTCGTCGCGGCCTGCGACGCGATCCTTCCCGCCATGATCGAGAGGGATCCCGAATGGGCCGGCTGGTGCGCGGTGCTGGTCAACCTGAACGACCTCTCGGCCATGGGCGCGAAGCCGATCGGGCTGCTCGATGCCGTGGCGGCACCGACCGCCTCGTTCGCGCGGCGGATCCTGGGCGGGCTCCGCAGTGGCGCGGATGCCTGGGGCGTGCCGATCCTCGGCGGCCATACGCAGCTCGGGGCCGCCCCCGCGCTGTCGGTGACGGCATTGGGGCGCACGAAGCGGCCCGTGCCCGGCGGGGGCGGGCGGGCCGGCGACGACCTCAGCCTGACCGTGGACCTGCGCGGGCGTTGGCGGCGCGGTTTCGAGGGCAGGCAGTGGGACACGACGTCGGCGCGGACGCGAGCCGAGCTTCGTGAGCTCGGCGCCATCGTGCGACGTGCCCGTCCCGCGGCGGCGAAGGACGTGAGCATGGGCGGAATCGTCGGCAGCGCCGCGATGCTCGCCGAGGCATCCGGCACGGGCCTGTCGATCGACGTGGCGGCGATCCCCGCACCCGAAGATGTCGCCTTCGGCGACTGGATCACCTGTTTCCCCGGTTTCGGGATGCTCACGGCCGACCGTCCGGGTCGCTCGCGGGCCGCCTCGCCCCTCGCCGAGACCGCCGTCATCGGACGGCTCGACGACGACCCCGACGTCCGGCTGCGCTGGCCGGACGGAGTGACGACGATCGCCTGTCCGGCGCCCGCCACGGGCCTCGGAGCATCCGGTTCGTAACGCGACCTCATTCCGGATGAAACCACACCGAAACACCCACTTGGGAGTGTGAATGCACGTTCCCATCGGCTCCATCTTCCGCTCGACGCCCCCGTTCCATCCCGTGCTCCACCTCACGAAAGAGATGAACCATGCCTGAAGACATCGACGCCCAGATCGCCGAGAACATCGCCACCTCGCTCGGCGAGATCCCGCACCCCTCGCTGCCGAAGGGCACGAACCTCTACGGATCGACCAAGATCTTCCCCGATTTCCAGGCCGAGGATGGCGAGACCTACTTCACGCTGATCCACGGCATCCCGCACGAGTCCTCGGTCAGCTTCGTCGCGATCCTCCAGGCGACCCGCGCGCTGCGCAAGGGCTTCGAGTCGGCGATCTACTTCTACGGCCCCGGCACGCTCGCCTGTACGGCCAATCGCGGCTTCCCCACGACGGGCGACGCCGGTTTCCCGGGCGAGCTCAACATGAACGGCTCGCTCGAGACCTTCATCAAGGAGGGCGGCACGGTCTACTGCTGCCGCTTCGGGATGGCGCTTCACGGCATGCGCGAAGAGGACCTCATCGAGGGCGTCATCCCCGCGCACCCCCTCGACGTCCAGGACGCCCTCATCTACTACGCGCGCAAGGGCGCGATCATCAACTCCACCTACAACCTCTAGGTCGATTCATGACACTCACCGTCGCGTCGGTCTCGGCGAACTTCACGCGGGACCTGGACCAGAACTACGCGCTCATCGAGCAGCTGCTGCAGGATGCGCGCGCTCGGGATGCTCGGCTCGTCGCCTTCCCCGAGGCGGCGATCGGGGGGTACCTCTCGTCGCTGGGCAACCATGGAGACACGGTGCAGAACACCACGCGCTCGCTTCCCCCGGCCATCCGGCTGGACGGGCCCGAGATCCGCCGTGTGCAGGAACTCGCGGGCGACACGATCGTCACGATCGGGTTCTGCGAGCTCGACGACGACGGGTCGACCCGCTACAACGCGGCGGTCTGCCTCGACGGCGGGCAGATCTACGGGTCGTATCGCAAGGTGCATCAGCCTCTCGGCGAGAACATGTCGTACTCGGCGGGGTCCGAGTACACCGCGTTCGACACCCCGCTCGCGCGCATCGGGATGCAGATCTGCTATGACAAGGCCTTCCCCGAGGCGGCGCGGATGCTGGCGCTCGACGGCGCGGAGATCGTCGTGAGCATGTCGGCCTGGCCGGCGGCGCGGACGGCGACGGCCGAGAACCTGCAGGACGACCGCTGGACCTATCGGTTCAACCAGTTGGACATCGCTCGGGCGCTCGACAACCAGGTCTTCTGGATGGCGTCGAACCAGTCCGGGACGTTCGGCTCGCTGCGCTATGTCGGCAACGCCAAGGTGGTCGATCCGGGCGGCAACATCCTCGCGACCACGTTGCTCGGTGCCGGTCTCGCCGTCGCCGAGATCGACGTCGACGAGACGTTCCGGGCGATGCGCGGCGGCATGTTCCACCTGCGCGACAGGCGACCGGACGTCTACGGCCCGGTCACCTCGACCGAGAGCGCCAGCGCGACCCGGTGGACGGAGCTCGCGCATGCCTGAGATGACATTCGCCGTGCGCTGGCCCGACGGCCGCGAGAGCACCCACTACTCGCCGAGCCTGGTCATGCATGACTTCCTCACGGTGGGGGAGAGGTACCCGGTGTCGGACTTCGTCGGACGCACGAGCGAGGCGCTGGCCCTTGCCAGCGAGCGGGTGCGCGCCAAGTTCGGATTCGCATGCACCTCGGCGATGCAGTCGGAGCAGACGATCATGACGGCCGCCTCCTCGTACCCGGACGGTCACGTCGAGGTGGTCGCGATGGAACCGCCGCTGGACGGAGGGACCGCATGATCCCCGTCGACCTGAGCGACGGGGATCACTTCGATGCCGTGATCGTGGGCGGGGGTCAGGCGGGGCTCGCCCTCAGCTGGCATCTGGTCCAGCGGGGCATCCGCCACGTCGTCATCGAACGCGACACGGTCGCGCACGAGTGGCGCGACGGCCGCTGGGACAACTTCACCCTTGTGACGCCGAACTGGCATTGCGCGCTTCCCGGGTATGCCTATGACGGGCCGGAGCCCGACGGATTCATGACCCGCGACGAGGTGTACGCCTGGGCGCGGCGGTACGCGGACACCTTCCCGGCACCGGTCGCCGAGCACACATCGGTCTCGCTCGTCGAGCAGCGCCCCGGCGGCGGCTTCCTCGTCCACACGAGCGCGGGCATGATCACGGCGGAGACCGTCACCTCGGCGACGGGCGGCTACCACCTGCCCGTCACCCCCGCCTGGTCGGACGACATCCCCGAGCACGTCTTCCAGCTGCACTCCCACGAGTACCGCAACGCCTCTCAGCTTCCCGGCGGACCCGTCCTCGTGGTGGGTTCGGGACAGTCCGGAACCCAGATCGCCGAGGACCTGCTGCTCGAGGGGCGTGACGTGCACCTGGCCCTGGGCCGCGCGCCGCGCGTCGCGAGGTTCTATCGCGGACGCGACTGCATGACCTGGCTCGCCGACATGGGCGTCTACGACGTGCCCGTCTCCACGCGGGGGCTGGCCAAACGCGAGTCGACCAACCACTACGTCACGGGTCGCGACGGGGGACGCGACATCGACCTTCGCGAGTTCGCTCTGCGGGGGATGGCGCTCTACGGCCGGGCGATCGGGATGATGGGCGGAGACTTCCTCTTCGACGACACCCTGGCCGACAACCTCGACTACGCGGACTCCGTCGCCGAGTCGATCAAGAACGACATCGACCGCTACATCGAACGCGAGCGGATCGATGCGCCGCACGAAGACCGATATGAGGCCGTCTGGCGCCCCGAGGACGTTCCGTCGAGGCTCCCCGCACGGGATGTCTCGTCGGTCGTCTGGTCGATCGGCTTCCGCGCGGACTGGTCGTGGCTCGGCAGCCTCGACGTGCTGGATCACGAGAGGCATCCCGCCCACTCGAGAGGTGCGACGAACGTGCCCGGGTTCCAGTTCATCGGGCTGCCGTGGATGCACACCTGGGGATCCGGACGATTCCATGCCATCGCGCGCGACGCCGAGCACGTCGCGGGGCTCGTCGCCGAGGGAGCGGAGCGGCGCATCCCCGTCGCCTGAGGCGCCCGGATATCGCGCTATACCCTGAGGAAATGGTCACGGTCACGATGGCGGGGGTCGCAGCGCACTTCGGGCGAGACGTGGATCGGACCCTCGCCAAACTGCCCGGGATCATCGCTCACGCGCGGGAGAGGGGCGTCGATCTGCTCGTCCTGCCGGACGCGACGATCGGCGGGTATCTGTTCGACCTGCAGCATCCCTCCGACGAGGGAGACAGCGCGCCCCGCTCGGTCGACCTGGATGGGCCGGAGATCGCTGCGGTCATCGCGCTCGCCGGCGACATGACCGTCTGCTTCGGCGTCGCCGAGCGTGCGCGCGCCGACGGTGCGGAGGTTCGCTACAACACGGCCGTGTGCGTGACGGGCGACGGCATCCTCGGAACCCATCGGAAGGTGCACCTGCCGCTCGGCGAATCCGACGTCTACCGCGCGGGTGACGCGTTCTCGGCCTTCGACACCCCGGTCGGCCGCCTGGGAATGATGATCGACTTCGACAAGACGTTCCCGGAATCGGCGCGGTCGCTGGCGCTGGACGGGGCCGAGATCCTCGCGTGCCTGAGCGCGTGGCCGGCGAGCGTGACCGACCGCTCCGACCGCATCCGCAACGACCGTCAGGCCCATCTGTTCGACCTGTACGACTGCGCGCGGGCGGCGGAGAACCAGGTGTATCTCGTCTCGTCCAACCAGACCGGCGTCATGGGCGGGCTGCGCTTCCTCGGGCAGGCGAAGATCGTCGATCCCGCGGGAGAGATCATCGCCAAGACCTGGGCCAAGGGCGGGCTCGCGATCGCGGAGGCCGATGTGAGGGCCTCCCGGGCCCGGGCGCGACGGAGCCTGAACCACATCGAGCAGCGCGCCGAGCACGCGTACCGATTCACCCTGTCGTGAGCCGGAGCCGCTGCCCCGGAGGAGGAGTCGTGTGAAGATCGCACAGGTCACGTACTCGACGAGGCCGCGCGGCGGCGTCGTCCATACGCTCGCCCTGTCGGAGGCGCTCGCGGCGCAGGGGCACGAGGTCGAGATCTGGACGCTCGGTCGGGGCGACGACACCGCCTTCTTCCGCGACGTCGATCCGGCCGTCGCCGTTCGCGTCGTCCCCTTCGAAGCGCGCGAGGGGGAGGGCGTCGGCGATCGGATCGAGCGGTCCATCACCACGATGGCGTCGGCTTTCTCGACCGACGCGGACGTGGTGCACGCGCAGGACTGCATCTCGGCGAACGCCGTCATCTCCGCCGGTCACGCCTGCGTACGCACGATCCATCACCTCGACGCCTTCACGACGCCGCGCCTGATCGAGTGCCACGAGACGGCGATCCACCGGCCCGCGGGGCGCATCTGCGTGTCTCGGGCAGTCGCCGCGGAGGTCGAGGCGGAATACGGATACACGCCGACCGTGATCCCGAACGGCGTCGACGCCGATCGCTTCGCGGCCGCCGCCGGACCCGCCGGCGACGGCCAGCGCACCCGGTGGCGCTCGCGGCTCGGCGACTACGTGCTCGCGCTCGGCGGGATCGAGCCGCGCAAGGGCTCGATCGATCTGCTCGAGGCGTTCGCCGCGGTCCGTGCCGAGCATCCGGATCTGCGGCTGGTGTTCGGGGGCGGCGAGACGCTGTTCGACTACCGGCCCTACCGCGAAGAGTTCGATCGGCGGGCGGACGAACTGCATATCCAGCCGACGGTTCTCGGCGCGGTGCCCGATGACGGCCTTCCCGCTCTCGTCGCCGCGGCGACGACGCTCGGCTTCGTCTCGACGAAGGAGGGCTTCGGGCTCGCCGCGATGGAGGCGCTCGCCGCGGGGGTGCCCGTCGTCGCGAGGGACCTTCCCGTCCTCCGCGAGGTGTTCGGAGGGGCCGTCCTCTACGCGTCGGATGTCCCGGGCATCGCCGAGGCCCTGAGCGCCTCGATCGACCCGCTCTCGCGCGCCGATCCCGCCGACGGGCAGCGCCTGGCGCGCTCCTACAGCTGGAGCGCCGCCGCCCGGGCTCACGACCACTTCTACCGCTCGTTCCTCGCACGCGAGGGCGGATGATGCGACAGTCGATCTCCTCGATCATCGCCGACAGGGCGCGCGCCGCTCCGAACGATGTCGTCGTCGTCGACGAGCGCGGCGGGCTCACGGCATCCGACCTCGATGATTCGGCGACGCGTCTGGCGCACGCCCTGCGCGGTCGTGGTGTGGAGACGGATGACCTCGTGACGATCTCGCTGCCCAACGGTCGCGATTTCGTCATCGCCACCGTTGCCGTCTGGAAGGCGGGTGCGACCCCGCAGCCCGTGTCGACGAGGCTCACGGATGCAGAGCGCGCCGCCGTCGAGGAGGTGTCCGGGCCGGCCGCCGCGATCGGTCTTCGCCCCCAGGACCGGTCGACCCCGTGGTTCGTCTCGGTCGATGCGCCCGTTGTGGCCGAGCCGCTCCCGGACCTGGCGGCGTCGTCCTGGAAGGCGCCCACGACATCCGGGTCGACCGGTCGCCCCAAGGTGGTCAAGGCGAACGCCCCGGCGCTGCTGGACCCGACCACGCCCGTCGCCGACTTCCTGCCCTTGCGCGCGACGCAGCTGGTGGCGGGGCCGATGACGCACTCGGCGACGTTCACGTACGCCTTCCGGGGCCTTCTCACGGGCCATCGCCTCGTCATCCTGCCGCGCTTCGACGAACGAGGGTGGCTCGACGCGGTCGAAGAGCACGCCGTCACGTGGGGCCTCATCGTGCCGACGATGATGCATCGGCTGCTCCGTCTGCCCGAGGCCGAGCGTCATCCCGATCGTGTGCGCAGCATCGAGTCGCTGCTGCACATGGGAGCCCCGTGCTCGATCCCGCTCAAGCGCGCGTTCCTCGAGTGGGTCGGCGCGGAGCGGGTCGTCGAGGTGTACGCCGGATCCGAGTCGAACGGGCTGACGATGATCGGCGGCGACGAATGGCTCACCCGCGAGGGCAGCGTCGGAAGGGCCGTCGGTGGAACCGAGATCCGGATCCGTGCCGCGGACGGCGATACCGTGCCGATCGGGACGACCGGCACGGTATGGATGCGTCGAGGCCCGCGGCCCGCCTACGAATACGTCGGCGCGACCTCCCGCAGGGACCCCGAAGGGTGGGACACGCTCGGTGACGTCGGCAGGCTGGACGACGACGGCTACCTCTACCTCCTCGATCGCCTGGACGATGTCATCAACCGCGGCGGGGAGAAGATCTATCCCGTCGAGATCGAGCGCGTGATGGAGCAGCATCCCGCCGTTCGCGGTGCGCTCGCCTTCGGGCTGCCGGATCCCGCGCTCGGCGAGCGCGTCGCGGCCGTCGCGGACGTCGCCGGCGCGCAGATCGGCGCGGACGAGCTGCTGGCATGGTCGAGGGAGCGGCTCGGAGCGCGGGCGCCCGCCTCGATCGTCGTGGTCGATGAGCCCGTGCGCGATGATGCGGGCAAAGCGTCTCGTCGTCGGTGGGCGGAAGGAGCCGCGCGATCATGACGCCGGGCGCGACGTACCGTGCGCGCGGCGGAATAGGACACCGCATCCGGTCGTTGTGGCTCACCCGGACCGTCATCCGCGGTCCGGCCCCCTCGAAAGGACGCACCCGTGGACCTGTTCTCCCCGCTCACCCTCGGTGATCTCGATCTCCCCAACCGGGTGATCATGGCCCCCCTCACCCGTATGCGAGCGGACGCGGAAGGTGTCCCCGGTGCGCTGATCGCCGAGCACTACGCCCAGCGCGCGAGCCTCGGCATGATCATCACCGAGGGCGTGTACCCGAGCCACGAGTCGCGTGCCTACCCCGGCCAGCCGGGGATCGTCACCGACGAGCAGGCTGCGGGATGGCGTAGCGTCGCAGACGCGGTGCATGCCGAGGGCGGGCGGATCGTGATGCAGCTCATGCACGGCGGCCGCGTCTCCCACACCGACATCACGGGAACCGACCGCATCGTCGCTCCCAGCGCGGTCGCGATCGACGGCGACGTGCACACCCCCGGCGGGAAGAAGCCCTTCCCGGTTCCGCACGCCCTGTCGACCGACGAGCTCGCGCAGGTGCGGGAAGAGTTCGTCGCCGCGGCGCGGCGCGCGATCGATGCCGGTCTCGACGGCGTCGAGGTGCACGGCGCGAACGGCTACCTCCTCCACCAGTTCCTCTCGCCGGTCTCCAACCAGCGCACCGACGCCTACGGCGGGTCCCCGGAAGGACGCGCCGCGTTCGTGATCGAGGTCACGACGGCGATCGCCGAGGCGGTGGGTGCGGGACGCGTCGGCATCCGCCTCTCCCCGGCGCACAACATCCAGGATGTCGCGGAGACGGACGAGGCGGACGTCCGCGCCACCTACACGGCGCTCGTGGAGGGCATCGCGCCCCTCGGCCTCGCCTACCTCAGCGTGCTGCACGCCGAGCCCGAGGGGGAGCTGGTGCAGGGCCTGCGCGCGCGCTTCGGCGGCGCGTTCGTCGCCAACAGCGGATTCGGGCGCCTGACCACGAAGGAGGAGGCGGTCGACATCGTCGCGCGGGGCAAGGCCGACGCCGTCGCCGTGGGTCGCCTCGCGCTCGCCAATCCCGACCTCGTCGAGCGGTGGGTGGGCGGCCACCCCGAGAACGAGCCGAACCCGGCCACGTTCTACGCGCAAGGCGCCGTCGGCTACACCGACTACCCGCGCCTGAGCGCCTAGAACGGTCGGCCGTTGCCGGGTGCCGGGTGGCACTCACCCGCCACTCGGCAACGGCGCACCCGCGGCGACCCCCCGAGAGCGCCATGACTGCGAGGATGGCACCATGACGGGCACCCGCGAGGACAGAGCGAACGAGCGCCGACGCGACGGAGCCAATGAGGGTCCCGTCGAAGAGGAGATGGAGATCGAGTTCGACGAGGTCGTCGGCGAGGGGGCGGAGCGGCTGCACCGCACTCTCCGCGCCACCCTCGTGACCGGCTTCCTCGGCGGGGTCGAGGTGGGCGTCGGCGTGCTCGCCTACATCGGCGTCCTGCACGCCACGGGTGACCAGCTGCTGGCGGGCCTCGCGTTCAGCGTCGGTCTCATCGCCCTCCTGCTCGCGCACAGCGAGCTCTTCACCGAGAACTTCCTCATGCCGATCGCGGCGCTCGTCGCGCGAGAGGGGACTGCGCTCCAGCTCGCGAAGCTGTGGGGCGGCACGCTCGTGGCCAATCTGCTCGGCGGCTGGGTGATCATGGGCCTGGTCGTGCTGGCCTTCCCCGACTGGCATGACACGCTGGAAGAGACCGCGCGCCACTTCATCGAGGCAGGTCTCTCGCTCGAGTTCGTCGCGCTGGCGCTTCTCGGCGGGGCCGTCATCACCCTCATGACCCGCATGCAGACCGGCACGGAGTCGGAGCCGGCCAAGATCGCCGCAGCCGTCATGGGAGGGTTCATCCTCGCCGGATTCCAGCTCTTCCACTCGATCCTCGACTCGCTCTTCGCTTTCGGCGCGATCTTGAGCGGAGCCCCCATCACCTATCTGGACTGGCTGCTGTGGTTCCTTCCGGTGCTGGCGCTGAACCTGATCGGTGGGCTCGTGCTCGTGACCGCCCTGCGGATCGTGCGGACGGGGGAGCTGTTCGTGCTTCGTCGCCGCAACAACGAAGAACGCGCCGCGCGGAAGGCGTCGTCGGCGTCGCCCTGAACGGCCTCGGGCCCTGTCGTCCCGGGCGGGCGAGGGGTGCGGCGAGCCCGCGAGGGCGACGACCGGCCCTCGTCACCATCCGTGCGTGTTGAACCAGGCGGCTCGGGCGGATGCCTCGGCACCCGTCTCAGCGCCACGGAAGGCGTCGTGCGTGGCGAGGCGCGCGTCTCGGGTGAGCGCCACGAAACCGGTGCAGACGGGGCAGAGAGCCCTTCCGCCGGGGAAGCCGCCGGGGAGTGCCGGTGCCGGCTCCGCGGGAATGCGCGAGCCGGCGCAACGAGGGGGATCGGCGTCGCGGTCCGCCCACATGGCGCCCGTCCCGCGGCGGTTGTGCAGCCCCGCGTGGCCGGGGGGCCGGCTGCAGATCACGCCCCCACGTCGGCTGAAGCACCAGATCCGCGGCGAATCCGTCATCTGACCACCGTAAGGGCCGCCCGGGGACACGGCCCTTCTTCCCCACGGCGTGCGTACGATGGAACCCATGAGCACCACGCCCGAGAACAGCAGCCCCATGCAGGTCCTGACCCCCGTCACGGATGAGCAGAACCTCCTGAAGAACCAGGATGCCGCGCCCTCGTGCTGCGGCGGCGCCTGCTGCTCGAGCTGACACCCCCGCAGCCGCGAGGACGCGGCATCCGTGGGTCATGCGATCCGGTCAGGCGTGCTGACCGGAGTGCTTGCCTTCGGCGATCTCCTCGATCACCTTCGCGTTGAAGGCGGGGAGGTCATCCGGTGTGCGGCTCGTGACGAAGCCCTGGTCGACGACCACCTCCTCGTCCACCCATTCGGCTCCGGCGTTGCGGAGATCGGTCTTCAGGCTCGGGTAGCTCGTCAGCGTGCGTCCCTTCACCACACCGGCCTCGATCAGCGTCCACGCCGCGTGGCAGATCGCGGCGACGGGCTTGGATGCCTCGAAGAACGCCTTCGAGAACGCGACGGCCTTCTCATCCATTCGCAGGTGGTCGGCGTTGACGACGCCGCCCGGCAGCACGAGTGCGTCGTAATCCGCCGCATCCGCGGCATCCGTCGTGAGGTCGACGGGCTGCGAATGGCCGTTCTTGCCCTCGATCGAGCCGTCCTCGGGTGCGATCAGCACCGCCGTCGCACCGGCTGCCGTAACGGCCTCCCACGGGGAGGTCAGTTCGCTGTCTTCGTATCCGTCGGTCGCGACGAACGCGATCTTCTTTCCACTCAGATCGGTCATGACAGCGACGTTACGCCGCCCCGGGGCCCGAGCGCCGGGGGTTGACAGGCGCCCGGCGCGCTCACTCCGTCGGGGCGGGCGCCTCGGGGGTGGGTGCGGCCGCAGTCGGCGTCGGTGCGCCGGCCCGGGTGGTCGCGTCCGCGAACGCCTCGCCGACCGCGCGGCCCTGGATGATGGCCGTCAGATCGATCCCGGTCGCCGCGCGAACGGCCTCGAACGAGGCGCGAAGGCCCGATGCCGACTCCGTCGCGAGGTGGCCGCTCGCCCCGTCGCCGCCCAGCACGGTGATCGAGCCGACCTTGTCGTAGCCCTTCGCGAACTCGGTCATCATGGGCACGAGAGCCTCGAGCGCGCGCTGCGCGAGCAGCGCCTCCTGGTTGTGCGAGAGCGCCTCGCCCTCGGCCCGGAGCGCGCCGGCCCGAGCCTCACCGGCCAGGCGCACGGCCTCGGCGTCGGCCTCGGCCTTCAGGCGCACGGCCGTCGCCTCCTGCTCGGCGATCTTCGCCCGGGCCTCGGCCGCCTTGACCTGTGCGTACGCGTCGGCATCGGCGTCCTTCTGTCGCTGGTACAGGTTCGCGTCGGCGACGCGGCTGACCTCGGACTCCAGCCGGGCCTGCGTGTTCTCGGCCTCCTGGATGAGCACGGCCTGCTGGCGCTCCGCCCGCGCCAGGGCCTCGGCCTGCTCGGCCTCGGCGTTGGCCCGGCCGACCTCGGCCTTCGCGGCCGCGCTGTTCTTGTCGAGCGCGGTCTGCTCGATCAGGTTGGCCTCGTCCGTCGCGATCTGCCGGGCGCGGATCTCGCGGTCGGCGTTGATCTTCGCCACTTCTGCATCGCGCTTGACCCGCTCGACCTCGGTCGCACCGAGCGCCGAGATGTAGCCGTTGCTGTCGGTGATGCCCTGGATCTGGAAGGAATCGAGGATCAGGCCCTGGGAGGAGAGGTCGCTCTTGATACCCTCGGCGATCTGATCGGCGAGGCGCTGGCGGTCGCGCATGAGCTCTTCGACCGTCAGGGTCGCGACGACACCGCGCAGGGCGCCCTCGAGCTGCTCGGTCGTGAACTGCTCGATCGCGACGTCCTGCGACGCGAAGCGCTCCGCGGCGCGGCGCACGGACTCGGGGTCCGACCCGATCTTCACCAGTGCGACGCCGTTGACGTTCACCGTCACGCCGTTCGACGACTGCGCGGTGGGCTCCATCTTGATCTGGCGGGCCCGCAGCGAGATCATCTCCGCGCGCTGCGTGAGCGGGTTCACGATCGCACCGCCGCCCGTGATCACGGTGATGCGCGATGACTCGCCGTCCGCCCCGCGCTGCTTCTTGCCGACGATGACGAGGGCCTCGTCGGCGCGTGCCACGCGATACCACGCCCGGATGAGGATGAGCAGGACGATGAGGGCGATGACCGCCACTCCCGCGCCGATGAGGACGAGCAATCCGATTCCGCCGAGCGCGGCAATCTCCATGGGGTTCCTCCATTGTGCGTCGCGCGCGAAGGCGCGTCGGTGTGCCGGGGGTTCCCCTCCAACCTAACCCGCAGGCTCTACCGCTCCCTCCCCCGCGAGGGGGAGATGGGACCGGATCGCGCGCGGGCGGATGGGCGACGAGGTGCGCAGGGTCAGTGCGCGACGGGCATGTCGACCGAGTCGGCCGGCTTGCGGATGAAGAACGAGAACACCACCGTCGGCGTGGCGATGATCGCCGCCAGGACGAACGCGGCCTGGGTGCCGGCGGCCTCGCCGGTGACCTCGCTGCCGCCTCCCGCGACGATGCCGGCCGCGATCGCCGACATGACGGTGATGAGCAGCGCGATGCCGGCGGCGCCGGCCACCTGCTGCACGGTCGAGACGATTGCGCTGCCGTGCGAGTAGAAGCGGCGCTCGAGCGAACCCAGCGAGGCCGTGAACAGCGGCGTGAACGACAGGGCCAGGCCGATCGAGAGCAGCGTCTGCGCGACGGCGATCACCCACACCGGGGTGGAGGCGCCGAGCGTCGTGTAGAACCACAGCAGGGCGCTCGCGATGATCGATCCCGGCACGAGGAGCACGCGCGGGCCGTGCTTGTCGTAGATGCGGCCGATAGCCGGGCCCAGGAGGCCCATCGCGAGCGCGCCGGGCAGCACGACGAGGCCGGTCTCGAGTGCCGAGACGCCGAGCACGCGCTGCATGTAGAGGGGCACGACGGTGATCGCGCCGAAGAAGGCCATCGAGATGAGCAGGAACTGCAGGACCGACAGCGAGAAGTTGAGCGACCGGAAGACGCGCAGGGCGAGCAGTGCGTCGTCGCGGCGCTGGAGGCGCAGCTGGCGCCCGACGAAGACGGCCAGGGACGCCACTCCCACGGAGAGAGCGATGACGAGGGCCGCCGTCGAAGCAGATGACGCGGCGGCTGCGTCGGCACCGCCGCCGTGGCTGGCCGCTCCGCCGATCTGGCTGAGCCCGAAGACCACACCGCCGAAGCCCAGCGCCGACAGGATCACCGAGAGGACGTCGAGCGGCGCCTCCTTGCTCTCCCCGACGTTGACCATCCAGCGGGCGCCCGCCACGAGGGCGACGAGCGCGATCGGGAGGACGAGCCCGAAGATCCAGCGCCATCCCACCGTGTCCAGCAGCACTCCCGAGACGGTCGGCCCGATCGCGGGCGCGAGGGAGATGACCACGCTGACGCGGCCCATCATGCGCCCGCGGGCGTGGGGCGGAACGAGATTCATGATCGTCGTCATGAGCAGCGGCATCATGATGGCCGTGCCGGACGCCTGTACGACGCGCGCCACGACGAGCATGGGGAACCCGGGGGAGAGGAACGCCAGCAGTGTGCCGAAGGAGAACAGCGAGATCGCGATGAGGAACGCGGCGCGCGTCGTGAGCCGCTGGAGAAGGAAGCCGGTGGTCGGGATGACCACGGCCATCGTGAGCATGAACGCCGTCGTCAGCCACTGCGCATCGAGGGCCGTGATGCCGAGATCGGTGATGAGGTGGGGAATCGCCACACCCATCGTCGTCTCGTTCAGGATGGCGACGAAGGCGGCCGCGAGCAGGAGCCAGATGACGCGATTCTCGCGGGCGGCGAGCACGCCGCCCTGCTGCCCGGATGCCGGGACCGTCGGTACGGGTGAGGTGCTGGTCGCGGACATCCTGGTCTCCTCAGGCTCGGGTCGGCATGCTCGAATGGCCACCCGAGGATGGCGATCACGGGGTGTAACGGTGCCGCCGCGCGCACCTATTCCCGTGCGGCCCGCTTTCGTCGATCGCGAGGTCGGGACCGGATGCGCTCAGTCGGAGGAGTCGTCCCACTCCTCCGAGCCGATCGGGTCCGTGGGCTCCGGGCGCAGCTCGCGCTGCAGGATGCTCTCCTCGGGGGCGACGAGTTCGTCTTCCGACTCGCTCTCGAGCTGCTCCAGCTCGTCGTCGCCGTCGGGGGTAGGGATGCCGGGCGTCGAGGTCATGGTGCCACCCTAGACCCGGCCGGCGACACGCGCCCACGTCGATTTATGCATGTAATGTGACAACTAATGACCGCGATACCACCGTCTCACGCGCCCCGGTGCCGGCGCTCTCGCCTAGGCTCGGCCGCGTGAGCATCGGTCGCGGCGGGGGTGGGGGGAGCCTCACGCGCAACATCGATCCCGACGCGCTGCGGGCTCAGAATGCGCTCGCTCCGCACATCCCCGATCTCGGGCGTCGCATCGTCGCGCTGTTCGCGCCGTATCGTGCGCGCCTTGCCGCGACCGCCGTCCTGGTCGTCGTCAGCGCGGCCATCGCGGTGGTGCCCGCCCTCCTGATCGAGCGCATCTTCGACTCGGCGCTGTTCCCGTCCGGCGGGGGCGGGCCCGACCTGGCCCTGCTGGCGGAGCTCGTGGGGCTCATGATCGTGCTGTTCGTGGCATCGGCGGGCCTGAACGTCGTGCAGACCTGGCTCACGTCATCCGTCGGGAACCGGGTGACGGGCGATCTGCGCGTGAAGCTCTTCTCGCATCTGCAGCGCATGGATCTGGCGTTCTTCACGCGCACCAAGACGGGGGTCATCCAGTCCCGGCTGCAGAACGATGTGGGCGGAGTGGCGGGGGTGCTCACCAACGCGATGACGAGCATCCTCGGCAACGCCGTCACGGTCGTCGCGTCCCTCGTGGCGATGGTGGTGATCGACTGGCGGCTCACGCTCATCGCCGTCGTGCTGCTGCCCGCGCTCGTGTGGGTGCAGCGCAAGGTGGGTCAGGTGCGCGCTCGCATCCAGGGCGAGACGCAGGAATCCCTCGCCCAGCTGAGCGCCATCACCCAGGAGACCCTGTCGGTCTCCGGAATCCTGCTCGCGAAGGCCTTCAATCGCCAGGAGTCGGAGACGCAGCGCTACACCCGGGAGACCGTGACGCAGGTGGGGCTGCAGGTGCGCCTCGCGATGACCGGTCAGTGGTTCTTCGGCCTCGTCAACGTGATCATGTCGTCGGTGCCCGCGATCATCTACCTCGTCGCGGGCTTCCTCCTCGTGGGCGGTTCCGACGACATCTCGGCGGGCGTCGTCGTCGCCTTCACCACCGTGCAGGCACGGCTGCTCTTCCCGCTGATGGCCCTGCTTCGCGTCTCGCTCGAGCTGCAGACATCCAAGGCCCTCTTCGCCCGCATCTTCGAGTACCTCGACCTCACCCCGGCCATCCGCGACCGCGTCCCGGCGATGCCCGTCGAGAGCGCACCGGGCCCCCTCGGCAGCATCGACTTCGAGGACGTCGTGTTCCGCTACCCCGACGCCGCGCCCGATTCGCGGCCGACGCTCGACGGGGTCAGCTTCCGCGCCGAGCCGGGGCAGCACATCGCCTTCGTCGGCCCGAGCGGCGCCGGCAAGACCACCATCCTCTATCTCGCCCCGCGGCTGTACGAGGCGACCGCCGGCCGGGTGCTGTTCGCCGGCGAGGACGTGCGGGAGCTCGACCGCCACAGCGTCATCGATCACATCGGCATCGTCTCCCAGGAGACCTACCTCTTCCACGCCTCCGTGCGGGACAACCTGCGCTACGCCAGGCCGGACGCGACCGACGCCGAGCTCGAGGCGGCCTGCCGCTCCGCCAACATCCACCACGTCATCGAGAGCTTCGCCGACGGCTACGACACCATCGTGGGAGAGCGCGGCTACCGCCTCTCGGGGGGAGAGAAGCAGCGCATCGCGATCGCCCGGGTCCTGCTGAAGGACCCGCCGGTCCTGCTTCTCGACGAGGCGACGAGCGCCCTCGACACGGTGTCCGAGCGCGTCGTGCAGGAGGCGCTGGATGCCGCGGCCCGCGGTCGCACGACGCTCTCGATCGCCCACCGCCTCTCGACCGTGGTGGGAGCCGACGTCATCCACGTCGTCGAGGCGGGGCGCATCGTGGAGTCGGGGACGCATGCAGAGCTTCTCGCGGCCGGTGGTCTCTATGCCGCGCTCGCCGCGCAGCAGGTGCAGGCGTCCGCCGGGCTGGCGACGCAGGACTGACGCGGCTACGCGCGGGGCGCGACGGCGGCCACCGACGCGGCGACGGCGTCGGCGACGGCATCCAGCGGGGATTCCAGATCGCGGGGGAGCGTGAAGCGCACCGCCGTCTGGGCCACCGCGGGATCCGTGCCGATCGCTACGAGAACGTGAGAGGGCTCGTCGCTTCCGGCCGCGCACGCCGAGCCGCTGGAGGAGACCACGCCGCGTCGCTCGAGCTCCAGCAGCACCGCTTCACCCGAGGTCCCGGCGAAGGTGAAGCTCGCCGTGCCCGGCAGGCGGTGCTCGGGGTGCCCCGTGAGGCGTGCCGAGGGGACCAGGCCGAGCACGCGCGCGATGAAGGCGTCCCGCAGGGCGGCGACCCGCGCGGCCCTCTGCTCGCGGTCGGCCTCCGCGGCCCGCAGGGCGGTCGCCAGCGCCACGGCGCCGGCGACGCTCTCGGTGCCGCTGCGGCGGCCCCGCTCCTGCCCGCCGCCGTGCAGGAGCGGCTCGAGCGGCACGCGGCCCCTGACCGCCAGCGCTCCCGTGCCCTTCGGCGCGCCCAGCTTGTGGCCCGCGATCGAGATGGCATCGATGCCGAGGTCTGCGGCGGAGAGATCGAGCCAGCCGGCGGCCTGCACCGCATCGATGTGGATCGGCACCGCATGCGCACGGGCGACGGCGGCGAGGGCGGCGACATCCTGGACCGTGCCGATCTCGTTGTTCGCGTAGCCGATCGTCACGAGCGCTGTCATCTCGCGCAGCGCCTGGTCGAGATCGCCCGGATCGATGAGGCCGTACCGGTCGACGGGCAGCTCTGTGACGACGAACCCGTGCACCCGCTGGAGATACCGCACCGACTCCAGGACGGACTCGTGCTCGATCGGCGACGTCACGATATGTCCGGCGTCGCGTTGCAGCTGCGCCGCGATCGCGATCCCCTTGATCGCGAGGTTGTTCGACTCCGTCCCGCCCGAGGTGAAGACCACGTCGCCCCGACGCATCCCGAGCGCGCGGGCGACGACGCCGCGAGCGTCCGCGAGAGCGGCCGACGCGCGTTCGCCGACGGTGTGGTGGCTCGAGGGGTTGCCGAACTCGCTCGTGAGATACGGCATCATCGCCTCGAGCACATCGGGGCGCACGGGCGTCGTCGCCGCGTTGTCGAGGTAGAGCATCGTTCCTCTAGTGTGCCGCCTGGAGCCCGGAGTCATCCAGTGAGATGTCCAGTCCGAGATCCAGCGACGGCGCCGAGTGCGTCAGGGCGCCGACCGAGATGACGTCGACCCCCGTCTCGGCGATCCGCCGCACGGTGTCCAGTCGCACGCCGCCGCTGGCCTCGACCGTGGCGCGACCCGCGATGTGCTCGACTCCGCGGCGGAGGTCCTCCATCGTGAAGTTGTCGAGCATGATCGTGCCGACGCCGGCCGCGAGCACCGCGTCGATCTGGTCGAGTCGGTCGACCTCGACCTCGACGTGCGTCGTGTGCGGCAGACGCGCGATCGCGCCTTGCAGCGCGGCCGTGACCGAGAGCCCCCGGCCCGTCAGCACGGCGAGGTGGTTGTCCTTGACCAGGACGGCGTCCGAGAGGGAGTGCCGGTGGTTGTGCCCACCGCCGCTGACGACGGCGTGGCGCTCGAAGGCGCGCAGGAGCGGTGTGGTCTTGCGCGTGTCGGCGATGCGCGCGCCCGTGTGGGCGACCTCGGCGACGTAGCGCGCGGTGAGCGTGGCGATGCCCGACATGCGCTGGACGAAGTTCAGCCCGATGCGCTCCGCCCGGAGGACCGCTCGCGCGGGACCCTCCACGACGGCGAGCGTCGCCCCCCGCTCGAAGCGCTCCCCGTCCTCGATCATCAGCACGACGGCGATACGCGGATCGGTCAGGCGGAAGGCGGCCTCGAACACCTCGCCGCCGCTGAAGACCCCCGGCTCCCGGGCGACGAGCTCGGCCCGCGCGGAGGCCTCGAGCGGGATGAGCGCCTCTCCGGTCAGGTCTCCCCACGGGGCGTCCTCGTCGAGGGCGGCGGCGACGGTCCGGTCGATCTGGGTGCGGGTCAGCATGCGAGGGCTCCGGTCAGTGTGCGGGATGCCGCGGCATCCGGGGCGAGGCGGGGGGTGCCCGTCGGAGCCGCCGCGGGCGTGTCGATGCGGTGGTGTGCGCCGACCGACTCCGTCCGGGCGCGCGCCGCACGGATCGTGGCCGCCGCGACGTCGAGCAGGTTCTCGTCCTCGAGCTCGTGCACCGACTGCGGCGTCCGCTCGTGCGCGCGCCAGCCGGCGACGAGGGCCGCGGCCGAGTTCAGCCCCGCGCCCGTGCGTTCGAGACCGGCGTGGTCCCACATCAGGCGCTGAAGCGCGGAGCGGCTGAACGGAACCGCGGCGTGCTCGACGATGCCGCCCGCCTCTGCGGCGTGCACTGCCGCGGCGAGGGGAGCGGGGAGCGCGCGGGGACCGCGCCACGGGGAGGACCCGGATGCCCCCGCCGATGCCAGCGCGGCGGCAGCGCGGGCGGCGAAGACGGCGCCCTCCAGGAGCGAGTTCGACGCCAGCCGGTTCGCGCCGTGCACGCCGGTGCGCGCGACCTCGCCCACGGCGTACAGGCCCGGCATGCTCGTGCGGCCGTCGAGGTCGGTGACGATCCCGCCCATGAGGTAGTGGGCGGCGGGGGTGACGGGGATCGGCTCGCGCGACCAGTCGAGCCCCCGCTCGCGCACGGCCGCATCGATCGTCGGGAATCGCCGCGCGAGGAACGCCTCGGCCGTCTCGGGTCCCGCCGCCCCGCCCCCGATCGCCGTCGCGTCCAGCCGAACGGGGCGACCGCCCTGCGCGGCCATGCGGGCAGCGATCGCCCGCGCGACGACGTCGCGCGGGGCCAGCTCGGCGTCGGGGTGCACGTCGAGCATGAATCGGCGGCCCGAGTCGTCGACCAGCACACCCCCCTCGCCGCGAACCGCCTCGGAGACGAGGAAGGGCTCGCCGACCGCGAGCACGGTCGGATGGAACTGGACGAACTCGAGGTCGGCGACCTCGGCACCCGCCCGCAGGGCGGCCGCGATGCCGTCTCCCGTGGCCACGGCGGGGTTCGTCGTGCGGTTGTAGAGCTGCCCCGCGCCGCCGGTCGCGAGCACGACGGCGTCGGCGCTCAGGACGACGCGGTCCCGGCCCGCCTCGAGCAGCTCGACGCCGCGGACCGCCCCGTCCTCCACGATGAGATCGACGAGGAACGCGTGCTCGATGATCGCGATGCGCGCGTCGCGCACGGCCGACACGAGGGCGCGCTCGATCTCGGTGCCCGTCGCATCGCCGCCGGCGTGCAGGATGCGGGGGTAGGAGTGCGCCGCCTCCAGGCCCCGCACGAGTTCTCCGCCGTCGTCGCGGTCGAACCCGACGCCGAGGGAGATCAGCTCGCGGATGCGCTCGGGCCCCTCCTCGGCGAGAACGCGCACGGCCGCGGGGTCGGAGAGCCCCGCGCCCGCGACGATCGTGTCGTGCACGTGGTCCTCGACCCGGTCGTCGGCGAACATCACCCCGGCGATGCCGCCCTGCGCGTAGCGGGTGTTCGCGTGCTCGAGTTCGTCCTTCGTGACGAGGGTGACGTCGACCCCCGCCCGCGCCGCGTGCAGCGCGGTCATCAGCCCCGCGATGCCGCTGCCGACGACGACGGCGTGCGTCACGGCGCGACCTGAGGGGACGGCCGTGCCGACAGCATCCGCTCGAGGGCCACGCGGGCGGGGTCGGCCACATCCGCCGGGACCGTGATGCGGTTGCGCACCTCGCCCGCGACGAGGCCCTCGAGCACCCACGCGAGGTAGCCGGGGTGGATCCGGTACATCGTCGAGCACGGGCAGACGACGGGGTCGAGGCAGAAGATGGTGTGCTGGGGATGCTCGGCGGCCAGACGCTGCACGAGGTTGATCTCCGTGCCGATCGCGAAGGTGGTCGGCTCGGTCGCGGCCTGGATGGCCTTGCGGATGTAGTCGGTCGACCCCGCCTCGTCCGCGGCGTCGACGACGTCCATCGGGCATTCGGGGTGCACGATCACCCGCACGCCGGGGTGCTCGAGGCGAGCCCTGTCGATCTGATCGACGCTGAAACGGCGATGCACGCTGCAGAAGCCGTGCCACAGGATGACGCGGGCGTCCTCGAGCGCCGCGTCGTCGTTGCCGCCCATCGGGCGCCGCGGGTTCCACAGTGGCATCCGATCGAGCGGCACGCCCATCGCCTTGGCGGTGTTGCGACCGAGGTGCTGGTCGGGGAAGAAGAGCACGCGGCGGCCGCGCGCGAACGCCCACTCCAGCACGGTCCGGGCGTTCGAGGACGTGCAGACGATGCCGCCGTGGCGACCGACGAAGCCCTTGATCGCGGCGGAGGAGTTCATGTACGTCACCGGCACGACGGGGACGAGGCCCTCGGCATCCGCCCGGTCCATCGGCCCGTACAGCTCCTCGAGCTGCTCCCAGCACTCCTCGACCTGGTCGATGTCGGCCATGTCGGCCATCGAGCAGCCGGCCGCGAGGTTGGGGAGGATGACCGCCTGGTCGGGACCGGAGAGGAGGTCTGCCGTCTCGGCCATGAAGTGCACGCCGCAGAAGACGATCGCCTCGGCCTCCGGGTGGGCCTTCGCGGCGCCGGCGAGCTGGAAGGAGTCGCCCACGTAGTCGGCGTGCGCGACGACCTCTTCCCGCTGGTAGAAGTGGCCCAGCACGACGACGCGGTCGCCGAGCGTGTGCTTGGCGGCGATGATGCGAGCGTGCAGCTCCTCCTCGCTCGCCTCGCGGTACTCCCGGGGCAGCTCGCCCTGACGCGGGGAACCCGTGGGGATGACATCGCCCATGGAGGACCCGGGGCCGTAGCCGGGCCGGGAGTCGAAGTCCCAGGGGCCCGCGGCGAGATCGGTCGTGCAGGTCTGCGAGAGCGACGAACCGGTGACGATGGCCTGGATCTCGTGGTCGACCGATGCATCGATCGGGCGGGGCTGCAGGGTGAGGGACGTGGCGGGCATGACTACCTCGATTCAGCGGATGCCGCGGGCTGTACGAGCCGCGCGAGGGGACCCCGGTCGGCGAGTTCGACATCCTGGTTGTAGCGGTACAGACGCGCCGGGCGATGGCTGCCCGTGCGGAACGATTCGGTGGGGATGAGGGTGCCGGACCCCTCGACCTGGCGGCGGAAGTTGGCCGGGTCGAGGCGACGGCCGAGGATCGCCTCGTACGCCTCTCGGAGATCGGCGAGCGTGAACTCGTCGGGCAGCAGCCCGTGCGCGATGCGGCTGTAGCCCACCTTGTTGCGCAGGCGCCACAGGGCGTAGTCGACGATCGCGTTGTGGTCGAAGGCGAGTTCCGGGAGCTCCGCGGCCGCGAACCATTCGACGTTCTCGGGCGCGTCGCCGTCGGCGGCGTGCACCGCGACCTGCGCGTCCACCTCGTCGGCGCGAAGGAGCGCCCAGTACACGATCGACACGACCCGCGTGGGGGAGCGATCGACGTCGCCGAAGGCGTAGAGCTGCTCGAGATAGCTGGGCGTGAGGCCCGTCGTCTCGGCGAGGGTGCGGGAGGCGGTGGCATCCAGGCCTTCCCGCGCGTCGAGCCACCCGCCGGGGAGCGCCCACAGGCCCTCGAACGGGTCGCGCGTGCGGCGGACGAGGGGCAGCACGATGGCGGGCCGGTCCTGTTCGGGATGACGTCGCAGCGTGAAGATCACGGTCGACACGGCGACACGCGCCTGCTCCTCGTCGGCGGCGTGGGTGCCGTCGGCGAGGGGGGCGGGTGGGGGGTTCGTGGTTCGTGTCGTCATGACCTTTACTTCCATAGACCATATTAGTGTCACCGTGACCTCAAGGGCAACCGGGCCGCGCCGCGCCCATGCCGTGTGTTCCCAGGCAGGGCGACGTAGGCTTCCCGCGAGATCTTTGCGAGGAGGAGACGTGCTCGTCGTCGACATCGTGCTGATCGCGGCACTCATCCTCGCGCTCATCATCGGCATCCAGCGCGGCCTCTTCGCGAGCCTCGGCACCCTCGTGGGTCTTGCGGGCGGAGGCGTCGCCGCCTTCTGGCTCGTGCCGATCGTCAACAACGCCGTCCCCTGGCCCCAGTGGCGCGGGCTGATCGTGCTCGTCGTCGCCGTGCTGCTGCTCGCGGTGGGTGCCGGCATCGGCGGTGGGATCGGGATGGCGGTGCGGCGCGGGGCCGACCGCATCAAGCTCAAGGGCATCGAGCGGCTGCTCGGCGGGGCCGTGAGCGTCATCGTCGCCGCCCTGGCGATCTCGCTCGTGGGGCAGAGCGTCTCGGCGACCGGGATGCCGGTGGTCTCGCAGGCGCTCGCGTCCTCGCAGGTGCTGCGCACGATCGAGCAGCTGACGCCCCGCCCGGTGCAGTCCACCCTCGCCCAGCTGCGCGGGACCGTGCTCGATGAGGGCCTGCCGACGCTCGGCACGCTGCTGGACGGTGCCGTCTCGCCCGGGACGCCCGACGTCTCGCTCGACGGCCCCGCGCTGACCAGCGCCGCGCAATCCGTCGGTCGTGTGTCGGGCGTGGCGTACGCGTGCGGCACGAGCGCGACCGGGTCCGGATTCGTCATCGCACCCGACCGGGTCGTGACGAACGCGCACGTCGTCGCGGGCGTCGAGACGCCCGTCGTGGAACTGCCGGGAGAGGCGGCGCGCGAGGGTCGGATCGTCTACTTCGACCCCGTCGACGACCTCGCGGTGATCGCGGTCACCGGCCTCGGCGCGGACCCCCTCCCGGTCGTGCCCACCCTCGGCGCAGGCGCATCGGCGGTCGTGCAGGGATACCCGTACGGCGGACCCTTCGAGATGGTCGGCGCCGAGGTGATCTCCGTCGGCGCCGCCGCCGTACCCGACATCTACGACTCCTCGGCGGCCCAGCGCGAGGTGTACGCGCTTGCCACGACGGTGCGACCCGGCAACTCCGGGGGGCCCCTGCTGACCCCCGCGGGCGAGGTCGCGGGGGTGGTGTTCGCGCGCGCCGAGAACGACGACGACCTCGGATACGCGATGACGACGACCGAGCTCGGCCCCGTGCTCGCGCAGGCCGAGGCGCTCGACGCCCCCGTGTCCTCGGGCAGCTGCACCGGCTGACCCGCGGCATCCGGCGTTTCGGGGGGTGTGGTCCGCCGCCGCCGCGCGTATGCTGACCGCCACAACCGCATACGGCCTCACCTCGAGCGGGAGAGCCCCGGAGCCGCCACGGTCCGGGCACCGAAGGAGCAAGCCTCCCCGCCAATCTCTCAGGTACGCGTACCGCCCGAGTCGGCCACTCTGAAAAGCGATCGTCCCTCGAGGCGGTCCGCCGACGGTGAAAGCCCCGCGCCCGTGCGCCGGGCGAAGCTCTCAGGCCCATGACAGAGGGGGAGTTCACCGGATGCCGCTCGGCACCCGGCCCGCACGACACCGGGAGAGCTCCATGCCAGACCCCGTCGACCCCGTGGCTCCGGCGCCGCGCGCGTCCCCCCTGCACGCCGTCCATAAGGCCCTGGGAGCCTCCTTCACGGACTTCGGCGGATGGCTCATGCCCGTGCGCTACACCTCCGACCTGGCCGAGCACCACGCCGTGCGCCGGGCCGCCGGCCTCTTCGACATCTCGCACATGGCCGAGTTCGTCGTCACGGGGCCGGATGCCGCGCCGTTCCTCGGCCACGCACTCGCGGGCCCCCTCGCGGCGCTCGCCGTGGGGCGGGCGAAGTACACGCTGCTGCTGAACGAGAGCGGCGGCATCCTCGACGACCTGATCGTCTACCGGCTCGCGGCCGATCGCTACCTCGTCATCGCGAACGCCGGTAACCGCGCCGTCGTCGCCGAAGCCCTCGAGGATCGGGCGCAGCGGTGGCCGACCGTCGCGACGCTCGCGGGCGGCGACCGTCCGGCGGGTGGGTCGTTCGCGCTCGTGCGGGGTTCGCGCCCGGTGCGGGTCGATGACGTCTCGGACTCCTACGCCCTGCTCGCGCTGCAGGGCCCGCGGTCGTCGCAGATCCTCTCCGCCGTTCGCGGGCTCGAGGCGACCGGCGCCGATCCGGCCGCGCTGTCGTCGTACGCGTGGGCCGAGGCCTCCTTCGACGGCGTGCCGGTGCTCGTGCTGCGAACGGGCTACACCGGCGAGGACGGCTACGAGCTGCTGCTGCCCGCGGATCGGGCCGCGGGGCTGTGGGCCGCGCTGCAGGAGGCCGGTGAGGGGCTCGGGCTCATCCCGGCGGGCCTCGCCGCGCGCGACACGCTGCGCCTCGAGGCGGGCATGCCCCTCTACGGGCACGAGCTGTCCGCCGACGTGCGCCCCGGTCAGGTGGGGCTCGCGCGCGTCGTCGGGTCGGGCGCGTCCGGCCCGCCCGGATTCGTGGGCGGCGACGCCCTCGCCCGGCCGCGGGACGCCGGGGCGCCCGTGCTCGTCGGGCTCGTCTCCGAGGGGCGCCGCGCGGCGCGGTCGGGATACCCCGTGCGGCTCGGCGACAGCGTCGTGGGAAACGTGACGAGCGGCGCCCTCAGCCCCACCCTCGGCCACCCCATCGCCATGGCGTTCGTGCGACCCGACCTCGCCGCGCCGGGAACCGCGCTCGACCTCGACGTGCGCGGCACGCGCATCCCCGCCACCGTCACCGCCCTGCCCTTCTATCGGAGGAAGAAATGACCGACCTGACCAGCCTGAAGTACACCGCCGAGCACGAGTGGATCGCCCTCGACGGCGATATCGCCACCGTCGGGATCACCGATTTCGCCGCCGACAAGCTCGGCGATGTCGTCTTCGCCGACCTGCCCCCCGTCGGCTCGCCCGTCCTGGCCGGCGAGGTCTGCGGCGAGATCGAGTCCACGAAGTCGGTCGGCGAGCTCTACGCGCCCCTCACCGGCGAGGTCGTGGCCGTCAACGAGGCCGTCGTCGACGACCCGTCCCTCGTCAACTCGTCGCCGTTCGACGACGGCTGGCTGCTGAAGATCCGGGTGGATGCCCCGGCATCCGCCGACCTGCTCGATCGTCAGGCGTACCTCGGCCTCACGGGGGCCGCGCAGTGACGGCGACGACCGCCGCGGAACGCTTCGTCGAACGGCACATCGGCACCGACGCCGGCGCCCGGGCCACGATGCTCGCCGCCCTCGGGTACTCCTCGACGGCCGAGCTCATGCGGGCGGCCGTGCCCGCCGCGATCCTCGCCGAGCGCGGCGATGACGGCGTCATCCCGCCGGCGGCGACCGAGGCCGAGGCGCTCGCCGAGCTGCGTGCGCTCGCGGGGCGCAACCGCCCGGCGCGGTCGATGATCGGGCTCGGGTACTACGACACGTTCACGCCCGCCGTCATCGCGCGCGGCGTCTTCGAGAATCCGTCGTGGTACACGGCGTACACGCCCTACCAGCCCGAGATCTCGCAGGGCAGGCTCGAGGCGCTGCTGAACTTCCAGACGATGGTCGCCGACCTCACCGGACTCGCCACCGCAAACGCGTCGATGCTCGACGAGGCCACCGCGGTCGTCGAGGGGATGCTGCTGGCCCGGCGCGCCTCGCAGAGCCGCTCGAACGTCTTCCTGGTCGACCCCGATGCGCTGCCCCAGACCCGCGCCGTGCTCGCGCACCGGGCGGAGGCGCTCGGCATCGAGCTGCGCGAATGGGGCGGGAGCGGGGCAGCGGAGGCCGAGGCGTTCGGGGTCTTCGTGCAGTACCCGGGAGCCTCGGGGCGCGTGGCCGACCCGACCGCGCTCATCGCCGCCGTGCACGCGTCGGGCGGACTCGCCGTCGTGGCGGCCGACCTGCTCGCGCTGACCCTGCTCGCCTCCCCCGGCTCGCTCGGCGCCGACATCGCCGTCGGCACGACGCAGCGCTTCGGCGTCCCGATGGGCTTCGGGGGTCCGCACGCGGGCTATCTCGCCGTGCGCGCGGGCCTCGAGCGCCAGCTGCCCGGGCGACTGGTCGGGGTGTCTCAGGATGCCGACGGTGCGCCCGCCTATCGGCTCTCGCTGCAGACTCGCGAGCAGCACATCCGCCGGGAGAAGGCGACGTCGAACATCTGCACCGCCCAGGTTCTGCTGGCCGTCATGGCGGCCATGTACGCCGTCTACCACGGGCCCGACGGGCTCCGGGCGATCGCCGAGCGCGTGCACGGGCACACCGTCGCGCTCGCTGCCGCGCTGCGGGCGTCCGGCTGCGAGCTCGTGTCGGACAGCGCCTTCGACACCGTGCGTGTGCGGGTGCCGGATGCCGCGGCGGTCGTGGGCCGCGCGCGCGAGCGCGGCTACCAGCTGCTGCAGGTCGACGGGACGACCGTCGGGATCTCGGTGGACGAGACGACGACGGCGGCCGATGTCGCCGCCGTCGCCGAGGCGTTCGCCGAGGTGGTCGGCGGGGGGTTCGCCACTGGCGAGGGAGAACGTCCCGCTCGGGCGGACGCCCCGGGCGTGGGCCTGCCGGAGGGGCTGCGGCGCGCGGACGGCTACCTGCGGCATCCGGTCTTCCGCACGCATCGCTCCGAGACGGCCATGATGCGCTACCTCAAGACGCTCGCCGACCGCGACTACGCCCTGGACCGGGGCATGATCCCGCTCGGGTCGTGCACGATGAAGCTCAACGCGGCGAGCGAGCTGGCGGCCGCATCGTGGCCCGAGTTCGCCCGGGTGCACCCCTTCGCGCCGGCCGAGGATGTCGAGGGATACCTTGCGCTCATCGAGCAGCTGGAGACGTGGCTCGCCGAGATGACCGGATACGACACCGTCTCGCTGCAGCCGAACGCGGGGTCCCAGGGCGAGCTCGCGGGTCTGCTCGCGATCCGCGGCTATCACCGCTCGCGGGGCGACGACGCGCGCGACGTGTGCCTCATCCCCGCCTCGGCGCACGGAACCAACGCGGCCTCCGCGGTGCTCGCCGGCATGCGGGTCGTCGTCGTGGCGTGCGACGCGGCGGGCAACGTCGACCTCGGCGACCTGCGCGCGAGGATCGCGGCGCACGCCGAGACGCTCTCGGCCCTGATGATCACCTACCCGTCCACGCACGGGGTGTACGAGCACGACGTGCTCGAGATCACCGCCGCGGTGCACGACGCCGGCGGACAGGTGTACATCGACGGCGCCAACCTCAACGCCCTGCTCGGGTACGCGCGCTTCGGCGACCTCGGCGGCGACGTCTCGCACCTGAACCTGCACAAGACGTTCGCGATCCCGCACGGCGGGGGCGGGCCGGGCGTCGGTCCCGTCGCGGCGAAGTCGCACCTCGCGCCGTTCCTCCCCTCGCATCCGCGCACGCGGGGCGGCGACGCGCACGGCCGGGCGGGAGGCCCCGTGGCGGCGGCGCCCTTCGGGTCGGCGTCGATCCTGCCGATCTCGTGGGCGTACGTGCGCATGATGGGGGCGCGCGGGCTGGCGGATGCCACGGCATCCGCGGTGCTCGCCGCCAACTACATCGCCACCCGGCTGCGCGCGCACTTCCCCGTGCTGTACACGGGCGAGGGCGGGCTCGTCGCGCACGAGTGCATCCTCGACCTGCGCCCGCTGCGGGGGCGCACCGGGGTGAGCGTGGACGACGTCGCCAAGCGGCTGATCGACTACGGTTTCCACGCGCCGACGATGTCCTTCCCGGTGGCGGGGACGCTCATGGTGGAGCCGACCGAGAGCGAGGATCTCGCCGAGCTCGACCGCTTCTGCGACGCGATGATCGCGATCCACGACGAGGCCGAGCGCGTCGGGGCGGGGGAGTGGCCGGCCGACGACAATCCCCTCGTCAACGCCCCGCACACGGCGGAGTCGCTCGTGGACGCGCACTGGCGGCATCCTTACTCCCGCGAGCGGGCCGTGTTCCCGGTGCGCTCGCTCGTGCGAGCCAAGTACTGGCCGCCCGTGCGCCGGGTCGACCAGGCCTGGGGCGACCGCAACCTCGCGTGCGCCTGCCCCCCGGTAGAGGCCTTCGCGTAGCCCCGCCCCGCCCGCGCCCCCGCCCCCGCGCCGCCCCGCGAAACACCAGATGTGCGCCGAGACCCCATCCGGCGGCCGGGGTCTGGCCTCGGATGTGGTGTTTCGTGTCAGCGACGCGCGCCGCGGAGGGTCGCGAGCATCGCGCGGTCGGGTGCGCCGACCTGCGGCAGCCCCGCGCCGAGCAGCTTGTCGAGCAGCGGCTGCACGCGGTGCGTGTCGCCCCAATCCCATCTGGTGAAGCTGCGGCAGCGGCGTCGGAGGCGATCCTCGCGCAGCTTCTCCTTCACGACCCCGCGTACCGCGGCTTCCGCCGTCGCCGCGCGGTACTTTCCGTAGCCGTCCGACTCGCCGATGGTCGAGTAGTCGGGCCACCAGAAGTCGGGCCGGTCTTCGTGACCGTCGGTGAAGAACGTCCGCTGCAGGATCGGGACGGGCAAGCCCAGCCACGAGATGACGGCGCGGCTCACGGATTCCCCCGTCGACTCCGCACGCGCGTCAGCGAAGTCCCACACCCACGCGAGCATTCGTTCGTGGCGCCGATTCGGGTCCGACAGGCTGTGTGCCCGGATCGACTCCCGGTGAAGACCTCTCGACCGCGCCGTGTCGGCGACGGCGAGCGCGTACGCCGGTGGGAGATGCCGCGCGGTGTCCACGACCGTCGTGATGAGGTCGGTCGCGAGCGCTCCGGCGACGTGGGTGACGACGCGCGGCCGCTCCGATGCCTGAACCACGACGTCGCCGAAGCGTCGCGTCGAGCGCCGGTCGGGATCGAAGAAGTGGATGTCGCGCGGTTCCCCGAAGGCGGGCAGCCCGTGCGCGACGGCCGCCGATTCCCGCATCAGCGCGGCATCCGGGAAGACGAGCACGGCCGCCGCGACGCGCTCGCGATAGCGTTCGTGCGGCGGGAGCGCGGCCCACCAGTCCGCCGGCGCGTAAACGCCGGGCCGCACGCGCGCGAGCTCCCCCGACCGCACCCGGCGATAGAGCCCCTGCGGCATCCGTCGGTCGTCAGCGGAGAGCAGCAGGCTCCCGCCTGCGTCGGGTGTGAGCATGCGACCACCCTCGCGCGATCGTCCCCGGGTGGCCGGTCGCGCGCCCATCGTCCGTGGAGCGCTCGCCGGGTGGCGAGATGGGGAGAAGCGTGCGCGGTGGGCGACACACCGGATTTGCGCCGAAACACCAGCCGAGGACCGATGTGTCGGCGCAGACGTGGTGTCTCGCGGGCGGGGCGGGGCGGGGCGGGGTCAGGGCGAGGGGGTCGGCGTCGGGGTGCCCGACGGCGCGGGGACGGGGCCGAAGACCCCCGGCCAGAGCGCAGCCGCAAGCGGATACCCGACGAACGCGATGACGTCGATGAGGGTGTGCGCGATCACGAGCGGCATGACCCGCCCCCACCGCTTGTAGCACCAGCCGAAGACGATCCCCATCACGAAGTTGCCGATGATCGGGCCGAAGCCCTGGTATGCGTGGTAGGCCGCGCGAAGCGTCGCCGACGCGATGATGATCGGCCACCACCCCCACCCCAACCGGCGCAGGCGGTCGAAGAGGTAGCCGAGTATGATGACCTCTTCGAGCAGCCCCGCGCGCAGTGCGGAGAGCACCAGCAGCGGCACTGCCCACCACGCGGCATCCAGCGGCGAGGCCTGCACCGCCACCGTCGCGCCGAGCGCCCGTCCCGCGGCGTAGAGCCCGAGGCCCGGCACCCCGATGAGGAGGATGAGGAGGATGCCGCGGCCCGCGTCGCCTCCGAAGCGGGTGAAGTCCAGCCCGATCCGCCGCAGCGCGTTCGATCCCGGCTCCCACAGCAGGTAGACCACCAGCGCGACCAGCGCCAGGTCGAAGAACACCGACAGGAACTGGTACAGCGCATCCCAGAGGGCCGCGTCGTCGCGGGAGGGATTGAGGGCGGTCTGCTGCTGTCCGAGGGGCACCGAGATCGTCAGCCGTCGCACGAGCGTGAGCACGGAATACAACGCCGACTGGCCGAGCGTGACGGCGAGAACGATACCCAGTTCCCAACGCAGCCGGACCCGGTTCAACGGCGGATTCACAGCGGGATGGGGAGTCACCTCGTCAGATTGCCATATCCGCACGGCACTGAGTAAAGGCTATGTAACGGTTCTGACGATGATTTGGAGCAATCGGATCAGCGTGCCTAAGGTTTCCCCATCCCGCTCGGCTCACCTCCGTGACGCCTGGGCGAAAACAACCTTTCTTCATGGAGGAACAGTGAAGCGCAACAGAATCGCCCTCTCCGGGCTCGCGCTGCTGGGCGTCGGCGGGCTCACGCTCGCAGGCTGCGCCAGCGGCGGCACCGATGAAGGCACCGACGGGGGCGCGAGCGCCGCGATCATCACGACCAACGGCTCGGAGCCCGAGAACCCGTTGATCCCCACCGCCACCAACGAGGTCGGCGGAGGCAAGATCCTCGACGCGATCTTCGCGGGTCTGGTCTCGTACGAGGCCGACGGCACCCCCGTCAACGACATGGCCGAGGAGATCGTCGTCGACGACCCTCAGAACATCACCGTGAAGATCAAGGAGGGCCAGTTCTTCACCGACGGTGAAGAGGTCACGGCCGACAACTTCATCAACGCCTGGAACTACGGCGCTCTGCTGTCGAACGAGCAGTACAACAGCTACTTCTTCGAGGACATCGAGGGCTTCAGCTACGACGAGGACTCGGAGCTCACCGGCCTCGAGCAGGTGGACGAGTACACGTTCACGATCGCGCTGAACAAGCCGGCCTCGGACTTCCCGCTGCGCCTGGGCTACTCGGCCTACTACCCGCTTCCCGACGCCGCATTCGAGGACATGGATGCGTTCGGCGAGAGCCCGATCGGCAACGGTCCGTACATGCTCGCCAGCGAGGACGCGTGGCAGCACGACGTGCAGATCGACCTCGTCAAGAACGAGGAGTACCAGGGTGTGCGCCAGGCGGCCAACGGCGGCCTGACCATCAACTTCTACGCGACGCAGGATGCCGCGTACGCCGACCTGCTGGGCGGCGAGGTCGACGTGATCGACGCGATCCCGCCGTCGTCGCTGGCCTCCTTCGAGTCGGACCTGGGCGACCGCGCGGTCAACCAGCCGGCCGCGGTGTTCCAGTCCTTCACGATCCACTCCGAGCTGCCGCACTTCTCCGGCGAGGAAGGCGAGCTCCGCCGCGCCGCCATCTCGATGGCGATCAACCGCGAGGAGATCACCGACACGATCTTCCAGGGCAGCCGCACCCCCGCGAGCGACTTCACGTCGCCCGTCATCGACGGCTGGACCGACTCGCTCGAGGGCGCCGATGTCCTGGAGTACAACCCCGAGGAGGCCCAGGCCCTGTGGGCGGAGGCCGACGCCATCTCCCCGTGGGAGGGCACCTTCCAGATCGCGTACAACGCCGACGGCGGCCACGACCAGTGGGTCGACGCCGTGTCGAACTCGATCCAGAACACCCTCGGCATCGACGCGTCGGGCGCGGCCTACCCCACCTTCGCCGAGCTGCGCGAGCTGGTGAACTCCCGCACCATCACGACGGCGTTCCGCACCGGCTGGCAGGCCGACTACCCGGGTCTGTACAACTTCCTCGGGCCGCTCTACGCGACCAATGCGGGCTCCAACGACGGCGACTACTCGAACCCCGAGTTCGACGCCCTGCTCGCCGAGGGAATCTCGACGGATGACCAGGAGGCCGCCAACGAGCTGTTCCAGCAGGCGCAGGAGATCCTCCTCGCCGATCTGCCGGCCATCCCGCTCTGGTACTCGAACGTGACCGGCGGATACGCCGACACCGTCGAGAACGTGGAGTTCGGCTGGAACTCGGTTCCGCTCTACCACGAGATCACGAAGGGCGAATAGGCTCGATCTCACCTCGCGAGGCGGTGACGACCACGTCACCGCCTCGCGACATGTTTCCCCGGGGTATCGCGCGTCGCACCCGAGGCGGCACGATGCTCTCAGGGCGCCCACGTGAATCCCGCGTGCGCGCCCGATGATCTCGGAGGGAGAAGAGGGTGGCCAGCTACATCCTCAGGCGACTGCTGCAGGTGATCCCGGTCTTCTTCGGGGCCACGCTGCTCATCTATTTCATGGTCTTCGCCATGCCGGGGGACCCGATCCTCGCCCTCTTCGGCGACCGGACCCCCAACCCGAACCTGCTCGAGCAGATCCGGGAGCAGTACCACCTGAACGACCCGTTCATCGTGCAGTACTTCTACTACATCCTGGGCGTGTTCCAGGGCGACTTCGGCGTGAGCTTCTCAGGCCAGCCGGTCGCCGACGTCCTCGCGCGCACGTTCCCGGTGACGCTGCGCCTCGCGGTCATGGCCATCGCGATCGAGCTCGTGCTGGCGGTCATCATCGGCACCATCTCGGGCATCCGCAAGGGCAAGGTCTTCGACAACACCTCGCTCGTCATCGCCCTGATCTTCGTCGCGGTGCCGATCTTCGTGCTCGCATTCCTCGCGCAGTACTTCCTCGCGATCCAGCTCGGCTGGTTCCGCCCCACCGTCGGGGCGCAGAACGACTGGGGCGACCTCTGGCTCCCGGCGATCGTGCTGGGCCTGAGCCTCTACGCCACGAGCATGCGGCTCACGCGCGCCTCCGTCATCGACACCCTCAATCAGGACTGGGTGCGCACCGCCTACAGCAAGGGACTGCCGCGCCGCCGCGTCGTCCCCGTGCACGTGTTGCGCAACTCCCTCCTGCCGGTCATCACCAACTCGGCCACCAACTTCGGTGTGCTCATGGTCGGCGCGACCGTCACGGAGGGCATCTTCAACGTCCCGGGCGTCGGCCAGACCCTGTACTCCGCCGTCACCCGGCAGGAGGGGCCGACCGTGGTGTCCTTCGTCACGGTGTTCGTGATCTTTTACGTGCTGGTCAACCTCGTGGTCGACCTGCTCTACGGCCTGCTCGACCCGAGGATCCGCTATGCCAAGTGATCAGCTCTCGCCGAACCACTACGTCGCCCCGGCCAAGAGCGCCGAGGTCACGGTGGACGCCGTGCGCGTCGACGCCAAGCCCAGCAGCCTGTGGCGGGATGCCTGGACCGACATCCGCCGCCGCCCGACGTTCTGGGTGACCAGCGTCGTCGTGGTGGTCGTCGTGCTCATGGCGATCTTCCCGACCCTGTTCACGCAGGTGCCGCCCGATCGCGAGTGCTTCCTGAGCAATTCCAACGGCGGACCCGCGCCGGGGCATCCCCTCGGCTTCACCTTCCAGGGCTGCGACATCTGGTCGCGCCTCGTGTGGGGTGCGCGCACGTCGCTCGTCGTGGGTCTGCTCGCGACCCTGATCGGGACCGTGATCGGAACGGTGATGGGCGCCCTCGCCGGTTTCTACGGCGGGTGGCTCGACTCGATCCTCTCGCGGATCGGCGACATCTTCTTCGCGATCCCCTACATCCTCGCGGCGATCGTCGTGATGAGCGTCTTCTCGCAGAACCGCACGCCGCTCGTGCTGGCCTTCGCGATCGGCGGTTTCGCATGGGCGTCGACCGCGCGCGTCGTGCGAGCGGAGGTGCTGCGGGTGCGTCAGGCCGACTTCGTGATGGCCTCGCGCGCGCTCGGCCTCTCGCGTTTCCGCACTCTGGTCTCGCACGTGCTCCCGAACGCCTTCGCCCCCGTGCTCGTCATCGCGACGATCACGCTCGGTGCGGCGATCTCGGCCGAAGCGACCCTGTCGTTCCTGGGTGTCGGTCTCGGCAGCGACACGATGTCGTGGGGACTGGACATCAGCCAGGCGCAGTCGTCGCTGCGCGTGGCGCCGATGGCCCTCATCTACCCCTCGATCGCCCTCACCGTGACGATCCTGGCATTCATCATCCTGGGCGAACTGCTCCGAGACGCCCTCGACCCGAAGGCGAGGGCCCGCCGATGAGCGTCGACTCCCAGACCCCGCTGCTGTCCATCCGCGAGCTGACCGTCGCCTTCGACGCGGGCAAGACGTCGCGTCAGGTGCTGCACGGCGTGAGCCTCGACATCCACCCCGGCGAGACGGTGGCGATCGTCGGCGAGTCCGGCTCAGGCAAGTCGACGACCGCGTCGGCCATCATCAACCTGCTCCCGGGCACGGGGCACGTCACGGGAGGCTCGATAACCCTGGAAGGGCGTGAGCTGACCGAGCTGTCGCTGTCGCAGATGGAGAAGGTGCGCGGGCGCGAGATCGGCTACGTGCCGCAGGACCCGATGTCGAACCTCAACCCCGTGTGGAGCATCGGCTTCCAGGTCAAGGAGGCGATCCGTGCGAACGGCATCGCCACGGGCCGCCGCGAGGTCGAGCAGCGCGCCATCGAGGTTCTGAAGCAGGCCGGACTGAAGGATGCCGAGCGCCGGCTCCACCAGTTCCCGCATCAGTTCTCGGGCGGCATGCGTCAGCGGGCCCTGATCGGCATCGGCCTCGCCGCCGATCCCAAGCTGCTCATCGCCGACGAGCCGACCTCGGCGCTCGACGTCACGGTGCAGCGGGTCATCCTCGACCACATGGCCTCGCTCACCCGCGAGCGCGGCACCGCCGTGCTTCTCATCACGCACGATCTGGGTCTTGCCGCCGAGCGCGCCGACACGATCATCGTGATGAACCAGGGCGAGATCGTCGAGTCGGGGCCGAGCCGGGAGATCCTCGAGGACCCGCGGCATCCCTACACGCAGCGCCTCGTCGCGGCGGCCCCGAGCCTCGCCTCCCAGCGGATCCAGGCCACCGTCGAGGACCGGGGGCCGGCGCGCGGCGTCGACGCCGCCGAGCCTCCCGCCGTCGTCGTGACCGACCTGGTCAAGGAGTACAAGATCCGTCGCGGCGGGTTCCGCAGCGAGCCGTTCCGCGCCGTCGACGGCGTCTCGTTCGAGATCCCGCGGGGCAAGACCCTCGCCCTCGTGGGCGAGTCCGGGTCCGGGAAGTCCACGATCGCGAAGATGGTCCTCGGGCTCGAGGATCCCACCTCGGGCTCGATCACGATCGACGGTGAGCGGACCGACGCGCTCTCCGGCCGGGAGTTCTTCGCGCTCCGCCGGCGCATGCAGCCGGTGTTCCAGGACCCGTACGGCTCCCTCGACCCGCTGCGCAACATCGGCAACACGATCTCCGAGCCGCTGCATATCCACGGGGTGGGCGACGCGGCCTCTCGGCGCGCCCGGGTGAAGGAGCTGCTCGAGCAGGTCGCCCTGCCGCAGGAACTCGCCTCGCGCTATCCGAACGAGCTCTCCGGCGGTCAGCGCCAGCGCGTGGCGATCGCGCGGGCGCTCGCCCTCAAGCCCGACATCGTCGTGCTGGACGAGGCGGTGTCGGCGCTCGACGTGCTCGTGCAGGACCAGATCCTGCAGCTGCTGGCCGACCTGCAGTCCGAGCTAGCGCTGACCTACCTGTTCATCACGCACGACCTCGCCGTCGTCCGGGTCGCTGCCGACCTGGTATGCGTGATGGAGCATGGGAAGCTCGTGGAGCAGGGAACGGTGGACCAGATCTTCGCCGCTCCGGCCGAGGAGTACACGCGGCGCTTGCTCGACGCGATCCCCGGCGCATCCATCCCTCTCGGCGGCCGATGAGGCGCGCGACTCCGACTCCCGACGGACGGGTCTTCCGATCGCCGTCGGGAGTCGTCGCGTTCGTCGTGGCGGCCGCGGTCGCTGTGCTCCTGCTGGGGGATGCCGCGGTGCGTGCGGGGGTGGGGGAGATGCTCCTGCTGGCCCCCTGGATCCTGCTCCTGCTCTGGGGTGCATACGTCTTCGTCTATGCACCCCGCGTGCGCATCGACCGCGACGGCATCCGGCTCCACAACATCCTCCGGATCGTCGACGTGCCGTGGGCGCTGGTGCGCGGCATCGACGTGCGGTGGCAGCTGGAGCTGACGCTTCAGGACGGCCGGGTCCTGCGCGCCTACGGCGGACCCGTGGCGGGGAGGCCGGGGCGACCCGCGCTCCGGCGATCGCCGGGGGAAGCCGAGCGGGTGCCCCCCGCGATCCGCGATCTCGCACTGATCCGCGAGCAGTGGCAGGACGCCCTCGAGCAGGGAACCGACTCGGCGGCCCCGGAGATCCGACGCGGCTGGGACGTTCCGGGGCTCGTCGCGCTGGCCGCGATCCTCGCGTGGGGGGTCATCGCTCTGCTGATCTCCGGCGGAACAAGCTGAGCGCTCTGCCTGAGCGGCGTGTGTCGATCCGTGCATTTCGAGCGGCGTGTCACAATGTTACGGTCGTGAGAAACACTCCCGGATTCATGCACCGACGCTGATATGCCGGGTTAGGGTCGACGAATCGGAGGAACCTCCGACGCGAGATTCCGCCCCGCGATTCGAGATCCGGACCGCGCCGCCTGAGAGACCGACGATGACGTTCCATTGGCCGACCGCACGATCCGACGCACGCGCACCACGCGCCGGGACCGCGCAGTGACGCTGTACATCGTCCGCCGGTTCGTCCACTACGCGATCCTGAGCCTCATCGCGACGTGCCTGGCATATGTGCTCGCGAGCGTGCTGCTCAAGCCCGCGGAGCGCTACTACGGCATGAACCCGAGGCCGCCCCAGACCTCGATCGAGGCGAGCCTCGATGCGATGGGTGTGAACCCCGCGGTACCGGTGCTCGTGCGGCTGTGGGACTGGCTCGTCGGCCTGTTCACCCGCTTCTCGCTCGGGGAGACCATCGGCGGCGCTCAGGTGACCGCGGAGATCGCGGCGCGCGCCGGCGCGAGTCTGCGCCTCCTGCTCATCGGCTCGATCATCGGCGCGATCCTGGGCGTGCTGCTCGGGGTCTGGGGGGCCGTGCGCCAGTACCGCGCGAGCGATCAGGCGGTGACCTACTCGTCGTACATCGTCTTCGCCACTCCCACCTTCGTCATCGGAGTGCTGTTGATGATCGCGGCGACGGGCCTGAACAACGCGGTCGTGACGCAGGTCATCCGCTTCACGGGGGAGTACACCGCCGGGATCTCGGGGGGCTGGTGGGACATCGCGCTCGACCGCGCGGTCCACCTGCTGCTGCCGACGATCGCCCTCGTCCTCATCGGCGCCGCATCCTATTCGCGCTACCAGCGCAGCGTCATGCTCGACGTGCTGGGCGCCGACTACATCCGCACGGCCCGGGCGAAGGGCCTTCCGCGCACCAAGGCCCTCTACCGGCACGGCGTGCGCATCGCCCTCATCCCGATGAGCACCTTCTTCGCGTACAGCTTCGGAACGCTCATCGCGGGATCCGCGATGCTCGAGATCGTCTTCTCCTGGCGCGGCATGGGCGAGTTCCAGCTGGACGCCGTGCTGCAGAACGACATCAACGCCGTCGCGGGATCGACCCTGTTCGTCGCCGTGCTCGTGCTGATGTCCTCGACGCTGTCCGAGGTGCTCTACGCCGCGCTCGACCCGAGGGTGAGGAGCTGACATGACCCTGCAGCAGGAGGCCATCGAGACGCCGCTCGACGCGACCGAGCCCGTCACCCAGACGCGCAGGCCCGTCTCGCGCCTGGCCCTGATCGGGCGGCGCCTGAGCCGGATGCCGCGGTTCTGGATCGGCCTCGGCGTGTTCGTCTTCATGGTGCTCTGGGCGGTCGTCGGCCCGCTCGCCTACCCGTACTCGCCGACGCAGCGCGACGCCCTGAACATGGGGATGGGCCCCACCCAGCTGCACTGGTTCGGGACGAACGCGATCGGGCAGGACATCTACGCCCAGACGCTCGCGGGGCTGCAGAAATCTCTTCTCATCGGGCTCATCGCGGGTGTCTCGGCAACGCTCATCGCGGCTTTCGTCGGCTCGCTCGCCGGATACCTCGGCGGCACGGCCGACAAGGTCATCGGCTGGGTCATCCACCTGCTCCTGGTGATCCCGTCGTTCTTCATCCTCGTGCTGCTGAGCCCGCTGACCCGCGGGCTGTCGTGGCTCGCGCTCACGTTCTTCCTCGCGATCTTCAGCTGGATGATCATGGCGCAGGTGGTGCGCAACCAGACGCGGTCGCTGCGCAATCGCGACTTCGTGCGGGCCGCCCGGTTCATGGGGATGCCCACGCGCAAGATCCTCAGCCGCCACATCATCCCGAACGTCGCATCGCTGCTCATCATCGATGCGACCCTCGGCATCGTCACGGCGATCATGGCCGAGACCTCGCTGTCGTACTTCGGCTTCGGAGTGCAGACGCCGGACGTATCCCTCGGCACGCTGCTTGCCGACGGCACATCGGCGGCCGTGACCCGGCCCTGGCTGTTCGTCTTCCCCGCCGGCGTGCTGATCCTCCTCCTGTTCGCGATCAGCCTCGTGGGCGACGCCCTGCGCGATGCCATCGACCCCACCTCGGAGGTGAACCGTGCGTGACGCCGCCTTCGCCGCCGACCCGTTCGCCGCCGCAATCGACCGCCGCATGCCGCTGCTCTCGGTCCGGGACCTCAGCGTCAGCTTCGCCCCCCGCGGCTCCGAGCCGGTGCGCGCCGTGCGAGGCATCTCGTACGACGTGCACCCCGGGGAGTTCCTCGGCATCGTCGGCGAGTCCGGTTCGGGCAAGTCCGTGTCCTCCCTCGCCGTCATGGGGCTGCTCCCGTCGACGGCGCGGATATCCGGCGAGATCGAGTTCGACGGCCGGTCCCTGCTGGGCATGGACGATGCCGGGCTCTCGCGCATTCGCGGGTCCGAGCTGGCGATGGTGTTCCAGGACCCGCTCTCGGCGCTCACGCCGGTGTACACCGTGGGCGACCAGATCGCGGAGGGCCTGCGACTGCACGATCGCTCCCTCTCGGCACCCGCCGCGGCCGCCCGCGCCGTCGAGCTGCTGAGGATCGTGGGGATCCCGGATGCCGAGCGCCGCGCCCGCGCGTTCCCGCACGAGTACTCGGGTGGGATGCGCCAGCGCGCGATGATCGCCATGGCGATCGCGAACGACCCGAAGATGATCATCGCCGACGAGCCCACGACGGCCCTCGACGTGACGATCCAGGCCCAGATCCTGGACGTGCTCGAGAAGGCCCGCGAGCTCACGGGCGCCGCCCTCGTGCTCATCACGCACGACCTCGGCGTCGTCGCGGGTCACGCCGATCGCGTGGGCGTCATGTACGCCGGCAAGCTCGTGGAGATGGGCACCACCGAAGAGGTCTTCCACGCGCCCCACATGCCGTACACGATCGGGCTGCTGCGCTCGGTGCCGAACATGCTGACGGCCGGCTCGCAGCGCCTCGTGCCCCTCGAAGGACGACCGCCGTCGCTGTCCGACCTGCCGCCGGGCTGCCCGTTCGCGGCGCGCTGCCCCGTCGCGCTGCCGGAGTGCCGGGACGTCGAGCCGGTCCTTCTCGACCACGACCCCGGCGCGGAGCCCCCGCACGTGGCTGCCTGCATCCGCTCCGGCGAGATCGCCCGGGGCGAGCTCGACCGCGCCGAGGTCTTCCCCCGCCCCGAGCCGCTGCCCGCCCCCGCCGCATCCGAGGACACCGCCGCCGCGGTCGTCGAGGTCGAGGACCTCGTGCGCCACTTCCCACTCATGAAGGGCTCGATCTTCCCGCGTCGCATCGGCACCGTGCGTGCCGTCGACGGGGTGTCCTTCTCCCTGCGTCCCGGGCGAACGCTCGGCCTGGTGGGGGAGTCGGGGTGCGGGAAGACCACGACGATCCTCGAGATCATGGAGATGGTCCGGCCGCAGTCGGGGTCGGTGCGCATCGCCGGCACCGACATCGCCGAGGCGGGCAAGCGCGAGAAGAACGAGCTGCGCCGCGACATCCAGATCGTCTTCCAGGACCCGATGGGCGCGATCGATCCCCGCCTTCCGGTCGGCGAGGTCATCACGGAGCAGCTGTGGGTGCAGGGCGCCCCCAAAGCGGAGCGCGACGCGCGCGTGACCGAGCTGCTGGAGCTCGTGGGGCTCGACCCCTCGATGGCCGACCGCTACCCCCACGAGTTCTCGGGCGGCCAGCGTCAGCGCATCGGGATCGCCCGGGCGCTCGCGACCAACCCGTCCGTCATCGTCCTCGACGAGCCGGTCTCCGCCCTCGACGTGTCGATCCAGGCGGGCGTGATCAACCTGCTCGAGGACCTCAAGGTGCGCCTGGGGCTGTCGTACATCTTCGTCGCGCACGACCTCGCCGTCGTGCGGCAGATCGCCGACGACGTGGCGGTGATGTACCTCGGCCGGATCGTCGAGCAGGGGCCGATCGCGGAGGTGTTCGACACGCCGCGGCATCCGTACACCAAGGCTCTCATCTCGGCGGCGCCGATCCCCGACCCGCGCATCGAGCGGACCCGCACGCGCATCCTGCTGGAGGGGGATCTGCCGAGCCCCACGCGCGAGATCACGGGATGCCGCTTCCGCACCCGCTGTCCGCTGTATGCCCTCCTCGACGACGCGGCGCAGCAGCATTGCCGCACGCTCGATCCCGCCCTCGCGCCGCACGGGCGCGCCCGCGTCGCGTGCCACCACGCCGGCCGCTCCGGCATGGTCGACGAGGCCGCCCTCGCGACGGCCACCTGATCGTCCCGGGGTGCGGGCACCATCTCGCCCCGGGTCTTCCCCCGAAAAAACCGAGAGGAAATCACATGAGAATGCGCAACGCGAAGGCGTTCGGATCCCTCGCGATGCTGGGCGCCACCGCGCTCATCGTCGCGGGCTGCACCGCCGGCAACACCACCGCCCCGACCGACGCGGCGACCGATTCGACGCAGCTTCCTTCGACGGACTGGGTGCGCGCCGACGCCTCCGAGGTGCAGGACGGCGGCAGCGTCACGCTCGCCGTGAGCGCCCTGCCGGTCAACTTCAACATCTACCAGATCGACGGCAACGAGTCCGACACCAACGACATCGTCGAGACGACGCTCGGCGGCCCCATCAAGATCGACGAATCCGGCAGTCCCGTCCTCAACGAGGACTACGCGTCATCCGCGGAGATCACGAGCGAGGACCCGCAGGTCGTGGAGGTCCGACTCAACCCCGAGGCGGTCTGGGAGGACGGCACGCCCATCACCGTCGCCGACTACGTCGCGACCTGGCAGGCCAACAACGGCTCGAACGCGGAGTTCATCAACGTCTCCACCGCAGGGTGGGACCAGATCGAGTCGATCGAGGAGGGCGATGACGAATACCACGTCGTCGTGACCTTCTCATCGGTCTATGCCGACTGGCAGAGTCTGTTCACGAGCGTCCTCAAGGAGAGCGTCGCGAGCGATCCGGCGGCGTTCAACGAGGGCTTCCTCACCTCCGCCATGCCTTCTTCGGGGCCCTTCGTCATCACGAACGTGGACACGACGGGCCAGATCGTCACCGCCGAGCGCAACCCGCTGTGGTGGGGCGAGACACCCAAGCTCGACCGCATCCTGTTCCAGGCCGTGAGCCAGGATCAGCAGGGCTCGTCGTTCGCCAACGGCGAGATCGACGCCCTGTACATCTCCTCCAACGCCGACCTCTACGAGAGCGCCCAGGGCGTCGACGGGGCCGACATCCAGGCGACGAACGGCCTCACGTGGACCCACGTGACCATGAACGCCTCGGACGGTCCGCTCGCCGACGTCAACGTCCGCAAGGCCGTCGCCTCGATCGTGAACCGCGAGCAGATCGCCGCCGCGGCCAACACGCCCGTCGGGGTGCCGGCCGTCACGCAGGGCGACTACATCTTCATGGCGGGCCAGGAGGGCTACGAGGATGCCGCGCTGCCCTACGACCCCGAAGCGGGCGCCGCCTTCCTCGAGGAGGCCGGCTACACGCAGGAGGGCGAGGAGTGGGTCAGGGACGGCGAGACGCTCGAGCTGACCGTCACCGTACCCGCCGACACCGCCACGAACATCCAGCGCGCCGAGCAGGTGCAGGCCGACCTCGGCGAGTTCGGCATCCCCGTCGAACTCGTCACGGTCCCCGTCGCGGGCTACTTCAGCGACTACGTCATCCCCGGCGACTTCGAGATGGTCTCCTTCTCGTGGGTGGGCACGGCGTTCCCGATCTCGACGGCGGAGCCGCTGTTCTACCCGCTCGACTCGGAGCAGAACTTCACCGGCACGACGGAGGAGGCGCTCGGGGACCTGTGGGACCGGGCGAACAGCGAGCTCGATCCGCAGGCCCGCATCGAGATCGCGAACGAGATCAACGAGGCGATCTGGGACTACGTGCCGATGTTCCCGATCGCACCGCTGCCCGAGGTGTGGGCGGTCGCCGATGGTCTGGTCAACTACGGTGCGACGCAGTTCGAGACGATCGACTGGACCCTCGTGGGCTGGGCCGCCGAGTAATCCGCGGCATCCGCTCGTCGAACGGGGCGGGATCCTTCACCGGGTCCCGCCCCGTTCGACGTCTTCCCGGTCGTCGGCAGCCTCTCGGGAGGCCTGCGGTAGTCTGGAACGGCCGGAATTCCGGACATCTCCCTCCACGCAAGGACCACCGTCATGGCGCGCGCCCTCCGATCCGACCTCCGCAACGTTGCGATCGTCGCCCACGTCGACCACGGCAAGACGACCCTCGTCGACGCCATGCTCCGCCAGACGGGCTCCTTCGGCGAGCACTCGCACGTCGAAGAGCGCGCGATGGACTCGAACGACCTCGAGCGGGAGAAGGGCATCACGATCCTCGCCAAGAACACGGCGATCACGTACAACGGCGCACACACCGAGTCGCCCGTGACGATCAACGTCATCGACACCCCGGGCCACGCCGACTTCGGCGGCGAGGTCGAGCGCGGCCTGTCGATGGTCGACGGTGTCGTGCTGCTGGTGGATGCCTCGGAGGGCCCCCTGCCGCAGACCCGCTTCGTGCTGCGCAAGGCGCTCGAGGCGAAGCTCCCCGTCATCCTGCTGGTGAACAAGACCGACCGCCCCGACGCGCGCATCGTCGAGGTCGAGGAGGAGAGCCACGACCTGCTGCTGGGCCTCGCCTCCGACCTCGTCGACGACGTGCCCGACCTCGATGTCGACGCACTGCTCGACGTGCCGGTCGTCTACGCCTCGGGTCGCGCGGGCGCGGCCTCGCGCAACCGCCCCGACAACGGCGCCCTTCCCGACAACGACGACCTCGAGCCCCTCTTCGAGGCGATCCTCGAGCACGTGCCCGCGCCCTCCTACGACGACGAGGCGCCCCTGCAGGCGTGGGTCACGAACCTCGACTCCAGCCCGTTCCTCGGCCGCCTCGCCCTCCTCCGGGTCTTCAACGGCACGCTCAAGAAGGGGCAGACGGTCGCGTGGGTGCGCTCCGATGGCACCACGAGCAACGCCCGCATCACCGAGCTGCTCAAGACGCGGGCGCTCGAGCGCTACCCCGCGGATGACGCGGGTCCGGGAGACATCGTCGCCATCGCGGGCTTCGAGGACATCACGATCGGCGAGACGATCGCCGACCCCGAGGACGTCCGTCCCCTCCCCGCCATCACGGTCGACGACCCCGCCATCTCGATGACGATCGGCACCAACACGTCGCCCCTCGTCGGCAAGGTCAAGGGCCACAAGCTCACCGCGCGCATGGTCAAGGACCGCCTCGACCGCGAGCTGATCGGCAACGTCTCGCTCAAGGTCGTCGACATCGGACGCCCGGACACATGGGAGGTGCAGGGTCGCGGTGAGCTGGCCCTCGCGATCCTGGTCGAGAACATGCGTCGTGAGGGATTCGAGCTGACCGTGGGCAAGCCGCAGGTCGTCACCAAGCAGATCGACGGCAAGACGTACGAGCCCTTCGAGCACCTGACGATCGACGCCCCGGAGGAGTACCTCGGCGCGATCACGCAGCTGCTCGCCGCGCGCAAGGGTCGCATGGACAACATGACCAACCACGGCACCGGCTGGGTGCGGATGGAGTTCGTCGTCCCCTCGCGCGGTCTGATCGGCTTCCGCACCGAGTTCCTGACGACCACCCGCGGCACCGGAATCGCGAACGCGATCTCGCACGGCTACGAGCCCTGGGCAGGTCCGATCGTCACGCGCCAGAACGGCTCGATCGTCGCCGACCGCTCGGGAGTCGTCACGCCCTTCGCGATCATCGGCCTGCAGGAGCGCATGTCGTTCTTCGTGCAGCCGACGCAGGAGGTCTACGAGGGCATGGTCATCGGCGAGAACTCGCGCGCCGACGACATGGACGTCAACATCACGAAGGAGAAGAAGCTCACGAACATGCGAGCTTCGACCTCCGACTCCTTCGAATCGATGACCCCGCCGCGCCAGCTCTCGCTCGAGGAGAGCCTCGAGTTCGCGCGCGAGGACGAGTGCGTCGAGGTCACGCCCGAGATCGTCCGCATCCGCAAGGTCAACCTGGACGCGAACGAGCGCGCCCGCGCGACGGCCCGCCTCAAGCGCCAGGGCTGAGCGCCGCCGCGCCCGTCAGGGCGCCTCGAGCACCAGCTCTTCGAGGTCCTCGAGCAGGTGGGCGGGCAGATCGCCGTCCTCGCCCGTCGCGTTGAGCAGGATCGCCACGGCGGTCTCGCTCTCCGCGTGGTACATCGCGAGGGCCTGGTAGCCGAGGCCGTTGCCGGTGTGCCCGATCCAGTCGCCGATGCGTCCGATCCCGAGGCCGTACTCGTCGTACTCGGGGCTCTGCGGATCGGATGCCGTGGGCCCGAACGCCGAGAGGCGGGTCTCGAACGTCTCGTCCTCCAGCAGCGCGCCCGTCCCGAGCGCCTGCGCCCACGCGGCGAGGTCGCCGGCCGTGCCGAACAGTCCGCCCGCGGCCGAGAACGCGCTCGCACGGACGGCGGGGAGCGGCTCGGCCGCGCCGTCCGTGAGCTGGAACGGTGTGGCCGCGGCATCCGGTGCAGCGCCGTCGCCGGGGTAGACGACGCTCTCGAGCCCGAGGGGCTCGGTCACGAGCTCCGCGACCGCCTGCGACCATGTGTCCATCGAAGCGTCGGCGACGAGCTCGCCGACGAGCAGCGTGTTCGTGTTGGAGTACTCGTACGACGTGCCGGGCGCGAACGACTCGGGAAGGCCCCGCACGAGGTCGAAGAGGTCGTCGTCCTCCCAGGCTCGCTCGGGGTCCGCGGTGATCTCCTCGATGAGGCCGGGCTGCGCGGAGTAGTTCGGTGTGCCCGCCGTCATGGCCGCGAGCTCCCACGGCGTCGCGTCGGCGGGTGACACGCCCTCCTCGGGGGCGGTCGTGGGAACGATGAGGTCGACCAGGCCCTCCTCGGCAAGGCGGAGCAGCACCGTCACGACGAACGACTTCGTGACGCTCCGGTAGCCGAAGACCGTCTCCTCCGTGACGGGGGTGCCCTCGTCGTCGGCGTCTCCGTGGGCGATGACCTCGGTGTCCTCGCCCCGCCGGATCGCGAGCGCGCCTCCCGGCACGCCCCGGGCGTCGATCAGCCCGGCGAACGCCTCCTCGAGGGTCGGCGGCTCGGTGGGCGCGGGTACGGGGGGTTCCGGTTCCGCGGTGCAGCCGGCCACCGCGGCCATCGCGGCGAGCGCGGCGACGGCCGCGCCGATGCGGACGGATCGGGAGGGAACCGGCATGGCCCCAGCGTAACGCGGCCGGTCCACGGGACTTCGGGTGGCCGGCGGGTGCGGCGGTGCGGGCCCGGTACGCTCGAACGAGTGAGCCCCGCCGACACCTCCCCCGTGGGCGCCGCGGACCCCCACGCGAGGCGGGCGTGGCGCCAGGCCCTGAGCGTCGCCCTGGCGACGAGCGCGTACGGCGTCTCGTTCGGGGCGCTGGCCGTGGCATCCGGCCTCGACGTCTGGCAGACGTGCGTGCTGAGCCTGCTGATGTTTACGGGCGGATCGCAGTACGCGTTCGTCGGCGTGATCGGCGCGGGCGGCATCGCCGCAGCACCCGCCGCGATCGCCTCGGCGGGGCTGCTCGGCGTGCGCAACGTGGCCTACGGCATGAGGATGTCTCCCGTCATCGGTCCCGGCGCCCTGCGACGCGCGGCCGCGGCCCACGTCACGATCGACGAGTCGACGGCCGTCTCGCTCGCCCAGACCACGCCCCGCGCCCGCACCCTGGGCTTCTGGCTCACGGGCTTCGCCATCTACATCGGGTGGAACCTGACGACCCTCGTGGGGGCGCTTCTCGGCGACGTGCTCGGCGATCCGCGCGCGTGGGGCCTGGATGCCGCGGCGGCCGCCGCCTTCCTGGCGCTGCTGTGGCCCCGCCTGCGCGGACGGCAGGCGATCGCGGTCGGCGCCGCCGCGGCGGTCGTGGCGACCGTGCTGACCCCTGGGCTCATGCCGGGCCTGCCCGTGCTCATCGCGGCCGTCGTGGCGATCGCGGTGGGCTGGGCGAACTGGCTCGGCGACGCGACGCCCCCGGGCGAGCCCGAAGACGTTCCCGAGCGGGAGGGTCTGCCGTGACGCTGTGGACCGCCGTGCTGCTCGCCTCCGTCATCTGCGTCGCCCTCAAGGCGGTCGGCTACCTCCTGCCGACCTCGTGGGTGGAGGCGCCTCGGCCCGCGCGCATCGCCGACCTGCTCACGGTGGCGTTGCTGTCCGCGCTCGTGGCCGTCCAGACGCTCGGGGCGGGGCAGGCGATCGCGGTGGATGCCCGGGTCCCCGCCCTCTTCGTCGCGGCCGGTCTGCTCATGATCCGCGCGCCTTTCCTCGTCGTCGTCGCTGCCGCGGCCGTGACGGCGGCGCTCCTGCGCCTGGCCGGGTGGGCGGCGTGAGCGGCGTAGGCTCGGGGGCGTGAAGCCCTCCCTCCCCGCACGCCTGGGCATGTGGGCGATCGCCGCCGTCGCAGGGGCGGTCTACGGGGTCGTCGGAACGGTCGCGCACGCGTCGGCCCTCGGCATCCTGCCGGTGGGGCTCGTGCTTTCGCTGATCGGCGCCGGATCGCTCGTGCTCGCGGTGCGCCTGCTCACCGACCGCCGCGCCGCGATCGCGACGACCGCGGGCATGACGCTGGCGATCGTCGTCTTCTCGGGGGAGGGGCCGGGAGGCTCGGTCATCGCGCCCGCCGGTCTTCCCGCCACGATCTGGACCATCCTGTGCCCGCTCGTCGCGGTGATGGTCGTGGCCTTTCCGCAGCTGCCCTCCGCCGCCCCGCGCTCGACCCCCTCGTCCTGACTCGCGATTGCCCTGTGTGTCGTCGCGGGGCGACTGCTGCGGCCGGGCACGTAGACTGCTCGTGTGACGTATGTGATCGCCCTCCCCTGTGTCGATGTGAAAGACCGGGCCTGCATCGACGAGTGTCCCGTCGACTGCATCTACGAGGGTGAACGCTCGCTGTACATCCACCCCGACGAGTGCGTCGACTGCGGCGCGTGCGAGCCGGTGTGCCCCGTCGAGGCGATCTACTACGAGGACGATCTGCCCGACGAGTGGTCCGACTACTACAAGGCCAACGTCGAGTTCTTCGACGACGTGGGCTCGCCGGGCGGCGCCGCGAAGGTCGGCGTGATCCACAAGGACCACCCGGTGATCGAGGCGCTGCCGCCGCAGGAACACTGACCGTGGGGGTCACCGGCCTTCCCGACTACCCGTGGGAGCAGGTCGCGCCCTACGCAGAGAGGGCGCGCGCGCACGCCGGCGGCATCGTCGACCTCTCGATCGGCTCGCCGGTCGACCCGACGCCCGCGCTCATCCGCCGTGCGCTCGCCGAGGCGACCGATGCGCACGCCTATCCGCAGACGATCGGCACGACGCCCCTTCGGGAGGCGATCGCCGCGTGGTTCTCCCGCCGCCGAGGCGTACCCGGTCTCGAAGCGCGTCACGTGCTGCCGACGATCGGCTCCAAGGAGCTCGTGGCGCTGCTGCCGCTGCTGCTGGGCGTGGGCGAGGGTGACGCCGTCGTGCACCCCCGCGCCGCCTACCCCACCTACGAGATCGGCGCGCGCGTCGCGGGCGCCGTGGCCGTGGCCGAGGATGACCCCGCGCGCTGGCCGGCGAACACGCGCCTCGTGTGGCTGAACTCCCCGGGCAACCCCGACGGGCGCGTGCTGGGCACCGGCGAGCTGCGGGCCGCCGTGCGGCGCGCACGCGAGCTCGGTGCGGTCGTCGCGAGCGACGAGTGCTATGCCGAGCTCGGGTGGGACGGGCCGTGGGCGAGCGAGCCGGTTCCGAGCGTGCTCGACCCGCGGGTGACCGGCGGAGACCTCGGCGGCCTGCTGGCGGTGTACTCGCTCAGCAAGCAGTCGAACCTCGCGGGCTATCGTGCCGCGTTCCTCGCCGGCGACGCCGACCTCGTCGCGACGATGGCGAACGTCCGCAAGCATCTGGGGCTCATGCTTCCCGCGCCGGTGCAGCACGCGATGACCCTCGCGCTCGGCGACGACGACCACGTCGCGCAGCAGAAGGAGCTGTACCGCGCGCGGCGCGACGCGCTACGCCCCGCGGTCGAGGCCGCGGGGTTCCGCATCGATCGCAGCGAGGCGGGGCTCTACCTCTGGGTCACCGAGGGCCGCGACGCGTGGGACAGCATGGCGCGCCTCGCCGATCTCGGCATCCTCGCGGGCCCCGGTCACTTCTACGGAGAGCACCACCCGCAGCACGTCCGGCTGTCGCTGACCGCCACCGACGAGCGGGTCGCGGCGGCGGCGCAGCGCCTGCGCGCGGCCGTTTCGTAGATATCCACCATCGATCGGTCGCAGGCTTGGCGGGTGCGTGAGTAGGCCGATCCTGAGGATAGGCTGTAGGAGCGCGGATGTCGCGGGGCCACCACCTGCAGCATCCGGACCCGAAGCCTGGGCGCACGATCGCCGGGTGCGGAGGGTCGGCCGCCCGTCCCGCGGCGGTGACACCCCGACGACGACAAATCGCAAGGAGGCGCCGTGAGCGATGCGGTCTCGCAGCCCGAGAAGGCAACCCTGACCCTCGGCGGCAAGACCGCCGAGTTCCCGGTGCTCCAGGGCACAGATGGCGTCCCGAGCGTCGACATCTCGACCTTCACGAAGCAGACCGGTCACACGACCCTGGACTACGGCTTCGTCAACACCTCGGCGACGAAGTCCGCCGTCACGTTCATCGACGGCGACCAGGGCATCCTGCGCTACCGCGGATACCCGATCGAGCAGTTGGCGACGCATTCGAGCTACCTCGAGGTGGCGTGGCTGCTCATCTACGGGGAACTCCCGACCGCCGACGAGCTGGCCGCGTTCGATGACCGCATCCGCCATCACACGCTGCTGCACGAAGACCTCAAGCGCTTCTTCTCGGCGCTGCCGCTGACCGCCCACCCCATGTCGGTGCTGTCGGCCGCGACCGCCGCGCTCTCGACCTACTACGAGGGCGAGTCCGACCCCAACAACCCCGAGCACGTCGAGCTCAACACGATCCGGCTGCTCGCGAAGCTCCCCGTCATCGCCGCGTACGCGCATAAGAAGAGCGTCGGGCAGGCCTTCCTCTACCCCGACAACTCGTTGAGCTTCGTCGACAACTTCCTCAAGCTCAACTTCGGTGTGCTGAGCGAGATCTACGACGTCAACCCCGTCATGACGCGGGCGCTCGAGCGTCTGCTCATCCTGCACGAGGACCACGAGCAGAACGCCTCGACGTCGACCGTGCGGCTCGTCGGCTCGACGGGGGCGAACCAGTTCTCCTCCATCTCGGCGGGCATCAACGCGCTCTACGGGCCCCTCCACGGCGGCGCCAACGAGGCGGTGCTCGCCATGCTGGCGCGCATCCGCGACTCCGGCGAGAGCGTCGAGCGCTTCGTGGAGCGCGTCAAGAACAAGGAGGACGGTGTCAAGCTCATGGGCTTCGGGCACCGCGTCTACAAGAACTACGATCCTCGCGCCAAGCTCGTCAAGGAGTCGGCCGACGAGGTGCTCGAGGCGCTCGGTGTGAGCGATCCGCTGCTCGACCTCGCGAAGCAGCTCGAGGAGATCGCCCTCAGCGACGACTACTTCAAGGAGCGTCGTCTGTACCCCAACGTCGACTTCTACACCGGCGTCATCTACAAGGCGATGGGGTTCCCGACCCGCATGTTCACGGTGCTGTTCGCGATCGGCCGGCTGCCCGGCTGGCTCGCGCACTGGCGCGAGATGCAGCAGGATCCGCAGACCAAGATCGGCCGCCCGCAGCAGCTCTACACGGGGGCGACGGAGCGCCGGTACCCGGGCGCCTGAGCCCACGGAAGATGCGAGAGGGGATGCCGCCGCGGCATCCCCTCTTCGCCTTCCTGGTGCGTGCGCGGGCTTTCGTCGTCGTGCGACGCACGTGCCATCCCGACGCTCCGGTGCCGTGCACCCGCTTGGGTGCCGTGCAGCCGCTTCGGTGCCGTGCAGTGTTCTCGCGTCGTCTGAGCGAGCGCGACTCCGTCGATCTGGACCGCGCGCACGTTTCGCGGTCGCGTCAGAACGGTGGTGGTTCGCCGTGCGCGTTCGCATGATGATCGTCGGGGGTGAATCGTACGTGTGGTGGTGTGGGTGGTTGGTCGGTGTAGGTGAGTCCGCCGGGTGAGGTCCATTCGAGCACGCCCCCGCCGTGTTGGGTGACTTTCCAGGCCGTTTCGCCTTTCAACGTGTGGTGTCTTCGGCACAGGTGGGCAAGATTCCCGGTGCAGGTTTGCCCGCCGTGGGCGTAGTCGATCGAGTGGTCGAGGTCGCATCGGTGGGCGGGCTGGCGGCAGCCGGGGAAGCGGCAGTGTCGGTCGCGGGCGCGGAGGTACCGTTTCATCTCCGCCGTGGGCGTGTATCGGTCGACGGCCATGACGCTTCCGGTGATGGGGTCGGTGAGGATGCGGTCCCATCCGGGTGCTCGGGCGGCCAGTTCCCGGGCGGTGTCGGCGTCGATGGGTGTTTTCCCGACCAGGTCGCCGGGTTCGGTGGTGACCCCGGCGAGGGTGAGGGCGGGGACGGTGACGTTGACGATCGCGGTGATCGCCCCGAGCCCGCCGTATCCGTCGGCCAGTCCTTCCCCGGTTTCGACGTTGGGGGTGGAGGTGAGGAGCATGTCGGCGGCGAGGTCGGCGCGGATCTGGTCGAGGGTGCGGGTGTCGGTGGGGTCGAGGTTCTTCACGGCTCGGGCTTGTTGGGTGAGCCGGTCGTGGATGCCGTCCACGAGCACCGCCGGGTGCACGATCGTGAGGGATCCCATGCCGTCTTCGAGCAGGGTCGTCCACACGCCCCGTCGTTCCCGGGCGGCCCGGTGCCGCTCGGTCAGCGAACCGGGTTGCAGGTCTTCCGCCACCGGCGCCAACGAGGCCCGAAGTCGCCGGGGCGTCATACCTTCGGCCTGTCGGACGGCTTCCGTCTCGAACGCCGCCCGCGCCTCCACATCCACGAGTGGTGTTCCGAGTTCGGTGATCACCCTTACGTGCCGGGCCCCGATCCGTCCCTCGCCCCACGCGGTCATCGCCGCCGGGAACTCCCGCACCACCACGGCCGCTTCGCCCATCTGTCGTTGCACCGCCCCGTCGGGCTCCCGCGCCGCGACCGCCAGCTCCGCCGCCACCGCCCGCACCGGAAGTTCGGCGTCCTTCGCCGACGCCCGGGGCAGCACTGCCACCCGCGACGCCGCCAGCTCGGCCGCCTCCGCCAGCACCCGCGCCACCGCGGCCTGAGCCACCGCTTCCGCCCGCCTTGCCGCGACGTAGCGTTCCGCGAGTTCCCGCGCGGCGAGATCCACGTCGTCGCCCCACGGGGTGGACGCCGACACCGGGTTCGAATGCATGTTCGAAACTATAGAACCAGCCTCCGACATCGCACCCGCGGCCGCTGCGCCCCGACGGGCCGGGGCCTCAGGCGTGCAGGGCCTCGTTCAGCGTCACCCCGACGCCCGAGCGACGCACGGCCTCCACGGCACCGGTCAGCGAGTTGCGCCGGAACAACAGGCCGGACACGCCCGACAGCTCGGCGCCCTTCACCACGCGGGGGCTGCCGTCGGCGGTGGCGGGCTCGTCGGCGAGGAGGATCTTCGAGCCGGCCGTCACGTAGAGCCCGGCCTCCACGACGCAGTCGTCGCCGAGAGAGATGCCGATGCCGGCGTTCGCGCCGAGCAGCGTGCGAGCGCCGATCGAGACGCGATGCGTGCCCCCGCCCGAGAGCGTGCCCATGATCGAGGCGCCGCCGCCGATGTCGCTGCCGTCTCCGACGACGACGCCCTGCGAGATGCGCCCCTCCACCATCGACGCGCCGAGGGTTCCGGCGTTGAAGTTCACGAAGCCCTCGTGCATGACCGTCGTGCCGGGGGAGAGGTAGGCCCCGAGGCGCACGCGGGAGGCGTCGGCGATGCGCACCCCGGGCGGCGTGACGTAGTCGGTGAGGCGGGGGAACTTGTCCACGCCCTGGATCTGGATGCCGTCGCGCATCAGCAGCGGTCGCAGGCGCGTCGCGTCATCCGGGTGCATGGGGCCCGCGTTCGTCCAGGCGACGTTCGGCAGGTGCCCGAAGACGCCCTCCAGGTTCACGTCGTTGGGCGTCACGAGCCGGTGCGAGAGCGCGTGGAGCCGAAGGTAGGCGTCGGACGTGGATGCCGGGGCCTCGTCGAGCGAGATCTCCACCGTCACCGCCTCGATCGACACCGCACGGCGGTCATCCGGCGCGGCGAGCCGGTCCAGCTCGTCGGAGACGATCGAGGCGTCGCGCCCCTGGGGCACGCGTCCGATGCGCGGACTGGGGAACCAGGTGTCGAGCACCGTCCCGTTCTCGGAGATCGTCGCGAGGCCTTCGCCCCACACGTGCCGTTCATCGCTCATACGTCAAGGCTAGCGGGGCGTCGCTTCTAGACTTGCCGCATGAGCCCGCTCGATCTGTCCCTGTCCTCGCTCGAGCTCACACGGACGATCTGCAACATCCCGAGCGTCTCCGGAGACGAGACCACGCTCGCCGATGCGATCCACGACGCCGTCTCGGCCCTCGACCACCTCGACGTCTACCGCGACGGCGACACGATCGTGGCGCGCACGATGCTGGGCCGCGCCCAGCGGGTCGCGATCGCCGGACACATCGACACGGTCCCGATCAACCGCAACCTGCCCACGCGCGACATCGTCGAGGACGATGTGCCGATGCTGTGGGGGCGCGGCACGGTGGACATGAAGGCGGGCGTCGCGGTGCAGCTGCGTCTGGCCGCCGAGCTCGTCTCGCCCCGGGCCGACATCACCTGGATGTGGTACGACCACGAAGAGGTCGACGCCGACCTGAACGGGCTCACCCGGCTCGGCCGCACGCGCCCCGATCTGTTCGTGGCCGACTTCGCGATCCTCGGCGAGCCCTCCGGCGGCGAGGTGGAGGGCGGCTGCAACGGGAACCTGCGAGCCATCGCCCGCACGCGCGGTGTGCGCGCGCACTCCGCCCGCTCCTGGATCGGGGAGAACGCGATCCACGCCGCCGCGCCGATCCTCGCGCGGCTCGCCGAGTACCGTCCGCAGACCATCACCGTGGACGGGCTGGACTACCGCGAAGGCCTGAACGCGGTGCGGATCGGCGGGGGCATCGCCGGCAACGTCATCCCAGACCTCTGCGAGGTGGAGGTGAACTTCCGCTTCGCCCCGAGCCGTACGCCCGAGCAGGCCGAGAAGCATCTGCGCGACGTGCTCGCCGGCTTCGATCTCGAGGTCGTGGACCGCGCCGCCGGCGCGCGCCCGGGCCTCGACGCGCCGCTCGCGCAGGAGTTCGTCTCCGCCGTGGGTGCCGTGCCGCGCCCCAAGTACGGCTGGACGGATGTCGCGCGGTTCTCGGCGCTGGGCGTGCCCGCCGTCAACTACGGTCCCGGCGACCCGCACCTCGCGCACCACGACGACGAGCGGGTCCCGGTCGCGCAGATCGAGGCCGTCGAGCGCGGCCTGCGGGCGTGGCTGAGCGCGGCCTGACCGACACGGGCGCGACCGCGTCCGCGTCGGGGGCCACCCTCGCGGGCGCCCTCGCGCGACCCGCGGTCCGGGTCGCCATCGTCTACCTCGCCGCGCGGGTGCTCACGTCGGGCTTCCTGATGCTCGCCTCGATGCTCTCGCCCGAGGGCTCACGGTTCGGCAGGGGAGCGGACCTCGCGACCTACGTGCTCGCGTGGGATGCGCAGTGGTACTGGCTCATCGCCGTGGAGGGCTACCCGACCGATCTCCCGCGCGACGACAACGGGGATGTCGTGCAGAACGCGTGGGCGTTCATGCCCGTCTTCCCCGTCCTGGCCCGCCTCGTGGGCGCCCCCTTCGGCAGCTGGGCCGTGGGCGCGTTCCTCATCGCCCTCGTCGCGGGATATCTCTGCTGTCTCGTGCTGTACCGCATGTTCGCCGAGCGCCTGGGCGGCACCGCCGCGACCTGGTCGGTCGTGTTCGTCGCCGCGGGGCCGCTCGCGCTGCTGTTCCAAGTCGGATACGCGGAGTCGCTGTTCCTGCTGCTCATCCTCCTCGGCATCCGGCTGCTCGAGCGGCGCCGGTACCTCCCCCTCTATCCGGTCGTGCTCGCGATGGCATACGTGCGCCCGGGGGTGCTCGCCTTCGCCCTCCTGCTGGGGCTCGTCGGGCTCTGGCGATGGTTCTCGCGTTCGCGCGACCCGTTGTCCGCGGGAGAGATCGCGCACATCCTGGGTGTCGGGGCGCTCGCCACGGCGGCCGGTCTGTCCTGGCCCCTCATCGCCGGTGCGGTCACGGGGGACCCCACGGGCTACCTGGAGACGGAGCTGTCGTGGCGGCGCCTCTGGGTGGGGGATGCCGGCGCCTTCGTGCCGTTCGAGGGCTGGATCCAGGCCGCGCAGTTCTGGTTCGGCGCGACGTGGCGGGTGGGCGAGATATGGGGCTACGTGGCCCTGGCGGCGATCGTCGCCGGAAGCGCCGCGCTGCTGCTGTTCGAACCGCATGTGCGTCGTCTCGGCGTCGTGCCGCGCCTGTGGGCCGCGTCCTACCTCCTCTATCTCTTCGCCGTGTTCTTCCCCCAGTCGAGCGTGTTCCGGCTGCTCTTCCCGCTGGCCCCGCTCTACGGCGCGCTCGCCGTGCCTCACAGCACCGCGTGGCGTCTCGCCGTGCTCGGCGCCTGTCTCCTCGGGCAGTGGTGGTGGATCTGGAACATGTACGGAATCGGGAGCAACTTCTGGCAGATTCCCTGACGGCGGTATACCGGTGGGAGGGCAGGATAAACTAAGTCAGCTAGATTTCGCGACGAAAGGGGCCCGAGATGGCAGCCATGAAGCCGAGGACCGGCGACGGACCGATGGAGGCCGTGAAGGAGGGGCGCCTCATCATCGTGCGCGTGCCGCTGGAAGGGGGCGGCCGCCTGGTCGTCTCGGTCAACGACGCCGAGGCCAAGGAGCTTCACGACGTGCTCTCAGGAGTGGTGGGCCCGGCCTAGGGTTCACGACAGGCATAAGGGCCGGTTACGCCAGTGGCGGACCGGCCCTTCTCGGTGGAGAGTGCGGCCGGCTTCTACTCGGTGAGCTTCGTCAGCTGCAGCAGGCCGTCGCCCACGATGGAGAGCGCCGGCAGCACCGCCTGCGATCCCTGCGTCTCCTGGATGAGCGAACGGAACGCCGTCGTGACGGCGTCGCGCTGCACCGGGTCGGCCACACGACCCCCGTGGAGGACGCGGGGCACGAGCACCGTCCCGCCCACGCGCACGAGCCGCAGGCCGTGCTCGACGTACTCGAGCACGCGCTCCGTGTCGGCGTCGATCATGACGATGTCGTATGCCGACTCATTCATGCGCGGCAGCACATCGGCGGCGCGACCCGTGATGAATCGCGCCCGCGCCGACGGGATCTTCGCGTCCTGGAACGACGAGCGCGCCGCGGCGAGGTGCTCGGGTTCTGCATCGATCGTCGTGAGGATGCCGCGCGGTGCGCCGTGCAGGAGCCACAGGCCCGAGACCCCGGCGCCCGTGCCGATCTCGACGAGATTGAGCGAGCCGCTCGCGGCGGCCAGTACCGCCGCCTGCGCTCCGACGGCGGCATCGACGGGCGTGATGCCGAGTTCGAGCGATGCGGCGCGGGCGCGCGCGATCGTGTCAGGCTCGACGACCTGTTCGGTCGCGTACCGCCAGTTCGCTTCCTGTCCGCTCACGCATGCCTCCGACCCATAGCGTAGGGCCCGATCCGTGCCCGCGGCCGGAGGCGCGGCGGTACCCTGAGGAGATGTTCTTCGGCCTGACGATCGAGAAGCTCTTGCTGATCGGCGTCCTCGCCGCGCTCATCATCGGGCCCGAGCGGCTTCCCCGGTACGCCGAGGGTCTGGCGCACCTCCTCGGGCGCCTGCGGGAGTTCCTGCGGGGCGCGAAGATGCGTGTCCGCGACGAGATGGGCTCCGATTTCGATGACGTGGACTGGCGCAAGCTCGACCCTCGCCAGTACGATCCCCGGCGCATCATCCGCGAGGCGCTGCTGGATGACCCGCCGATCCCCGCGGTCAAGCCCGTGTCCGCCAACCCCGCTGCGGCGGTCGCGCCCGTCGCGCCGGTGGCCGCGGTGCGAGCCCAGGCGCAGCCCGCGCGTGAGCCGGGGACCCCGCCGCCGTTCGACAGCGAGGCCACCTGACCGCGCGACGCGCTCAGGTGAACGAGAGCACCTCGTCGCCCCATGCCTCACGCAGGTGGGCATCGAGGTCGGGCTCGACCCGATCGGTCTTGTCGATCACGAGCGTTTCGCGCCGATCACGCGTGTATGCGGGCCAGGGAGCCTGGTCCTCTCCGGCGTGCGGCTGCGTCTGGGTCGCGAACCCGATCCAGCGCGCCTGGATGCGGGCGGAGAGCACGCGGCCCGTCCGCAGGCCGCCGAGCGTGAAGGTGATGTCCTTCCGACCACCGACCAGGTTGCCCCAGAGGTAGGGCAGCTCGGTCCCGTGCGTCGCGCCGATGCCGAGCAGGTGCAGCATCGGTGTGGCCCAGTCGAACCGGTAGAGGAACGTCGGGGCGACGGGTGCGTGCCCCTCCACGACCCACAGGGTCGGCATGCGGAAACCGAGGTCGCGTGAGATCGCCGGACCCCGCTGTTTCGAGCGCAGCCCCGAGTAGGCCGCCTGGATCTCGGCGTCGGTCGGTATGTCGCTCAGTTCGGGGCGCTCGGCGCGCAGGTGGGCGGTCATCTCCTGGATCGCCGCGGGGCTGACGGGCATGAGCGGCGACTTCATCATCGTGAACAGGGCGGTCTCGTCGCGGTTCGTGCCGATCAGCAAGGGAACCGGGTTCGCGCCGCCGCGGGCGAAGACGTCGACGGGATGCTCGGGGATGAGGTCACCGTCGACGATGGGTGTGAAGGCCAACGTGCCCGGGTCCGACGCCGGCGTCGAGGCGAACACGCTCATCGCCGCCGCCGTCAGGGTCTCCGCCGGCATGTCACGCAGACGGCCGATGTCGGTGGGGGAGAGGTGCAGTTCGTCGAGCACATGGCGAGTGACGCGCTCGGCGCGATCCTGATCGTAGACACTCGTGGCGGGGGAGCTCTCCGCGATCACCCGGTGGAAGAGACCGCGGGCCGAGGGGGCCGTCATGAGGGTCGTGACGATTCCGCCCCCCGCCGATTCCCCGGCGAGCGTCACGGCATCCGGGTCGCCGCCGAAGGCCGCGATGTTGTGCTGCACCCAGCGCAGCGCCGCGACGATGTCGTGCAGGCCGACGTTGGGCTCGAACGACTCGTCGGCGTCGGCGAAGCGCGACAGGTCGAGGAAGCCCATCGCGCCGACGCGGTAGCCGATCGTCACCAGCACGATCTCGCCGGTGGCCGCGAGGGAGCGCCCGTCGTACAGGGGCTGCGACGTGCTCCCGAACATGTAGGCGCCGCCGTGGACCCAGACGACGACGGGGCGGCGCTCGCCGGGGGCGATGCTCTCGCCCGCCCAGACGTTGAGCGTGAGGCAGTCCTCGCTGAGGGAGACGTCCTCCGGGAGGCGTATGGCCGGGGTGTGCGCCTGCACGGGCGCCGGCCCGAAGGCCGTCGCGTCGGCGGGCTCCGTCCATGCCGCCGGCGGCTGCGGGCGCCGCCACCGCAGCGGGCCCACGGGGGCGGCTGCGTAACGGATGCCCTTCCACCACCGCACCTGCCCGTCGCCGCCGCCTCGCACGGGCCCGTGGGTCGTCTGCACGGTGTCGGTCATCTACGCACGCCTTTCGGGTGGGCCCGGCGCTCAGCCGGTCGTGAAGGGGAGGGAGCGTCCGGCGAGCCCGCGGGGGGAGACCAGCGATGCGGCCGCGTCGAGGATCGTCACGGAGGCGGGGTCGGCGGGATCGGCCACGACGACGGGCGCGCCCTCGTCTCCGCCCGTGCGCAGGGCGGGGCTGAGCGGCACCGAGGCGAGCAGGGCAACGGGCTCCGACTCGGTCGAGAGCGCCTCGGCGACGGCCGCGCCTCCGCCCGAGCCGAACAGGTCCAGGCTCCCGCCGCCGGGCAGCGACATGGCGGCCATGTTCTCGATGACGCCGACGACGCGCTGCCCCGTCTGACGCGCGACGAGGCCGCTGCGGATCGCGACGTCGGCCGCCGCGGGCTGCGGAGTCGTGACGACCACGACCTCGGCGTGCGGCAGCAGCTGCCCGACGGAGATCGCGACATCCCCCGTGCCCGGCGGCATGTCCAGCAGCAGCACGTCGAGGTCGCCGAAGTGCACGTCGGTGAGGAACTGCGACACGGTGCGGTGCAGCATCGGTCCGCGCCAGGCCACGGCCTGCCCCTCGTCGCCCTCCCGGAGGAACATCCCGATCGAGATGACCTTCACGCCGTAGGCGACGGGCGGCACGATGAGGTCGTCGATCCGGGTCGGGCGCGCGGTGCGGCCCGCGGCATCCACGAGGCCCAGCAGTCCCGGGATCGAGAAGCCGTGCACGTCGGCATCGACGAGTCCCACCGACAGTCCGCGCGCGGCGAGGGCGACGGCGAGGTTGGCCGTGAGCGTCGACTTGCCGACGCCTCCCTTTCCGCTCGTGACGGCGATGACGCGCGTGAGGGAGTCGGCGGTGAACGGGATGCCGCGGGGGCGCCCCGCGCGCAGCTGTTCGGTCAGCGCGGCGCGTTCGGGCGGGGTCATCACCCCGAGCGAGACCTCGGCCGCCGAAACGCCGTCGACCGCGAGCGCCGCCTCGCGCACCTCGCGCTCGATCCGGTCCGATGCCGGGCAACCCACGATCGTAAGGGCGATCCCGACGCGCGCGATGCCCTCCTCGACCCTGATGTCGCGGAGCATCCCGAGCTCGGCGAGCGAGCGGCGCAGTTCGGGGTCGAGAACGCCCCCGACGGCGCGCCGGACGGCCTCCGTCGGCGCTCCCGCGGCCTGCTCAGATGTCACGTGAGCCTCGGTCGGCACGGTCGCGGCGCTCGGCCTTGGCCCGGCGCTCCTCGCGTTCGGCGGCCGCCTCCGGGTCGTCCTGCGAGTCGTCGAGGTCGGCGAGCAGGTCCTTCAGCTCGGCGCGCAGCACGTCGCGCGTGACGATGTCGTCGGTCATGTCCCGCAGCGCCAGGCGCAGGGCCACGATCTCGCGCGCGAGGTATTCGGTGTCGGCGAGATTGCGTTCGGCTCGCTGGCGATCCTGTTCGATCTGCACGCGGTCGCGGTCGTCCTGACGGTTCTGCGCGAGCAGGATGAGGGGCGCGGCGTACGACGCCTGCAGCGACAGCACGAGGGTGAGGGCCGTGAATCCGAAGGCCGCCGAGTCGAAGCGCAGGTGCTCGGGCGCGATCGTGTTCCAGAGGATCCAGCCCGCGCAGAAGGCCGACAGCCCCACGAGGAACCAGGGGGTGCCCATGTTGCGAGCCACCCACTCGGTGGCGCGGCCGAAGCGGTCGCGCGAGGGCTGCGGCGCGCGCGAGCGCAGCCCGGCGCGGCCGAGGGGCGCGTCGAGGCTCTCGCGGCGGGGAGTGCGGGCCATCAGCGGCGCCTCGTTCCCGCGGCGCGCGCCACCGGGACGGCCGGTGGCTCGTCGGCGTCGTTCGTGCGCCAGTCGTCGGGGAGCAGGTGATCGAGCACGTCGTCGACGCTCACGACACCCACGAGGCGGTGGGCCTGGTCGATGACCGGAAGCGAGACGAGGTTGTAGCTGGCGAGAAGCCGGGCCACCTCCGCCGCGGGCGCCGACGCCGAGACGGGCTCGATGGAGTCGTCGATGATCGTGCCGAGCCGCTCGTGCGGCGGATAGCGGAGCATGCGCTGGAAGTGCACGACGCCGAGGAGGCGTCCCGTGGGCGTCTCGTACGGGGGCAGGGTGACGAAGACGGCCGCGGCGAGGGCGGGGTGCAGCTCGTGGCGCCGGATCAGCGCCAGGGCCTCGGCGACGGTCGCCTCGGCCGAGAGGATGATCGGCTCGGGCGTCATCAACCCGCCCGCCGTATCGGGGCCGTACGCCAGCAGCGCGCGCACGTCCTGCGCCTCCTCCGGCTCCATGAGCTCGAGGAGCGCCTCGGAGCGGCTCTCCGGCAGCTGCGCCAGCAGATCGGCCGCGTCATCCGGCTCCATCGCGTCGAGGATGTCGGCGGCGCGCTCGTCGCCCAGCCGCTCGAGGATGTGCGCCTGCTCGTCCTCGGGCATCTCCTCGAGCGCGTCGGCGAGCCGGTCGTCCGGGAGCTGGTCCGCGACCTCGATCATGCGCTCCTCGGGCAGGTCGAGCAGCGTCGTCGCGAGGTCGGCCGCGTGCAGCTCGGAATAGGTGGCGACGAGCTGCTCCGCCGACTGGACGCCCCCCGGCTCCTGGTCCTCGCGGACGTCCTTCCACCCGGCGAAGGTCGTGGGGCCCTTCGCGAACGGCGATGCCGAGGTCTTGGGCCTGCGCAGGAAGAGCTGACCGATCGCCCACTCGCCGATGCGGTTGCGCTCGATCGCGACGTCTTCGATCTCGGCGCTCCCGCTGCCGTCGCGCAGGAAGACCTTGCGCCCGAGGAGCTCGGCGACCACGCGCACCTCGCCGCCGCGCTGCTGGAATCGACGGACGTTGATGAGCCCCGTCGTGATGACCTGACCCGTCGCGATGGTCGTGACGCGGCCGATGGAGAGGAACACGTGGCGCCGGCCGGGGATCTCCACGACCAGCCCGACCACGCGGGGCGGATCGTCCTTGCGGAAGACGACGACGACGTCGCGGACGCGGCCGAGGCGGTCGCCCGCGGGGTCGAAGACGGCGCAGCCGACCAGCCGCGCGACGAAGACCCTCTGCGTGCTCACGCCCCCAGCGTAGCCCGCTCATCGGATCCTCCCCGGGGTGGCGTGGGACAATGGCCGAATGAGCATGTTGGGTCCGAAAGCAGGCGGCAAGCGCGCCGACCAGGTGGGGGAGACCGTCGCGAGCTTCCCCACGTACGAGGGAGCCCAGAAGGCGGTGTCCCAGCTCATCGCGGGCGAGGTCCCCGCGCGGCAGATCGCGATCGTCGGGCTCGGTCTGCGCTCCATCGAGCGCATCACCGGGCGACTCGGCTACGCCGCCGCCGCACGATCGGGCGCCATCAACGGGCTGTTGATCGGCCTGCTGTTCTCGCTCATCTTCGTCGTCGGAGCCCCCACGGTCTCCCTGCAGGCGTTCGTGGGAGTGCTCTTCGTGGGAATCGCGATCGGCATGCTGATGAGCCTCATCACCTACTCGTTCGTGCGCCGCCGCCGCGATTACGCCTCGGTCATGCAGGTCGTCGCCGACCACTACGAGGTCACGGTCGAGGCCGAGGGGCTCGCCAAGGCGCGCCAGGTTCTCGGCCGTGCGTCCGAGTCCCCGGCTGCGCCCGCCGCGCCCGCCCCGGGGGCCGCCGCCCCGCCCGCACCGCCCCTGCCCCCGGCGACCCCGCCCGCCGACCCGCCCCGCTACGGCGAGCGCACGACAGAGCCGCCCCGGTACGGAGAGCGGATCGAGCAGCCTCGCCGCTCCGACGACGACGGGGATGCCGGGGCATCCGGCACAGGCGACGACGAGAACCGGTGAAGATCGCCGTCGCCCTTCCGCGCGACACCGTGGAGATCTCGGCCGTGCTCGAGGGTCCGGCCGACCCGTGGGCGGCCATCGTCCTGGCGCACGGCGCCGGGTCGGGGATGGAGCACCCGTTCCTCGTGGGGCTCGCGGGCGCGCTGAACGGCGCCGGGATCGCGACGCTGCGCTTCACGTTCCCGTACCGGGAGGCCGGACGCCGCTTGCCCGGCCCCGCGGCGCACGCGATCGCGACATGGCGGGCCGTGCGCGACCGCGCCGCCGATCTCGTCGACGCGCCTCTCTGGGCGGCGGGGAAGTCGTACGGCGGACGCATGGCGTCGATGGCGGCCGCCGAGGACGGGTTCGCTGTGAAGGGCCTCGTGTACCTGGGCTACCCCTTTCATCCGCCGGGGCAGCCCGAGAAGACCCGGGGCGTGCACCTGGCGGCCATCCAGGAGCCGCAGCTGTTCCTCTCGGGCGCGGACGACCCCTTCATCCAGCCGCGTGCGGACTTCGAGCGGGTCGTGGCGGGCTGCCCCGCCGGCCACCTCCACGAGCTCCCGGGCGCGGGGCACTCGTTCGAGGTGAAGGGCGCCCGGCGCCCCGCCGACGAGATCGGCGCGTCGCTCGCGCCGGTGCTGACCGACTTCGTGCGCGCTCGCTCCTGAGCGGCAGCTAGCGCGAGAGCCGCGTCATCCACGCCTCGACGTCGTCGGCCGTGCGCGGGATGTCGGCGGAGAGGTTCACGGGTCCGTCCCCGGTCATGAGGATGTCGTCCTCGATGCGAACGCCGATTCCCCGGTACTCCTCGGGCACGGTCACGTCGTCGATCTGGAAGTAGAGGCCCGGCTCGATCGTGAAGACCATCCCCGGTTCCAGGATGCCGTCGTAGTACATCTCGCGGCGGGCCTGCGCGCAGTCGTGCACGTCGATGCCGAGGTGGTGGCTCGTGCCGTGCACCATGTAGCGACGGTGGTGCCCGCCGCGATCGGCGTCGAGGGCCTCCTCGGCGCTCACCGGGAGCAGGCCCCACTCAGCCACGAGGGCAGCGATGACGGTCATCGCCGCCTCGTGCACCTCGCGGAATCGCGCGCCCGGACGGGCGGCGGCGAAGGCCGCGTCGGCCGCCTCTCGCACCGCCTCGTACACGCGGCGCTGCACGGGGGTGAAGCGGCCGGACACGGGGAGCGTGCGGGTGATGTCGGCGGTGTAGAACGTGTCGACCTCGACGCCGGCGTCGACGAGGATGAGGTCACCCGGCACGACTTCTCCGTCGTTGCGGGTCCAGTGCAGGTAGCACGCGTGCGGTCCGGAGGCGGCGATCGTGTCGTAGCCCTCCCCGTTGCCGTCGCTGCGCGCACGCTGGTGGAACACGCCCTCCACGACGCGCTCGCCGCGGGCGTGCGCGGTGGCGCGGGGCAGCTCGCGGATGATGTCGTCGAAGCCGTCGGCCGTGACGCGCACCGCGAGACGGAGCTGCTCGATCTCGAACGCGTCCTTGACCAGGCGCAGCTCGGAGACGAACCGCGTGAGGTCGTCGTCGACGCCGACCGTGAGGTCGTCGTCCGTGGCGGTGAACGCGTCGATGTGGGCCGTGGCCAGGCCAAGGTCCGCGGCGACCGCGCCGAGCGAGGGGCGCGGTCCGATCCAGAACTCGCCGATCGCGGCGTCCGCGTAGAACTCCGGCGTCGTGCGGTCGGCCCGCTCGCGGAAGTACAGCGTCGCGGTGTGCGCGGAGCCGTCGGGGTCGAGCACGAGCACGGAACCCGGCTCGCTGTCGTTCTCCCAGCCGGTCAGGTGCGCGAACGCCGAGTGCGGGCGGAACGGATAGTCGGTGTCGTTGCTGCGCTGCTTCAGCGACCCCGCCGGCACGACGATGCGGCGCCCCGGGAACGCGGCGGAGACGGCGCGGCGCCGGTCGGCGGCGAAGGCGGCCTGGGGGCGCTGCGAGGCGGCGTCGTCGGGGCGCTCGGCCCACCCGCCCGAGATGGAGTCGAGGAAGCCCTGCCCGAAGCGCTGCCGGCGATTCGCGACCCCCTGCGGCTGTGCGGCCGCGGCATCCTGAGGGACGGTCTCGATCGTGCCGGTCTCACCTGTTGCACTCATCGCACCAGTGTCCCACGCCGCGGCCGGCATAGCTCAGGAGGTCGGCTCGAGCTGCACCACGAGGGGGCGGTGATCGCTGCCTGCGCCATCGAGCGAGTGGAGCACCACGGATCCGGTGGTGCGCCATCCCGAGGAGTGCAGGACGTGGTCGATGGGTGCCCCGACGAGCGCGGGCACGTCGGTGCTCCAGGTTCCGACGCCGCCGTTCCCGGAGTCGGCCGCGGCGTCGTGGCATGCCCCCAGCACCCCGCCGTCGACCCCGAACCGCGCCATGTGGTCGATCGTGGCGTTGAAATCGCCCGCCATGATGACGTTGTCGCCGGCGCACTGGTCGGCCAGCCACCGGAGGTCGTCGCGCCACTTCTGCATGTACGCCGGCCGAGGCGCCACCGCGTGCACTGCGACGACGATGGGGCCCTCCCCATCGACGGGCATCGCCACGGCCGAGGGCAGCACGCCGGTGTTGCTCGAGCCGTCCGCGGAGGACTGGATGACGGCGTAGTCGCCGAGATCGGGGGTGATCAGCAGCGTCGTGGAGCCGGCGTCCCACGAGTCCTCGCCGAATTCGACGTGGTGGGCCCACATGGGGCTGCCGAGCTCGCGCATCGCGATCGCGACCTGCTCGCCCGTCTCGATCGTCGTCTCGGGGAGCGAGACGATCTGGGCGCCCATCGCGACGGCGGTCTGGGCCACCAGCGCCGGGTCGGTGGCCTCGCCGGCGGTGTTCCACGTCATGACGCGCACGCTGTCGTCGGTCGCGGCGGGCAGCTCCGCCGTCCCGAGGCCGCGAGAGGCGACGACGGCGGCGTTGGCGGCGCCGGCGGCAGCGAGCACGACGACCATCGACAGCGCGAACGCGCGCACGGGGCGGGCCGCGGCGAGGAGGAGGAATACGACCGCCGCGACGCCGAACCCCACCGCGAGAAGCGGCCGGAAGGAGATGATCTGGGCGACGGGGAACGTCTGGTCCAGGCGGAAGAAGGCCGGAAAGGTCAGCACCGCCGCCGCGATCGCGGTCAGCACGGTGAGAAGGACCCCCGACGCGCGCAACACGGCGCCGACTCTATGCGCCGCGGCTGGGAGAAGGACGCGAACGGCGGGGGAGGATGCCGAGCGCGGGCTACGATCGGTGGGTGGTCGGAGGGCATCGGGGTTTCGCAGGTCCGACCGACCTGCACCTGCACTCCGCCCGGTCGGACGGCACCGAGACGCCCGCGGGCGTCGTGCGGGCGGCGTACGACCACGGGCTGCGGACGATGGCGCTGACGGACCACGACACCACGGCGGGCTGGCACGAGGCGGCGCAGGCGGCGGCATCCCTCGGGATGACCTTCGTGCCCGGCATCGAGCTCAGCGCGAAGCACGAATGGCGGAGCGTCCATCTGCTCGCCTACCTCTTCGATCCCGGCGACGAAGGCCTGCGCGCCGAGACGGAGCGCATCCGGACCGACCGCCGCGGACGCGCCGAGCGGATCGTCGACCGCATCGGCCGGGACTTCGATCTCACGTGGGACGACGTGCTCGCCCAGACCTCCGACGGGGCGACGGTGGGGCGCCCGCACATCGCCGATGCGCTCGTCGCACGCGGCCTGGCGGGCGATCGCTCCGAGGCCTTCGCCGGCATCCTGCATCCCCGCGAGGGGTACTACGTGCCGCACTACGCCCCCGATCCGTTCACGGCGGTGCGGCTCGTCGTCGCCGCGGGAGGCGTGCCGGTGATCGCGCACCCGGCTCCATCCGGCCGCGACCGCATGATGCCCGAGCCGGTGATCGAGGAGCTCGTCCGTCTGGGGCTGGCCGGGTTCGAGATCGATCATCGCGAGAACACGCCGGCGGGCAAACGCGAGCTGCACCGGATCGCGGCGGCGCACGACCTCATCGTCACGGGCTCCAGCGATTACCACGGCTCGGGCAAGCCCAACCTGCCGGGTGAGAACACCACGAGCGACGAGATGCTCGCGCGCATCCTCGAGCGCGGCACCGGTTCGGCGCCCACCGGGCCTTGACCGTCCCGGGCGCGGGCGGCGTCAGGGGGCGAGCGCCTTCGCGTCCGTCGACACCGGGATGCCGGAGCGCATCCCGGTCCGCGCCCGCACCCGCCCGCGCGAGGGGAGCTCAGGCGCCGGTAGCGCCCGTCGGACGCCGCCGACGCCGCCGCCGGCGTGCGGGAGCCGGGTGTCCATCGTGGTGCTCGGCACCGCCGCCGTCGTGGGTTCCGCCGCCCTCGGCGCGCTTCTCCTCGGTCTGGACCGTCGCGTCGCCGGGCGCCGCACCGCCCTCGCCGCCGCCCGAGCGTGAGCGCCGGCGACGACGACCCTTCGCGTCGTCGGATGCCGCGGCATCCGAGCCGCGGCCCGAGGGCTGGGTCTTGACCGACTGCGTCTTCGGAGCCGTCACGAGGCGGCCCTTGGTGCCCTCGGGGATGCCGAGGTCGGAGTAGAGGTGGGGGCTCGACGAGTACGTCTCGGTCGGCTCGGGCTGACCGAACTCCAGCGCGCGGTTGATCAACGCCCACTTGTGCAGGTCGTCCCAGTCGACGAACGTGACGGCGATGCCCGTCTTGCCCGCGCGGCCCGTGCGGCCCGCGCGGTGCAGGTAGGTCTTCTCGTCGTCGGGGATCGTGTGGTTGATGACGTGCGTGACGTCGTCGACGTCGATGCCGCGCGCCGCGACGTCTGTGGCGATGAGCACGTCGCGCTTGCCGGCCTTGAACGCGGCCATCGAGCGCTCGCGGGACTCCTGGCTCATGTCGCCGTGCACGGCCGCCGCGTTGAAGCCGCGGTCGCCGAGCTCGTCCACGAGCTTCTGCGCCGCGCGCTTGGTGCGCGTGAAGATGACGCTCTTGCCGCGCCCCTCGGCCTGGAGGATGCGGGCGATGACCTCGTCCTTGTCGAGCGAGTGGGCGCGATAGACCAGGTGGCGGATGTTCGCCTGCGTGAGGCCCTCGTCGGGGTCGTTCGCCCGGATGTGGATGGGGTTCGACATGAACCGGCGCGCGAGCGTGACGATCGGCCCCGGCATCGTGGCGCTGAACAGCTGCGTGTGCCGCACCGCCGGCACCTTCTGGAAGATCTTCTCGATGTCGGGCAGGAAGCCGAGGTCGAGCATCTTGTCGGCCTCGTCGAGCACGACCTCGGTGGCGTTCGAGAGGTCGAGCAGGCGCTGACCCGCGAGGTCGATGAGGCGACCGGGGGTGCCGACGACGATCTGCGCGCCCGCCTTGAGCTGCTCGATCTGGCCCTCGTAGGCCTTTCCGCCGTAGATCGCCACGACGCTCGTCGGGCGGTTCGCGGTCAGCATGTCCATGTCTTCGAACACCTGGACCGCGAGCTCGCGGGTGGGAACGACGATGAGCGCCTTCACGCCCGGGGCGGGGTCGAAGCCCAGCCGCTGGACGACGGGGATGCCGAAGCCGAACGTCTTGCCCGTTCCCGTCTTGGCCTGGCCGATGATGTCCTGGCCCGGAAGGCCGAGGGGGATCGTCTGCTCCTGGATGGGGAACGAGTCGACGATGCCGCGCGCGGCGAGGGCGTCGACGATGTCCTGATCTACTCCGAGATCGGCGAAAGTCGTCACGGTGAGAGTGCCTGTCCGGCAGTGAGATGCTGCCTGTGTGTGCAGCGCCCGGGGGCGCGAGGGGTGGATCCACGCCCTCCACTCATCCGCAGGCGCGGGGCCCCGATCCATCGCCGGGGCTGCTCCAGCCTACCCGAGGCGCGCTGCGGGCCTCACGGGGGCGCCACACCGTGCGCATTAGGCTGGGGCGGTGCTGAAATGGTTCCGGCGCCGGCGCACGCCCGGTCGCGTGCTCACCCTCCGTTCGCGGGGGGAGTCCTCGGACGCGACGCGTGTGGACTTCGCCGAGCTCGCCCCCGACGTGGACACGTTCCTCGGGCAGGCGGCGTACCTGCAGCTCGGATACTTCGAGACGCTCAGCCAGCTCATCACCGCAACGCCCGACCTGGCGGGCAAGGAGTCACTCTCGCGGGCGGCGGGGGCCGCGCTGATCAAGCATCGCGACCTCGTGGCGCTCATCCGCGATCGCGGCGACGACCCCACCACGGTCATGCTGCCCTTCCGCGAGCAGCTCGAGCAGTTCCGGCGCACGACGCGCGGCGAGCGGTCGATGGAGACCCTGCTCAGCGTGCACGTCACGGCGGGCATCCTCGACGACTTCTACCACGCGCTCGCTTCCAGCTACGGCGAGACGGGCCGCCGCGTCTCCCGCATCCTCGAAGCGGACGACGACCGCGGCGCCATCGTCGACATCATCGGCGAGGCGATCGAGGGAGACGGAGAATGGCGATCGATCCTCTCGCTGTGGGGGAGGCGCCTGGTGGGCGACACGCTGCTCGTGGCGCGCGCGGCCCTGTCGACGCAGGACGCGCTCGATCTCGCGGCCGAGAAGCGGGTGGAGCCCGTCTTCACCGAGCTGATGGCCGCGCACTCGCGGCGAATGGATGCCATGGGGCTGAACGCCTGAGCCGCCCGGCCCTCGGGCCGGGCGGAACGATCAGCCGATGCCCAGACGCGCCCGCTCGCGCGCGTCGTGCGCCGAGCGCACGCGGGTGAGCGCCGCGACGAAGGCGACGGTGAGCGACGCCGGGACGGCCAGGCCGATCAGCCAGAGGAGGAGGTCGGCCTCCGAGAGCCCCGCCCAGGTGAGGGCCGTCCACACGACGCCCGCGACGCCGGCGGCGAAGAGCGGCGCGACGGCCGCCCCGCGCAGGTCGCGGCCGGGCATCCCCCAATGCAGCGCGAAGCCGATCGCCGCGGCGACGACGAGGGCGAGGACGATGAACACGTCAGCCGACGAAGCCGACGCGGCGCTGCTCCTCCGTGCCGATCTCGACGTAGGCGAGACCCGCGGAGGGGACGATGTACGAGTTGCCCTTCTCGTCGCTGAAGGAGATGTGCGACGAGCCCGCGTCGAGCGCGCTGATGACCGAGGCGCGCACGGTGTCGGCGGACTCCGCGCTCTGGAAGTTCAGCTCGCGGCCGGTGTTGGCGATGCCGATGCGAATCTCCACGGGTGACTGCCTTTCCTCGGGATGCGCGGCGCCCTCGCGCCGCCACGTCCGAGCCTATGACACCCGTTCGCGCTCGCCGCTCGCCCGCATCACGCTCACGGCGAACGCGGCGGGAGTGGAGATGTCGGATGCGGCGGCTACCGTCTTTTCCGTGCCCGATTCCCTCCCGACCCGCGCCGGCGGACGCATCGACGAGCCCGACGAGCCCGACGAGCTCGACCCGCCCGCCCTCCCCGGTCTGGACGAGCACCAGGAGCGCGTCGTCGGGCTCGAGGCATCCGCGTCGGGCGTCGTCGTCGGCGGCCCCGGAAGCGGCAAGACGGCCGCGCTGATCGCGCGCGTCTCCGCGCTGCTGCGGTCGGATGCCGTGGATCCCGACCAGATCCTCGTGCTCACGCCCACGCGCGCGAGCGCCACCTCCCTGCGCGACCGCCTGCAGGTCGCCGCGGATCGGCCCACGGCCGGTCCGCTTGCGCGGTCGGTGGCCGCCTTCGCCTTCCAGATCGTGCGAGCACAGGCGGTGCACGCGGGCGAGGAGCCGCCCCAGCTGCTGACCGGCGCCGACGAGGACCAGATAATCCAGGATCTCCTGGCCGGCGACGCCGAGGACGCCGCGGACGGCAACGACCGGTGGCCGGCGTGGCTGCCTCCCGATGTGCGCGAGACCCGTGCCTTCCGCACCGAGGTGCGCACCTTCCTCGCCGAGTGCGCCGCGCTCGGGATCGATGACGGCGCCGTCGCGCGCCTGGCCCGCGCGGGTGGCCGCGAGGCGTGGGAGGCGATGGCGTCGTTCCTCGGCGAATACCGCGAGGTGCGTCGGTCGATGCGCGGCGCGCATCGCGACGCGGCGGGTCTCGTGAGGGAGGCGGCCGCGATCACGACGATGGCGGCGTCGCACGATGCTGCGCTGGGTGCCGCGTCGGCCCTGCGTGTCATCCTCGTCGACGACGCGCAGGAGCTCACCGTCGCGGGCGTGCACCTGCTCGAGGCCTGGCGTCGGCGCGGGGTCGCCGTGCTGGCCTTCGGCGATCCCGACGTCGGCTCGGGGGCGTTCCGCGGGGCATCGCCCGCGCACTTCGCCCGTTTGGCGGCATCCCTCGGCTCCGTGCACGTCCTGCACGGCACGCATCGCGGCACCCCGGCGATGATCGCCCTCGCGCGGCGCGTGACGGCGCGCATCGGCACGTCCGGAATCGCCGCGCACCGCGCCGCGCCGGTCCCGCCCGCGGCCGACGACACCTCGGTGCGCGTGCTCACGGCGCGTTCGGCCTCGGAGGAGCTGGATCGCATCGCGCGTCTGCTGCGTGAACGCCACGTCTTCGACGGGGTGCCCTGGCACGACTGCGCCGTCATCTCACACGACTCGGCGCAGGTGCGGGTGCTCGAGGCCGAGCTCGCGGCTCGGGAGGTGCCCACGCGGGCTGCCGGACCCGGCACGCCGCTGGGCAGCCGCTCACCGGTGCGCGACCTCCTGGGGGTCATCGCACTCGCCGCGCGCGAGCCCGCATCGTGGACGGCCGAGGATGTCGAGGGGGTTCTCTCGGGTTCGATCTGCGGGCTCGACCCCATCGGTCTCCGAAGGCTCCGCCTCGCGATGCGCCACGCCGACCTCGCCTCGGGAGGATCGACGCCCCCGCGCGAGCTGCTGCGCTCCGCGCTCGCGAATCCGCTCGAGTTCTCGTTCGTCGACACGCGGGAGGCTCACCGCGCCGCCCGTGCCGCCCACACGCTGCGCCGGGTGCGCGAGGGGCTCGCGCGCCGCGAGACCCCCCACGAGCTGCTCTGGAGCGTGTGGGAGGAGAGCGGTCTCGAGCGCTCCTGGGCCACGGCATCCCGTGGACACGGTCCGTTGGCGGCGCAGGCGGATCGTGACCTCGACGCCGTCGTGGCGCTTTTCGAGGCCGCCAAGAGGTTCGTCGAGCGCACCCCGGACGAGGACGCGATGGTCTTCGTCCGGCACGTGCTCGACTCGGACGTGGCCGAGGATTCCCTCACGGCGCCCACCGTCGCCCCCGCCGTGCGCGTGCTGACGCCCGCGGCCGCGCTCGGCGAGCACTTCGACACCGTCGTGGTGGCGGGGGTCCAGGAGGGTGTGTGGCCCAACACGCGCCTCCGCGGCGGACTGCTCGAGACCTGGCGTCTGGCCGATGCGATCGTCTCCGGCGGCGCGCACGAGCCCGACGTGCTCGACCGTCGCAGAGAGGCGCTGCACGACGAGCTGCGGCTGTTCGTGCGCGCGGTCACGCGGGCGCGGGCGATGCTGGCCGTCTCCGCCGTCGACGACGACGACACCGGTCCCAGCATCCTGTTCGACCTCTTGCCGGCGCCGTCGGTTCCGCCGGCGGTCATTGAGCACCCCCTGTCGCTGCGCGGGCTGGTCGCCCGCCACCGGCGCACGCTCACGAGCGGCCGGGCGGACGATCCCCGCGCCGCCGGCGAGCTCGTGCTGCTGGCGCAGGAGGGCGTCGCCGGCGCTGCGCCCGGTGAATGGTACGGGATGCTGCCGCCGACGTCGACGGCCGCCCTCCGCTCGCCCGACGAGCAGGTGCGCGTGTCGCCCTCGCGGGTGCACACGCTCGAGGAATGCGAGCTGAACTGGGTCATCGCCGAGCTCGGAGGAGAGACCGCCAGCGCCGCGGCGGGGCTGGGGACGATCCTTCATTCGGCGCTGGAGACCGCCGGGGCAACCGACGAGGAGTCCCTGTGGCGCGTCGTCGAGGACCGCTGGGGGGAGCTCGAGTTCGAGGCCCCGTGGCGGGAGCGCGCGGAGCGGCACCGCGCGCGGGATCTCGTGCGACGCCTGCACCGCTACCTCGTCTCCTTCGAGCGAGAGGGAGGACGGCTGCTGGACGCCGAGCCGCACTTCGAGATCCCGCTCACCCCGGGTGACGAGCGCCGGGGCGAGGTCGTGCTGAGCGGTTACATCGACCGCGTCGAGGTCACCGGTGCGGGAGAGGTGGTCATCGTCGACCTGAAGACGGGTAAGAGGGAGCCGCAGACCGACGCGAAGGTGGTCGACAACCCCCAGCTCGCCGCGTACCAGCTGGCTCTCGAGCACGGGCTCATCCCGGGCGTCGACGGACTGCGTCCCGGCGGAGCGAAGCTGCTCGTCCTCGTGCCGACCGCCACGCGCCGGGACTGGGCCGAGCCGCGGCAGGCGCCGCTCGACGACGCCGCCCGCGCCGCGTTCCTGTCGCGCATCGACACGGCCGCCGCGACGATGGCGGGCGCCGCTTTCCGCGCACCCTTCGACGAGCACTGCCGGAAGGACCACTCGTACGGCCTCTGCCGCATCCACACGATCGGCGCGGTGAGCGCGCCGTGACCTCCCCCACGCAGGGTGGGCCGCGGGTGTCGGCTCACGCGATCGCCGCCGCGCTCGGCCAGTTCCCGCCCACCGACGAGCAGGCGGAGGTCATCGAGTCTCCGCTGCGCCCCGCCCTCATCGTGGCGGGTGCGGGCAGCGGCAAGACGGAGACGATGGCCTCGCGGGTCGTCTGGCTCGCGGCCAACGGGCTCGTCCGTCGAGACGAGGTTCTCGGGCTGACCTTCACGCGGAAGGCCGCGGGGGAGCTCGGCGAGCGGATCCGCCGGCGGCTCGAGCGGTTGTCCGAGTTCGAGGAGCGCGGCCTCCTGGCGCGCCTCGGCGCGTTGCACACGGAGGGCGCGCTGGAGGAGTTCGCGCGCATCGAACGCCGCGCGGAGCAGGAGCGCGACGCGGCGTCCCGCGCCGGCCGCGACACCGCGCCGATCGAGCTCCGGGCGCGGGCGGCGCGGACGGCGGCGCTGGATCGTCTCGCGCCGGTCGCCGACCGCGTGGAGGGAGGGGATCTGCTGCAGCGGCCCACCGTCGCGACGTACAACAGCTTCGCCGATCAGATCGTGCGGGAGAACGCGGTGCTGCTCGGGCGCGACGCCGATGCGGCCGTGCTCTCGGAGTCCGCCGCGTGGCTGCTGATGCGCCGCGTCGTGCTCTCGAGCGACGACGAGCGTCTCGAGCACCGCACGGAGGCGATGTCGACGATCATCGACGGCGCGCTTCGCGTCGCGCGCGACGCCGTCGACAATCTCGTCGAGACCGATCGCCTCCGCACGATGGCCGCGGAGTTCGCGGACGTGCTCGAACGCCCGAGCGAAAAGCGTCTGCCCGACGGGGTGTACCGCGACGTGCGGGTCGCTGCGGAGAAGGTGTCGGGGCTCGCGGTGCTCGCCGACCTCGCCGACGCGTATGCGGCCGAGAAAGCGCGACGCGGGGTGCTCGACTTCTCCGATCAGGTCGCGGGGGCGCTGCGCATCGTGCGGGCCCACGCGGCCGTGGGGCACGAGCTGCGGCGCCGCTACCGCGTCGTCCTGCTCGACGAGTATCAGGACACGTCCGTCGTGCAGACGCTGCTGCTGTCCGAGCTCTTCGGCGGCGAGGCGGTCATGGCCGTCGGCGACCCTCATCAGTCGATCTACGGGTGGCGGGGCGCGAGCGCCGGGAACCTCGGCGGCTTCGCGCGCGCCTTCGGTCGCGGGGGATCGACGGGGGAGCACGCCCTCATGACCAGCTGGCGCAACAGCGATGTCGTGCTGCGCGCCGCCAACGCCGTCCTCGCGCCGCTCGCCGCCTCCAGCCCCGTGCCCGTCCGTCCCCTCCGGCCCCGTCCGGGGGTCACGGCGGGGCGCCTGGAGGTCGCCTTCGAGAACGACGTGGACGCCGAGGCGGATGCCGTCGCCGCATGGTTCGAGGCGGTGCGCGCCGAGCGCACCGCGCAGGGGCGCTCCACGCGCGGCGCGATCCTCTTCCGCGGGAAGAAGCACATGCAGCGGTTCGCGGATGCCCTGGCCGCGCGCGGCATCCCGCGTCACATCCTCGGCCTCGGCGGGCTGCTCTCCACGCCCGAGGTGGTGGATGTCGTGAGCGTCCTGCGCGTCGTCGACGACCCGACCGCGGGATCGGCGCTCATCCGCGTCCTCTCCGGCCCGAGGTTCGCGGTGGGGCTCGCCGACCTGCGGCTGCTCGAGAAGCTCGCGCGACGCCTGGCGAGCCACGACCACACGCTCGCGCCGCTCGAGCCGGCCGTCGCGGACGCGGTCCGCGCGGGTGCGGGCGCGGATCAGCCCGGGTCGATCGTCGAGGCGCTCGACTTCGTCGGGCGCGCGCGCGACGACCACGGCTGGCTGCGGGATTTCTCACCCGCGGCGCGCGAACGCCTGCGCGAGGCTGCGGCGATGTTCCGGGGACTCCGCCAGGCCGCGGCTCTGCCGATCCCCGAACTCGTGCGGATGATCGAGCTCGAACTGCGGCTCGACATCGAACTCGCCGCGAACGAGGCCCACGGGCCGGCGCGGATCGCCTCGGCGCAGCTTCGCGCCTTCACCGACGAGGTGCACGCGTTCCTCGCCGCCGATGACCGGGGCACGGTGCGCAGCCTGATCGCCTGGCTCGACCACGCCGAGCAGCTGGACGAGTTCGCGCCGCGCACCGAACCCCCCGAGGACGACGTGGTGCAGCTGCTCACGATCCACGGTTCGAAGGGGCTGGAGTGGGATGCCGTCGCCGTCGCCCGCGTCGTCGAGGGCGAGCTCCCGGTCGCACCCCGCGACACGAAGGCCTGGCTCGGCTTCGGGGTGCTGCCCTACGACTTCCGCGGCGACGCGGAGTGGCTGCCGCGCCTGGCGTGGCGTGCGCACGACGCCCCGACGCAGCAGGCGCTGAACGCCGCGATCGCCGAGTTCGTCGAGGCGGGAAGGACCCGCCAGCGCGACGAGGAACGGCGCCTCGCCTACGTCGCGATCACGAGGGCGCGGGAGCACCTGCTGCTGTCGGGCTCCTCCTGGGCGGGTGGGCAGAAGCCGAGGGAGCCCGCCCCCTACCTGGCGGAGATCGCCGCGGCCCTGGGCGTCGATCATGTGCGGCCCGAGCCGGGCGAGAACCCCTTCGAGGGCGACCGACGCATCATCACGTGGCCGATGGACCCCCTCGGCGAGGCTCCCCGCACGCGTCGCCCGCGCGTGGCGGCGGCGGCGGCGGCGGTCGCGGCGGCGGCGGAACGGCCGCCGATCGAGGCGTCCCGCGACCTCGCGCTCCTCCTCGCAGAGCGTCGCTCCCGCGGAGGGGATGCGCCGGAGCCGCCCGTCAGGGTACCGGCGTCCCGATTCAAGGACTGGGTCGGCGACTACGAAGGGACGCTGCGGCGCATCGCGCGTCCGATGCCCGAGCGCCCCTACCGCCAGACCCGGATCGGCACGCTCTTCCACGCATGGGTGGAGCAGCGTTCGGGTGCGGGCGGACGCGGGCCTTCGTTGGACGACGCCCTGTGGGAGCTCGACGACGACGAGGCCGAGGCCTCCTCGGCCTCTGACGACGATGCTGCGCGGCTCGACGCGCTCAAGGGCGTCTTCGAAGCGTCCGAATGGGGGCCGCTCGCCCCCGTCGAGGTCGAGTCGGAGATCGACTTCGTTCTCCGCGGCACCCGGGGCGCAGCGCACGTCGTGATCTGCAAGCTCGACGCCGTCTACCGGCGCGATGGCCGGTACGAGATCGTCGACTGGAAGACCGGACGCCCGCCCGCATCCGATGCCGAGCGGGAGGAGCGGATGCTGCAGCTCGCGCTGTACCGCCTGGCCTACCACCGGGCGCGCGGCGTCCCCCTCGAGGAGATCGACGTGGCGCTCTACTACATCGCCGACGACCTCGTGATCCGCGGGGAGGGCTCCTACTCGGAGGAGGACCTGGCCCAGCGCTGGAATGCGGCGCGGGAGGCCCGCTGAGCCTCGCGGACCTCGTCGCTGTCATCGTGGCCGGGCGCGGCGGAGCGCTCGCCCGCCGCTGCGCCGTCGGCGCCCGACTCGGCGGCGCCGGGGTCGGAGCGCCAGCCGGCCAGATCGATCGGGTCGATCGGGGCCGTGTCGGCGCCGGCATCCTGTCGCTCGTCCGGCCCGTCGTCGCCCCGCACGGTCGAGGGGCGGGAGAGGCCGGGCGGAGCCTCGGCATCCTCGTGCTCGAGCTCCTTTGCGACGAACAGCGACATCATGCGGGGGTCGTACGCATCGGTCTGCATCGCCGTGGACGGCTCCTCCGGCAGCGCGGCGGCGGGCGTCCCCTCGTCGAGCAGGCGCATCGCCTCGTCCACGCCCGCGGCCGAGGCGGCGTCCAGGCGCGACCTCGACGATCCGAGGCCGTCCACCAGGGCGTCCAGGAGGGCGACGGCATCGTCGACGATGTCGGGGCGCTGCTGCTCGTGACCGTGCAGGAGCCACTTGGCGAACTCGAGTTCGGCATAGAGGCGGGCGCGGGTGCGCAGGTTGGCGTCGGGCGAGCGCGGGCCGGTCTCGGCGTACGCGGTGTACACGTCGTCGATCGCCTCGGGAGCGCCGGCCAGCCAGTGCAGGTCGACGGCGGGGTCCCCGACGCCGAAACGGTGCCACCCGAGCACGCCGACGACGGTCGGTGCGTCGCCGCGGTCCTCGAACAGGAAGGATGCCGCGCCGGTCTCACCGAGGATGACGGTGGACTCGAACCGCCACAGCTCCTCGTCGTCGATCGCCGAGCGCCACCGGGTCGCGAGGGCCGCGTGCAGCCGGCGGGTCGCCGCCGTTCGCTCGATCAGAGTCTCCACGGTGCGGCGGACGTCGGCGGGCGTGCGCAGGGGAAGCCCCTCGGCGCGCACGACGGAGGCGGGCAGCGCGTGCACGGCCGCCAGAGCGGCGCCGATGGATGACGCGGCGCCGGGTCCGGAGGGGATGTGGGGCGGCTCGATCCGGTACCCCGGGAGGAAGTCGGCGACGACGACGCGGTCGTCGCCGAGGGTCGCCTCCCCCCGCACCTCGGGCACGCGGAAGGGCAGCAGGGCGCGGGCGCCCGGCGTCAGCGCGCGCAGCGCGAGCACCTCCGCCGCCAGGTCGCTCGCAGCGGATTCGTCCGTGGGAACGCGCACGACGACGCGCGTGCCGTCGTCGAGCCCGAGCAGTGCCGCATCGTAGCGACCCGACTGCCCGGTCGAGAGCGTCGACGTGGTGACGGCCCCGACGCCCGGCAGGGCGGCGCTCGCCGCCGCGGCTAGAGTGAGGGGGGAGCGTGCCATGTCCCCAGGGTAGGTCGGCGCTCCGCCTCAGGATCTGCGCCACGCCCGCGAAAGAGGTCATCCATGACGCTGCAGCGCGCCGCCGGAGCGGTGCCCGCGCCGCGGGTCCCGCTCTCACGGGTGGCCGAGGAACGCGCCGAGCCGGACGTGATCGCGCGAGCCCTGCGCTCTCCCGGAACGCGGGTCCTCCGATTGCGCGAGGGGAAGGCCGACGTCGGCGCGGGCGACGCTCTCGTGCTGGTGGGCCCCGGCGAGATCGCGCCGGGGGACGCCGTCGCGCTCCTCGGCCGCGGCGAGGACGGCGGGATGATTCTGCTCGCGCTCGAGGAGGGCCACGCTCCCGAGGGCTGGGCCGAGCTGCGGGCCCTGGGCGGGGCGCTCCCCGCCGCAGACACCGCCCTGCTGACCGAGGCGCGCGCCCTGGGCCGCTGGATCTCCGAGTCCCGATACTGTCCGGCGTGCGGCGCGGAGACCGAGCTGCGCCAGGCCGGCTGGGCGCGGCACTGCCCCGGCTGCTCGCGGGAGCACTTCCCCCGCACGGATCCCGCCGTCATCGTCGCCGTCACCGACGGCGAGCGGCTCCTGCTGGGCTCGAACGCGGCGTGGGGGCCGGGACGCTACTCGTGCTTCGCCGGATTCGTCGAGGCGGGGGAGTCGGCCGAGGAGGCGCTGGTACGCGAGATCGAGGAGGAATCCGGCATCCTCGTCAGCGACATCGAGTACGTCGGCTCGCAGGCGTGGCCTTACCCGCGCTCGCTCATGCTCGGCTTCCTCGCCCGGACCGACGACGCCGGGACCGCGCGTCCCGACGGCACCGAGATCGTGGACGTGCGCTGGTTCACCGCCGACCAGATCGGGCTCGCGCTCGCCGGGGAGGGGGAGATCGGCCTGCCCGGACCGGCGTCCATCTCCCGCGGTCTCATCGAGCGCTGGCACGCACGGGCGAGCGCCGACGCATGACCGCCGGCGTGACCGGCCCGGACGGACCCGATCGCGCGCTGTCCGGACTCGACGAACGCCAGCGCGAAGCGGCCGTCGCCCTCCGCGGTCCCGTGCGGGTGCTCGCGGGAGCCGGCACGGGCAAGACCCGCGTCATCACGCACCGCATCGCCCACGGCGTCGACACGGGGGCGTTCTCGCCGCAGCGCGTCATGGCGCTCACCTTCACGACGCGCGCCGCGGGGGAGATGCGAGGGCGCCTGCGGGCTCTCGGTATCGACGGGGTGCAGGCGCGCACCTTCCACTCCGCCGCCCTCGCTCAGGTGAACTACTTCTGGCCCGTCGTCGCGGGCGGCGAGAGCGCGCCGCCGATCGTGCCGAACAAGGTGCGCGTCCTGGCCGATGCGGCGGTCGCCGCCCGCCGCGACCTCGACACGGCCACGCTTCGCGACCTCGCCGCCGACATCGAGTGGCGGAAGGTCGCGATGATCTCCATCGAGGCGTACGCGCGGCTGGGTCGCCCGGGGATCGGCCGCCTGGGCGGCGACGACGTCGTCGAGCTGCACGCCGCGTACGAGCGACTGAAGGACGAGCGCCGTCAGCTCGATTTCGAAGACATCCTGCTCGTCTGCGCGGGGATGATGGAGTCCGAGCCGCGCGTCGCGCGCGCCGTGCACGAGCAGTACCGGCACTTCACCGTCGACGAGTACCAGGATGTCTCGCCCCTCCAGCAGCGACTGCTCGAACTGTGGCTCGGATCGCGCGACGACATCTGCGTCGTCGGCGACGCGAGCCAGACGATCTACTCGTTCGCGGGCGCCGACCCCCGGTTCCTGCTCGAGTTCGAGCGGCGCCATCCCGACGCGACCCTCGTGCGGCTCGAGCGGAACCATCGCTCGAGCGACGACGTGCTCGGCGCCGCCAACACGCTCATGCGCGGGCGTCCGGGCGCTCTCTCGCTCGTGGCGGCGGGCGCCGAAGCGCCGGCGCGGATGGATGCCGAGGGCATCGCCGTCTCGGTGCACCCGACGGACGAGGCCGAGGCGCGCGACGTCGCGCGCTCGATCCGCACCGCGATCGACCGCGGCGCGCGGGCCGACCAGTTCGCCGTGCTCTACCGCCTGCACGCCCAGTCGGCGATGCTGCAGACCGCGCTTGCGGCGGAGGGCGTTCCCACGACGGTGCTGGGAGGGCGCCGGTTCTTCGACCTGCCGGAAGTGCGCGAGGCGGTGATGATGCTGCGCGGTGAGTCGGTGGCGCGCCCCCGGGGCGACCTCGTCGACGCGGTGCGCGACGTGCTGCGCTCGCTCGGACAGTCTCCCGAGCCGCCCGACGCGGCGGGTGCCCTCCGTGACGCGTGGGAGGCGCGCGCGGCGATCGCGCGCCTCGCCGAGGCGGCGCCGCCCGAGACGACGCTCCGTGCCTTCACCGACGACCTGGCGGCACGGGCGAAGGACCAGCACGAGCCGGAACGGCAGACGGTCACGCTCGCGACGCTCCACGCCGCGAAGGGCCTGGAATGGGACCACGTGCGCATCGTCGGCCTCGCCGAGGGCCTGTTGCCGATCTCCTACGCGAGGGGTATCGAACAGGCGGATGAGGAGCGCCGCCTGCTGTACGTCGGGCTCACGCGGGCACGGCGAACCGCTTCACTGTCGTGGTCGCTCCGGGGAGAGCGCGGGGAACGGGAGCCGTCGCGGTTCCTGGCAGAGCTCGGCACCCGCACTGCGCGTGCGGCGGGTGCACCCGGGTCTGCGTCGTCCCGTCCCTCCGCAGCTCGCTCGCACGCGCGGGGCCCCCGCCCGCCGCGCTGATCAGGCGCACCGTCTCGGCGGCGGCCTCGTGCGCGAGATCGGCGGGCACCGGCACGGGCGGAGCGTCGAGCAGCTGGGCGGCCAGCGCGGGCCAGTCCTCGTCGGCGTCGCGCCGCGCGAGATCGAGGCACGTTCCGCACGGAGTGACGCCGGGAACGATGAGCGGACCCACCGTCACACCCGTCCCCGTGGCGACGACGGGGAGATGCGTGCGGTCCGCGGCGAGGTGCGCTCGGGCGGTGCCGGGGTCGAGGACGTGATCGGCGAGCAGCACGACCGCATCGCACGCTGAAGACGGGGGATAGGGGGCGTCGTCGCCGTCGCGCCGTCGCTCCCACACGCCGACGCGCGCGCCCGTGCCCTCCAGGGCCGTGATGACGGCGCGGGCCAGCACGCCCCGCGCCGCGCCTCGGGGCGTCTCGACGAAGAGGCGCGGGATGACGGCGGCCCGCTCGGTGTCGGAGCGGAGCACGGCCCGACCCAGCCGGTCGAGGAACGCGCGCACCTCGCGCGAGTGGATGCGGGACAGGTCGGCCCAGACGTCGAGCCCCGACTCAGGGAACCCCCGCTGGAGTTCGCGCAGCAGCCGTCCCTGCCAGGGCTCGACATCCTGCAGGACGGCGTGCGCGTGGGCTCCGAACTGCAGGGTCGTGGCGTCGCGCCAGAGCGGGACGAGGGCGGGGTCCAGGCGAAGCATCACCGTCATCCCGCGATTGTGGCGGGGGATGCGCCGCCGAATCCCGCTATCCACACCGACCCCAAAGCCGGGAGCGGCGCGACGAGGTGTGGAGGAGGATCAGCGACCGGGCGTCGGCTCCCCGCCGGGCCCGTCGTCGTCCGCGCCCGCCGCGTCCGCGTCGTCGCCGGTCGCCGCGTCGTCCGCCGGATCCGACGGCTCCTCGCCCGCGAGGATGCGGGCGATCGCGTCGTCCACCTCGTCGGCCGCGTCGGCGGCGACGCCGCCCTCGCGGGATCGGATCCGCGCCACGAGCGCGTCGGGGTCGTCGATGTCGGACGCGCCGGGCATGAAGTCCGGGTAGTCCCAGAGCGCGTCGCGCGAGGCGACGCCCACGGCATCCGTCACGACGCGCCACATCATCGCGGCCTCCCGCAGCCGGCGCGGACGAAGCTCGAGCCCCACGAGCGAGGCGAGCGCCTGCTCGGCGGGCCCGCCGGCCGCGCGGCGGCGCCGCACGGTCTCGGCGATCGCGTCGGCGCGGGGCAGGCGCGCCGTGGCATCCGCCGTCACGACATCGACCCAGCCCTCGATGACGGCGAGCAGGTTCTCCAGCCGTGAGAGCGCCTCTCGCTGAGCCTCGGTGTGCTGCGGGAGCAGGGCACCGCTCTCGAGCGCCTGGCGCAGCTCCTCGGGACGCTGCGGGTCGAAGCGGCCCGCCAGATCCTCCAGGGCATCGGTGTCGATGTCGATCCCGCGCGCGAACTCGGTCACCTGGCTGATGACGTGCAGACGCAGCCACTTCGCGTGCCGGAAGAGGCGCGCATGGGCGAGCTCCCGCACCGCGACGGCGATCGCCAACTGGTCCTCGCCGATGTCGAGCCCGCTGCCGAAGTCGGCGAAGTTCTGCGGCAGGATCGCGGCGTCACCGGCCGGCATCACGGGGATGCCGACATCGCCGCCCGAGATGACCTCGGTCGAGAGACGGCCGACGACCTGGCCCAGCTGCGTCGCGAAGAGCGATCCGCCCACCTGGCGCATGAGCTTGCCGGCGCCCTGCAGCATCGCGCGCATCTCCTCCGGCGCCTGCTCTTCGAGCGTGCGGGTGAGTGCGTCGGCGATGCTCGTCGCAACGGGCTCGGAGAGCTCCCGCCACACGGGCATGCTCGCACGCACCCACTCGGCGCGCGTCATCACCTGCGGCGAGCGGGCGAGGCCGGAGATCGTCGTGGCCTCGCCCAGCCACAGCTCGGCGAGACCGAGGGCCGTGTCGAGTTCGACGCGCTGGCCGTCGGTCACGCTCAGGCCGCCGGCCTCCGACAGCTGCATCGCCTGTCGCTCCGCAAGCTCCCACGGGATGCCGTCGGCTCCGGACTCGAACATGCCGCGCATCTGCTGCATCGCCTGCGCCATCATGGCCGGGTCCACGCGCATGCCGGTCAGCCGCTCGATCTCGTCGGGGTCGATCTGGCCGCCGCCCATCATGCGCCGCAGGATCTCGGAGAAATCCTCGGGTCCGGGCTCGTCAGGATCCACTTCAGCCGCCTCCCAGCGTGTCTGCCAACGGTGGTTCTACGCTAGTCGCAGCACCCCGCGCCCTGGCGGCCGGGCTCCTCCTCAGCGTACGCCGACCGCGAACGCCCCATCCCGCCTGGACGGCGAAGAAAGGTTGTGCCGTGGCGCTGTTCGACGAGAACGTCACCGTCGCGCCCGCCCGGCGACCGCCCCTCCGTCGCGGCGTCCGCGCCGGATACACGGCCCTCGCGGTGGCCCTCGTGATCCTGGCGACGCTGTCGTTCCTGCCCACCGGCTACGTCATCCAGCAGCCCGGACCGGTCTACAACACCCTGGGGGTGACGACCGGCGCCGACGGCGAGGAGATCCCCCTCATCCAGGTGGAGGGCGCGGAGACCTTCGAGACGACGGGCGCCCTCCATCTGACGACGGTGCAGGTGGTGGGCAACCGCGAGCGCACGCCCTCCTGGCTCGAGCTCGTGGGTGCGTGGTTCGACTCCTCCCGCGCGGTCGTTCCCCTCGACTCCGTCTTCCCGGCGGGCCAGAGCACGCAGCAGCGCAGCGAGCAGAACGCGGCGCTGATGGTGGATTCGCAGCAGGAGGCCACGGCGGCCGCCCTCTCGCAGCTCGGGTTCGACATCGATTCGCGGGTGCAGGTGTACTCCGTGCCGGAGGGGTCTCCCGCCGAGGGCATCCTGGAGCCCGACGACGTGCTCCTCGCCGCGGACGGCGAGCCGCTGGTCGACGTGGACGAGCTGCGCGAGGCCATCCAGCGCGCCGAGGGCGAGCCCGTCTCCCTCACCGTGGACCGGGGCGGCGAGCGGCGCGAGGTCGAGGTCACGCCGACCTACAGCGATGCGGACCAGACCTGGCAGATCGGCGTGACGATCATCTCGGACTACGACTTCCCGATCGACGTCACGATCCAGCTCGACAACGTCGGCGGCCCGAGCGCCGGCATGATGTTCGCGCTCGGCATCATCGACACCCTCACGCCCGACGATCTGACCGGCGGCGAGGCCGTCGCGGGCACCGGCACGATCACGGCCGACGGCGATGTGGGGCCGATCGGCGGCATCCGTCAGAAGCTCCACGGCGCGCGGGATGCCGGGGCCGACGTCTTCCTCGCCCCGATCGAGAACTGCGACGAGGTCGTGGGGCACGTGCCGTCGGGGCTGCGGGTCTTCGCCGTCGACACCCTCGACGACTCCCTCGCGGCCCTCGACGCCCTGCGGGAGGGCGGGGACCACGACGCCCTGCCCTCGTGCGAGACGCCCTGAGGCCCGCTCCCGGCGGCCCCACCGCGCGCGCCGCCGTCCCGGTTCCTCGCGGCACGCTCGTGGCTCGCGTACAGACCGGCGCGCCTAGGATGGAATGGTGACCACGACTTCTGCGCCGAAGCCGGCGGCCCCTCGCACCTCCCGACGCGTCGTGGCGATATCGCTCGCGATCGTCGCCGCCCTGCTCATCGGGTTCTTCCTTTTCGCGTCGCTGTACTCGGATTGGCTCTGGTACCGCCAGCTCGGTTTCGACTCGGTGCTGGTGACGCAGTGGATCGCCGGCGCGTCCATGTTCCTCATCGGGTTCTTCGCGATGGCGGTCCCCGTCTGGCTGACCATCCAGCTCGCCTACCGTCTGAGGCCCGTCTACGCCCGGCTGTCGAGCCAGTTGGACCGCTACCAGGAGGTCGTCGAGCCCCTCCGACGCCTCGCCATGTGGGGCATCCCGGTCTTCTTCGGCTTCTTCGCCGGCTTCACCGCCTCCACCCAGTGGGAGACCGCGTGGCTGTGGGTCAACGGCGTGACGACCGACATGGCCGACCCGGAGTTCGGCCTCGACACCGGCTTCTACCTGTTCGCGATGCCCTTCTACAGCGCCCTGCTCGGCTTCGTCTCGGCGGTCCTGCTGATCTGCCTCCTGCTCACCGGCGTCGTGTCGTACCTCTACGGCTCGGTGCGCGCGGGTGCGCGCGACGGCGGTCGCTGGGAGCTGCGCATCTCGAAGGCCGCGCGCATCCAGCTCGCCGTGCTCGCGGGCGTGTATCTCCTGGTCCAGGCCGCCAGCCTCTGGCTCGACCGCTACAAGACGCTCACCGAGACGGGCGACCTCATCACCGGCCCCGGGTACACGGGCGTCAACGCCGTCATCCCCGGGCAGGCCATCCTCGCCGGCATCGCCGCCCTCGTGGCGCTGCTGTTCTTCGTGACGGCGGTCATCGGCCGGTGGCGGTTCCCCCTCATCGGGACGGCGCTCCTCGTCGTCTCGGCGATCGTCGTCGGAGTGGGCTACCCGTGGGTCGTCGACCGCTTCCAGGTCGCGCCGAACCAGTTCACCCTCGAGAGCCAGTACATCGAGCGCAACCTCGAGATGACCAAGAACGCCTACGGCATCGACGGCCTCGAGAAGACCGAGACCACGGCCGTCACCGACGCCACGCCGGGCGCCCTGCGTGCGGACGCGGAGACCACGGCATCCATCCGCATCATGGACCCGGCGATCATCGGCCCCACGGTGCGCCAGCTCGAGCAGTTCCGCGCCTACTACCAGTTCACCGAGGTGCTCGACGTCGACCGGTACGAGATCGACGGCCAGTCCCAGGACACCGTGGTCTCGGTGCGCGAGCTCGACCTCGAGGCGCTCGGCGACGCGGCGACGTGGCAGAACCGCACCGTCGTCTACACCCACGGCTACGGCCTGGTCGTCGCGGCGGGCAACCAGCGCACGACCGACGGGAACCCCGTCTTCCTCGAGCAGGGGATCCCCACCACGGGCTTCCTGAGCGAGAACCCCGACTTCCAGCCCCGGGTGTACTTCGGCGAGAACTCGCCGCTGTACTCGATCGTGGGCGCCCCCGAGGGCTCCGAGCCGGTCGAGCTCGACTACCCGCGCGGGGAGGAGGGCGCGAACGAGACCAAGACGACCTTCACGGGCGACGGCGGGCCGAAGATCGGCAACCTCTTCCACCAGCTGATCTACGCGATGAAGTTCCAGTCGACCGACATCCTGCTCTCGGACTACGTCAACCCCGACTCGCAGATCCTCTACGACCGCGACCCGTACACCCGGGTGTCCAAGGTCGCCCCGTACCTGGACCTCGACGCCGATCCGTATCCGACGGTCGTCGACGGCCGGATCGTCTGGGTCCTCGACGGATACACGACGGCCTCGACGTTCCCGTATTCGCGCACCGTCAGCCTCTCGCAGGCGATCGCGGATTCCGCGAACCCGTCGCCGACGTTCGCGATCGACGACATCAACTACATCCGCAACTCGGTCAAGGCCACCGTGGACGCGTACGACGGGTCCGTCACGCTCTACGCGTGGGACCCCGAGGACCCGGTGCTCCAGGCGTGGCAGAACATCTACCCGGCGACGATCGAGCCGATCAGCGAGATGTCGGGCGAGCTCATGAGCCACGTCCGCTATCCCACCGACCTGTTCAAGGTGCAGCGGGCGATGCTCGGCCAGTACCACGTCGACGACGCGCGCTCGTTCTACCAGCGCGACAACGCATGGGCCACGCCGAACGACCCGCAGGACTCCTCGCGCCTGCAGCCGCCGTACTACCTCTCCATGCAGATGCCGGGACAGGAGGAGCCGACCTTCTCGATGTTCACGACCTTCATCCCGCCGGGAACCGGAACGGCCTCGCGCAACATCCTCACCGGCTATCTCGCCGTGGACTCCGACGCCGGCGGCGACGCGGGGACGGTCGCGGAGGACTATGGGAAGCTGCGGATGCTCGAGATCAGCGCCGACACGACGGTGCCGGGTCCCGGCCAGGTGCAGAACACCTTCGACGCCGATCCGGTGATCTCCGGCCAGATCAACCTGCTGCGTCAAGGACAGTCGGAGGTGCTCAACGGCAACCTGCTCACGCTCCCGGTGGGAGGCGGCTTCCTGTACGTCCAGCCGGTCTTCGTGCAGTCCTCGGGCGGCACGCAGCTGCCCACGCTGCAGAAGGTGCTCGTCGCGTTCGGTGACGAGATCGCCTTCGAGGACACCCTCGACGAGGCCCTCAACACCCTCTTCGGCGGCGACTCGGGCGCCGACGCCGGCGACGGCGAGGTCGAGCCGACGCCCGGGGAGACCGCGGCGCCCGGCGACGGGGACGCGGGCGACGGCGGCACCGGCGGCGGCACCGTCAATGTCGAGATCGACGCGCTCCTGCAGGAGGCCAATGCGGCGATGATGCAGCGCCAGGCGGCGCTGCAGGCGGGCGACTGGACCGCGTACGGCGAGGCCGATGCCCGCCTGACCGCGGCGCTCGAGCGCCTGATCGCGCTGACCGACTCGCAGTAGGGCGCGGCGCCCGCGGCATCCGGGCAGGTTTCGCGCCGTGGGGCAGGGAAGAACCCGCCCCACGGTGCAGGACCTGCCCCGTTTCCGCGTGCGGATGCCGCGGCTCGACCGGCGGCGGCAGGCATCGCGGATGCCGCGGCTCACGCCGTGAGGATCCACCACCAGATCAGCAGGAGCGTCACCCCGAAGCCGGCGAGCTGATTGAGCCACAGGAAGGCCCGCCACCCGCGCGTCGCGGCGTCCGCCGACGCATCGGGGATGCTGCGGTAGGGCCAGACCGCGACGAGATAGGGCACGACGAGCAGCCCCGCGAGCGGACCGGGCCACGTCGCGGCCAGCATGACGAGGCCGGCGGCGGCGTAGCAGACGAGGGCGAACCGGACCGTCCACGCGGCGCCGCGTGCGGTCGCGATCGAGGCGATCCCCGCCTCGCGGTCGGCGACGACGTCCTGCACGGCGCCGAAGGCGTGCGAGGCGACGCCCCACAGCGCGAACGCCGCGACGATCGCGACCAGCTGGGGCGTCCAGGCGGCGCCGGCGAGCACCAGGCCGTACACCGCGGGGGAGAAGAAGTGGATGCTGCTCGTGATCGAATCGGCGAAGGGCCGCTCCTTCAGCCGCAGCGGCGGCGCGGAGTAGAAGACGACGAAGAACAGGCTGGCCGCCAGCACGATCCACGACGCCGGCGGGCCGACGACCGTGAGGAAGACGACGAACGGCGCGCAGGTCAGTCCCGCCGCCCACAGCGTGATGCGGTGCATCCGCCGGTCGAGCACGGCGCCGTGGGCGCCGCCCTTGCGCGGATTGCGCAGGTCCGATTCGTAGTCGAAGACGTCGTTGATGCCGTACATCGCGAGGTTGTAGGGCACGAGGAAGAACAGGAATCCGACGACGAGGACGAGATCGATCTCGCGCACCGTGAGCAGGTAGGCGGCCGCGAAGGGGTACGCCGTGTTGATCCACGACACGGGGCGGGAGGAGACGACGAGCTCCCGCAGGATCCGTCCCGCGGTCAGGGGAGCGGGGGGTGTCACGGGGCCTCCTCGCGGCCGGAGAGCAGCGTCCACACGGCGGGCACGAGGAATGCCGCCGCGAGCGGGTAGGAGAAGTCCTCGAGGGGGGCGAGCCCGATCCGGAGGCCGCTGAGATGCTCGGCGGGGTAGGTGAAGAGGCCGACGGCGATCATGACGTTGTCGAACACGGCGGTCAGGGCCAGCAGGAGGACGGCGGCGATCGCGGAGGCTCCCATGCGCCGGCCGAAGTGCGGCCGACGGATCGTCGCGAGCGTCACCGCTGCCGCGACGAGGAGGAACGGCAGGACGATGAGCGGATAGGTCACGGGCCCTCCCCGCCCCGCCCCCGGCGGCGTCGCGAGCCCTCCTGCACGCGCCGGCCCGCCGCCCACGCGACCAGGGCCAGATAGCAGAGGAAGGCGAGGAAGAAGACCTCCTCCAGCGGAAGCTCCGGCGCGATCGTCACGCCTGCGTAGAGGGGGCTGTCGCCCTTGACGAAGACGCCGGTGAGGATGCCCACGGCATCCCAGGCGAGGAAGAACGCCACGCCGATGCCCGTGACGGCCAGGGCCCGCCGGGGCGCGCGCCGGACGACGAGCCCGGCGCGCAGATCGATCAGCAGGATGCCGACGAAGGAGACGAGGATCGCGAGCAGATACCCTCCCGGCACGCTATCCCCGCTCCGTCGCGGGCGCGGGCGCGGGCTCCGGCAGGCGCGCCGCGGACACGTCCCCCGACAGGCGCTTCGCCACGAGCTCGGCCGAGATGAGGCACATCGGCAGGCCGATGCCGGGGAGCACGTCGGCGCCGGCGTAGTAGAGCCCGGAGACCTTGCGCGAGGCGTTCTTCGGGCGGAACAGGGCGCTCTGCGCGAGCGTGTGCGAGAGGCCGAGCGCGTTGCCCCGCCACGTGCGGAGGTCGGCGGCGAAGTCGCCGGGGGCGATCGTGCGACGCACGACGATGCGCTCGGCCAGGTCGTGCGCGCCGCTCCAGGCCGCGATCTGCGCGATCATGCGATCGGCCGCGCGCTCGACGGCGGGGTCGCCCGCCCCGTCGACGCCGCCACGCCCGATCCGGGCGTCGGCGGGCATCGGGACGAGCACGAAGAGGTTCTCGTGCCCCTCGGGGGCGACGGTGGAGTCGGTGGCGCTCGGGCGGCACACGTACACGGAGGCCGGGTCGGGCACCCGGGGGCTGTCGGAGAAGATCGCACCGAAGTTGCCGCGCCAATCATCGGCGAACAGGAGCGTGTGGTGCGCGAGCTCGGGCAGCTCGCCGCGCACGCCGAGGAGGATCAGGAGCGCGCCGGGGCTCGGGGTGCGTCTTCTCCACCATCGCTCGGGATAGGTCTGCAGGGCTTCGGGGAGCAGCGCGGTCTCGGTGTGGTGCAGGTCGCCCGCGCCGACCACGACGTCCGCCTCGTGCACCGAGGCGGTGCCCGCGGCATCCCGCACCCGCACCCCCGTCGCCACGGCGCCCTCGGTCTCTATCGCGACGACCTCGGCCCCCGTGCGGATGACGACGCCGCGCTCGCGGGCCAGGGCGGCGATGCGCTCGATGAGCACGGTGAAGCCCCCCTGCGGATACAGCACGCGATCGCCGAGGTCGAGGTGGCTCATGAGGTGGTAGAGGCTCGGCACCTCGAACGGCGAGCCGCCGAGGAAGACGGCGGGATACCCCAGCAGGCGCTGCAGCCGGGGGTCGCGGAAGCGGCGACGGATGTGCGTGTGGAGCGGGCGCGTGAGCAGGCCCGCGAGCCGCGGAAGGCGTCGCAGCAGGTCGCGATGGGTCAACCCCCGCAGGTTCTCATACGGGTCGTAGAGGAATCGGGAGACGGCGAGGTCGTAGGCGTCGCGGGCCGAGTCGAGGTAGGCGCGCAGGCGCCGCCCCGACCCCGGCTCGACGCTCTCGAAGAGGGATGCCGCGGCATCCGTGCCGCTGTGCACGTCGAGGCCGTCGGGGTCGCCCTCGGTGTACATGCGGTACGCGGGATCCAGGCGCACGAGATCGAGCTGCTCCGCCATGCTGGTGCCCAGGAGCCGGAAGTAGTGCTCGAACACCTCGGGCATGAGGAACCAGCTGGGGCCGGTGTCGAAGCGGAAGCCCTCGTGCTGCCACGAGCCCGCCCGCCCTCCGACCTCGTCACGGGCCTCGAAGACGGTGACCTCGTCGCCGCGGTGCGCCAGCAGCGCCGCCGTCGCGAGTCCCGCGACGCCGCCGCCGATGACGGCCACGCGGCGGGTCACGACCGGCCTCCCGCCATGCGCGCCGGTGCCATGCCGAGACCGGCTCGGGCGAACAGCGCGACCTTCACGGCATCCGGCACGCGCACGCGTCCGTCCTCGGGACGGGCCCTGCGCAGCCGCGCGCTCAGCTCCGCGAACAGATCGTGCGCCGCCGTCACGGCGCGCCTGCAGTCGGGCGGGAGGAGCGGGATGACGTCGGCCGCGGCATCCAGATCGGAGTCGATGCGATCCAGCACGGCGGCACGGCCCGCGGCGCCCCGGATGCCGAGGTAGTCGCGACCGAGGTCGCCGCGGTCGGCGCCCTCGTCGCGCAGGAAGTTCACGTCCTGGAAGGCGGCTCCCAGGCGCCGGGCGCCCGTGACGAGCCGTTGCGGCGCGGGGCCCGGCCGGGGGGAGTCGGCGTTGACGAAGGCCTGCAGGCACATCAGGCCCACCACCTCCGCGGATCCGTAGACGTAGGCCTCGTGGGAGTCGGCATCGTGGGTCCTCACCTCGAGGTCCGTGCGCATGGACGCGAAGAAGGGGCGCACGAGCTCCTCGCCGATCGCGCAGGCGCGCGCCGTGCGGGCGAAGGCGTGGACGACGAGGTTCGAGCTGAAGCCCGAGGCGATGGCCGCGAGCGTCTGCTCCTCGAGGGCGTCGAGCTCCCGGCGCTCCTGCTCGGGATCGAGGCCGGCGTCGCGGGCCGGCCCGTCGACGACCTCGTCGGCGATGCGCACGAGCGCGTACACGGCGCGCACGTGGCCGCGCACCCGGGGTCCGAGCAGGCGGCTCGCGAGCCCGAACGAGGTGGAGTAGCGGGCGATGACCGTCTCGGCGGCGGCCGCCGCCGTGCGGTCGTACAGGTCCAGTCCGGTACGGCCCGTGCGGGAGCGGGACGGTGTCGGGGTGTTCACGGGACGCGGGCCTCCACGGCATCGGCGAGGGCGCCGAGAAGATCACGGGCGGGAAGGGGGAGCTCCGCGTCGCGCAGCACGGCGCGGGCGTCGGAGAGGGACTGCTGGACGAGCTGCTCGAGGGCCGCGCGCGCACCGCTGGCGTCCAGGGCCGACTGGGCGCGCCGGACCGCGATGGGACCCGTGTGCGCCTCCGCGAGGGCCGTCCGCACGTCGGGCCACGCGGTCGTCGCCCGAGCGAGCGCGATGAGAGCGGTCTGCTTCGCCTCGCGCAGGTCGGCGCCCTCCGGCTTCCCGGCCTGCTCGGACGTGCCGAACGCTCCGATGAGATCGTCCACCAGCTGGAACGCGAGGCCCAGCCGGCTGCCGTAGCGGGCGAGGTCGGACTCGGTGCTCTCGTCGGCGCCCGCGAGCACCGCGCCAGCTCGCAGCGGCGCCGCGAACGAGTAGACCGCGGTCTTGTCGTGGGTCGCGGCGAGGATGGCGGCCGCCTCGGGCGCGTCCTCGCGGAGCGAGTTCGCGATGTCGGCGAGCTCGCCGGCCGCCGAGACGAGAACCGCCTCGTCGAGCAGGTTCAGCAGGCGCTCCCTCGCCCCCTCCGGCGTGGGGGCGAGGGCGATCAGCCGCTGGGACTCGTGCAGGAGCAGGTCTCCCGCGAGCAGGCCGGCGGCGTCGCCGAGCAGCGCCGAGCCCGCGGCATCCGCGCCGTGGTCCTCGGCATAGGCGCGGAACTCGCCCGAGACGTTCGGGACGCCGCGGCGGAGCGTGTCGTGATCGAGGATGTCGTCGTGCATGAGGAACGCCGCGTGCAGCAGCTCGAACGAGGCGGCGACGGGGTAGAGCGCGGGGGCGTCGGCCTCGACGCCGCCGAGCGCGTCGAAGGTCGCCACGACGAGGGTCGGCCGGAAGCGCTTGCCGCCCTTCGTGGCGCGGCGCATCGCGGCGCCGAGGTCGGCGAAGGCGCCCCCGAAAGGCTGCATGCGCCGCTCGATGCGGGCCACGGCGAGGTCGACCGCGCCGTCGACCTCCGCACGACGCGAGCCGAGGAAGGAGGGTGAGAGGGGGGTCATGATGCGCGTCGCCCCGCGAGCGCGGGAGGGGAGCGGAAGAGCTCGAGCTGCTGGGCCTGCAGCACCAGCCACGGGCTGAAGGCCCACGGGGTGGCCCGCAGCGACGCGGCGAGATCGCCCGGATCCACCCACGTGGCGTCGAGCACCTCGCGGGGATCGGGTCGGAGCTCGTCCCGCGTGCGGGCGGTGTACACGGGGCAGATCTCGTGCTCCACGATGCCGCCGGCATCCGTCGCGCGATAGCGGAAAAGCGGCAGTGCGAGCTCGATGTCCTCGACGGAGATGCCCAGCTCCTGCTCGGCGCGGCGCCGCACCGCGTGGAGGAGGGGCTCCGCCGGGCGGGGGTGCCCGCAGAAGGAATTGGTCCACACGCCGGGCCATGCCCGCTTCTCCAACGCTCGGCGCGTGACGAGGATCCGTCCCGCGTCGTCCTGGACGTGGCACGAGAATGCGAGGTGCAGCGCCGTGTCCGTTCCGTGCACACTGGACTTCGGAGCGGTGCCGATCTCGTTGCCTTCGTCGTCGAGAAGGACGACCAGTTCGAGGTCCGCCATGGTGTCCGCTCCATCCCGTTTGCTAGTTTAGCTAGCTAATTCGTGTTGCCGATGATACACATGAGGGCAGGGGGTGTCCACGCGACCGTGAGAGAGCGCGACGAGAGCATTCTCGCGGTCCTGCGCGCCCTCCGGGGGCTGGGCGACGCGCTCGATCGGATGCACGGAGCCATGGGCGAGGGCATGGACATGAACCAGACCGACCTCCGCGCGCTGCGGATGATGGTCGAGCGGGAGTCGCGCGGGGAGATCGTGAGCCCGCACGACCTCGCACGGCACCTGCGCATCTCGACCGCGTCGACGTCGAAGCTGCTGGACAGGCTCGAGCTCGCCGGCCACGTCGAGCGCCGGCCGCACCCGAGCGACGGCCGGGCGCGCATCGTCGTCCTGACGGAGCACTCCCGGCGAACCTTCTTCACGCACTTCGGCGAGCACCTGGAGACGATGGGACGCATCGCGCGTGAGTACAGCAAGCCGGAGCTGGCGACGATCGCGAAATTCCTCCGCGACATGGCCGGGGCGCTCGATCCGCGCTGAGCGCGATCGCACCCACGGCCGCTCCGGCCGCGGATTCGATGTCCGCGCGCGACACGCGGCGCAATCCTCGAAGATATGTCCGGTCGGGCGTACGCTCCTTCACATGGGATAGGAGAGGGTGCTCTCCCCGGTGCATCCCGCGTCCGTCGGCAATGTCGGAGGCCGGATCTAGCGTGGGGAACCCACTCACCCAACGCCTTGTCGAACGGCGGCGGATCGCTCGATCCGCGGGCGACGACAGCCTGCAGGCGACCGGAATGCGAGATCAGAAGGAGCACCCCATGCCCACACCCGCCGACCGCGAGAAGGCCCTCGAATCGGCCCTCGCTCAGATCGACCGGCAGTTCGGGAAGGGCTCGGTCATGCGGCTGGGCAGCGACGATCGGGCACCCGTGGAGGTCATCCAGACCGGCTCCATCGCCCTGGACGTCGCGCTCGGCGTGGGCGGCCTGCCCCGAGGGCGCATCATCGAGATCTACGGTCCGGAGTCGTCGGGCAAGACGACCCTGACGCTGCACGCCATCGCCAATGCGCAGCGTGCCGGCGGCATCGCCGCGTTCATCGACGCCGAGCACGCGCTCGACCCGGAGTACGCACGCAAGCTCGGCGTCGACATCGACCAGCTGCTGGTCTCCCAGCCCGATACCGGTGAGCAGGCGCTCGAGATCGCCGACATGCTCATCCGCTCGGGCTCGATCGACCTCATCGTGATCGACTCCGTGGCCGCCCTCGTGCCGCGGGCCGAGATCGAGGGCGAGATGGGCGACTCCCACGTGGGTCTGCAGGCGCGACTGATGTCGCAGGCGCTGCGCAAGCTCACCGGTGGGCTCAACCAGACCGGCACCACGATGATCTTCATCAACCAGCTCCGCGAGAAGATCGGCGTGTTCTTCGGCTCCCCCGAGACCACGGCCGGCGGTAAGGCGCTCAAGTTCTACGCGTCCGTCCGCCTCGACATCCGTCGCATCGAGACGCTGAAGGACGGATCGGATGCCGTGGGCAACCGCACGCGCGTCAAGGTCGTCAAGAACAAGATGGCCCCGCCGTTCAAGCAGGCCGAGTTCGACATCCTCTACGGCACCGGTATCTCGCGCGAGGGCAGCCTCATCGACTTCGGCGTAGAGCACGCGATCGTGAAGAAGTCGGGCGCCTGGTACACGTACGACGGCGAGCAGCTCGGGCAGGGCAAGGAGAACGCGCGCAACTTCCTGCTCAAGAACACCGACGTCGCCGCCGACATCGAGCAGAAGATCAAGCAGAAGCTCGGCATCGGCGTGCCCAAGGCGCTCGCCCCCGTCGACGCCGACGTGCCGGTCAAGCGCCCGGCCTGATGGCGGTCCGCTTCTCCGACGGGGGCGGGGAGAGTCTCGCCCCCGTCGTCCCGCTCTTCCCCCGCGCCGTTCGCCCCTCGGGGGAGGAGCCCGGGCGCCCCGGGTCCGGGAGCACGGCGTGGCACGAGGAGGAGGGCGACCCCGACGCGCATGCGGCGCCAGTGACCCCGGCATGGCCGGCCTGGAACGCCGTGTCGGATGAAGAGACGCCGGTACCCGCCGCCGAGCGGATCGATGCGGCCGAGCAGCTGCTGCTGAAGAGGCTGCGCGGGCGTCAGCTCTCCGTCGAGGAGGCGCGCTCGCTCCTGACGGAGCGCGAGCTCGACGCCGACGAGGCGGAGGGGATCGTCGGCGACTTCGAGCGCCGGGGCTATCTCGACGATGCACGACTGGCCGACCAGCTCGTGCACGGGGCCCTCTCCCGCAAGGCCCAGGGTGCGCGCGCGATCGCGCAGGCGCTGACCGCTCGGGGCATCTCCCGTGAGGTGGTCGATGCCGTGATGGCAGACCTGCCCGACGACGAGGCCGAGCGAGCGCTCGAGTTCGCGCGGCAGAAGGTCCGCGCCATGCGCTCGCTCGAACGCGACGCCGCACTGAGACGGCTGCACGGGCAGCTCGCCCGGCGCGGCTTCGGAGGACCGGTCGCGATGACGGCGGCGCGCACCGCCCTCGACGAGGCGGGCATCGGAGCGTCGGGCCCCCGATTCCGCTGAGCCGGCCCGTCGCCGACGACCGCCCCGCACCGGCAGGCGGCACACGCTCGTAGAATCGATGGATCATGTCCTCTCCCTCCTCCGCCCCGACGCTCATCGCGCCCTCGCCCGCCGCGCACGCCCCCGATGGAGCGGTGCGCACGTACGAGGTGCGTACGTTCGGGTGCCAGATGAACGTCCACGACTCTGAGCGCCTCTCCGGCTCGCTCGAGAGCGCGGGGTACGTGCGCGCCGAGGCGGGAACCGACGCCGACGTCGTGATCATCAACACGTGCGCCGTGCGCGACAACGCCGCCGGCAAGCTCTACGGCACGCTTGGCCACCTCAAGTCGCGCAAGGACAAGCGCGAAGGCATGCAGATCGCGGTCGGCGGATGCCTCGCGCAGATGGACAAGCAGACGGTGCTCGAGAAGGCGCCGTGGGTCGACGTCGTCTTCGGCACGCACAACATGGGGTCGCTGCCGAACCTCCTCGAGCGCGCGCGCCACAACGACGAGGCGCAGCTCGAGATCCTCGAGTCCCTCGAGGTCTTCCCCTCGACCCTTCCCACCAAGCGCGACGCGGTGCACAGCGGGTGGGTGTCGATCTCCGTCGGGTGCAACAACACCTGCACGTTCTGCATCGTGCCGAGCCTGCGCGGCAAGGAGCGCGACAGACGGCCCGGCGACATCCTCAGCGAGATCAAGCTCCTCGTCGACGACGGCGCGATCGAGGTGACGTTGCTCGGCCAGAACGTCAACTCCTACGGCGTGGAGTTCGGCGACCGCCACGCCTTCGGCAAGCTACTGCGCGCCGCGGGCGAGATCGACGGCCTCGAGCGCATCCGCTTCACGAGCCCCCATCCGGCGGCGTTCACCGACGACGTCATCGACGCGATGGCGGAGACCCCCGCGGTCATGCCGCAGCTGCACATGCCGCTCCAGTCCGGCAGCGACCGCGTGCTGAGGGCGATGCGCCGCTCGTACCGCAGCGAGCGATTCCTCGGCATCCTCGACCGCGTGCGCTCGAAGATCCCGCACGCGGCGATCTCCACCGACATCATCGTCGGCTTCCCCGGAGAGAGCGACGAGGACTTCGAAGACACCCTGCGCGTCGTGGAGAAGGCGCGTTTCGCCAGCGCGTTCACGTTCCAGTACTCCATCCGCGAGGGCACCCCCGCGGCGACGATGCCGGATCAGGTTCCGAAGGCCGTCGTCCAGGAGCGCTACGAGCGACTCGTGGCGCTGCAGGAGCGCATCAGCCTGGAGGAGAACGCCGCGCAGGTCGGCCGTGAGGTGCAGGTGCTGGTCTCCACCGGAGAGGGCAAGAAGGATGCCGCGACCCACCGCCTGACGGGCCGCGCCGAAGACAGCCGACTCGTGCACTTCGAGGTGCCGCCGGGATCCGAGACGCCGCGTCCCGGCGACGTCGTGACGGCGATCGTCACGCACGCGGCCCCGTTCCACCTCCTGGCCGACTCCCCGGACGCCGCGCCGCTGCGCATCCGCCGCACGCGCGCGGGGGACGCCTGGGACCGCTCGCAGAGCGAGTCGTGCGCGGTGCCCGCGCCCTCGGCATCCGGCGCCCCGCGTGCCGTCTCGCTCGGTCTGCCCGCCCTGCGTCCCCGCGCGTGATCGCACATCCCGCCGCCGCACCCTCACTCTGGGCCGTCGTCGGGGCCACCGGCACGGGCAAGAGCGAGCTCTCGCTCGATCTCGCCGAGGCGTTCGCCGCCCGGGGCGAGGCGGCGGAGATCGTCAACGCCGACGCGATGCAGCTCTACCGCGGGATGGACATCGGCACGGCGAAGCTCCCGGTGCACGAGCGGCGCGGCATCCCGCATCATCTTCTCGACGTGCTGGAGGTGAGCGAGGACGCCGCGGTCGCGGCGTATCAGGCAGCGGCCCGGGAGGCGATCTCGGGCATCCTCTCGCGCGGGGCGCACGCGATACTCGTCGGCGGCTCGGGGCTGTACGTCTCCAGCGTGCTGTTCGACTTCTCGTTCCCGCCGCGCGACGAGCGGCGGCGCGGCGAGCTCGAGGCCGAACTCGCTGAGCGCGGCCCCGGCCCCCTGTTCGCCCGACTGCGGGAGCTCGACCCGGCCACGGCGGCGCGGATCGACGCGCGCAACGGCCGGAGGATCGTGCGTGCGCTCGAGGTTCTCGCCCAGGGCGCCCGGACGCACGGCGCCGCGCTTCCCGAGCAGCCGCGCGCGTGGCGGCCGGCGAGGATCGTGGGCCTGCACGAGGAGCGGGCGACCCTCGTCCAGCGGTTGGACGCGCGGGTCGAGCGGATGTGGGAGCAGGGGCTGCCCGCCGAGGTGGACGCACTCCGCGCCGCCGGCCTCGAACGGGGAACGACGGCTCGGCGGGCGATTGGCTACGCGCAGGCCCTCGCCCAGCGGGAGGGCGAGCTGACGGAGGCCGAGGCGATCGCCCAGACGCAGGCCCTCACCCGCAGATACGCTCGTCGGCAGGTGTCGTGGTTCCGCCGCTACGAGGCGGTGCGGTGGATGCCCGCGGGCGGCGCCGATGCGGCATCCCTGGTCGCCGCGGGCTCATCCGGGGGCGGATGACGGCGGCCGCGCCGAACTAGGCTGGGAGCATGCCCACCATCGCGTTCACGAAGGGTCACGGGACGGGGAACGACTTCGTCATCGTCGCCGACCCCGACGGCCAGCTGGACTTCTCCGACGCCCAGGTCGCCGCGCTGTGCGACCGCCGCTTCGGCATCGGGGCCGACGGGATGCTGCGCGTGGTGCGATCGGCCGCGCTCGCGGAGGGGGCGGATGCCGCGGCATCCGGCGCCGAGTGGTTCATGGACTACCGCAACGCCGACGGCTCCGCGGCCGAGATGTGCGGCAACGGCATCCGCGTCTACGCGCGCTACCTCGCCGACGCGGGCCTCGCGGTGATCGACGGCGAAGGCACCCTCATCGGCACGCGCGCGGGAACCAAGCTCGTCACGCGCGTCGAGTCCGGTTTCGAGGTCGATCTCGGCACGTGGACCGTGGACGAGGACGGACCGCTGGTCCGGGCGCGCGGGCTGGTCGTCGCCCGCCCCGGGCTCGGCATCGACGTCGGGAATCCTCACGTGATCGTGGCGCTGCCGGGCGACGACGAGCTCGACGGGCTCGATCTGTCGTGGCGGCCGGTGCTCGACCCGGAGCCCCCGGCCGGCGCGAACGTGGAGTTTGCGGTACCCGCCGACCCGCTCGTGCAGGCGGGCGTCGGCGTCATCCGGATGCGGGTGTTCGAGCGGGGCGTCGGCGAAACCCTGAGCTGCGGGACCGGCGTCGCCGCCGCGGCGCTCGCCGTGCGTCACTGGGCGGGGGCCGGTGCGCCCGACGTGTGGCGCGTCACGGTCCCGGGCGGCGAGCTGGGCGTGCGGATCCAGGCGCACGACGGGGGCGCGCACGTGCTGCTGTCGGGCCCCGCGACGCTGGTGTACTCGGGGGAGGTCGCCCTCGCCTGACGGCCGGGGCGGTTCGCCCGCCGGAGCGAGGGCGGGTGGTCAGCCGACGATGTCCACCGGCGCGGTGGGCGGGGTGCCGTGCCGGCGCACCTTCAGCACCCGGTAGCCACGACCCGTCGCGGCTCGGTGCACGCTGAAGCCCTTCTCGAACGTCGCGGCGAGCCAGCGCTGCAGCGAATCCGATCCGAGGTTCCGCTGCACCACGAGCCATGCGTCGCTGCGTTCGTCCAGCCGGGGTATCCACCGCTCGAGCAGTCCGTGCAGTTCGTTCTTGCCGACCCGGATGGGCGGGTTCGAGCGGATGGAGCGGAAGCGCACGTCGTCGGGAACATCCTCGGGCAGCCGGGCGTTGACATTGTCGAGGCCCAACTCGGCGGCGTTGCGTCGGACGAGATCCAGGGCCCTCTCGTTCACGTCCACGGCCCAGATCGTCGCGTGCGGCGACTGCAGGGCGAGGGTCAGCGCCACGGGGCCCCAGCCGCAGCCGAGGTCCAGGAGATTCCCGCCGGGAGGGGCGGGGGGAGTGTTGGCCAGCAGCACGGCGGTCCCGGCATCCAGGCGGTCGGGACTGAAGACCCCGCCGGCGGTGGTCACCTCCCTCTCTCGACCATGGAGGGGAACACGGATGCGACGGAGCTTCTCGGCGCTGGCGGGGGACGCAGAGAAGTAGTGGTCGCTCGCCATGGGAGCGAGCGTAGCGGGTCTGCCGCCCGACGCGGGAGACTAGAGTGCACAGACGCCGCGGAGGGGCACTGCCCCGCGGCGACGACGAGTGCGCGGCACGGCCGCGCACCGAGAGGATATAGATGACGGACAACACCCCACAGACCCCCGAGACCCCGGAGCTCGCCGACGACGCCGTCGCGCGTGTGCTGGCACGCGCCGACGCGCGCGCGGGGGTGCGGGTCTTCGGCGGCGCGCAGGCGCTGCAGGGTACCCGGACCACCGATCGAGGCGGCGACGACGGCGACCAGTGGGACCTCGAGGACCGGCAGGCGCTGCGCCGCGTCCCGGGTCTTTCCACGGAGCTCGAGGACGTCACCGAGGTCGAGTACCGGCAGCTGCGCCTGGAGAACGTCGTTCTGGCGGGGGTCTATCCGCAGGGCGAGCAGGAGGATGCCGAGAACTCGCTTCGCGAGCTCGCGGCGCTGTGCGAGACCGCGGGGGCGATCGTCCTCGACGGCGTGCTGCAGCGGCGACCGCATCCGGACCCCGCGACGTACCTCGGCCGGGGCAAGGCCGAGGAGCTGCGCGACCTCGTCGCGGCGGTCGGCGCCGACACGATCGTCGTGGACACGGAGCTCGCGCCGAGCCAGCGCCGCGCCCTCGAGGACGTGGCGAAGGTGAAGGTCATCGACCGCACGACCGTCATCCTCGACATCTTCAGCCAGCACGCCAAGAGCCGGGAGGGCAAGGCGCAGGTCGAGCTCGCGCAGCTCGAGTACCTCCTCCCGCGTCTGCGCGGATGGGGTGAGTCCATGAGCCGTCAGGCCGGTGGCCAGGTCGGTGCAGGCGGCGCGGGCATGGGCTCGCGCGGTCCCGGTGAGACGAAGATCGAGCTCGATCGGCGCCGCATCCGCACCCGCATGGCTCAGCTGCGTCGTCAGATCCGCGACTTCGCGCCGGCGCGCGATGCCAAGCGGGCCGAGCGCAAGCGCAACACGATCCCGTCCGTCGCGATCGCCGGATACACCAACGCGGGCAAGTCGAGTCTTCTCAACCGCCTCACCCGCGCGGGAGTGCTCGTCGAGAACGCGCTCTTCGCGACGCTGGATGCGACCGTACGCCGCTCGGAGACGGCCGATGGCCGTGTCTACACGCTCACCGACACCGTCGGCTTCGTGCGGAACCTGCCTCATCAGCTCGTGGAGGCGTTCCGTTCGACGCTCGAGGAGGTCGCCGGATCCGACGTCATCCTCCACGTCGTCGACGCGGCGCATCCCGACCCCGCCGGCCAGCTTGCGACGGTGCGGGACGTCATGGGGGATGTCGGGGCCCGCGGCATCCGCGAGATCGTCGTCTTCAACAAGGCCGATCTTCTCGACGACGACGAGCGCCTCGTGCTGCGGGGCCTGGAGCCGGGGGCCCACTTCGTCTCCTCCCGCACGGGCGAGGGCATCCCCGAGCTGCGGGCCGCGGTGGAGGAGGCGCTGCCGCTGCCCGCCGTCGAGGTGCACGCGCTCGTGCCGTACGACCGCGGTGATCTCGTGTCTGCGGCGCACGACTCCGGGCTGATCGTGTCGGAGCGTCATGAAGAGGGCGGCACCGCGCTGCACGCGCACGTCTCGGCACGCCTGGCGGTGGAGTTCGCCCCGTTCCTGCGGTGACCCGCGCCGCCGCTCAGTGCAGCGGGAGCGTCGGGACGCCGGGCGTTTCGAACCCGAAGACCTGACCGAGGAAGCTCAGTTCGCTCTCGAGCGCCGTCACGATCGTCTCGGCGCGACGGAAGCCGTGGGACTCGCCCTCGAACACCACGAGGGCGTGCGGGATGCCGCGGGCGGCCAGCGCGTCGCGCACGGCTTCGGACTGCGCCGGCGGCACGACGGGGTCGTCCGCGCCCTGCAGCAGCAGGACCGGTGCCGTGAGCCGATCCGTGCGGCTCAGCGGGGAGCGTTCGATGTAGACGCTCTCGGCCTCGGGCAGGGGGCCCACGAGCCCGTCGAGGTAGCGCGCCTCGAAGTCATGCGTATCGGCGGCGAGGGCGCGCAGGTCCGCGACGCCGTAGCGGCTGATGCCGGCTGAGAACGCGTCGCTGGTCGTCAGCGCCGACAACACGGTCCATCCGCCGGCGGATCCGCCCTTGATCGCGAGGCGATCGGGGTCGGCGAGACCGGCCTCGGCCAGCCCGCGCGCCGCGGCGACGACGTCGTCCACGTCGACGACGCCCCACTGACCGAGCAGCCGCTCACGATAGGCGCGCCCGTAGCCGCTCGACCCGCCGTAGTTCACGTCGAGGACGCCGATGCCACGGCTCGTGAAGTACGCGACGGCGGGGGATGCCTCGCCCGCGACGTGCGCGGTCGGTCCGCCGTGCACGGTGACGACATAGGGCGGCCGCTCGTCCTCCGGGGCGGCGACGCCGGGGTTGGTGGGCGGATAGACGAAGGCGTGCACGGGGCCGTGCGGACCCTCGACGGTGAGCTCCCGTGCCCGCGGGTACCAGGCCGGGTCGCGCCCGAGGTCGCCGCCGCGCACCCGCACGGGGGCCGATGCGCCTGCGGAGGCGTCGACGAGCCAGAGGCCGGCGGGGACCTCCGCGCCGGCCCCGGTGACGAGGAGCCGGTCGCCGTCGGCGTCGCGCACGAGAATCTGTGCGCTGAGCGGCGTCGCGAGGGGGCGGGCGCCCTCGTCGTCGATGACGATGAGCTCGTCGCGACCCTGCGTGCGGGCGGCCACGATACGACCCGGGCCCGTCGGTGTGAACCACCGTGCCCCGAGGTTCCAGAGCGGGCCGCCGGTGTCGGCGTCGCCGTGCGTCAGCACGGTCGCCTCTCCCGAGCCCACATCGTGCCGGACGAGCTGCCAGCGGCCGGAGGAGTCGGTGGTGTAGAGGAGCGTGTCGTCGTCGATCCATGCCGGCTGCAGGACGGATTCGCCGGGGCCGCCCGCGAGGACGCGCTCCGTGCCGCCCTCGGCGACGACGAGGGTCGTGGCGTCCCACGGCATGGACGGGTGGGACCACGCGATGAAGGCCAGGCGGTCGCCCCGTGGCGACAACGCGGGCGCGGCGAAGAAGTCGTGCCCCGCCGCGAGGACCACCAGGCGGCCGGAGTCCTCCGCCGCGGAACCGTCGAGCGGGACCTCCATGATCGCGCGCTCCGGCACGCGGGCCTCGCCGTGCCGCTCGCTCACGGCGAGCAGACGGCCGCCCGCGATGGTCAGGTCGGCGAAGCGCAGGCCGTCACCCGCGGGGGTCAGCGCACGGGGGGCCGCTCCGGCGCCGGGGGACAGCCGGTATATCCGCTGGTCGGAATGCTCGACGAAGACGAGGTCGTCGCCGAGCGCCGCCCACGCGCCGCCGCCGTACTCGTGCACCCGGGATCGCGCGCTCCAGGGCGCGGGAAGCACCACTTCCGGTTCATCGCCCGGCCTGGTTCCCGGCACGCTCAGGATCGCCGTCCGGCCGCGCTCGGCCGGCAGCGATTCGCTCCACCAGATGCGATCGGCGACGAAGCGGGCGCCGTCGATGCGCGGCGCACCGCGGGTGACCTCGTGGGCATCCAACGGCGAGGGCCAGGACCCGAAGGGCAGTGTCGTGGTCATTCCTTCAGGCTACGCGTGCCCGGTGCGCCGGCCCCGGGGGGTCAGACCGCACGGAGCACCGCGACGACCTTGCCGAGCACGCTCGCGTGGTCACCGAGGATCGGCTCGAAAGCGGAGTTGCGGGGCAGCAGCCACGTGTGGCCGTCGCGGCGGCGGAACGTCTTGACGGTGGCCTCGTCGTCGAGCATCGCCGCGACGATATCGCCGTTCTCGGCATCCGCCTGGGAGCGCACGACGACCCAGTCGCCGTCGCAGATCGCGGCGTCGATCATGGAATCGCCGCTGACCTTGAGCATGAAGAGGTCGCCCTTGCCCACGAGCTGACGGGGGAGCGGGAAGATCTCCTCGACCTGCTGATCGGCGGTGATCGGGACGCCGGCGGCGATGCGTCCTACGAGGGGGACGAGCGCGGCATCCCCCAGCGACGGGGCCACGTCGGCGGGATTCTCGCCGCTGAGGCCCGGAAGATCGATCAGCACCTCGATGGCGCGCGTCTTCCCGGAGTCGCGGCGGAGGTAGCCCGACAGCTCCAACTGGTTGAGCTGGTGCGTGACGCTCGAGAGTGAGCGCAGGCCGACGGCGTCGCCGATCTCGCGCATGCTGGGTGGATATCCCTGCCGCTGGATGGCGCGCTGGATGACCTCGAGGATCGCGATCTGCTTGTCGCTCAGGCTCTTGCGGCGCCGGGTGCGGCGCCGTTCCGGGCTGTCCTCGCCGAGCTCCGCGTCGGGCTGGTCGGTGGTCATCGGGCTCTCCTTCATGCCGCGCGGCTCCAATGTCGGTGGCCCCTGGTGGACTGTGCGCACATCGGCCGCCACGGTCGAAAGGTTATCCGACAGCGATGGCGGATCGGCACATTCGTTCGAGCGTGTCGACCGATCATCCCCACACATGTTCGAAGGGGGTGTTGACGAATGAGTGTATTCGAAGATAGATTCGGAACACAGATTCGCACCCGCACCGCTCGCCGTACGAAGGAGGAGCCCATGACGACAGCGACCATCACCACCGGGTCCCTGGGCGCACCGACGATGGGCGTCGCGCCGCGCACGCGACTGCGTCTGACCGACCGCGGCCGCCGAGTCGTGGCGGGCCTCCTGGCGGGTCCCGTCGCCGCGGCGATCCTGTTCGGCTCGCTCGCCGCGGGCGAGGCGCTGGCGTCGCGTGAGACGACAGCGTCGGCGGGCTCCTTCGAGACGGTCACGGTCGAGCCGGGCCAGTCGCTCTGGGCCATCGCGGCCGACGTGGCGCCGAGCGCCGATCCCCGCGACGTGGTCGACGAGATCGTCCGCCTCAACGCGCTGGAGTCCTCCACCGTGCGAGCCGGCCAGCAGATCGCGATCCCGACCTCGTACGCGCCGTAGCATGGGAGGGGTGAGTCCCCGCCTCGACGACCTGCCCCTCAGAGACGACCTCCGCGGAAAGACGCCGTACGGCGCACCGCAGGAGAGCGTTCCCGTCGCGCTGAACGTCAATGAGAACACCCATCCCGTTCCGCAGGAGGTCGCGGACGACATCCTCGACTCGGTCGCCGTCGCCCTCCGCGAGGTGAACCGCTATCCCGACCGGGAATTCGTCGAGCTGCGCGAGGCCTTCGCCGACTATCTCGGCCACGGCCTCGTGCGAGACCAGCTGTGGGCGGCGAACGGCTCCAATGAGGTGCTGCAGCACGTCATGCAGGCCTTCGGCGGGCCGGGACGCACCGTCTTCGGGTTCGCCCCCACGTACTCGATGTACCCCCTGCTGGCCTCGGCGACGGGGGCGACGTGGGTCGCGGGGGAGCGCGCCCACGACTTCACGCTCACCCCGCAGTCGGCCGCCGAGCAGGTGGCCGAGGCCGATCCCGACATCGTGCTGCTCTGTTCCCCGAATAACCCGACGGGGACGCCCCTGCCGATCGACGTCATCGACGCCGTCTACGAGGCCTCACGAGGCGTCGTGATCGTCGATGAGGCCTACTGGGAGTTCGCGCCTCGCGATCAGCGGTCCGCCCTCACGCTGCTGCACGAGCGACCGCGGTTGGCGGTCTCGCGCACGATGAGCAAGGCCTTCGCGTTCGCGGGCGCCCGTGTGGGATACCTCGCCGCCGACCCCGTGTTCATCGACGCCCTGCGGCTCGTCCGCCTGCCGTACCACCTCAGCTCGCTGACGCAGGCCGCGGCGCTCGGCGCGCTGCGGCACGCCGACACGATGCTCGCGATGGTCGACGACATCGTGGCGCAGCGCGACCGCATCGGGGCGACGCTCTCGGCGCTCGGATACGAGCCCTACGAGTCCTGGTCCAACTTCGTGCTGTTCGGTGGCGTCGCCGACCCCCAGGCCACATGGCGTGCGCTGCTCGAGCGGGGGGTGCTGATCCGCGACGTGGGCCTGCCGGGAACGCTGCGCGTGAGCGCGGGCACGGAGGAGGAGACCACGAGCTTTCTCGACTCCCTCGCCTCGCTAGGATCGCAGTCATGAGCACGCGCACGGCGACCCGCACCCGTCGCACCAGCGAATCGACGGTCGAACTCGAACTCGACCTCGACGGGACCGGGCGCAGCCGCATCGACACCTCCGTCCCGTTCTTCGACCACATGCTGACGGCGTTCGCCAAGCACTCGCTGACCGATCTCACGGTGCGGGCATCGGGCGACACCGATATCGACGCCCACCACACGGTCGAGGACATCTCGATCGTGCTCGGCCAGGCGATCCGCGACGCGCTCGGGGACAAGTCGGGCATCTCGCGGTACGGCGACGCGCTCGTGCCGCTCGACGAGGCGCTCGCGCAGGCCGTCGTCGACATCTCGGGCCGGCCTTACCTCGTGCACACGGGAGAGCCCGCGGGCTTCGAGCACCACCTCATCGGGGGGCACTTCACGGGCTCGCTCGTCAGGCACACCTTCGAGGCGATCACCTTCAACGCCGGCCTCACGGTGCACGTCCGCGTGCTCGGGGGCCGCGACCCGCACCACATCGCCGAGGCCGAGTACAAGGCCTTCGCTCGTGCGTTCCGGCAGGCGAAGGCCCTCGATCCCCTCGTCGAGGGCATTCCCAGCACCAAGGGTGCTCTGTGACCGAGGCCGAGGCATCCGGGCCCGAGCCTTCGTCCCCGCGCCCTCTCGTCGCGGTGCTCGACTACGGGTCGGGCAATGTCCACTCCGCGGTGAAGGCCCTCGAGGCGGCGGGTGCCGACACGCGCCTCACCGACGACCCCGGACTCGTCCGCGACGCGGACGGGCTCGTCGTCCCCGGCGTCGGGGCGTTCCAGGCGGTGATGGCCGCCCTCCTCGAATCCGGCGGCGACCGCATGATCGAGCGCCGCCTCGCCGGCGGCCGGCCGGTCCTCGGCATCTGCGTGGGGATGCAGGTGATGTTCGAGCACGGCGTCGAACGAGGGGTGGACACCCCCGGCCTCGGCGAGTGGCCGGGCGCGGTCACCGAGCTCGACGCACCCGTCCTGCCCCACATCGGCTGGAACACCGTGCGCCCGGACGAGGGCTCGCGGCTCTTCGCCGGGCTCGAGCAGGAGCGGTTCTACTTCGTGCACTCCTACGGCGTGCAGAGGTGGACGCTCGAGGTCACCAAGCCGTTCCCGTCGCCCGCGCTGACGTGGACCGAGTACGGTGCCCCGTTCCTCGCGGCCGTTGAGAACGGGCCCCTCTCGGCCACGCAGTTCCACCCCGAGAAGTCCGGCGCCGCCGGCATCCGGCTGCTGCGGAATTGGATCGACGGGCTGCCGCTTACTAGGATCTAGGCTTCGTGCCCATCGGCTTCACTCCAGGGCCATCCCGACTCATCCGCCCATCGGGCAGCCGTCATCGCACGAGGATTCATGAACGACTTCAACGCCACACCCGAACTGGTTCTCCTGCCCGCCGTCGACGTCTCCGGGGGCAAGGCGGTGCGCCTGACCCAGGGCGAGGCCGGCACCGAGACGTTCCACGGGGATCCCGTGGACGCCGCGATGGACTTCGCCCGCCAGGGCGCCCAGTGGGTGCACCTGGTGGATCTCGACGCGGCCTTCGGGCGCGGCAGCAACGCCGCCGTGCTGCGCAAGGTGATCAAGCAGGTGCGGGGCGTGCAGGTCGAGCTCTCGGGCGGCATCCGGGACGACCGCACGCTGGAGGCCGCGCTCGACAGCGGCGCGGCGCGCATCAACCTCGGCACGGCGGCGCTCGAGAACCCCGAGTGGGCGGCGGATGTCATCGCGCGGTACGGCGAGGCCATCGCCGTCGGGCTCGACGTGCGGGGGACGACCCTCGCCGCGCGCGGATGGACGAAGGAGGGCGGCGACCTCTGGACGGTGCTCGATCGGCTCGAGGCCGCGGGCTGCAGCCGGTACGTCGTCACCGACGTGACGAAGGACGGCACGCTGCGCGGCCCGAACATCGAGCTGCTGCGGGAGATCACCTCCCGCACGCCGAAGCCCGTCATCGCCTCGGGCGGGGTCTCGAGCCTCGACGACATCGCCGCCCTGCGCGAGCTGGTTCCGCTCGGCGTCGAGGGCGCCATCGTGGGTCGGGCGCTCTACGCGGGTCAGTTCACGCTCGCCGAGGCGCTGGATGTCGCAGCCGGCTGACGGAGACTCGCCGTCCGGCGATGCGTGCCACACGCCGTCGGACTCGGCGGGCGTGCCCTGGGAGGGGCGCGCGTTCCGTGAGAACGCGCACTCCGACGATGACGGCAGCGCCCCGCTGGACTTCCTCGCTGCCATCGCCTCCTTCCGGGCGGGCGAGGCCGGGCCCGACGCCGTCGTCGACGCCCTCCGCGGTGTGCGGCTGCTCACGCCGCTCGTCGCCGAGCGCGGCGAGGAGGGGCTCTCGTCGCGGGGTCACGTCGTCGACAAGACACAGGAGCTCTCGATCGTCACGGTCGCCGCGCCGGATGGCCGCACCGTCATGCCCGTCTTCAGCAGCGTGACCGCGATGTCCTCGTGGGATGCCGGGGCGCGCCCCATCCCCACCCCCGCCGTGCGCGTCGCTCAGGCGGCCGTGGGCGAGGGCACAGACCTGATCGTCGTCGATCCCGGCTCGGAGACCGAGTTCGTCGTGCGGCGGCCCGCGGTGTGGGCGCTCGCGCGCGGCGAGGACTGGATGCCGCCGCACGCGTCGCCCGCGGTGCGTCAGGCGTTTCTCGAGTCCATCGCCTCGGAACTGGCCGCGATCGATGTGGAGCTCTCCGCGGGCGATCCGCAGGCGCACCTGCGCGGTCCCGAGACGATCGTGCGCCTGCGGCTGCTCGACGGTCTCGACCGCCGCGAGCTCGACGCGGTGCTCGGCCGTCTCGCGCAGCGGTGGGCGGCCGACGACCGGATCGCGACGCTCGTCGACTCGCTCACCGTCAAACTGGAGCGAGGCGCGGCATCCTGACCGCGCGTCCGCTCAGGTGACGGGGCCGGTGTACTTCTCGCCGGGGCCCTGACCGATCGGGTCGGGTACGAGCGACGCCTCTCGGAAGGCCAGCTGCACGCTGCGCAGGCCGTCGCGCAGCGAACGGGCGTGCATGTCGCTGATCTCGGGGGCGCCGGCGGTGATCAGGCCCGCGAGGGCGTTGATGAGCTTGCGCGCCTCGTCGAGGTCGGTCTGCGTCTGCGGGTCGTCGGCGAGGCCGACCTTGACGGCTGCGGCGCTCAGGAGGTGCACGGCGGTCGTGGTGATGACCTCGACGGCGGGCACGTCGGCGATGTCGCGGCCGGCGCTCTGCGACGCGGCGCGGTCCTGCTCCTCCCACCGGGAGTGTCGGGGATCGTCGTGGCGGTCGGGGGTGGGATCGGGAATCGTGGTCACGCGGAACTCTCTGCTAAGCTATGGCGGGCTCCGGGGCATCTGTCCCGGTTCGTAAAGAGGATTCGCATCCCACCCGCGTCGGCCGCTCCAGGCTACCGGGTCTCCACGCTCCGTCGGTCCCTCGCTCGCGAGGTCCGGCAGCCAGGGCGTGACACCGGCGGACAACGCACACGTGCGCCGGGTGGAGTGCGGCATCCCCTTCACCCGGATCCGATCCCTCGTGTCCGGGTGGCCCCGCACAGCACCGTGCGACCCACCTCACGACAAGGAGTTCCGCATCAGCGATCCCCGCACCAATGACCGCATCCGCGTCCCGGAGGTCCGACTCGTCGGCCCCGCGGGAGAGCAGATCGGTGTCGTCCGCATCGAGGTTGCGATGCGCCTGGCGCAAGAAGCCGACCTCGACCTGGTCGAGGTGGCTCCCAACTCGAAGCCACCCGTGGTCAAGATCATGGACTACGGGAAGTTCAAGTACGAGGCGGCGCAGAAGGCCAAGGAGGCCCGGCGCAATCAGGCGAACACGATCCTCAAGGAGGTTCGCTTCCGCCTGAAGATCGAGGCGCACGACTACATCACCAAGCTCAAGCGCGCCGAGGGCTTCCTCAAGGAGGGCGACAAGGTCAAGGCCATGATCCTCTTCCGTGGCCGCGAGCAGTCCCGTCCCGAGCAGGGCGTGCGGCTGCTGCGCAAGTTCGCGGAGGACGTCGCCGAGTTCGGCACGGTCGAGTCGAGCCCGACGATCGACGGCCGCAACATGACGATGGTGGTCGCGCCGCACAAGAACAAGTCCGAGGTCAAGACGGAGCAGAACGAGAAGCGGGCCGCCAACAAGCAGGCCGCGCGCGAAGCCCGCGGCGGCCGCCCGGACGATGCCGAGCAGTCCGAGACGGCCGCCGAGTAACCACCGACTCCCGCCCCGCGGGTGACCCACACAAGAAGGAAACGACAATGCCGAAGCAGAAGACCCACTCGGGCAGCAAGAAGCGCTTCAAGATCACCGGCAGCGGCAAGCTCAAGAAGCAGCAGGCCGGTATGCGCCACAACCTCGAGGGCAAGTCGAGCCGGCGTACGCGTCGCCTGAACCAGGACCAGGTCCTGTCCAAGGCCGACACCAAGGTCGCCAAGAAGCTTCTCGGCCGCTGAGCGCGCCGCACACGATAGGAAACCAGAGAAATGGCTAGAGTCAAGCGCGCCGTCAACGCGCACAAGAAGCGTCGCGTCATCCTCGAGCGCGCGTCCGGTTACCGTGGACAGCGCTCGCGCCTGTACCGCAAGGCGAAGGAGCAGGTCACCCACTCGCTCGTCTACGCGTACCGCGACCGCCGCAAGCGCAAGGGCGACTTCCGTCGCCTGTGGATCCAGCGCATCAATGCCGCGTCCCGCCAGAACGGCCTCACCTACAACCGCTTCATCCAGGGCCTCGGCCTCGCGGGCGTGCAGGTCGACCGTCGCATGCTCGCCGAGCTCGCCGTGAACGAGCCGGCCGTCTTCGCTTCGCTCGTGCAGACCGCCAAGGCGGCCCTGCCGGCCGACAACAACGCGGCGAAGTCGGCGTAAGCCGTCTCCCACGAAAGCCCCGGTCCTCCTCGAAGGGCCGGGGCTTTCCGCTGCTCCCGGCCCGTGCGCCCTCGGGCGGACCTATCGTCTGAGCGCCCTCTCCGGTTCGACGCGGGCCGCTAGACTGGATCCCGTGCTGGAGAATCCGCGGTCGCCGCGCGTGCGGGCCGTCGCCAAGCTCAGCAAGCGCAGCGCGCGAGTCGAGACGGGTCTGTTCCTGCTCGAGGGCCCTCAGGCCGTTCGCGAAGCGCTGGCCTATCGCCCCGAGGGGATCACCGATCTGTTCGCGACGCCCTCCGCGTGGGAGAAGCACGCCGATGTGCGCGAGGCCGCGCAGGCCGAGGGCGCCGCGGTGACCTTCACGACCGAGGGCGTGCTCGACGCGATGGCCGACACGGTCACGCCCCAGGGCCTCGTCGCGGTCGCGAGACAGTTCCCGGCATCGGTGCGCGACGTGTTCGCGGCATCCCCCCGCCTCGTCGCGATCTGCGAGGAGGTGCGCGATCCCGGCAACCTCGGCACGATCATCCGCGCCGCCGACGCCGCGGGAGCGGATGCCGTGGTGCTCACGGGCCGCACCGTCGATCCCTACAACCCCAAGGTCGTGCGCGCGACGACGGGCTCGCTGTTCCACCTGCCGATCTCGCTCGGCGGGGAGCTCGAGGGGGTGCTGACGCGGGCCCGCCAGGCGGGACTGCGCGTCGTCGCGGCCGATGTGAAGGGCGGCGACCTGCTCGAGGCCCGATCGAGCGGCCTTCTCGCGGAGCCGACGGCGTGGCTCTTCGGCAACGAGGCGCGCGGGCTCGACGACGACGCCCTCGCGCTCGCCGACGCGTCGCTGAAGCTGCCGATCTACGGTCGTGCCGAATCGCTCAACCTCGCAACGGCCGCGAGCGTGTGCCTGTACGAGAGCGCCTTCGCGCAGCGCTCGGCCCTGGCCTGACCCCTCCGCGCCCGGATTACGGTCCGGTAAAGGTCGTGTCACGCTGCCGGTCGTCGGCTGAACCTGAGCATAGGCTGACCGTCATGGTCGGTCAGAGCGATGTGCAGCCCCGGACGTCGAACATCTCCGCACGACGCGGGGAGCCGCTCGTCGTCGTTGAGCACGTTGACAAGCACTTCGGCGACCTGCACGTCCTCCGCGACATCAACACCGTCGTCAATCGAGGCGAGGTCGTCGTCGTCATCGGACCGTCGGGCAGCGGCAAGTCCACCCTCTGCCGCGCGATCAACCGCCTGGAGACCATCGACTCGGGGGTCATCACGATCGACGGCGCGAAGCTCCCCGAGGAGGGCTCGGGTCTGGCCAGGCTGCGCGCCGACGTCGGTATGGTCTTCCAGTCCTTCAACCTCTTCGCGCACAAGACGGTGCTGGAGAACGTCACCCTCGGACCGATCAAGGTGCGCGGGATGAAGAAGAAGGCGGCCGAGGAGAAGGCGATGGCCCTCCTGGACCGCGTGGGCGTGGCCAACCAGGCGAAGAAGATGCCCAATCAGCTCTCGGGCGGTCAGCAGCAGCGCGTCGCGATCGCGCGCTCCCTGGCGATGGATCCCAAGGTGATCCTCATGGACGAGCCGACGAGCGCGCTCGACCCCGAGATGATCAACGAGGTGCTCGATGTCATGGTCGGCCTCGCGGCCGACGGCATGACGATGATCGTCGTGACGCACGAGATGGGGTTCGCCCGCAAGGCGGCCGACCGGGTGCTGTTCATGGCCGACGGCGCGATCGTCGAGGAGGCCACGCCCGAGCGGTTCTTCACCCACCCGAAGAGCGAGCGCGCGAAGGATTTCCTCTCCAAGATCCTCGATCACTGAGAAGACTTGGCCGCCACAGCGGCCGGGACCCTACGAGATGGCCGCCACCCCGCGGCCCCCACAGCAAAGGACAGGTAGGACATGAAGCGATCAAGACTCTCCCTGATCGGCCTCGCGGCCGCGGGAGCACTGGCACTGACGGCGTGCGCGGGCGGCGCCGAGACGGGTGGCGAGACCACGGTCGAGCCCGAAGAGGCGCCCTCGTTCGAGGCCGGGACGACGATGGCCGAGCTCGCCGAGGCGGGCACCATCACGATCGGCACGAAGTTCGACCAGCCGCTGTTCGGTCTGATGGGCCCGTCGGGCGTGCCCGAGGGCTTCGACGTCGAGATCGGCAAGATCATCGCCGCCGAGCTCGGCATCGCGCCCGAGGACATCGACTGGGTCGAGACGGTCTCGGCCAACCGCGAGCCGTTCATCGAGAACGGCCAGGTCGACATCGTCATCGCGACCTACACGATCAACGACACCCGCAAGGAGGTCGTCTCGTTCGCCGGTCCGTACTACATGGCCGGCCAGTCGATCCTGACCCTCGCCGACAACGAGGACATCGAGAGCGAAGAGGACCTCGTCGGCCAGCCCGTGTGCTCGGTGACGGGTTCGACGCCCGCCGCCAACCTCGAGGCCCTCGGCGCCGAGGTGCTGCTCACCGACACCTACTCGAACTGCCTCGAGCCGCTGCGCAGCGGCGCCGTCGTCGCCGTCTCGACCGACAACGTGATCCTCGCGGGCCTCGCCGCCCAGAACGAGGGCGAGTTCAAGGTCGTCGGCGAGCCGTTCACCGACGAGCCCTACGGCATCGGCCTGGCGCTGGACGACACCGAGTTCCGCATGTGGATCAACGACGTGCTCGAGGCCTCGTACGAGGACGGCCGCTACGAGGACGCGTGGAACGCGACCGCCGGCACCATCCTGCCGTTCGTGGACCCGCCCACGCCCGACCGCTACTGAGCGACCCGGGATGCCTCGGGGCGGCCGATCACGTCGACCCGAGGCATCCCCGTCCTGTGCTTCAAGGAAGGAGGGGTAGTGGACCAGCTGATCTCGCTCGCTCCCGTGTTCTGGGAGGGCTTCAGGGTCACCCTGCTGCTGCTCGCCGTCTCGGGAGCGCTCGCGCTGGTGCTCGGCACCGTCATCGCCGCGATGCGCATCTCGCCCGTGGCCTCGCTGCGCATCTTCGCGTCGGTATGGACCGAGGTCGCGCGCAATACGCCGTTGACACTGGTCTTCTTCTTCTTCGCTTTCATCGTCCCGTTCCTGGGGCTCCGGCTTCCCTACGTCGTGCTCGCGATCTTCGCGCTGACCTACTACACCTCTCCGTTCGTGGCGGAGGCGCTGCGCTCGGGGATCAACGGCGTTCCCGTCGGCCAGGCCGAGGCCGCGCGCAGCATCGGCCTCGGTTTCGGCCAGAGCGTCTCGCTCGTCGTGCTGCCCCAGGCGTTCCGCATGACGATCCCGCCGCTGATCAACGTCTTCATCGCGCTGACCAAGAACACGTCCGTCGCCGGGGGATTCTTCGTGGCGGAGTTGTTCGCGTCCACCCGTGAGCTGACCAACGCCAACGGAAACATCGTCATCCCGATCCTGCTCGTCACGGCGGGGCTCTATCTCGTCGTCACCGTGCCACTCGGCCTGGTCGCCGGGGCCCTCGAACGAAAGCTGGTGGTGCGGCGATGAGCGGCTCGAGCGTACTCTTCGATGCGCCGGGTCCCCGGGCCCGCCGCATCTCGCTGATCCTCTCCCTCATCGGCCTCGTGCTGATCGCAGGGCTCGTCGCCTGGGTCGTGGTGATCCTCGCCGCTCCTCGCACCTCGGGCGGCATCGTCGTGCCCGGCATGTTCTCGCCGACGCGCTGGGACATCTTCACCGACCCGCAGGTGTGGAGCTTCATCGGCCAGGGTGTGCTGGGAACGCTGCGGGCCGCGGCGGTCGCCGCGGTCGGCGCGATCGTGCTCGGCATCGCCCTCTCGCTCATGCGCAGCTCCACGATCGCGTGGGTGCGCATCCCGACGGCCGTCTTCATCGAGTTCTTCCGCGGCATGCCCGTCCTGCTGATGATGCTGTTCATCCTGCTCGTCGCCTCGACGGGCGCCTTCTGGGCAGTGGTCATCGCCCTCATCCTCTACAACGGCACGCTGATCGGCGAGGCCCTGCGCGCGGGCCTGGCCGCGCTCCCGCGGGGACAGCGCGAAGCCGCGCTGTCGGTGGGCATGCGCGAGTTCCAGTCCAAGATCCTCGTGGAGTTTCCGCAGGCCTTCCGCCAGATGCTGCCGATCATCGTCGCTCAGCTCGTGGTTCTGCTCAAGGACACCTCGCTCGGGTACATCGTCGGCTATAACGAGCTGATCCGCACGACGATGAACAACCTGGCGTCGTTCTACGGCAACCGCTACCTGTTCTCGCTCTTCGTCGTGACGCTGGTCATCTACCTCGCGATCAACCTGTCGCTGTCGTGGTTCGCGCGCTGGCTCTCGCGCCGGACGGCGAGCGGCGGCACGCGCGCCAAGAAGGGCAGGGGCGGCGAAGACGTCGATCCCGACCAGGCGATCATGCTGGCGCAGGCGTCGGCGGCGGCGCGCACATCGGGGCGCACGGGCGGCGCTCTCTGACTTCTGCGGGCGCGGGAGGCGGCATCCACCCCCGGTAGACTCGCCTCTCGTGTCTGACACTCCCGAGATCACGCCCCAGGCGGTCCAGGATGCCGTGGATGCCGCGCTCGCGGCCATCGCCGCGGCAGCCGACACCGCAGAGCTCAAGGCCGCCCGCTCCGCCCACCAGGGCGACGGGTCGCCGCTTGCCGCGCTCAACGCGCGCATGCGCGATGTGCCGAAGGAGCACAAGGCCGAGTTCGGCAAGCTCGTCGGGCAGGCGCGCGGCGCCGTGACGCAGGCGCTCGCCGCGAGAGAGGCGGAGCTGGCCGAGGCCGAGACGGCGGCGCGGCTCGAGGCGGAGCGGATCGACATCACGGCGGTGCCCTCCCGCACGCGCGTCGGGGCTCGGCATCCGCTGTCCCTCCTTCAGGAGCAGATCAGCGACATCTTCGTCGGCATGGGGTGGGAGATCGCGGAGGGGCCCGAGCTCGAGCACGAGTGGTTCAACTTCGACGCCCTCAACTTCGACGTCGACCACCCCGCACGCCAGATGCAGGACACGTTCTTCGTCGACCCGGTCGACCGCCACCTCGTGATGCGTACGCACACCAGCCCGGTGCAGGTGCGCTCCATGCTCGAGCGAGAGCTGCCCATCTACGTGCTGTGCCCGGGGAGGGTCTACCGCACCGACGAGTTCGACGCGACCCACCTGCCGGTCTTCACGCAGTTCGAGGGCCTCGTCATCGACAAGGGCATCACGATGGCGCACCTCAAGGGCACGCTCGACCACGCCGCGCGCGTGCTGTTCGGCCCGGAGGCGAAGACCCGCTTCCGCGCCAACTATTTCCCCTTCACCGAGCCGTCGGCCGAGCTCGACCTCTGGCACCCGACCTTCAAGGGCGGCGCGCGCTGGATCGAGTGGGGCGGCTGCGGAATGGTCAACCCCAACGTCCTCCGCGCCGCGGGCATCGACCCCGACGTCTACTCGGGCTTCGCCTTCGGGATGGGCATCGAGCGGACGCTGATGTTCCGAAGCGACGTGCAGGACATGCGCGACATGGCCGAGGGCGATGTCCGCTTCAGCGAGCAGTTCGGGATGGTGGTCTGATGCGCGTTCCGCTGTCGTGGCTGCGGGAGTACGTCGAGGTGCCGGCGGATGCCGCGCCCGAGGACGTGCTCGAGGCCCTCGTGTCGGTGGGCTTCGAGGAGGAGGACGTGCACGGCTTCGGCCTCCAGGGGCCGATCGTCGTGGGCCGAGTGCTCTCGTTCGAGGCCGAGCCGCAGTCCAACGGGAAGACGATCCGGTGGTGCCAGGTCGATGTCGGCGAGGGCGAGCCCCGCGGGATCGTGTGCGGCGCCGGCAACTTCCTCGAGGGCGACAAGGTCGTCGTGACCCTGCCGGGGGCCGTGCTGCCCGGACCCTTCCCGATCGCGGCGCGCAAGACCTACGGCCACGTCTCGGACGGCATGATCGCCTCGGCGAAGGAGCTGGGCCTCGGCCAGGAGCACTCCGGCATCCTGCGCCTCGGCGAGCTGGGCCTGGACCCCGAGGTGGGCACCGATGCGATCGCGCTGCTCGGGCTCGACGACGTGGCGGTGGAGATCAACGTCACGCCCGACCGCGGCTACGCCCTGTCGATCCGCGGCGTCGCGCGCGAGTACTCGCACGCGACCGGCGCGGCGTTCACCGACCCGGGCCTGCGCGAGGTCGACGCCCCGGGTACGGGCTTCCCTCTCCTCATCGACGACCGGGCGCCGATCCGCGGCCGCGTCGGGGCGAGCGAGTTCATCGCACGCGTCGTGCGCGGGGTGGATGCCTCGGCGCCGACCCCGCCGTGGATGATCGCGCGCCTGGCCCTCGCCGGCATCCGCTCGCTCGGCGTGCTGATCGACATCACCAACTACGTCATGCTCGAGCTCGGCAACCCGATCCACGGCTACGACCTCGACAAGCTCTCCGGCGGCATCACGGTGCGCCGCGCGGAGCCGGGGGAGAAGCTCGAGACGCTCGACGGCCAGGTGCGCACGCTGCACCCCGAGGACCTGCTGATCACCGACGAGTCGGGCCCGGTCGGCCTCGCGGGGGTCATGGGCGGCGGCACGACCGAGATGAGCGACACGACGACGAACGTCCTCGTCGAGGCCGCCGTGTTCGACCCGGTGTCGATCGCCCGCACCGCCCGGCGGCACAAGCTGCCCTCCGAGGCATCCCGCCGCTTCGAGCGCGGCGTCGACCCGCTCGTCGCCGTCGTCGCGGCGCAGCGTGTCGTCGACCTCATGGTCCAGCTCGCCGGGGGCACGGCGGACGCACTCGGGGGGGCGCTGCAGCCCGAGCACGTGATCGAGGGGATCGAGCTGCCCGCCGGCTTCGTCCAGGGGCTCATCGGCGTGGACTACATGGCGGTCGAGGTCGAGGACGCCCTCCGCATGATCGGCTGCGACGTGCACGAGGCCACCGCCGGATGGAACGTCATCCCGCCCTCGTGGCGCCCCGACCTGACCGACAAGTGGACCCTCGCGGAAGAGGTCGCCCGCATCAGCGGGTACGACCGCATCCCCTCGGTGCTGCCGACGCCCCCCTCGGGGCGCGGCCTCACGCCCGCCCAGCAGGGTCGCCGGCGCGTGTCCAACGCGCTGGCCGCCGCCGGCTTCGTCGAGACGCCGGCGTTCCCCTTCACCACCGAGGAGGCGAACGATCTGCACGGGTCGGCCTCGGGCTCGCACCTGCCGAGCATCAAGCTCGCGAATCCGCTCGACGGCCAGGCGCCCTTCCTGCGGCGCTCGCTCGTGCCGGGCCTGCTCCAGACCGCCCACCGCAACCTCTCCCGCGGGCTCACCGACCTGGCCCTGTTCGAGGTCGGCACGACCTTCGTGCCCGAGCCGGGCGTCGTCTACGGCACAGAGAGCGTGCCGCCGCTGGCCGTGCGGCCGGATGCCGCGACCCTCGCGGCTCTCGACGCCTCGATCCCGCCGCAGCCGCGCCTCGTGGCGGTGCTGCTGGCGGGCAACGTCGCGCCGAAGCAGCCGGGGCGCGCGCCCGAGCCGGCGGGGCTCGCCGAGGCCCTCGACGCCGTGCGCGTCGTCGCCGCCGCCACGGGGGTGACGATCGACGTCGCGCAGGGCGCGCGCGCCGCGCTCCACCCCGGGCGCACGGGCGTGCTCTCCGTCGCGGGCACGGAGGTCGGCTACGTCGGCGAGCTGCTGCCCGCCGTCGCCGAGGCATCCGATCTGCCCGGTCGCGTGGTCGTCGCAGAGCTCGACCTCGACCTCGTGCTCTCGATCGCGGGGGAGAAGGTCGTGGCCGCCTCGCTGTCGACCTACCCCGCGGCGACGCAGGACGTCTCGCTCGTCGTGGGAGCCGACGTGCCCGCCGCCGCCGTGCGGGAGGCCGTCGCTGAGGGCGCCGGCGAGCTGCTGGAGTCGCTGCGCCTCGTGGACGACTACCGCGGGCAGGGCGTGCCGGAGGGATCGAAGAGCCTCACGTTCGCGCTTCGCTTCCGCGCCCCGGATCGCACGCTGACCGCCGCCGAGGCGACCGACGCGAAGCTCGCGGGCGTCGCCGTGGCGGCCGAGCGCTTCGGCGCCAGCATCCGCGACTGACGCGGGAGCCGCGGCGAGCTGCCGACGACAGGCGATCCGACGGACGCAGGACAATGCGCTCGGGATCGTCCTGCGTCGGCACGATCTCCTGTCTCGGTGCACGGGTGTCGACGTGCAGCGGGGCGCGATTCTGAGAGAGTGGTCCCGACGGGGGATATGGGGGGCTTCGGGCGTGGCCCGAGAAAGAGGGAGTCGTCGGAGATGTCCTCCGTTCTGTACCGCATCGGCCGCTTCTGCGCGCGTCGCCGCTGGTGGGTCGTCGCGGTCTGGCTCGTCCTCGCCGTCGGCGGGGGAGCCGCGGCCGGTGCGCTCGGCAATCACCTGCAGTCGTCCTTCGATATCCCGGGCACCCAGGCGCAGACCGCGCTGGATGCGCTGGAGCAGCGGTTCCCGCAGCTGAGCGGGGCGAGCGGCCGCATCGTCGTCGTCGCGCCGGAGGGGGCCACGATCGCCGGCGACGCGGATGCCATCGCCACGGCGTGCGAGGGCGTCGCGGCCGTGGCCGAGGTCACCGCGGTCGGCTGCCCCTATCCGATGTCGGCGAGCGGTTCGACACCCGCCGGCGCGGGGGCGCCCGCGCAGATCTCCGCGGACGGCCGGATGGTCTTCCTCTCGGTGCAGCTCTCGGTCGCCGCCGAGGACGTCCCGGGCACGCTCGTCGACGCGATCGATCAGGCGACGTCGCCCCTGAGCGACGCCGGGCTGCAGGTCGCCGTGTCGGGGATCACGGCCGCCGCCTCCTCCGGTGTCGACTGGACCGAGATCGTGGGCATGGCCGTCGCCTTCCTCGTGCTGGCGGTGACGTTCGGCTCGCTCCTGGCCGCGGGGATGCCGCTCATCACCGCCGCGATCGGCGTCGGCGTCGCGACGAGCTCGATCACGATCGTCGCCGCCTTCGCGCCGGTGCAGGCCACCGCTCCGGTGCTCGCGACGATGCTGGGTCTCGCGGTGGGCATCGACTACGCGCTGCTGATCACGTCGCGGCATCGCGACAACCTCCGGCAGGGCATGGCGGTCGCCGAATCCGTCGCCGTCGCGATTGCGACGGCGGGCACGGCGGTCGTCTTCGCGGGTCTGACCGTCATGATCGCGCTGCTGGGGCTCGCGGTCGCGGGCATCCCCTTCCTGACGGTCATGGGGCTCGGCGCCGCGGCTGCCGTGCTCTGCGCGCTGGCGGTCGCCGTCACGCTCCTCCCGGCGATCCTGACGCTGTGCGGCCGGCGACTCATCCCGAAGCCGCCGCGCCGGAAGCGCGCGCCGAAGGCGGCGGTGCCGGATGCGCGGAGGCCTGGCCCCGCGTGGGTACGGATAGCGACGCGCGCACCGCTCGCCACCGCGGCGATCGTCGTCGTCGCGCTGCTGGCTCTGGCGGTGCCCGCCGCGGGGATGCGCCTGACTCTTCCCGACGCGGGATACGACCCGGCGGGTTCGCCGGCGCGCGTCGCCTACGACCTGCTGAACGAGGGGTTCGGCCCGGGATTCAACGGTCCGCTGCTCATCACCGCGGACATCTCCCGCACGCTCGATGTCGAGCAGGCGCTCGACGCCCTCGACGGGGAGTTCGGATCGGTCGAGGGCGTCGCCGCGACCTCGCAGGCGTTCCCCAACGAGGCGCTCGACCTCGCTGTGCTGACGATCACCCCCACCAGCGCGCCGAGTTCGGCCGAGACGGGCGACCTCGTGCAGCGGCTGCGCGACCTGGCCCCGGCCTTCGAGTCCGCGCACGGGTTCGGGTTCCAGGTCACGGGCCAGACGGCCCTCGCCATCGACATCTCCGACCGGCTGGGCGCGGCGCTCCTGCCGTTCGCGCTGGTCGTCGTCGGGCTGTGCCTGCTGCTGCTGATGATCATGTTCCGCTCGATCGCGGTTCCCGTGACCGCGACGTTCGGCTACCTGCTGACGGTGGGTGCCGCGCTCGGCGTGTCGACGGCCGTCTTCGAGTGGGGGTGGGCGGCCGATCTCCTGGGCGTCGGGAAGGTGGGCCCCGTGATCAGCTTCATGCCGATCCTCGTGATGGCGGTGCTGTTCGGCCTCGCGATGGACTACCACGTCTTCCTCGTCTCGCGGATGCGTGAACGCTACGCAGCGACCGGCGACGCGCGCGTGTCCGTCCGGGAGGGTTTCTCCGCATCCGCGCGGGTCGTCACGGCCGCCGCGCTCATCATGTTCTCGGTCTTCTTCTCCTTCGTCCCGGGCGGCAGCGCGATCATCCAGCCCATCGCGCTCGCGCTCGCCGTGGGCGTGCTCATCGACGCCTTCGTCGTGCGGATGACCCTCGTCCCCGCCCTCATGACGCTGCTCGGCGACCGCGCGTGGTGGTTGCCGCGGGGTCTCGCCCGGGTGCTCCCTGACGCGGATATCGAGGGCGAGGCGGTGCAGCGGATGCTCGCGCAGCGACGGTGGCGCGACGAAGTCGCCGACCGCCGAGCGGGGCTGCACGCACGGGATGCCGTCGTCGGAGACTCCCGCGCGGCGTCCTTCACCGTGCCGGACCGCGGCGTGCTGCTCGTGCGCGGCGACCGCGCCGACGACCTCTGTGCGGCGCTCGCCGGTCGCTCGGCCGATATCGGGGGCGACGTCGCGGTGCGCGGACATGTGCTCCCGTTCGAGCGGGCTGCGGTGGCGTCGGCGACGGCCTACGTGGGGGCGGTGCCCCCGCCGGCCGACGCCGAGTCGGTGGGCGACTACCTCGGGGGGATGCTGCGGCTGAACGGTATTCCCCGACGCGACCTGGCCGCACGGACGCACGTCGCAGCAGGGGTCTTCGACGCGCTCGTCGACGCGATGGGTGCGTCCGGGGTGCCGACGGGCGAGACCGGTCCGGACACCCCCGTCGCGCGCCTGGACGAGTCAGGACGGTGGGCGCTCGCCGCAGCCGTCGCCCTGGCAAGTGGCCTGCCGCTCGTCGTCGCCGACCTGCGCGGCAGGGCCGCGCCCGTCGTGGCGACGGTGCTGGGCCGGCTCGACCCGTCGGCGACCGCCGTGTTCGCCGTCGACGACGCCGTTCAGCCGCTCACGGATCGCAGCATCGTCTCGGTGCGAGCCGACGCCACCGCACACGAGAGGAGCCGCCCATGAACCGCTTCTGGAGCCTCGTGCCCGCACCCGCCCGGTCGCGGCGGCGCACGGTCGCGGTCATCGTGCTGGCGGTGATCGCACCGCTCCTCGTCCTCCTCGCGCTGCTTCCTCACCGCAGCGTGGAGACGGTGTCCGCCGCGGTCGTCAATCTCGATGCGCCGCTGGAGGCGGACGGCGCCCCTGTCGCCGTGGGCAAGCTCCTCACCGAGAACCTGCTGACGGGTGATGACGGGGTGACCTGGACGCTCACCGACGCGGCCACGGCCGATGCAGGGCTCGCCGACGGCGGGTTCCAGGCGGTCGTGACGATCCCCGCCGAATTCTCGAAGGACGTCGCCACGATCGGTTCGGACGCGCCGACGGTCGCCCAGCTGCAGGTGCGCACGAGCACGCGCCACGGATATGTCGAGGGGATGGTCGCGGATGCGCTCGCGGCCGGGCTGCCCCGCGGCGTCGCGGCGGAACTGACCTCGGGCTACGTCGCGGGGACCCTGAGCGCGTTCGCGGACCTCTCCGAAGCCCTCGGCCAGGCGTCCTCCGGCGCTCGGGACCTGACCGCCGGCATCCAGGGCGCCGGTGAGGGAGCGGGCGCGATCGAGGCGGGAGCGGCTGACCTCGCATCGGGCATCGGTGAGATCGCGCGCATCCTCGACGCCCTGCCCGAGGGGGCGCGGGACCTCGGCGCGCTCAGCGCGGCGGCGTCCGCCGACACCGCGGCCCTCGCGGTCTCCCTCGCCGAAGAAGCGCTCGTCGCCGAGGAGCTCGCTCTGGCTCAGGACGTCGGCGTCATCGGGCTCGATGAGATCGCCGCGCTCATCGCTCTCGACCCGGCGCAGCCGGCGGGCGCGCTGGTGGACGAGATCGAGGCGCTGCGACAGGGCGCGGCGGGCATCGCGGCGCGCATGCAGACGCAGGCCGGCGCGCTGGCGGGCGATTCGCTGGATGCCGCGGCCGTCGCCCTCGGCACAGGGGTCGTCGCCGACGTCGCCGCCCCGGTCGCCGACGGGCTGGGCCTGCTCGCATCGGCCGAGGCGGCCGCGGGGGAGGGGGCCCGCGAGCTGGCCGTTGGCGTGGGCGACCTGCGCGCGGGGCTCGGGGAGCTCGCGACCGGGTCGGGCGCGCTGGCGTCCGGCCTCGACACGGCGGCCGCCGACATCCCCTCCTACACTTCGGATCAGCAGAGGACGATCGCCGGCGTCGTGGCCGACCCGATCGGCGTGGAGACCGCCTCGTCGGGTGGTCCGACGACCGCGAGGGCCGCGGCGGTCGCGGCGCTCGTTCCCGTCGCGCTCTGGCTGGGCGCGCTGGCGACGTCGCTGGTCGTCGCGCCGTTCTCCCGGGCCGCCCTCTCCACGTCCGCCTCCGCCCGACGTATCGCGGGGCAGGCCGCGCTCGTCGCCGTCGCGGTCGGCGTCGTCCAGGCCGTGCTCGTGTGGATCGGGGTCGCCGTCCTGGGTGTCGCTGCGGAGCGCATCGCCGTGGCGTTCGGCCTGACCGTGGCGATGTCGGTGTGCTTCGCGCTCGTCCATCAGGCGTTGTGCGGGCTGCTCGGTCGCGCCGGTCTCGTCGTCTCGGTGATCGCTCTGGGCGTGCAGGTCGTCGCCGCGGGAACCCTCGGTCCCGTGCCTGAGGGGTCGATCGCGGCGGGCCCGCTCGCGCTACTTCCACTCAGCACCGGTCTGCAGGGCACCCAGGCCCTCCTCGGTGGCTCGCTCCACGCCGTCCTGCAGTCGGCGATCGGCCTGCTGCTGTGGGCGGGGGTCGCCGCGCTCGGTGCCGTCGCGGCGGTCGCGCGGGCACGCGCGTCCGTGGCGCCCGCGGCGGCCTGACGATCGCGCATCGACGAAGGGGCGCGGTCCGTGCGGACAACACGCCGGTGACACCGGTGACTTGGCGCCGGCCCCGCCCGGAACGACGGGCCTTCGGCCGGCGTACGGGCGTACTTCGCCGGAGTGTTGTCCGAGCGAACGAGGATGGGTCCGCCGCCGCGGCCCAGCCGGGTGCGACTTCTGTGGGATGGATGGATGACGAACGGGCTGATCCTGGGCGGCACCGGCTGGCTGAGCGGGGCGATCGCGGGGGCGGCGCTTCACTGGACGTACGTCTCGTCGGTCCCGGTCTACGCCGCCGACGACGAGGACGGCGCAGGGTGTCGCGCCGTGGATGGGTCCGCGCTCGCTGCCGCTGTGGCTGCCGGCCGGGATGCCGGGATTCATGACCCGCTCGAACGCCGCGTATCGCGCCGCCGGGGGACGGCCGAGACCTCCGCGAGACGCTGGAGCGCACGCTCGCCGACGAGCGCTCCCGCGGTCTCGACCGGGAACGGCGCGCGGGGCTCACACGCGCCAAGGAGCGGGAACTGCTCGCCGCACTGGGGGCCTGACCACCCGTCCCACGAACGCCGGAGATTTGCGGATGCCGCGGCACGGCCGCTATCGTCGGCGCATGCCTTCGGCCGCCACCGCCCTCGAGACGCCCTCCGTGCGCCTCGCCGGTGCGCGCCGACGTCTGGGCGGCCGCCGACTGTAGGCGACCCCGCACGCCCCGCCCCGTGGGCGCGGCAGCGGCGTCGCCGTCGACATCCTTCTCCGCGCCACCGCGCGGGGGCGAGACCTCCCAGACCCTAAGGTTGACACCATGCCCTATCAGGTAGCCGTCTCCGGCGCCTCCGGATACGCCGGCGGGGAACTGCTCCGGCTGCTCGCGGCGCACCCGGATGTCGAGATCCGCACGGTGACCGCGCACTCGAACGCCGGCCAGCCGCTCGCCCTGCACCAGCCGCACCTCCGCTCGCTCGCTCACCTCACTCTGCAGGACACGACGCCCGAGACCCTCGCGGGGCACGACATCGTCTTCCTCGCCCTGCCGCACGGTCAGTCGGGGCAGTACACCGAGGCGCTCGCCGAGACGCCGCTCGTGATCGACTGCGGCGCGGACCACCGGCTCGAGTCCGTCTCGGCGTGGGACCACTTCTACGGCGGCGAGTTCCACGAGCCGTGGGCCTACGGCGTGCCCGAGCTCCTGGTCGGAGGCGGCGCCAAGCAGCGCTCCCGCCTGGCCGGGGCATCCCGGATAGCAGCGCCCGGCTGCAATGCATCGACCGTGAGTCTGAGTCTCGTCCCCGGCGTCGCTGCCGGGGTGATCGACACCCGCGACATCGTGAGTGTCCTCGCCGTCGGGCCGAGCGGCGCCGGCAAGAGCCTCAAGACGAACCTCCTCGCGAGCGAGATCCTCGGCTCCGCCAACCCGTATGCCGTCGGCGGCACGCACCGGCACATCCCTGAGATACGCCAGGCGCTCGCCGCCGCGTTGCCGGTGGCGGACTCGGCGAGCGAGCCCGAAGACCGGGTATGGACATCGCTCACCGACGCCATCCGCATCTCGTTCACGCCCGTCATCGTGCCGATGGCGCGCGGCATCCTCGCCACCAGCTCGGCCCCGATCGCGCCGGACGCGTCCGACGCCGACATCCGCGGCGCGTGGGAGGCGGCCTACGGGGATGAGACGTTCGTGCACCTGCTGCCGGCAGGGGAGTTCCCCCGCACGGCCGACGTGCTCGGCGCGAACACCGCGCTGATGGGGCTTGCGATCGACCGTGCCGCGAACCGGGTCGTCGTCGTCACCGCCCTCGACAACCTCGCCAAGGGCACGGCGGGCGCGGCGATCCAGTCGATGAACATCGCCCTCGGCCTCCCCGAGGCCACGGGCCTGACCGTGAACGGAGTGGCGCCGTGAGCGTGACCGCACCCCAGGGCTTCGCGGCGGCGGGTGTCGCCGCGGGGCTGAAGTCGACGGGAAAGCCGGATGTCGCGGTCGTCGTCAACCGCGGGCCGCTCAAGGCGGGCGCGGCGGTCTTCACGAGCAATCGCGCCAAGGCCAACCCGATCCTGTGGTCGGAGGTGGCGGTGAGGGACGGCGTCGTCGAGGCGGTCGTGCTCAACTCCGGCGGCGCCAACTGCTTCACGGGCAGTTTCGGGTTCCAGACGACGCACCAGACCGCCGAGAGGGCCGCCGAACTGCTCGGCGTGAGCGCCGGCGACGTCCTCGTGTGCTCCACCGGCTTGATCGGCACGGGCGACGAGGTCTTCCGCGCCAAGGTGCTGGAGGGCACGACCCGCGCGATCGCGGGGCTGACGCCCGACGGCGGCGAGGCCGCGTCGCTCGCGATCATGACGACCGACTCCCGCCCGAAGCGCACCGTCGTGCACGGCGACGGCTGGTCGATCGGCGGCATGGCGAAGGGTGCCGGGATGCTCGCGCCCGGCCTCGCGACGATGCTCGTCGTCCTCACGACCGACGCCGTGCTCACCGCCGAGGAGGCCGACGCTCACCTGCGCGCCGCGACCCGCGTGAGCTTCGACCGGCTCGACTCCGACGGGTGCATGTCCACGAACGACCAGGTGACGCTCATGGTCAGCGGCGCGTCGGGCGTCACCCCCGACCCGGATGCCTTCGCGAAGGCCCTCCGCGAGGCCTGCACGAGCCTCGCGACGCAGCTGCAGGGCGACGCCGAGGGCGCCAGCCACGACATCACGATCGAGGTGACCGGCGCGGCATCCGAGGAGGACGCCGTCGAGGTCGGCCGCTCCGTCGCCCGGAACAACCTCTTCAAGGCGGCGGTCTTCGGGAACGACCCCAACTGGGGCCGCGTGCTCGCCGCGATCGGCACGACGCATGCCGCGTTCGATCCGTACGACGTCGACGTGAGCATGAACGGCGTCCGCGTCTGCACGAAGGGCGGACCCGACCGGCCGCGGGAAGAGGTCGATCTCACGCCGCGCGCGACGCACGTCGGCATCGATCTGAAGGCGGGCGACGCCTGCGCCACGATCTGGACCAACGATCTGACGCACGACTACGTCCACGAGAACAGCGCGTACAGCTCATGACCGACATCCAGGACACCAGCCCGGAGGAGGCGGCCGAGAAGGCCGCCGTGCTCATCGAGTCGCTGCCGTGGCTCAAGCGCTTCCGCGACCAGATCATCGTCATCAAGTACGGCGGCAACGCGATGGTCTCCGACGAGCTGCAGCAGAGCTTCGCCGAGGACATCGCCTATCTGCGCTTCGTCGGGGTCAAGCCCGTCGTCGTCCACGGCGGGGGCCCGCAGATCTCGGCGATGCTCGATCGGCTCTCGATCCCGAGCGAGTTCAAGGGCGGATACCGCGTCACCTCGACCGAGGCGATCGGCGTCGTGCGCATGGTGCTGACGGGCCAGATCAATCCGCAGCTGGTGGGCCGCATCAACGCGCACGGGCCGCTCGCGAGCGGAGTGAGCGGCGAGGACGCCGGCCTGTTCGGCGGACGCCGCCGGGGAGTCGTCATCGACGGCGAGGAGCACGACCTCGGCAACGTCGGCGATGTCGTCAGCGTCGATCCGACGACGGTGCACGACCACCTCGAGGCGGGACGCATCCCCGTCGTCTCCTCGATCGCGCCCGACCTCGACAGGCCGGGGCAGAGCCTGAACGTCAACGCGGATGCCGCGGCATCCGCCCTGGCCACGGCGCTCGGCGCCGCGAAGCTCATCGTGCTCACCGACGTCCCCGGTCTCTACGCCGACTGGCCCGACCGGGACTCGCTCGTGTCGCACCTGACCGCGACGGAGCTGCGCGCCATGCTGCCGAGCCTGGAATCGGGCATGATCCCGAAGATGCAGGCGTGCCTGGACGCGGTCGACGGCGGCGTCGACTCGGCGGCGATCATCGACGGACGGGTGCCGCATTCGGTGCTCGTCGAGGTCTTCACGAACAAGGGAATCGGCACGGAGGTGGTCGCGGGATGAGCTGGCAGGACGACGCGGGGCGGGATCTGGTGCGCAGCTTCGGCGAACGCATGGCGATGTTCGTCCGCGGCGAGGGCGCGTATCTGTGGGACGACGCCGGCCGCCGCTACCTGGACTTCCTCGGCGGCATCGCCGTCAACTCCCTCGGCCACGCGCACCCCGTGTTCGTCGAGGCGCTCGCGCGGCAGGCGGCGACGCTCACCCACGTCTCGAACTACTTCGCCACGCCCCCGCAGCTGCAGCTCGCGGCGACGCTGAAGCGGCTCGCCGGCACGGGGGAGCGGGGCCGGGTGTACTTCGGCAACTCCGGCGCCGAGGCGAACGAGGCGGCGTTCAAGCTCGCCCGGCTGCACGGACGCGAGAGCGGCCGCCCCCGCATCCTCACGCTCGAGAACGCCTTCCACGGTCGCACGATGGGAACCCTCGCGCTGACGGGCAAGCCCGCGATGCAGGAGCCGTTCTCGCCGATGGTGCCGGGGGTGGAGCACATCCCCGTCACGATCGAGGCGCTCGAGGCCGCGCTCGATGACACCGTCGCGGCGCTCGTCGTGGAGCCCATCCAGGGCGAGGCGGGCGTGGTCGAGCTTCCGGAGGGCTATCTCGCGGCAGCGCGGGAGCTGACCTCGGCGCACGGCGCGCTCCTCATCGTCGACGAGATCCAGACCGGCGCAGGCCGCACCGGCGCGTGGTTCGGGTTCCAGCACGCCGGGATCACGCCCGACGCCATCACGGTGGCCAAGGGCATCGGCGGCGGCTTCCCGATCGGCGCGCTCATCACGTTCGGCGACGCGAGCGAGCTGTTCTTCCCCGGCTCCCACGGCTCCACGTTCGGCGGCAACGCGCTCGGCACCGCCGTGGCGGGAGCCGTGCTCGGCGAGATCGAGCGCGCCGGACTCGTGGCGAACGCCGCGGCGCGCGGTGCGCAGATCCGCGACGCGATCGCGGGCATCCATTCGCCGCTGGTGACGGGATGCCGCGGCCAGGGCCTGCTCATCGGCATCGCGCTCGCGCGGCCGGTCGCCGGTGCGGTCGTCGCCGCGGCGCAGACCCACGGGCTCATCGTGAACGCCGCGAATCCCTCGACGGTGCGCATCGCCCCGCCCCTGACGATCGGCGACGACGAGATCGCCGAGTTCGTCGACCTCTTCCAGGCCTCGCTGGCCACCGCAACCGAAGCCCTGCTTCTCGACGACGCGGCCGACGCCGCTCCCGCAAAGGTGAACGCATGACCCGCCACTTCCTCCGCGACGACGACATCACCCCCGCCGAGCAGTCCGAGATCCTCGATCTCGCGCTCGAGCTGAAGAAGGACCGCTGGGCGCACAAGCCGCTCGCCGGTCCGCAGACCGTCGCCGTCATCTTCGACAAGTCCTCCACCCGCACGCGCGTCTCCTTCGCCGTCGGCATCGCCGACCTCGGCGGCTCGCCGCTGGTCATCTCCACCGCCAACAGCCAGCTGGGCGGCAAGGAGACCCCGGCGGACACGGCCCGGGTGCTCGAGCGGCAGGTCGCGGCGATCGTGTGGCGCACCTACGCGCAGGCCGGGCTCGAGCAGATGGCCCAGGGCACGCGGGTGCCCGTCGTCAACGCGCTCTCCGACGACTTCCACCCCTGCCAGCTGCTGGCCGACCTGCTCACGATCCGCGAGCACAAGGGGGAGCTGAAGGGGCTGACGCTGACGTTCTTCGGCGACGGCATGAGCAACATGGCCCACTCCTACGTGCTGGCCGGCGCGACGGCGGGGATGCACGTGCGCGTCGCCTCGCCCGAGGACTACGCCCCCCGCGAGGATGTCGTCGCGGATGCCGACCGGATCGCCGAGGGCACCGGTGGCTCGGTCACGCTGTTCACCGACCCGCTCGAGGCCGCGGCGGGGGCCGACATCGTCGTCACCGACACGTGGGTGTCCATGGGCAAGGAGGAGGAGAAGATCGCGCGTCTTCGCGACCTCGGCGCCTACAAGGTCACGAACGAGACGATGACGCTGGCCAAGGCCGACGCGATCTTCATCCACTGCCTCCCGGCCGACCGCGGCTACGAGGTGGACGCGGAGGTCATCGACGGACCCCAGTCGGTGGTGTGGGACGAGGCCGAGAACCGTCTGCACGCGCAGAAGGCCCTGCTGGTGTGGCTGCTGGCGCAGAGCTGACGACCGGCCGACCGGGCAGGCTCGCCGCGAACTGGCGGGGCCTGAACGGTCCCGCGCGCCTGGCGGGCGTCGATCTCGCCCGGGGGCTCGCCGTCATCGGCATGCTCGCGGCCCATCTGCTCGTCACCGACGACCTCGTCTGGACCGATCCCGCCACGTGGACCGGCATCGTCGACGGGCGCTCCTCGATCCTCTTCGCCACCCTCGCGGGCATCTCGATCGGTCTGCTCACCGGCGGTCGCGCGCCGGTGCGCGGCGAGCGCCTCGCGCGCGCGGCGACCGGCCTGGCGGTGCGCGCCCTGATCATCTGGGTGCTCGGCATCCTGCTGATCGCCACCGGCGTGCCGGTGTACGTCATCCTGCCCGCCTACGCGATCCTGTTCCTCCTCGTCCTCCCGCTGCTCACGCTGCGCCCCGTCGTCCTGTTCGGGATCGCGGTGGGACTGGGGCTGGTGACCCCCTGGGTCTACGCGGCGATCATGACGCTTCCCGTGTGGCGGACGCCGGGAGTGGAGGATGCGAGCCTGCTGATCGGGTGGCAGTACCCGTTCGTGGTGTGGAGCACGTTCATCGTGGCGGGGCTCGGCGTCGGGCGGCTCGATCTGCGCTCCGGGAGCGTGCAGACGGCGCTCGTGCTCTTCGGCGCGGGGGTCGCCGCGATCGCCTACGGGCTCGCCCCGCCGGAGGGGCGGCGGGATGCCGCGGCATCGGCGTCGCTCGTGGATGCCGTGTGGACGGCCGAGCCGCACTCGAGCGGCGTGCTCGAGGTGTTCGGTTCGGGCGGCTTCGCGCTCGCCGTCGTCGGCCTGTGCCTCCTGGTGTGCCGGCCCTGGTGGCGAGGGGGCGTCGTCGGTCCGCTCGGATGGGCGGCGCTCCCGCTGCGGGCGCTCGGCTCCATGCCGCTCACCGCCTACGCGGGGCAGATCCTCGCGTGGGCGATCGCGGCCACCATCCTGCTCGGCAGCCCCTCCGACCTGTCCGGGTTCCGCGCGCTGCACCCGTTCGGGAGCTTCGTGTTCTGGAGCATCGTGGGCTGCACGGCGTGGGCGCTCCTGATGGGGCGGGGACCGCTCGAGGCGGTGGTGGCCGCAGCGGTGCGCCGCACGGCATCCCGCATCGTGCGCTGACGGCCCGACGGGCGCGGCACCCGAGGCTGGATAGGGTGGAGCGGTGAGCACCGAGAAGACCGAGGGAACGAACGAGGGCGCCCTGTGGGGGGCGCGATTCGCCAGCGGACCCGCGCCCGAGCTGGCCGCGCTGAGCCGGTCGACGCACTTCGACTGGGTGCTCGCGCCCTACGACATCGCGGGGTCGAAGGCCCACGCCGAGGCGCTCGCCGCGGCGGGCTACCTCGAGGCCGAGGAGCTGACGGCGATGCACGCCGCGCTCGACGAGCTCGCGGCCGACGTCGCGTCGGGCCGCTTCGTCGCCGATCCCGGCGACGAGGACGTGCACGGAGCGCTGGAGCGCGGCCTGATCGAGCGAGCGGGAGCAGAGCTGGGCGGACGCCTGCGTGCCGGCCGCAGCCGCAACGACCAGATCGCGACCCTGGTGCGGCTCTACCTCCTCGACCACGCGGGGGTCATCGCGCGCGATGTGCTGCGCGTCGTCGACGCCCTCGTCGCGCAGGCGGATGCCGCGGGGGACGCGATCATGCCCGGGCGCACCCACCTGCAGCACGCCCAGCCGATCCTGCTCGCGCACCACCTGCAGGCGCACGCCTGGCCTCTCGTGCGCGACCTCGAGCGGCTGCGCGACTGGCGGGAGCGCGCGAGGGTCTCGCCCTACGGCGGCGGAGCGCTCGCCGGATCGAGCCTCGGGCTCGACCCCGCCCTGGTGGCCGAGCGCCTGGGCATGTCCCGGCCCTCCGAGAACTCGCTCGACGGCACGGCGGCCCGCGACATCGTGGCCGAGTTCGCTTTCATCACCGCGATGATCGGCGTCGACGTGTCGCGGCTGGCCGAGGAGATCATCCTGTGGAACACGCGGGAGTTCGGGTTCGTCACGCTCGATGACGCCTACTCCACCGGCTCCAGCATCATGCCGCAGAAGAAGAACCCCGACATCGCCGAGCTCGCGCGGGGGAAGTCGGGACGCCTGATCGGGAACCTGACGGGACTGCTGGCCACGCTCAAGGCCCTGCCGCTGGCGTACAACCGCGACCTCCAGGAGGACAAGGAGCCGGTGTTCGACTCCGTCGCGACGCTCGAGGTGCTGCTGCCCGCCGTGGCCGGGATGATCGCGACGCTGCGTTTCGATACCGCGCGGATGGCCGAGCTCGCCCCGCAGGGCTTCTCCCTCGCGACCGACGTGGCGGATTGGCTCGTGCGTCGCCGGGTTCCCTTCCGGGAGGCGCACGAGATCTCCGGTGCTCTCGTGCGCATGTGCGAGCAGCACGGCATCGAGCTTCACGAGGCCGGCGACGAGATGCTGGCAGCCGTCTCCGTCCACCTCGAGCCGTCTGTGCGGGAGGTGCTGACGATCGAGGGATCCGTCCGGAGCCGCAGCGCGGCGGGCGGAACCGCTCCCGAGCGGGTGTCCGAGCAGCGGGCGGAGCTGATCGCACGGGCGCAGAGCGCGGGGCACGACCTCGGGCTATAGGTCTTATTTTCTGCATAAATAAGCTTTATGCTTATTCCATGGCGATATCGGTGCTCGCAGACATCGTGGGCTCGCGACGACTCGACGACCGGTCGAGCGCCCAGCGCACGATCGAGGCGGCGATCGACCGTGTGCACGGCGACCTGCCGGTGGCCGTGCAGCCCCTCGCGCCCACGGTCGGAGACGAGTTCCAGGGCGTCTTCGGAGAGCTCGAGCACGCCCTCGCCTCGGTGCTGCTCCTGCGCCTCGCGCTCCCCGACGGACTGGAGTGCCGGTTCGGCGTGGGCGTCGGCGACATCCGCACGGTCCCCTCGGCGGCGGGGGCGATTCCCGAAGGGCCGGGGTGGTGGGCCGCGCGGGAGGCGATCGAGGTCGTGCACGCGCGCCAGCAGCGCGCCGTCCCCGCGCTGCGCACGTGGGTTGTCGGGGGCGGGGAGGAGGATGCCCTCATGCACCGGCAGATCTCCCTCGCCAACGCCTACCTCCTCAGCCGCGACCAGGTGGTGGGCGCCATGGCGGAGCGAACGCGACGCCTCGTGTACGGCCGATGCCTCGGTCGCACGCAGAAGCAGCTCGCCGAGGGCGAGGGGATCACGCAGTCCGCGGTGTCGCAGGCGCTGACCTCGTCGGGTGCGGCAGGGGTCGTCGAGGGCTACCGCCTCCTGATCCGGGCGGGTGCCGCGTGATCGCCGCGGGCCTCGTGCTCCTCGCCCTCGGCCTCGCCGATCTCGCGCGCCAGGCGGTGCACCGCCACCGGTGGGTCGCGCTCGCCGCCGTCCTGATCGTCGTGCTGGCCCTGGGCGTGGTCGTGGATGCCGTGCCCGCCGCCGCGATGGCGCTCGCCGTCACGACGGGGTGGGTGTGGCTGATGCCCGTGGGGGCGCCCGCGCGGGCGGGCGTCTGGCCCGCCGTGGCCGTCTTCGGCCTCGCCACCGCGAGCGTGGCGTGGATCGCGCCGCGCAGCGAGCCGGGACTGATCGGCCCCGTCTGGCGGATGCCGGTCCCCGGCGGAGAGCTGACCCCCGACCACGCCGTGCTCGTGATCGGGGCGGCGGTCTTCCTCCTCGAGAGCGCGAACGTCGTGGTGCGGGCGGCGCTCGGCACGCACGCCCTCCCCGCGCGCACGGGCGGGGAGCGGACGCCCCGGAGCGCCGAGCCCCGGCATCCCCCTCCCGTCAGCGACGGCTTCGTCATCCCGCCGCGCCCGCCGCTGCCCGGCGCCCCGGCGCGCGACGAACCGCCCGAGCCGGAGGGCGGGTCGGCCGACGACGCCGTGCCGCTGCCCGAGCGGCCCTCGCTCAAGGGCGGTCGCCTCATCGGTCCCCTGGAGCGGATCCTCGTCTTCGCGCTGACGCTCGCGGGTGCCTACGCGCTGCTGGCGGCGGCGCTCGCGGCCAAGGGCATCGTGCGCTTCCCGGAGATCTCCCGAGACGACGCCGGCGACCGCGCCGAGTACTTCCTCGTCGGCAGCCTCGTCAGCTGGGTGCTCGCGCTCGCCTCGGCCTTCCTCGTCTGGTGGGGGTTCGGCCACGCGCGTTGAGCCCTCGGGCGACCGAGGCGCGGGGATGCCGCTGGTAGCCTCGAAGACGTGCCCACCGACCCCTCCGATGCCGTGCTGCGCGCCGTGACCCCCGCCAACGATCCGTCGTTCGACAACGTCTGGGACGAACTGGTCTGGCGCGGTCTGGTCCACGTCTCCACCGACGAGGAGGCCCTTCGCACGCTGCTCGGCGGCGCCCCGATCGTGTTCTACTGCGGGTTCGACCCCACCGCGCCGAGCCTTCATCTGGGCAACCTCGTGCAGCTGCTGGTCATGCGGCGGCTGCAGCTGGCGGGTCACCTGCCGCTCGGTCTCGTGGGGGGCTCGACCGGCCTCATCGGAGATCCGCGGCCCACCGCCGAGCGCACCCTCAACACGCCCGAGACGGTGCAGGAGTGGGTCGCGAAGCTGCGGGCGCAGATCGAGCGCTTCCTGAGCTTCGAGGGCACCGGGGCCGCGCGCGTGGTCAACAATCTCGACTGGACCGCCCCGCTGTCGGCGATCGACTTCCTTCGCGACATCGGAAAGCACTATCGCGTCGGCACGATGCTGAAGAAGGACGCGGTCGCCGCCCGCCTGAACTCCGACGCAGGGATCAGCTACACCGAGTTCAGCTACCAGATCCTGCAGGGCATGGACTACCTGGAGCTGTACCGCACCTACGGCTGCGTGCTGCAGACCGGCGGCAGCGACCAGTGGGGCAACCTCACCAGCGGAACCGACCTGATCCACCGCGTCGAGGGCGTCTCGGCCCACGCGATCGGCACTCCGCTGATCACCAACAGCGACGGCACCAAGTTCGGCAAGAGCGAGGGCAACGCCATCTGGCTGGATGCCGCGATGTGCAGCCCCTACCGGATGTACCAGTTCTGGCTCAACACCGACGACGCCGACGTCATCGAGCGCCTCAAGATCTTCACGTTCCTCACGCGCGAGGAGATCGAGCACTACGCGCGGCTGGTGGAGAGCGAACCGTTCCGCAGGGCTGCGCAGAAGCGCCTGGCCCACGAGGTGACGGCGCTCGTGCACGGGACGGATGCCGCGGCATCCGTCATCGCCGCCTCCGAGGCGCTGTTCGGACAGGGCGACCTGCGCGCGCTCGACGCCCAGACTCTTGCGACCGCGCTGCGGGAGCTGCCCCACGCGGAGGTCGAGGCCGGCACGGGCGTCGTGCACGCGCTCGTGGAGACCGGGCTCGTGCAGAGCCTCTCTGAGGCACGGCGCGCGATCGCGCAGGGCGGGGTGTCGCTCGACGGCGAGAAGGTCGCCGATGACACCGCCGTCGTCGCCGGCTCCCTGCCCGGGGGCGTATCGGTGCTGCGGCGGGGGAAGAAGACGCTCGCCGGGCTGTTCCTGCGGAACTGATCCGTGCCGTTCACGCCGAGCCATGCGGTCGTCGCGCTGCCGTTCGTGCGCACGCCGCTGGTACCGGCCGCGATCGCCGTGGGGGCGATGACCCCCGATCTGCCGATCTTCACTCGCGGGTACCTCCTGCGGTACTCCGCCACCCACGACCTCGCGTGGCTGCCGGCGACGCTCCTGCTCGCCCTCGTCCTGCTGCTCGTGTGGCGCTGCGTCCTGCGACCGGCCGCGCGGGAGCTCTCGCCGTCATGGCTCGCGGCTCGGCTGCCGAGCGAATGGGACCGCGGGGCCGGGCGTGCGCTGGCGGAGACGCTCGGCGGGGGCGTGCGGGGCATCCTGCTGCTCGTCGCCTCCCTCGCGATCGGCGTGGTCTCCCACATCGTCTGGGACCTGTTCACCCACCACGGGCGCTGGGGCGTGCGGCTCCTGCCGGCTCTCGACACCGGCTGGGCGGGCCAGCCGCTCTACGCCTGGCTGCAGGATGCGTCGTCGGCGCTCGGGCTGGGGATCCTCGCCGTCGCCGGGGTGCTGTGGCTGCGACGCCGCCCGGCGTCGCCCCCCGTCCGGCGGTTCCCGCGGCTCGTCCGGTGGACGTGGTGGGTTTCCCTGCCCGTCGTGCTCGCGGCGGCCGCGGTGCGGGGCTACGCGGTCTTCGGGCCCTTCCGCCCCGGATTCGGCATCGAGCATCTCGCGTATCTCGTGCTGCCCCCGGCCGCCGCGCTCTGGGGCGTCGCGACGCTCGTGCTGGCCGTCGCCGTCGCGCCGTCGCGCCGTCGCGTCGACGCTGAGCGCGGCCGGGGAGGGGGTCACGCCCATCTCGGCTCGTCCCGTCCCCAGGGCCGCGGCGGGTCGAAGCGTGTCGGACAGCCCGGGTAGCGCAGCGCCGGGGCGGCGGTGGTCACGGCAGTCCCGTCGACGACGAAATCCTGCAGGTGCGGGGTGGGGTCAGGCTCGGCGCTCCGTGGCCGGTGCGGAAGCCGCGGCATCCCGAGCAGCTCGGCGGCCATGCGGCGCAGCGACGTCTGCACGAGCCAGGAGCCGCCCTCGTCGCGACGGCGGGCGAGGGCGCGCATGACGCCGGCCGCGAGCAGATAGCCCGCCGAGTGGTCGAGGGCCTGCACGGGGAGCGCGCCGGGGCGGACGCCGTCGTCGGATTCGACCCGCGCGATGCCGGAGGCCGCCTGCACGATGCTGTCGAACCCGCGGCGGGAGCGCGCCGATCGCTCGAAGCCCCACGCGGAGAGCCGCGCGACGACGATGCCGGGATGGCGGGCGGCGAGGGTGCGAGGATCGAGACCCCAGCGAGCCGCGGAGTCGGGGCGGTAGCCGTAGACCACGACATCCGCGCGGCCGAGCAGCTCGTGCAGGCGGGAGGCGGCCGCGGCCTCCCGCAGGTCGAGGAGGGCGGAGCGCTTGCCGTGCCCCGTGTCGAGGTGCTGCCACGGCGCCTCGGGGTGGGTGACGGGGTCGATGCGCAGCACGTTGGCGCCGGAGAGGGCGAGGGTGCGCGTCGCGATCGGGCCGGCGATGACGCGCGTCAGATCGAGCACGCGTATCCCTCGCAGCGGCGCCGACGGGGTGGGGCCGGGCAGTGGATGCCGCGGGTGCGCGCCCAGGCGCCGGGTCGCGACGAGCGGGCAGTCGCGAAGCGCGGCGTCCCGGACGGGGACTTCCTCCCGCACCCGTGCGGCGACCCCGCCCGCCCGGACGATCAGCTGCTCCGCCGCGAGGGCGCTCATACGGGAGAGGGCGGCCGCCAGCTGTGTCGCGTCCGCGTCGGGGGGAAGGAGCAGGGCACGGGTGAGCGCGAGCGCGTGGTGCGCGTAGTTGCCGTGGGTGCGCAGCCAGCCGCTCCGTGTGGGGAAGAACCCGGAGAGGGCGCTCCAGATATCCGGCCGCTCGCCGTGGACGCGGAGATGGCGTTCGCTCGCATAGGCCACCGCCACGCGGTCCGGATCCGGGTGGGGGAGCGCGGCGTCGGCCTCCGTCAGGCGCGCCATCGCGAGCGACGCGTCCCGCACCGCGCGGAGAGCCAGCTCCGGCACCGCTGTCCGAGCGGGGAGCGGAGGCAGCGACTCGGGCGAGGATGCCGTGTGGTCGTGCGGGGGCATGCAGGGAGGCTAGACGCTGCACACCCCGGGGCGCGAGGTCCGATCCGCCGGCGGTGGCACGACCGCTCCGTACCGCGGAAACACGGGCGACACGCCCGGGATGCCAGGCTGATTTGCCCAACCGGAAACCTCCGCGTAACTTATTACTTGTTCGCCCCACAGGGAAGCGGAAAGGCCCGAGAGCCTCACCCCCCTCAAGCGGAGAACCACCCCCTTTCGAACGGACCTTCACTTGAGGGTCCAGACCCCTGGGTCTAGAATGGGGTTCCTGCTCACTCGAGCACCGTCTCTTCAGGCTGGCCGGATCGAATCCGACGAAAACGCCGATTTGACAAGCCGAGCGAAACGGATAAGATAGAGAAGTTGCCCTGCGGAGCAGCCGAGAGGCCAGAACGCAGGAGCATCCGATCCTTGAGAACTCAACAGCGTGCACTTGTCAAATGCCAAAAAACCTCGCGGTCAGCTTAGCTGATCGATGAGATTCTTTTGAGATTAAACGGATATGTCAGTAATGACATCCGATCGTCAGATCAAACTCGCTGCCGCCGAACCCATTCCGGTCCGGCTGTAGCAAAAATTCTTTACGGAGAGTTTGATCCTGGCTCAGGATGAACGCTGGCGGCGTGCTTAACACATGCAAGTCGAACGGTGAAGCAGAGCTTGCTCTGTGGATCAGTGGCGAACGGGTGAGTAACACGTGAGCAACCTGCCCCGGACTCTGGGATAAGCGCTGGAAACGGCGTCTAATACCGGATACGAGCTGCGAAGGCATCTTCAGCAGCTGGAAAGAATTTCGGTCCGGGATGGGCTCGCGGCCTATCAGCTTGTTGGTGAGGTAATGGCTCACCAAGGCGTCGACGGGTAGCCGGCCTGAGAGGGTGACCGGCCACACTGGGACTGAGACACGGCCCAGACTCCTACGGGAGGCAGCAGTGGGGAATATTGCACAATGGGCGAAAGCCTGATGCAGCAACGCCGCGTGAGGGACGACGGCCTTCGGGTTGTAAACCTCTTTTAGCAGGGAAGAAGCGAAAGTGACGGTACCTGCAGAAAAAGCGCCGGCTAACTACGTGCCAGCAGCCGCGGTAATACGTAGGGCGCAAGCGTTATCCGGAATTATTGGGCGTAAAGAGCTCGTAGGCGGTCTGTCGCGTCTGCTGTGAAAACCCGAGGCTCAACCTCGGGCCTGCAGTGGGTACGGGCAGACTAGAGTGCGGTAGGGGAGATTGGAATTCCTGGTGTAGCGGTGGAATGCGCAGATATCAGGAGGAACACCGATGGCGAAGGCAGATCTCTGGGCCGTAACTGACGCTGAGGAGCGAAAGGGTGGGGAGCAAACAGGCTTAGATACCCTGGTAGTCCACCCCGTAAACGTTGGGAACTAGTTGTGGGGACCATTCCACGGTTTCCGTGACGCAGCTAACGCATTAAGTTCCCCGCCTGGGGAGTACGGCCGCAAGGCTAAAACTCAAAGGAATTGACGGGGACCCGCACAAGCGGCGGAGCATGCGGATTAATTCGATGCAACGCGAAGAACCTTACCAAGGCTTGACATATACGAGAACGGGCCAGAAATGGTCAACTCTTTGGACACTCGTAAACAGGTGGTGCATGGTTGTCGTCAGCTCGTGTCGTGAGATGTTGGGTTAAGTCCCGCAACGAGCGCAACCCTCGTTCTATGTTGCCAGCACGTAATGGTGGGAACTCATGGGATACTGCCGGGGTCAACTCGGAGGAAGGTGGGGATGACGTCAAATCATCATGCCCCTTATGTCTTGGGCTTCACGCATGCTACAATGGCCGGTACAAAGGGCTGCAATACCGCAAGGTGGAGCGAATCCCAAAAAGCCGGTCCCAGTTCGGATTGAGGTCTGCAACTCGACCTCATGAAGTCGGAGTCGCTAGTAATCGCAGATCAGCAACGCTGCGGTGAATACGTTCCCGGGTCTTGTACACACCGCCCGTCAAGTCATGAAAGTCGGTAACACCTGAAGCCGGTGGCCCAACCCTTGTGGAGGGAGCCGTCGAAGGTGGGATCGGTAATTAGGACTAAGTCGTAACAAGGTAGCCGTACCGGAAGGTGCGGCTGGATCACCTCCTTTCTAAGGAGCATCTGGAACTCCTCGGAGTTCCCAGAGCCCGCTCGAGGCGAATGTCTTCGAGGGGTCAGCTCATGGGTGGAACATTTGACGAGGTGCCGTTCGCAGATCTCGAACTCAGTACGCCGCTTGCGGCTGGAACGGTTCTGGTGATGCGGCCGGCACATGCACGCTGTTGGGTCCTGAGGGACCGGATGCCTCTTCGGAGGCGACCAACCTCAGGGCCTTTCTGGCTGTCCGAAGGACAAGCGGGAAGGTACCGCCCGTACTTTGAGAACTACACAGTGGACGCGAGCATCTTTGAGATGATCTCGTCATCAGACGAACCGGCTTGCCCGGGGAGTCCGATGAGGAGTCATTTCACATAGATGATCTTTATAGATCATTAGTCAATTTCAAACCGGATTTCGATCCGGGCCGAAGAGACGAACTCATGTGATTTTCAAGTCTTTAAGAGCAAACGGTGGATGCCTTGGCATCTGGAGCCGAAGAAGGACGTAGCAATCTGCGATAAGCCTCGGGGAGTTGATAAGCAAACTTTGATCCGAGGGTGTCCGAATGGGGAAACCCCGCTGGGCGGCGTGCCGACCCAGTGACTCCCGCCTGAATATATAGGGCGGGTAGAGGGAACGTGGGGAAGTGAAACATCTCAGTACCCACAGGAAGAGAAAGCAACCGCGATTCCGTTAGTAGTGGCGAGCGAAACCGGAACAGGCTAAACCGAGTACGTGTGATATCCGGCAGGAGTTGCGTATTCGGGGTTGTGGGACTTTTCATGCTGCTCTGCCGAGCAGCGAGCGTGATGCGACGATATAGACGAATAACCTTGAAAGGTTAGCCACAGTGGGTGCCAGCCCCGTAGTCGAAATGTCTGTCACAGCGCGAAGAGTATCCCAAGTAGCACGGGGCCCGAGAAATCCCGTGTGAATCTGTCAGGACCACCTGATAAGCCTAAATACTCCCAGATGACCGATAGCGGACAAGTACCGTGAGGGAAAGGTGAAAAGTACCCCGGGAGGGGAGTGAAATAGTACCTGAAACCGTTTGCTTACAAACCGTTGGAGCAGCCCTAGCAGCTGTGACAGCGTGCCTTTTGAAGAATGAGCCTGCGAGTTAGCGATATGTGGCGAGGTTAACCCGAGTGGGGTAGCCGTAGCGAAAGCGAGTCTGAATAGGGCGATTCAGTCGCATGTCCTAGACCCGAAGCGAAGTGATCTATCCATGGCCAGGCTGAAGCGACGGTAAGACGTCGTGGAGGGCCGAACCCACTTAGGTTGAAAACTGAGGGGATGAGCTGTGGATAGGGGTGAAAGGCCAATCAAACTTCGTGATAGCTGGTTCTCTCCGAAATGCATTTAGGTGCAGCGTTGCGTGTTTCTTGCCGGAGGTAGAGCTACTGGATGGCCGATGGGCCCCAAAAGGTTACTGACGTCAGCCAAACTCCGAATGCCGGTAAGTGAGAGCGCAGCAGTGAGACTGTGGGGGATAAGCTTCATAGTCGAGAGGGAAACAACCCAGACCACCAACTAAGGTCCCTAAGCGCGTGCTAAGTGGGAAAGGATGTGGAGTTGCCTTGACAACCAGGAGGTTGGCTTAGAAGCAGCCACCCTTGAAAGAGTGCGTAATAGCTCACTGGTCAAGTGATTCCGCGCCGACAATGTAACGGGGCTCAAGCACGCCACCGAAGTTGTGGCATTGACATTATTGGTAGGCCTTCGTGGTCCAGCCGTGTTGATGGGTAGGAGAGCGTCGTGTGGCCAGCGAAGCGGCGGTGTGAACCAGCCGTGGAGGCTACACGAGTGAGAATGCAGGCATGAGTAGCGAAAGACATGTGAGAAACATGTCCTCCGAAAGACCAAGGGTTCCAGGGTCAAGCTAATCTTCCCTGGGTAAGTCGGGACCTAAGGCGAGGCCGACAGGCGTAGTCGATGGACAACGGGTTGATATTCCCGTACCCGCGAAGAACCGCCCAAGCTAATCCAGTGGTGCTAAGAGTCCTAGCTCGGAATGTTCGGATCCCTTCGGGGTGATGACGTCCTTGTGAACGCTCGACCCCATGCTGGTGCGGCTAGCGTATTAACAGGTGTGACGCAGGAAGGTAGCCGGTCCTGGGCGATGGTAGTCCCAGGCCAAGTGTGTAGGCCGAGAGATAGGCAAATCCGTCTCTCACATAGGCTGAGACACGAAGGGGAGCTGTAACAGGCAAGATCCGGTGATCCTATGCTGCCAAGAAAAGCATCGACGCGAGGTTCAAGCGGCCCGTACCCCAAACCGACTCAGGTGGTCAGGTAGAGAATACCAAGGAGATCGAGAGAATCGTGGTTAAGGAACTCGGCAAAATGCCCCCGTAACTTCGGGAGAAGGGGGGCCTTCGACGTATAAGGACTTGCTCCGAAAGCGTTTGGAGGCCGCAGAGACTAGTGGGTAGCGACTGTTTACTAAAAACACAGGTCCGTGCCAAGTCGCAAGACGATGTATACGGACTGACGCCTGCCCGGTGCTGGAAGGTTAAGAGGACCGGTTAGCCGCAAGGCGAAGCTGAGAATTTAAGCCCCAGTAAACGGCGGTGGTAACTATAACCATCCTAAGGTAGCGAAATTCCTTGTCGGGTAAGTTCCGACCTGCACGAATGGCGTAACGACTTCCCAACTGTCTCAACCGCGAACTCGGCGAAATTGCACTACGAGTAAAGATGCTCGTTACGCGCAGCAGGACGGAAAGACCCCGTGACCTTTACTACAGCTTGGTATTGGTGTTCGGTGTGGCTTGTGTAGGATAGGTGGGAGACTTTGAAGCATGGACGCCAGTTCATGTGGAGTCATTGTTGAAATACCACTCTGGTCACTCTGGATATCTAACTTAGAACCGTAATCCGGTTCAGGGACAGTGCCTGGTGGGTAGTTTAACTGGGGCGGTTGCCTCCCAAAAAGTAACGGAGGCGCCCAAAGGTTCCCTCAACCTGGTTGGCAATCAGGTGTCGAGTGTAAGTGCACAAGGGAGCTTGACTGTGAGACTGACAGGTCGAGCAGGGACGAAAGTCGGGACTAGTGATCCGGCAGTGGCTTGTGGAAGCGCTGTCGCTCAACGGATAAAAGGTACCTCGGGGATAACAGGCTGATCTTGCCCAAGAGTCCATATCGACGGCATGGTTTGGCACCTCGATGTCGGCTCGTCGCATCCTGGGGCTGGAGTAGGTCCCAAGGGTTGGGCTGTTCGCCCATTAAAGCGGTACGCGAGCTGGGTTTAGAACGTCGTGAGACAGTTCGGTCCCTATCCGCTGCGCGCGTAGGAAGTTTGAGAGGATCTGACCCTAGTACGAGAGGACCGGGTTGGACGAACCTCTGGTGTGTCAGTTGTTCTGCCAAGAGCACCGCTGATTAGCTACGTTCGGGATGGATAACCGCTGAAAGCATCTAAGCGGGAAGCCGGCCTCAAGATGAGACTTCCATGCCTTCGGGCGAGAGGCTCCCAGCCAGACTACTGGGTTGATAGGCCGGATGTGGAAGCGTGGCAACACGTGAAGCTGACCGGTACTAATAAGCCGATGACTTGATAATCACCTTCCTAGGTGCTTGCGTCCACTGAGTGGTTCTCGATGTACGGTCGGGAACCGCATGACAATGACTTTTGTTGTGCAGACTGAAACATCAATAGTGTTTCGGCGGCCATAGCGAGAGGGAAACGCCCGGTCCCATTCCGAACCCGGAAGCTAAGCCTCTCAGCGCCGATGGTACTGCGGGGGGGACCCCGTGGGAGAGTAGGACACCGCCGGACTTCTTTCGAGAAATGGCCACCCAGAGCTGGGTGGCCATTTCGCGTTAACGGGCAAATCTGCCGAGAGGACGACCCATGACCGACGAGGAAAGCGACCGCTCCGAGCACGAGCGCCGTCCGAGGTCGGGATCCTTCCGTGACGCCGGACAGGGCGATCGTGCTCCTCGCCGCAGCAGTGAGGGCTCGGAACGACGTCCGTACGCCAAGCGCGAGGGTGCGAGGCCCGCTGCTCAGCGCGGCGGCGCTGCCCGTAAGCCCTCGGTCAAGCGCGACGATGCGGACCGTAAGCCGTACGCAAGGCGCGACGGCGAGACGCGCAAGCCGTACGAGAAGCGCGACGATTCCGGGCGCAAGCCGTTCGTGCGTCGCGACGACGCCGGCCGTAAGCCGTACGTGAAGCGCGACGATTCCGAGCGCAAGCCGTTCGTGAAGCGCGATGACGCCGGCCGTAAGCCGTACGTGAAGCGCGATGACGCCGGCCGTAAGCCGTATGCGCGTCGCGATGACGGCGACCGCAAGCCGTACGGCGCGCGGGGCGCGGGTGCCGGCAGACCGTACCGTACCCGCGACGATTCGGGACGCTCCGGCTTCCCTCGTCGCGACGGCGATCGTCCCTCGCGTCCACGACAGATCGATCGCGCCGACAGGCCCATGGACCCGGAGATCCCCGAAGAGGTCACCGCCCGGGACCTCGGCGGCGCGCGGAACGAGCTGAAGACGCTCAGCAAGGAGAACGCGGACACCGTCGCGCGTCATCTCGCGATGGCGGCTCGTCTCATCGACGACGACCCGTCGGCGGCGCACGAGCACGCGCTGGCGGCATCCCGTCGAGCGGGCCGCGTTGCTCTCGTGCGCGAGACCGTGGCCATCACCGCGTACGCGGTGGGAGACTTCGCGCTCGCGCTGCGGGAGCTGCGCACCTACCGCCGGCTCACCGGGCGCGACGATCAGATCGCGCTGATCGTCGACAGCGAGCGGGGGGTCGGTCGCCCGGACCGCGCCCTCGAGGAGGGCCGCGGTGTCGACCGTGCGAGCCTTCCGACCGAGACGCGCGTGCACCTGGCCATCGCGATGTCGGGCGCCCGGCTCGACCTCGGCGACGCGGTGCGGGCGCTCAGCGAACTGGACATCCCCGAACTCGATCCCGACCGCGCCTTCGCGTGGAGCCCGGCCCTGTTCGATGCGCGGGCGGAGGTGCTCGACGAACTGGGTCGCTCCGACGAGGCCGCCCGGTGGCGGACCCGCGCCCGCATCGCCGAGGAGGCGCTCGGCGGGGGAGCGGGCGACGTCGTCGAGGTCGTGGACATCGACGAAGAGGGCGGCGACGCAACCGATCTCGAAATCGAGGACGGTGTCGCATCCGATCCGGTCCGAGAGGATGCCGCGGCATCCGACGCCGACGCCGTCGCAGACTCCGCGACAGAGGGCGGCGACGAGGAGCGGTCGTGATGCGACTGTTCGCCGGCGCCCGAGAGACGACTCCCCTCGACGGCACCGACGCGGTGCTGGCCGACCTCGACGGGGTCGTCTATGCGGGTCACCGCGCCCTGCCGCACGCGGTGGAGTCGCTCGTGCGCGCGGCCGACGGCCGCCGCCTCGGCTACATCACGAACAACGCCTCCCGCACGGACGAGACGGTCGCCGCACAGCTGCGCGAGCTGGGGCTCCCGGCGCAGAAGGACGACGTGATCACGAGCCCGCAGGCGGCGATGCGCCTGCTGCGCGATCGGGTGCCCGCGGGCTCCCGCATCCTCGTCGTCGGAGGCGAGGGGCTCGTGGTCGAGGTGGAGAAGGCCGGGTTCATCGTCACGCGCAGCGCCGACGACGACCCCGCGGCCGTCGTCCAGGGGTTCTCGCCCGAGGTGGGCTGGTCGCAGCTCGCCGAGGCGGCATACGCGCTGGCGCTTCCGGAGGAGGAGGGCGGCATCCCCTGGATCGCCACCAATACCGACTGGACGATCCCGCAGGCACGCGGCGTGGCCCCCGGCAACGGCACGCTCGTCTCGGCTGTCCACACGGCCGTCGGCCGGTTGGCGACCGTCGCGGGCAAGCCCGAGACCCCGATCTTCGAAGAGGCGGTCGCGCGCTTCGGCGCGCAGAGGGCGCTCTTCATCGGCGACCGCCTCGACACCGACATCCTCGGGGCCGTGCGCGCGGGGATCGCCTCCGTGCTCGTGCTCACCGGCATCGACCGGCCCAAGCATGTGCTCGCCGCTCCTCCCGGGTCGCGCCCCGACTTCATCCTCGCCGACCTGCGAGAGCTGCACGAGCCGTATCCCGCGACCAAGGTGCGCGGAAAGGACGGGGCGGTGACGGTCGGAGCCGCCACGGTGCGCGTCGCGGGGGCCGACGTACAGATCCTGTCGGCGGGTGATCGGCCGATCGACCTGCTTCGTGCCGGCGCACGTGCCATCTGGGACTCCGGCAGCGCGATCTTCGGTCTCCGCGTCCCCGAAGCGCTCTACGCCGATCCGTTCCGCGTCCGCTGACGGCGCGTGCCCTCCGAAGGGTCGGAGCGCGCGCGTATCCTGGAGCAATGTCCGAGCAGAGCCCGCGTCCCGACCTCCTGTCGGCCATCGAGGTGATCGAGGATCAGCCGCTCGCTTCGCGAGCCGATGCGTACGCGGGTCTGCACGAGGAACTCACCCGCCTGCTCGACGGTGCCGGGGGCATCGGCGAGACGCGTCGCGACCGTCCATGACGCCCCGCCTGGACGCGGCCCTCGCGGCCCGGGGGCTCGCCCGCTCGCGCACCCACGCGGCGACGCTGATCGCGCAGGGGCTCGTGAACGTCGACGGGCGCACCGTCGTGAAGTCCTCGACCCAGGTCTCCGACGACGCCGGCCTCGAGGTGGCGGCCGCCGATCACTACGTCAGCCGCGCAGCGCACAAGCTGATCGCGGCCCTCGACACCTTCGGCATCGACGTCGCGGGGCGAATCTCCCTGGATGTCGGGGCGTCCACGGGCGGATTCACGCAGGTGCTGCGCGAGCGCGGCGCGGCCCCCGTCGTGGCCCTCGACGTCGGCCACGACCAGCTCGCGGACACCGTCCGCGCCGACCCGCAGGTGATCTGCGTCGAGGGCTTCAACGTGCGGGAGCTGAGCGCCGGCGCGTTCGCCGATGTCAGCGGGCTCACGGCACCGCCGAGCGTCGTGACCGGAGACCTCTCCTTCATCTCGCTCGCGCTCGTCCTTCCCGCCCTGGCGGCCACGGCGGCCTACGACGCCGACTTCCTGCTGCTGGTCAAACCGCAGTTCGAGGTGGGACGCACGGCCGTCAAGGGCGGCCTGGTCACCTCCGCCGCGCTGCGCGCGGACGCCGTCAACGGCGTGCTCTGGCGGGCGTGGGACGCGGGTCTCGGCACGCGCGGCGTGATCGCCTCACCGCTCGTGGGCACTCACGGCAACGCCGAGTACGTCGCCTGGTTCCGGCGGGGCGAGGGCGGGACTCCGGCAGAATGGTCGGGCACGGTCGACCGACTGACGGGAGTGGCATGAGCGCTGCGCGCAACATCCTGGTCGTCGCGCATGCCCTGCGCGAGGAGACGGTCAACGCGGCCCGCCGCGTCGCCGAGGCGCTCGAGGCATCCGGCGCCCGTCCCGTCTTCGCCGCCGGAGACCGCGCCGAACTCGACAGCGCCCTCGACCACGTGCCCGGCATCGCGACCCTCGGCGAGGACGTCGACGTGTCGGAGCTGGAGCTCGCGATCGTCCTCGGCGGCGACGGCACGATCCTGCGCGCCGCGGAGCTCGTCCGTGGCGGCACCGCCCCCGTGCTCGGCATCAACATGGGCCATGTCGGATTCCTCGCCGAGATCGAGCGGGACGACATGGACGAGGCCGTCCGTCGAGCGATCACGGGCGAGTACGCCGTGGAGGAGCGCCTGGCGCTGGCCGTGACGGTCGTGGATGCCGCGGGTCGCGCGATCTACCAGACCTGGGCGCTCAACGAGGCGACCATCGAGAAGGCCAGCCGCGAGCGGATGCTCGAGGTGGTCGTCGAGATCGACGGGCGTCCGCTGTCGACCTTCGGGTGCGACGGCATGGTCATCGCGACTCCGACGGGCTCGACCGCGTACAACTTCTCGGCGGGGGGACCCGTCGTCTGGCCGACCGTCGCGGCCATGGTCGTCGTGCCGCTGTCGGCGCACGCGCTCTTCGCCAAGCCGCTCGTCGTGGGGCCCGAGGCCTCGGTCGCGATCGAGGTGCTCGAGCGCACGAACGGCACCGGTATCCTGTGGTGCGACGGTCGCCGGTCCCACGAGCTTCCTCCCGGCGCCCGCGTCGTCGTGCACGCCTCGCCGGAGCCCGTGCGCCTGGCCCGGCTGCACCCCGCCGCGTTCACCGACCGACTCGTGCGCAAGTTCCGGCTTCCCGTCGAGGGATGGCGGGGGCCCGCGGCGGCGCCGGAGGCGTCGGCGTGATCGAGGAGATGCGTCTGCGGTCGCTCGGCGTCATCGCGGAGGCGACGCTGCCGCTCGGGCCGGGCTTCACCGCCGTCACCGGGGAGACCGGGGCGGGGAAGACGATGGTCGTGACGGGCCTGGGCCTGCTGCTCGGCCAGCGCGCCGACTCCGGGGTGGTGCGCGCCGGCGCCGCCGCCGCGGAGGTCACCGGCATCTGGGTCGTGCCCGACGAGGGCGGTGTCGTCGAGCGCGTGCGCGAGGCGGGCGGAGACGTGGAGCCTGCCGGGGCCGGCGCCGCGGAGCTGTACATCGGGCGCACCGTGACGGCCGAGGGCCGCAGCCGCGCGTCGGTGGGCGGCCGGGCCGCCCCGGCCGGCGTGCTCGCCGACCTCGCCGATCAGCTCGTCGTCGTGCACGGGCAGTCCGAGCAGCTGCGGCTGCGCTCGCATTCGGCGCAGCGGGAGGCGCTGGACCGCTTCGGCGGCGAGAGCGTCCGCGCGGCGCTCGAGTCGTACCGCTCGGCCTGGTCGGCCTGGCGCTCGCTCGACCGCGAGCTGGAGGAGCTCGTCACGAGCCACGACGCGCGGATGGCCGAGGCGCAGGCCCTGCGGGAGGACCTGGCCGAGATCGAGGCCGTCGCGCCCGTCGCGGGCGAGGACGCCGAGCTGGCCGCGCGGACGGAACGGCTGACGCACGTGGAGGAGCTGCGCATCGCGGCTGCGACGGCGCGCGAGGCGCTCTCGTCGGAGGCGGGCGGTGTCGACGTGTCGAGCCTCGCGGGGGAGGCGCGGCGCGCGCTCGAGCGCGCGGGCGAGGCGGACGCCGTGCTCGGGGAGTACGCCGAGCAGGCCGCGGAGGTGTCGTTCCGCGCGAGCGAGCTCGCGATGGCCCTCTCGAGCTACCTCGCCGATCTCGACGAGACCGGACCGCAGGAGCTCGACGCCCTGCAGGAGCGCCGCGCGGCGCTCGCCGCCCTCGTGCGGCGTCACGGCGGGACGCTCGACGACGTGCTCGCGCTCGCCGCGACGGGCGGGGCCCGGCTCGCGGAGATCGAGGGCGACGACGACCGCATCGACCAGCTGCGCGCAGAGCGGGATGCCGCGGCATCCGCCCTCGACGACGCCGCCGCGACCCTCACGGAGCGTCGCACGTCGGCGGCCGAGCGCCTGGGCGCCGCGGTGACCGACGAGCTGCACGCGCTCGCGATGCCCGACGCGCGCCTGAGCGTGCGGGTCGCCCCCGGCGCCCCGTCGGCGGAGGGCCGCGACGAGGTGGCGCTGCTGCTCGCCCCGCACCCCGGAGCCGATCCCCGGCCGGTGGCGCGGAGCGCGTCGGGCGGCGAGCTCTCGCGTGTCATGCTCGCGATCGAGGTCGTCATCGCGGGCACCGACCCGGTGCCGACGTTCGTGTTCGACGAGGTCGACGCGGGCATCGGCGGCGCGGCCGCAATCGAGGTCGGCCGGCGGCTCGCGCGCCTCGCCGAGACCTCGCAGGTCATCGCCGTGACCCACCTCGCCCAGGTGGCGGCCTTCGCCGGCAACCACCTCACCGTCGTCAAGGAGAACGACGGCTCCGTGACAGCCTCCAGCGTGCGCCGGCTCGAGGGCGCCGCTCGCGAGGCGGAGATGGCGCGCCTGCTCTCGGGGCTCGCCGACTCCTCCGCCGCCCTCGAACACGCGCGCGAGCTGCTCGAGCTCTCGCCCGCACGCGACTGATAGGATAAAAGCCCGTGGCGGAATCTGCATCGGGACCATCGAACGACATCACCAGACACATCTTCGTGACGGGTGGTGTCGTCTCTTCGTTGGGCAAGGGCCTCACCGCCGCGAGTCTGGGCAATCTCCTCACGGCGCGCGGTCTGCGCGTCGTGATGCAGAAGCTGGATCCGTACCTGAACGTCGATCCGGGGACGATGAACCCGTTCCAGCACGGCGAGGTCTTCGTGACCGACGACGGCGCCGAGACCGACCTCGACATCGGGCATTACGAGCGCTTCCTCGACATCGACCTGGCGCAGTCGGCGAACGTGACGACGGGTCAGGTGTACTCGCAGGTCATCGCGCGCGAACGCCGCGGCGAGTACCTCGGCGACACCGTGCAGGTCATCCCGCACATCACCGACGAGATCAAGCGGCGCATGCGCCTGCAGGCCGATGAGGACCCCAAGCCCGACGTCATCATCACCGAGATCGGCGGCACGGTGGGCGACATCGAGTCGCAGCCGTTCATCGAGTCGGCGCGCCAGATCCGCCACGAGCTCGGTCGCGGCAACGTCTTCTTCGTCCACGTCTCGCTCGTGCCGTTCATGGGTGCCTCGGGGGAGCAGAAGACCAAGCCGACGCAGCACTCCGTCGCGGCGCTGCGCTCGATCGGTATCCAGCCCGACGCCCTCGTGCTGCGCAGCGACCGCCCCGTCACGGAGTCGAACAAGCGCAAGATCGCGCTCATGTGCGACGTCGACGAGGATGCCGTGGTCAACGCCGTCGACGTGCCGAGCATCTACGACATCCCCACGATGCTCCACGAGCAGGGCCTGGACGAGTACCTCGTGCGGGCGCTCGGACTGGGCCACGCGAACGACGTGGACTGGAGCCGGTGGGACCGCGTCCTCAAGGCCGTGCACAACCCGAAGCACGAGGTCACGATCGGCCTCGTCGGCAAGTACATCGACCTGCCGGATGCGTACCTGTCGGTGACCGAGGCGATCAAGGCCGGCGGCTTCGCCCACGAGACGCACGTGAGCATCCGCTGGATCCCCTCCGACCTGTGCGAGACGCCCGAGGGCGCCGCGAAGGCGCTCGCGGACGTGGACGGGATCTGCGTGCCGGGCGGCTTCGGCATCCGGGGCATCGAGGGCAAGCTCGGCGCCCTGACGTTCGCGCGCGAGCAGGGCATCCCCACGCTGGGGCTGTGCCTGGGCCTGCAATGCATGGTGATCGAGTACGCCCGCAACAAGGCCGACCTCGCGGGTGCGTCCTCGAGCGAGTTCGACCCCGACACCCGGTTCCCCGTCATCGCGACGATGGCCGAGCAGGTCGAGATCATCGCCGGCGGCGACCTCGGCGGCACGATGCGGCTGGGGCTGTACCCGGCCGACCTGCGCGAGGGGTCGGTGGCCGCCGAGGCGTACGGCGCGACGCGCGTGTCCGAGCGCCACCGCCACCGCTACGAGGTCAACAACGCCTACCGCGACCGCCTGGCCGAGGCCGGTCTGGTCTTCTCGGGGCTCTCGCCCGACCGTAACCTCGTCGAGTACGTCGAGCTGCCGCGCGAGGTGCACCCGTACTACATCGCCACCCAGGCGCACCCCGAGCTGCGGTCGCGCCCGACCGAGCCGCACCCGCTGTTCCGCGGGCTCGTCGGGGCGGCGCTCGATCGCCACCGCGCGAGCGAGCTGTTCGACGTCGAGCAGGATGCCGATGCCTGATCCCGGCGAGACCGGCGTCTCCCGCGGGGCCGACCTGCGGGACGAGCCGCTCGACGTCGAGATCGTCGAGAGCGACGTCGTTTTCGACGGCCGCGTGTGGGACGTGCGGCACGACACCTTCCTCTACAACGGCGAGCGGGTCGCCCGCGACTACGTCGACCACACCGGCGCCGTCGCGATCGTCGCGCTCGACGACGAGGACCGCGTGCTGCTGCTGCAGCAGTACCGGCATCCGATCCGCTCCCGCGACTGGGAGATCCCGGCGGGGCTGCTCGACATCGCGGGGGAGGAGCCCCGCGAGACGGCGCGGCGCGAGCTCGCGGAGGAGACCGACCTCGTCGCCCGCGACTGGTCGCCGCTGCTGAGCATCCACACGACGCCCGGCGGCAGCGACGAGGTCGTGCACATCTTCCTCGCCCGAGGCCTCGCCGACGCCCCCGAGGTGCACGCGCGCGAGGAGGAGGAGGCCGACATCCGCCTGGCATGGGTGCCGCTGGATGACGCGGTCGACGCCGTGCTCGCCGGGCGGATGCGCAACGGCATCCTCGCCTCCGGCGTGCTCGCCACGGCGGCTCTGCTGCGGCGGGACGAGCGCGCGAGCCGCTGACATGCGGGCGGATCGGGCCCTCTCCGCATACCTGCGGCACGTCACGATCGAGCGCGGGCTCTCGGCCCACACGGTCGCGGCGTACCGGCGCGACCTCGAGGACTACGTCGCCTGGCTGGCGGCGCGCGGCATCGACGACACCGCGCAGATCGATGCGTCGGTCGTCGCCGCCTTCGTCGCCGAACGCGCATCGGCGAAGCCGCGGCCCGCGGCATCCTCGCTGGCACGCCTGCAGTCCTCCGTGCGCGGGTGGCACCGCTTCCTCGCGCGGGAGGGCATCGAGAGCGTGGATGCCGCGGCTCGGCTGCGCCCGCCCAAGGCGCCGCTGCGGCTTCCCAAGGCGCTGACGATCGACCAGGTCGAGGCCCTGCTGCAGGCCCCCTCGCCCGAGGACCCCGTCGGGATGCGCGATCGCGCGCTGCTGGAGCTGCTGTACGCGACGGGCGCCCGGGTCTCGGAGGCCGTCGGCCTCGACGTCGACGACGTCACGCGCGACGAGGGTCTCGTGCTGCTGCGCGGCAAGGGCGGCAAGGAGCGCATCGTGCCCGTCGGATCGTTCGCGCGCGACGCCGTGTCGGCCTACCTCACGCGCGTGCGGCCGGGCTTCGCTGCGCGCGGCCGGGCGAACGCCCGGCTCTTCCTCGGCGTGCGGGGCGCGCCGCTGTCGCGTCAGAGCGCGTGGCTCGTGCTGCAGCGCGCCGCCGAGGGCGCGGGGCTCTCGGCGCACGTGTCTCCGCACACGCTCCGGCACTCGTTCGCGACGCACCTGCTGCAGGGCGGCGCCGACGTCCGCGTCGTGCAGGAGCTGCTGGGGCATGCGTCGGTCGCGACCACGCAGATCTACACGCACGTCACGGTCGATGCCCTGCGCGACGTGTACGCCGGGGCTCACCCGCGCGCACGCTGAGGACCGATGCGCGCCGGTGCGCCCCCGGCATCCGCCGTGCACGGCATGCCGACCCGGCTCGGGCGGCGAGGGGCGGCTAGAATCGACCGACGGTACGGCAAGGTCAGGAGAATCGGTGGCGGGCAGCGCGCGGGGCACGAAGAAGCCCTCCGAGACAGGCGACGCGCCCGTCGGCCCCACCGGCCGCCCGTACCACGGCTTCCCCACCCCCGCCCCGCTCGACGGCCACGGTCCCGCACGCATCATCGCGCTCTGCAACCAGAAGGGCGGCGTGGGCAAGACCACGACGACCATCAACCTCGCGGCCTCACTCGCCAGCTACGGGCGGCGCGTGCTCGCGGTCGACTTCGACCCGCAGGGTGCGCTCTCGGCCGGCCTCGGCATTGCGACCCACGACGTGCCGACGGTCTACGACCTGCTGCTGGACACCAAGCGCGAGCCGCGCGATGTCATCGTCTCCTCGAACGTCGAAGGACTCGACGTGCTGCCGGCCAACATCGACCTGTCGGCGGCCGAGGTGCACCTCGTCAACGAGGTCGCGCGCGAGACGATCCTCTCCCGGGTGCTGCGCAAGGTCGCCGGCGACTACGACGTCATCCTCATCGACTGCCAGCCCTCGCTCGGCCTGCTGACGGTCAACGCCCTCACGGCGAGCCACGGCGTCATCATCCCGCTCGAGTGCGAGTTCTTCGCGCTGCGCGGCGTCGCGCTCCTCATCGAGACGATCGACAAGGTGCGCGATCGCCTCAACCCCGCGATCGAGCTCGACGGGGTGCTCGCGACGATGTACGACCCGCGCACGCTGCACTCCCGCGAGGTGCTCGAGCGGGTCGTCGAGGCCTTCGGCGACGATGTGTTCGAGACGGTCATCGGGCGCACGGTGAAGTTCCCGGACGCCTCGGTGTCGGGCGTCCCGATCACCGACTTCGCGCCCGAGCACTCCGCAGCGCAGGCCTATCTGAGGCTCGCGCGGGAGCTGGTCGCCCGTGGCGACGTCGCCTGAGGGCTCGGCCGGGCAGGCTCCCTCCGACGAGGGCGAGGGCGGATTCCGCGTCTCGCTGGCGAACTTCGACGGCCCGTTCGACCTGCTGCTGAGCCTCATCTCCAAGCACGAGCTCGACATCACCGAGGTGTCGCTCAGCCGCGTCACCGACGAGTTCATCGCATACCTGCGTCAGCTCGGCCCCGACGAGGAGCTCGACCAGGCCAGCGAGTTCCTCGTGGTGGCGGCGACCCTGCTCGACATGAAGGTCGCCGGGCTGCTGCCGCAGGGCGAGCTCGTCGACTCGGAGTCCGTCGCGCTCCTCGAGGCCCGCGACCTGCTCTTCGCGCGCCTGCTGCAGTACCGCGCGTTCAAGGAGGTCTCGGGCTGGTTCGGGGCGCGTCTGCAGGCGGAGGACACGCGGCACGCCCGCACCGTGCGGCTGGACGAGAAGCATCGCGCGCGTGTTCCGGAGCCCGTGTGGACGCTCACGCTCGACGACTTCGTCGCGCTCGCGCTGCTGGCGTTCGCGCCGAAGGAGATCCCGCACGTGCGCCTGGATCACCTGCACGCGCCCCTCGTGAGCATCCGCGAGCAGGCCGCGATCGTCGTGACGCTGCTGCGCGGCCGCGAGCAGCTGACCTTCCGCGAGCTGATCGCCGGGGTGGATGCCCCGGGCATCGTCGTGGCGCGCTTCCTGTCCATCCTGGAGCTGTACCGCCACGCGGCGCTCACCTTCGAGCAGCTCGAGCCGCTCGGCGAGCTGACGCTGCGCTGGAGCGCGGAGACCTGGTCCGACGAGAAACTGGCGACGCTGGGAGCCGACTATGACCGATGAGAGGGAGGCCGCGGCATCCGTCGCACGGCGCCTCGAGGCGATCCTCATGATCGTCGAGGAGCCGCAGAGCCTCGTGAACCTCGCGACCGCGGTGGGCGCGCCCGTCGCGGCCGTGCGTCAGGCGATCGAAGGCCTCGCCGCCGACTACGACGGCGAGGCAGGCGGGCCCGTGCGCGGCTTCGAGCTGCGCGAGGTGGGCGGGGGCTGGCGGCTCTACGTGCGCGCCGAGTTCGACGACCTCGTCAGCGACTTCGTGACGACGCAGGCCCCCTCCCGCCTCTCGCAGGCGGCGCTCGAGACCCTCGCCGTGATCGCGTACAAGCAGCCCGTGACCCGCGGTCAGGTCGCTGCGATCCGCGCCGTGAACGTCGACTCGGTCGTGCGCACGCTGCTGGCGCGGGGGCTCATCACCGAGGTGTTCACCGACGGCGACACCGGCGCCATCCACTACGGCACGACCGACGCGCTGCTGGTGAACCTGGGCATCAACTCGCTCGACGAGCTGCCGCCCATCTCGCCGCTGCTCGACGACGGCGCCGACGGATTCGACGACACGGTCCCCCGATGAGGGCGGACGATGCGGGAGGAGAGCCGATGAGCGAGCGTGAGACGACGGGGCAGGATGCCGCGGCCGACGGCGTGCGGCTGCAGAAGGTGCTCGCGCAGGCGGGCGTCGCGTCACGGCGCGTGAGCGAGCAGCTGATCGTGGAGGGGCGGGTGCGCGTGAACGGCGAGGTGGTCACGGAGCTGGGATCGCGCATCCGCCCCGAGACCGATCTCGTCGACGTCGACGGCGTCGCGGTGCAGCTGGATGCGAGCAAGCGCTACGTCATGCTCAACAAGCCCACCGGCGTCGTCAGCTCGATGCGCGACGACCGCGGGCGCGACGACCTGCGCCGGTTCACGCAGGACTATCCGGAGCGGCTCTTCAACGTCGGCCGGCTCGACGCCGACACGAGCGGCCTGCTCATCCTCACCAACGACGGCGACCTCGCGCACGTGCTCGCGCACCCGAGCTTCGGGGTGACGAAGGTCTACATCGCCAAGGTCGACGGCATCGTCACGGCGCAGACGATCGCGCGGCTCAAGCGCGGCGTCGAGCTCGAGGACGGCCCGATCGCCGCCGACAAGGCGCGTCTGCTGGATGCCTCGGGCCCCCGCACGGGAGGCACGAGCCTCGTCGAGCTGACCCTGCACTCGGGGCGCAACCGCATCGTCCGTCGGATGATGGCGGAGGTCGGCCACCCCGTGCTCGAGCTGGTGCGCCGCCAGTTCGGCCCCCTCCACCTGGGAACGCTTCCGGTCGGGCGCTCACGCGAGTTGACTAAGGTGGAACGCGGCGCGCTGCTCACCCTCGCGCGCCGCGACGCCGCCGACGAGAGCGCAGCAGATGCGCCGCCGCCCGCGTCGCCCCAGTCAGGAGACCCGACGTGACCGATTCCGCCTTAACCCGTGCGTCCGCGACCTCCGTCGCCGCGCGCACGACGGGCACCGTCCGCGTCGTCGGGGCCGGGCTGCTGGGCGCGAGCGTGGGGCACGCGCTGCGGGCCGCCGGCGTCGACGTCGTGCTCGATGACACCTCGCCCGCGCAGCTGCGCCTCGCGATCGACTACGGGGCGGGGCGCGCCGCGCGGGACGACGACCGTCCGACGCTCGTCGTGGTCGCCGTGCCGCCGGATGTCACCGCCGACGTCGTCGCGCGGGAGCTCGCCGCCCACCCCGGCGCCGTCGTCACCGACGTCGCGAGCGTCAAGCTCGAGCCCTACCTGGCCCTCCGCCGTCGCGGAGTGGACCTCACGCGGTACATCGGCTCCCATCCGCTCGCCGGGCGCGAGCGGGGCGGCGCGATAGCGGCCCGGTCCGACCTCTTCGTCGGCCGGCCGTGGGTCGTCTGCCGCGACGAGGAGACCTCCCGCGAAGACCTCGCGCTCGTCGAGGGCCTCGCGCTGGATCTCGGCGCGACCCCCGTGGAGATGACCCCGGAGGAGCACGACCGCTCCGTCGCGGTGGTCTCGCACGTTCCCCAGATCGTCGCGAGCGTCCTGGCCGCCCGCCTGCGGGAGGCGCCCGACGCCGCGCTCGGGCTCGCGGGGCAGGGCGTGCGCGACACGACCCGCATCGCGGCATCCGCCCCCGAGCTGTGGGTGCAGATCCTCGGCGCCAACGCGGGCCCCGTCGTCGACGTGCTCGACGCGCTCGCCGGCGACCTGCGGGGCGTGACCGAGGCGCTGCGCGCACCGGATGCCGCGGGCTCGCGCCGCGCCGTGGCCGACACGATCCGCCGCGGCAACGAGGGCGTCGAAAGACTCCCCGGCAAGCACGGCCAGAACCGCCGCTTCGAGCAGGTGGTCGTCATGGTCGACGACCGGCCCGGTCAGCTCGGCCGCCTCTTCGGCGAGCTCGGCGAGCTCGAGGTCAACGTCGAGGACCTGCGCCTCGAGCATTCTCCCGGGGCCCAGTTCGGCCTCGCCGAGATCAGCGTCGTACCGTCGGCCGTCGGCCGCGCGGTGGAAGGACTCACGGAGCGGGGATGGCGGATTGCGAGCACCAGCAATGACGGGTGACCAGGTGAACCCCGGCGCCGGCGCGGCCCCGGTCGTCGTCGCGATCGACGGCCCGGCCGGCAGCGGCAAGTCGAGCGTGTCGAAGGCCGCGGCATCCCGCCTCGGCTACGACTATCTCGACACCGGCGCGGCCTACCGGGCGCTCGCGTGGCACGTGCTGGCCCGCGGCGCCGACACGAGCGACGCCGCCGACGTGCTCGACGCCACCGGCGACTTCGACTTCTGGATCTCGACCGACCCGGCCGCCTACGCCGTGCGGGTGGGGCAGGCCGACGTGACCGACGCGATCCGCGAACCGCGGGTCTCGGACGCCGTCAGCGGCGTCGCCCGCGTGCCCGCCGTGCGCGAGGCCGTCACGGCGATGTTCCGGCGCATCATGGCCGGCGCGCCGCGCGGGATCGTCGTCGAGGGACGGGACATCACCACGGTGGTCGCGCCCGACGCGCCCGTGCGGATCCTGCTCACGGCGGCCCCCGAGGTGCGCGCAGGGCGGCGCAGCGCCGAGCTGAGCGGCGAGGATGCCGCGGCCGTCGCCGCAGCGCTCACGCGCCGCGACGCGTCGGACTCCGCCGTCGTGGACTTCCTCAGCGCCGCGCCCGGCGTCGAGGTCGTCGATTCCACCGAGCTCGATTTCGAACAGACCGTCGACGCGGTGCTCGCCGTCGTCGCGGAGAAGGCAGGGGTGCGCCATGGCCGGTGACGAGGAGTACGAAGGCGGTCCCGACCGCCTCGCCGAGCGGCTCGCGGAGCTGGACGAGACGCTCGTCGAGCAGCGCGCCGAGACGCTGCGTGCGTCGCTGACCGATTACGACCTCGACGACGAGGACGCCGCGCTCCTCGAGGGGCTCGGGATCGGGGAGGACGGGATCCAGTACTCGCCCGCCCTACCGGTCGTGGCGATCGTGGGTCGACCCAACGTCGGCAAGTCGGCGCTCGTCAACCGCATCCTCGGCCGCCGCGAGGCCGTCGTCGAAGACACCCCCGGTGTGACTCGCGACCGCGTGACGTACAAGGCCGAGTGGCTCGACCGACGGTTCTCGCTCGTGGACACCGGCGGGTGGGAGCCCGATGCGAAGGGCATCGACGCGTCGGTCGCCGCGCAGGCCGAGGTCGCGATCGACCTGTCGGATGTCGTGCTGTTCGTCGTCGACGCCATGGTGGGGGCCACCTCCACCGACGAGAGCGTCGTGAGGCTGCTGCGCAAGAGCGGCAAGCCCGTCTTCCTCGTGGCGAACAAGATCGACGACGCCCGGCAGGAGCCCGAGGCCGCCGCGCTGTGGAACCTGGGGCTCGGCGAGCCGCACCCCGTCTCGGCGATCCACGGGCGCGGCGTCGCCGACCTGCTCGATGAGGTCGTGAAGGTCATGCCCGACGTCTCGGCGGTGGCCAAGGCCGAGATCGGCGGCCCGCGCCGGGTCGCGATCCTCGGCCGGCCGAATGTCGGGAAGTCCTCGCTGCTGAACAAGGCCGCGGGGGAGGAGCGGGTCGTCGTCAACGAGCTCGCCGGCACCACCCGCGACCCGGTCGACGAGATCGTCGAGCTCGGCGGCAAGCTGTGGCGCCTGGTCGACACCGCCGGCATCCGGCGCCGCGTGCACCTGCAGCAGGGCGCCGACTTCTACGCGTCGCTGCGCACCTCTGCCGCGCTGGAGAAGGCCGAGGTCGCCGTCGTCGTGCTGGATGTGTCGGAGACGCTCAGCGAGCAGGACGTGCGCATCATCGACATGGTGCTGGAGTCGGGCCGCGCGCTCGTGCTCGCCTTCAACAAGTGGGACCGCCTGAACGACGACGACATGGAGAACCAGGACCGTCGCCGCTACCTCGAGCGGGAGATCGAGCAGGATCTGGCCCACGTGGCGTGGGCCCCGCGCGTGAACATCTCGGCACGCACCGGGCGGCACCTCGACAAGCTCGTCCCGGCGCTGGAGACCGCGCTGGAGTCGTGGGATCAGCGCATCCCGACGGGCAAGTTCAACGCCTTCCTGTCCGAGCTCGTCGCCGAGCACCCGCACCCCGTGCGGGGCGGCAAGCAGCCGCGCATCCTCTTCGGCACGCAGGCGTCGACGCGTCCGCCGACCTTCGTGCTGTTCACCACCGGATTCCTCGACCCGGGCTACCGCCGGTTCATCCAGCGGCGCCTGCGCGAGCTGTTCGGGTTCGAGGGCACGCCGATCGTCGTCAACATGCGCGTGCGGGAGCGTCGCCAGCGCTGATCGCCGACCGCTGGGCGAGGCCGGGCCGCGGCCGGGCGAGCGTCCGCACGCCGGGTGCCTCGGGGTGTGCGAGGCTGTGGTGATGACGATCCAGCCGCCCCTCCCGGGTGAGCCGCGCCGTCCGCACGGGCCCCGAGACCCCGGCGATGCGTGGGTGATCGCCGACACCGGCGAACGGTACTGGGGACGCTTCGGCGCGGCGGGGCTGCTCGCCGTGGACGCCGACCGCGGCATCCTGCTGCAGCACCGCGTGGCGTGGAGCCACTTCGGCGGCACGTGGGGTCTGCCGGGCGGCGCCCGGCACGAGGGCGAATCGGCGATCGACGGCGCGCTGCGCGAGTCGGGGGAGGAGGCCGGTGTGCCGGAGGGCGCGGTGGCGCCCCGGTTCACGCACCTGCTCGACCTCGGCATCTGGACGTACACGACGCTCATCGCCGACGCGGTGACGTCCTTCGAGCCCGTCATCAGCGACCCCGAGAGCGTCGCACTGGAGTGGGTCGCCCTCGACGAGGTGGACGACCGCCCGCTCCACCCCGGCTTCGCGGCGGCGTGGCCGTCGCTGAAGGCGGGCCTCTCGCACCGCCCGGCGATCGTCGTCGACGGCGCCAACGTGGTGGGCTCGGTGCCCGACGGCTGGTGGCGCGACCGCGCTGGGGCGGCCGGCAGGCTGCGCGACCGGCTGGAGGCCCTGGTGTCGGAGGGCGTGCGTGGGGCCGACCTGGGGCTGCCGCACGAGAGATGGTTCCCGGAGACGACGCTCGTGGTGGAGGGGAAGGCCCGGGGGCTGGATGACGCGGCCGGCGCGCTCGTCCGCACCGTGCGCGCGCCCGGCGAGGGCGACGACACGATCGCCGCCGAAGCCCTGCGCCTGGCGGGCGAGGGCTACGACGTGGCGGTCGTGACGAGCGACCGCGCTCTCGCGGCCCGCGCGCAGGATGCCGGGGCGCACGTGCGCGGGGCCGGCTGGCTGCTCGGCATCCTCGACCGCGCCTGAGTTCCGCGCGGGGGTGCGCTCTCGGGGTGGGGCCCCCGCCCCCGAGTGGGGCAGGTTCTGCGCAACGGGGCAGGCTACAACCTGCCCCGTTGCACGCAACCTGCCCCGTAGCTATCGGGCGTCGATCAGGGAATCGTCATCGATCGCCCGGACGGGTTCTCGCACCGCGACTTCCTTCACCTGTGCGCCGACGGCGCGCCGCTCACTCGCCACGTGCTCCGCGCAGCTTGTCGATCTCGCGGCGCTCGCGCTTGGTGGGGCGACCGGCGCCCCGGTCGCGCACGGGCACGCTCGCGACCATCTCGCGTGGGGGCGGGGGAGGGGTGCGGTCTTCGAAGGCCGCGGCCGCGACGGCCGCTCCCACGCGCTTGGCGATCGGCTGACGCACCACGAGGATGCGGTCGAAGCCCTGGATCCGCACTCGGAGCTCGTCGCCGGGGCGCACCGGCTGCGCGGCCTTCGCGCGCTCGCCGCCGACCCTGACGTGTCCGGCGCGGCAGGCCGTCGTCGCCGCCGAGCGGGTCTTGTAGACGCGGATGGCCCACAGCCACGAGTCCACACGCACGGATGCCGAAGGGGTGCTCTCGCTCGACGTCGGCATGCTTTCGAGGGTAGCCCGAGGTGCACGCGCACCGCCCCCGCCCGCCGACGCGGAGCGGTTCGCAGGCGCATGCGCGAGCAGGTAGGATGGTGGAGTTGTCCACGCGCGAGCGGGGACTTCGGGATGTGGCGCAGCTTGGTAGCGCACTTGACTGGGGGTCAAGGGGTCGCAGGTTCAAATCCTGTCATCCCGACCAATACAGGCTTATTCAAACCTTTGGACTGAGTAAGCGGGTATGGGTCCGAGAGAGAGTCTTCCGCAGGAATGCGGGAGGCTCTCTTTTCTTTGGTCGGTGTGTGGGCTGTCGCGCTGAGGTGGTGCTGGGCGCGCCAGTCGTGCAGGCCGGCGTTGAGTTCGGTGCGTTCGACGCCGATACTCACCTCTCGGTCGGTGACCTGGACGTCGAGTCGCGTGAAGAACGCGGTGAGGAGCTCGCGGCGGACGTTGTCGGGCAGCTGCCTATAGAGCGCGGCGGGATCTTCGAGGAGATCGACGAACGCGAAGGCCTTGTCCACGCCGTGACGGATACGTTCGACCGTCCGGGTGAGCTTCTCGGTGATCGCGCCCTTCTGGAGCGTCACGTACTCGAGGCGTTGGCGCAGTTTCTCGACGGCGATCGTTCCATCGGCGGCGAGTTCAATGAGCCGCTCTTCCTGGCCTTCGAGCTTCTTCAGCTGCTTGCGGAGAGCGTCCTTCTCCTCCTGGTCCGCGGCTTGGAGTTCGACGAGGGCGCGTCGAACTTCCTCACGAACGGACGCGATGTCCTCACCATCGAAGCGTTCAGCCGCGACCCGTCGCGCCACTTCGTCTTCGAGTTCGTCGAGTCGCGCCGACGGCATCGAGCAGTGTCCACGCTGCTTCGCGGTGCAAACGTAGTACTCATACGTGCCGCCATGCCCCTTGTTCTGGCTATAGACGAGTCGACTCGTGCGCCCCTCCGACTTGCATTCGGCGCAGTACAGCAGGCCGCGCAGGAAGTGGAAGTGGACCCGGTCGCGGTCTCCCTTGCGGTTGCGTCCATCGAGGATCTTCTGAACCGCGAGGAACAGCTCCTTCGAGATGAGGGGCGTGTGCCTGCCCGGGTGGAGCTTCCCCTTGTAGCGGATGACTCCGGTGTAATACGGGTCGCGCAGGATCATGGCGAGCTGGCTGCTCGACAGCGGCTTGGCGGCCCGCTTGCTCGACTGCCGCGTGGTCAGGCCCTGGTCTTCCAGCATCATTTGGAGCTGCGTGATCGAGAACTGGTTCGTCGCATACTGCTCAAAGGCCCAGACGATGAGTGACTCGCCCCGGCGTGTCCGGAGACATGATTCCTTGGAAGGATCTGTCTCATGGGACGTCCCAGTAAGTATCCGCGCGAGCTTCGTGAGCGCGCTGTCCGCATGGTCGCCGAAGTGCGGTCCGATTACCCGAGCGAGTACGCCGCGATCACTGCGGTGGCGCAGATGCTCGGGATCGGGTCTCCCGAGACCATCCGGACATGGATCCGACGGCAGCAGGTCGATGCCGGCGACCGGCCCGGCGTCACGACTGACGCGGCCGAGGAGATCAAGCGACTCAAGCGGGAGAACGCCGAGCTGCGGCGCGCGAACGAGAGATGGCGGCTTCGGCTTTCTTCGCGGCCGAACTCGACCGGCCACTGAAGCGATAGTCGCGTTCATCGAGGACCACAAGGACCGCCGTGATGGTGGGTTGCGGTGGGGTGTCGAGTCGATTTGCGCCGTGCTCACCCAGCACGGCTGCAAGATCGCCCCATCGACCTACTACGACGCCCGCGGGCGGGGACCGTCCTCACGGGAGTTGTCCGATGAGCGGTGGAAGCCGATCGTCCTCGCGACCTGGCAGGGCCAGCGGAAGGTGCTCGGCGCCCGCAAACTCTGGCTCCGGCTCCGCCGCGACGGGCACGAGATCGCTCGCTGCACGGTCGAACGCCTCATGCGAGACCTCGGTATCGCCGGCGTCGTGCGTGGGAAGCGGAAGCGGCCGATCGACACGGATCTGCGGGAGACCAGGCCCGCCGACCTCGTCGACCGGCACTTCGCCCGGTTCCGCACGAACCAGCTCTGGGTGGCCGACTTCACCTACGTCTGGACGTGGTCGGGGTGGGTCTACGTCGCGTTCGTGTTCGACGCGCACTCCCGTCGCATCCTCGGCTGGCGCGCCGCGACGAGCATGACCACACCGCTCGTGCTGGACTGCCTCGAAATGGCCCTCTGGACCCGGCGGCGTGAAGGCGTCGCCGGGTTCGGCGGCCTCACGCATCACACCGACGCGGGCAGTGTCTACACGTCGATCGCGTTCACCGACCGGCTCGTCGAGGAAGGAATCGACCTCTCGGTCGGGTCCGTGGGCGACGCGTACGACAACTCGCTCGCGGAGTCGCAGATCGGGCTCTACAAGTCCGAGCTCATCCATCACGAAGGCCCCTGGCGAGACGTCGACGAGGTCGAAGCGGCGACCGCGTCCTGGGTGCTGTGGTTCAACACCGAGCGCACCCACGGCTCGATCGACGACCTCACACCGCTCGAGGTCGAGCAGCTCGACTACGCTCGCAACGAACCGGTCGGAAGAGCCGGCTGACACCAGCAAAACGCTCTCCGGACATGCCGGGGCGAGTCAGTGCCGCCCGCGGATTGGCGCGGGGAGCTGCAGACCGGGCTTCATTGTGACGACGACATCGGCGGTCGCCAGATCCGTCTCCGTCACCAGCCGTGGACGCGCTGCGGAGGTGTCTGCACCCACTTCCTGAAGCGATTGTGCGACGACCGGGTTGATCTCGTCTGCGGGCTTGAGACCCGCGCTGGTCGCGTGAAACTCGCCTGGCGCGATGACATCGAGCAAGTGCGCTCCGAGCTGCGAGCGGCCGGCGTTGTGCTGGCAGATGAAGAGAACGGTGGGAGGGGCGGTCATGCGGGGACTCCGAGGGGGAGGTGCGTTCGGGACCATGCCTGGGTCGCCGTCTGCACGGCGTCCCAGGGCGATCCGAGGGGCGGGGTGTACGAGAGGTCAAGGTCGCTGACCTGGTCGATGGTGAGGCCGGCGAACAGCGCCGTCGCGTACGTGTCGACGCGCTTCGCGGTTTCGGTGCCGAGCCGCCCGACCAGCTGTGCGCCGAGGAGCCTGCCGGTGTCGCGGTCGCCGGTGATGCGGAAGCTGATCGGCTGTGCACCTGGGTAGTACCGCTTGTGGTCGTCCGCCGCGGACTGCGTAGTGGCGGGCGCATATCCGGCGACAGCTGCCTCGTGCTCACGGAGCCCGGTGCGCGCCGCGACGATGTCGAAGACCTTGACGACCTGGGTGCCGACGGATCCGGCGAACCGTGCGTCGCCACCTAGCGCGTTCTCGCCGGCGATGCGGCCCTGCTTGTGCGCGGTGGTTCCGAGCGGCAGATATGTGACGCCGAGCAGGCGGTGGTGGGTGACGACGCCGTCGCCCGCGGCGAAGACGTGAGGGATGCCGGTGCGCATCTGCTCGTCGACGACCACCGCACGGCCCGCGCCGAGCTGCGCTCCCGCATCTTCGAGCAAGGCCGTATTGGGGCGAACGCCGACGACCGCGAGAACCAGATCCGCGCTGTGCGACACCGGCTCGCCGAGGTGCTCGGCTTGGACCACGAGCCCGGAGTCGGTCTTCTCGACGGCCGTCACGGTGGTGTTCGTGTGCACGTCCACGCCGTGCTCGATGAGCTCGTCATGGACCAAGGCCGCGAGTTCGGGGTCCAGCGTCGAGAGCACCTCGGGGCCGCGCTGCAGCTGGGTCACCCGCATCCCGCGCGCCCGGAACCCCTCCGCCATCTCCAGGCCGACATAGCCGGCGCCGACGATCACCGCGCTGCTGGGCGCACGGCTGGCAAGGTCGGCATCCAGCGCGAAGGTGTCGCCCATCGAGTGGATCACGTGGACGCCGTCCTCGGGGCCGAGATCGCCCAGGCCTGCGATCCCGGCGAAGGAGGGCAGCGCGCCGGTGCCGACGATGAGCTCGTCGTAGGAGATGTCGGATTCCCCGTCACCATCGCGGACCGTCAGGCGGCGCCGCGCGGCGTCGATCCGCGTCGCCAGTGTGTTGAGCCGCAGCCCCATGCCCGTCGCTTCGAGGTCGCCGTGGGTGCGGTGCGCGAGCGACTGCCACGGCTTCACATCGCCGGAGAAGTAGTACGGGATGCCGCAGATCGAGTAGTTCGGATACCCGTCGGCGACTACCACGGTCACGTCGATGGTGGGGTCGAGTTCTCGGGCGCGGAGCGCGGCGGAGATCCCCGCGTCGCTGCCGCCGATGGCGACGATATGCATGTCTGAAGTCCTTCGGATTGTGCGGGGCGGTCAGCCGAGGCTGGCGAGTTCGTCCTGCGCGGTGTCGGTCTGCTCGTCCGTGAGCGGGACGAACAGCGAGGACTGAGCGATCGCGTCGGCATTGTCGACGTAGTAGTCCACGAACGCCTTCACCGCCGCCTCATCCGCGTAGGAGTCGTTGTTGACGTAGATGAACAGCGGCCGGCCGAGCGGCGCGTACGTGCCGTCCTGCACGGTCTCGACGGACGGGGCGACGCAGCCGTCGCCGCCGTCGACCTCGAGGCCCTTGACGACATCCGCGTTCTCTTCGAGGTAGGTGAACCCGAAGTAGCCCAGCGCGCCCTCGTCTGCCTTGACGCCCTGAACCGTGACGTCGTCATCCTCGGAGCCGGTGTAGTCGCTACGGCTGCTTCCCTCCTCACCGTTGATCGCTTCGGTGAAGTAGTCGAACGTGCCCGAATCCGCACCCGGACCGAAGAGGGCGAGCGGGACCTCCGGGAAGGACGGGTCGACCTGGTTCCAGCTCGTCACCGTGCCCTCGGCATCCGGCGCCCAGATCTTCCTCAGCTGGTCGACAGTGATGCAGTCCACCCAGTCGTTCTCGGGATTGACAACGACGGAGATTCCGTCGTTGGCGATCACGATCTCCGTGAACTCGACACCCGCAGCCTCGCACTTCGCTGCCTCATCGTCGTCGATCGGGCGAGAGGCGTTGGAGATGTCTGTTTCGCCCGAGCAGAACGAACGGAACCCGCCACCGGTGCCGGTGATCTGGACCGTCACCGCCACGTCCGGCTGGACCCCGGCGAACTGGATCGATGCCGCCTTCGTAAGCGGGCCGACCGTGGAGGACCCGTCGCTGACGACGGTCCCGCTCACGGTTTCGCCGGAGTCGCCGACTGACTCAGCGGCGCATGCGGTCAACGCCAGCGCGGCGAGGATCGTCGCCGCGGCGAGCGGCGCCGTCCGGTTCATGGCTGCGCCACCCGTTCCGAGAGCAGGTCGTCGATCAGCGCCTCGATGCGGCGGCGGATCTCGTCACGGATCGGACGCACGGCTTCGATGCCCTGTCCGGCCGGGTCGTCAAGCTCCCAGTCCTCGTAGCGTTTGCCCGGGAAGATCGGGCATGCGTCGCCGCAGCCCATCGTGATGACGACATCCGATTCCTTCACAGCGTCGACGGTCAGCACCTTCGGGGTGTTCCCGGCGATGTCGATGCCTTCCTCGGCCATCGCCTCGACCGCGACCGGGTTGATGACGTCCTTGGGCGCGGACCCCGCGGAGAGCACCTCGACGTCGTCGCCTCCGAGTGCACGAAGGTAACCGGCAGCCATCTGCGAACGGCCCGCGTTGTGCACGCATACGAACAGGACTGTGGGCTTGTCGCTCATGGCGGTCTCGCTTTCTCTCACCAGAAAGCATAGACCGTGATCTATCTGTTTATCGAGTCGATGCAGATGAACTTTCGGGGAACAGCTCATCGAGCAGCCTGCGGACGCGCCCTTCGATGTCGTCCCTGATCGCACGAACTTGCTCGGGTGACTTGCCGACCGGGTCCTCGAGTTCCCAGTCCAGGTAGCGGCGGCCGGGGTAGACCGGGCAGGCGTCGCCGCAGCCCATCGTGACGACGACGTCGGCCGCGCGGACGGCGTCATCGGTGAGCGGCTTCGGGAACTCGCCGCCCAGTGAGACGCCGATCTCGTTCAGCGCGGCAACGATGCTCTGGCGCACATCGCTGACCGGCTCCGAGCCGGCCGTTCGCACCGTCACTCGGTCGCCCGCGAGCTGTCGGAGGATTCCGGCGGCGATCTGCGAGCGACCGGCGTTCTGCACGCAGACGAAGAGCACCGTGGGCACGGTCGGGGTGGGTGCCTGGTCACGCTGGAGGGCCTCCAGCCGTGTGGCGGCGAACGTCGCCGTGCGGCTGGCCAGCATCGGGGACTGCGAGTGACCGGCCAGGAGCTGGTGGCTGGCCAAGACGATCGCACGGACGGTCTCACGGCTGAGCACGCCGTGGAAGCGCACGGAAAGGTCGTCGGCGATGCGCTCCAGATCCGGCTCGTCCCCGGGCTCTGGGCCGCCGAGGATCGAGTCGACAAGATCAGCGTGGACAGGGGCGATGGAGTACCAGACGCGGCGCCCGTCCGGCTCGCGTACGACGATGCCGTCGTCGTGCAGCGCCTTCATATGGTGGCTGACTGTCGGCTGTCGCAGCTCCGAAATGTTTGCCAGCGCCCCGACGAGGGCCCGCCCATCCTGCGAGTCGCGGATCAGTCGGAGGATGCGCACACGCGTCGGATCCCCCAATGAGGTGATGCTCACCGCAGGATTCATAGACGAAAGTCTATCGACGACGGATGTCGGCGTCACACGAGCGCGGACGCCAGATCACGGGCATGGAGCCCAAGGCTCGTCACCCTCCACTCCCCGTCCGAGCGCTCAATCCAGTGCATGCTCGCCAGCTGCCAGAGGATCTGGCCGGCGATCCGCGGGAGCCGGCGGGCATGTGCCGAGGTGAGAGCAGTCCGGCGCTCAGCCCACGCCCGCGCGACATCGTCGCCGTCGCGAGCTCCACCGCCGTTCACGATGTCGAGCATCTCTCAGGCGAGACCCGCTGAGGTAACGCCGGATGGTCGCGTCATCCATACTCAGTCGGGCTCCACCGCGGCGCTGCGACGCTCGATGAGCAGGGTGTCCCGCCAGCAGCCGGCGTGCGGGCCGGCCCCTGACCGCGCGATGCGCTCACGCCGCCCCACGACACGGAACCCCGCGGCCTCATGGAGTCGGAGGCTCGCCGCGTTCTCCGGGAAAATGCTCGACTGGATGGTCCAGATCCTCGCGTCCTCCGCGGCGTCGATGAACACGTCGAGAAGCAGGCGACCGATGCCGTGACCGCGGGCGCTGCGATCGATGTAGACCGAGTGCTCGACCACGCCGCGGTACGCCGGACGAGAGGACACCGGGGAAGCGGCGATCCAGCCGACGAGAGCGCCGCGCTCGTTGACGGCGACGAACCGCAGTGCGGGCAGCTTCCCCGCATCGAACGCCTGCCAGCTGGGGGTGGTCACCTCGAAGGTCGCCTCCCCGTCCTCGATCCCCTGCGCGTAGATCCTCTCGACCGCCGGCCAGTCAGCCTCGGCCATCGCGCGTACGTCCGCCATCAGCAGCAGCCACCGCCATCGCCGGCATCGGTCGAGCAGACGCCGGTCGCGGGAAGCACGAGCTCAACGTTCGACGCGGAGGTGGCGTCGCCGGCAAGCCACGCCGTTACCGAGCGCACCTGCTCGTAGCCGGTGGCGAGCAGGAATGTCGGCGCGCGCCCGTAGGACTTCATCCCGACGATGAAGAATCCCTGCTCCGGGTGGGTCAGCTCGCGGAAGCCATGGGGCTCGACGGTGCCACAGGAGTGCACGTTCGGGTCGATCAGCGGCGCGAGACGCTTGGGAGCCTCCACGATCTCGTCCAACTCGAGACGGATCTCGCGCAGGATGTCGAGGTTCGGCCGGAACCCGGTGGCATTGACCACGATGTCGGTCTCGTGGGCGACCACCTCGCCGTGGCGGTGGCCGACCAGCTCGACTGCCTCGCCGGCGCGGCGGGCGCGGATGATCTCGAAGCCGTCGACGAGCGCAATCTCGCCACGCTCCACCGCCCGGTCGACACGGCTGCCGAGGTTCGCCCGACCGATCAGCTCATCGTCGGGCGAGGACGACACCCGCACCGCCTTGGCATTGCGGATCAGCCAGGTCACCGTCGTGCCGGCCTCCTCGCGGGCGAGCTTCACGAGGGCCAGCAAGGTGTTGGCCGCGGAGTGCCCGGCGCCGACGACTGTGATCCGTCGACCGGCGAACGCGACACGATCCCTGCCGAGCACATCGGGAAGCGCGGGAGTGACACGGTCAGCGATGTCTGCCACCCCCAACAGCTCCAACCCACTCGACGAGAGCGAGTTCGGTGAGAGGTAGGTGCCGGATGCGTCGATCACAGCGCGCGCGGTGATGTCCTCCACGTCCCCGTTCGCCGTCCGGATGCGTACAACGAAGGGAGTGGCGGCGCGGCGGGCGGTGCGAGTGCGGTCCATCCCTTCGCGGGTGACGCCGATCACTTCGACGCCGGTGCGGACATGCGGGGCGATCTCCTCGAGGGCAGCCAGCGGTGAGATGTACGCCTCGACCAGTTCCGTCCCCGAAGGCGCGCGCTCAGCGTCGGGCAGCTCCCAGCCGTGCTCCTCCAGCAGCCGGCGCGACGCCGGGTCGACGAGGTGCTTCCACGGCGAGAACAGGCGCGTGTGCCCCCACGCTCGAACACTGGCCGCCACCTCATCGCCCGCCTCGAACACGACGAAGCCGATCCTACGCTCGACCAAATTGGCCGCAGCCGCCAGCCCGATCGGGCCAGCGCCGATGATCGCAACGGGTAGCGTCGACAGTGGGCTGGCTTCAACGACTCGGGGGGTCAGGTCGAGCAGGGTCACAACGCCCTCCAACGGATATTGATGAACTTCGATACCTCGATTCTGAACCCATCTATCGACATCTGTCAATATCGACTAGTCTCGATGCATGACCACGATGCTCGACGTGACGGATGTCATCGCCGGCGTTTGCTGCACGCCCCTCGTCCGCGAGCCACTCACCGCCGAAGAGGCCGACCAACTCGCCACGACCATGAAGGCCCTGGCTGATCCGACACGCCTCCGGCTGTTGTCGATCGTCGCCGCCTCCGAAGACTCCGAGGCGTGCGTGTGCGATCTCATCGAGCCGGTCGGACTCAGCCAGCCCACGGTGTCGCATCACCTGAAGATCCTCACCACTGCGGGTTTCCTCACCCGCAGCAAGCGCGGCACCTGGGCGTACTTCAAGCTCGTTCCCGGCGCGTTGGACCGCGTCTCGCAGCTCCTCGTCGCCTCGTGAGCACGACGGTTCGCTCCGTTGCTGGGGAGTCTCTCGGCAGCGCTGGTCTCGCGGCGGTCGTGGTCGGCTCCGGCATTGCCGCGCAGCGACTCTCTCCGGGGGATGTTGGCCTGCAGCTGTTCGAGAACGCGTTTGCGACCGCCCTGGGACTTGCGGTCTTGATCCTGGTCTTCGCGTCCGTTTCCGGCGCCCACTTCAACCCGGTCGTGACACTGACCGATGTCCTTCTGCACCGTAGAAAGTGGTCGATCGTCGGCTTGTACCTGCCCGCGCAGGTGCTCGGATGTATCGGGGGAGCGGTGCTCGCCAACGTGATGTTCGGCGCGCCGGCTGTGTCGTGGAGCACGACCGACCGCAACGGATTCCCGCTTCTCCTTAGTGAGGTCATCGCGACCGCCGGCCTCATCCTGGTGATCTTCGCGTTGGTCCGTACCGGCCGCTCGCAGCTGGCCGCCCCCGCGGTGGGCGCGTACATCGGGGCGGCGTACTTCTTCACCTCGTCGACGAGCTTCGCGAACCCGGCGATCACCATTGGCCGCATGTTCAGCGACACCTTCGCCGGCATCGCGCCCGCGTCCGCGCTGCCGTTCATCACCGCGCAACTGGTCGGCGCAGGCCTGGGGTGGCTTCTCGTGCGCGCCCTGTTCCCGGTCCCGTCGCCACAGCCGACCACAGTCTGAGTGCAGTGGCCCCGCAGCTGCGACCGCGCCTGGGACTCCCGGCCCTCGCCGTGTCACAGGTCGTCGCGTGGGGTGTGCTGTACTACGCCATCATGGTGGCTGCGCCCGCGATCGCCGCCGACACCGGCTGGGGAGAAGAGATGATCTTCCTCATCGTCACCGCGGCGCTCCTCACCTCGGCCGCATGCGCCTTGATAGGTCGCAACGGCGCGTGGGCCGAGGCCAGTTGTGAGTGGTGCGCAACCCCGGGTGCCATTTAGTACATCACAGAATGTATAGTCAGTTTGTGCTGACTATTGCCGATCGACTCGACGTGATGAACCGGCTCGGGCGAGCTATGGCCGACCCGACCCGCTCTCGCATCCTCCTGACTCTCCTGGCCGGCCCGAGCTACCCGGCGGTGCTGTCTCGCGATTTGGGGTTGTCCCGCTCGAACGTGTCGAACCATCTGACATGTCTACGCGGGTGCGGGATCGTGGTGGCCGAGCCCGAGGGCCGTCAGACCCGGTATGAGGTCGCGGACCCGCACCTGGCCCGCGCCCTGACGGCGCTGGTTGATGTGACGCTCGCGGTCGACGAGAGCGTGCCGTGCATGGACCCCGACTGTGGAGTTGAGGGCTGCGTGGCGGGGGAGGTGCGGGCGTGAGCGCGATCACGGGTTCGCAGGTCGAGCACGTCGACCTCGATGACGACGATGACGACGATGACCGGCCGTGGTATCGGAGCCCCAGCGTTCTGATCCCGATCGCCTCCGGTGTCGCGTTCACCGCCGGACTGGTGTGCGAGTGGGCCGGCGCGGAGACCGCGGGCCTGGTGCTGTTCTGGATCGGTCTACTGCTGGGCGCGTACACGTTCGTGCCGGGCGCGCTGCGCAAGCTGTTCACCAAGGGCAAGCTCGGAATCGGGCTGTTGATGACGATCAGCGCCACGGGCGCGGTGATCCTCGGCTACGTCGAGGAGGCCGCCGCGCTGGCGTTTCTTTACTCGATCGCGGAGGCGTTGGAAGATAAGGCGATGGACCGCGCCCGCGCCGGGTTGCGTGCGTTGTTGAAGCTCGTGCCCGACACCGCGCTCGTCAAGCGCGGCGACGCCACTACCGAGGTCGAGGCAAAGGAGCTGCGCGTCGGGGATGTGCTCCTGGTCCGGCCGGGTGAACGGATCGCGACCGACGGCATCGTGCGCGCCGGGCGGAGCAGCCTGGACACGTCCGCGATCACGGGCGAGTCGATCCCGGTCGAGGTCGAGCCAGGCATCGACGTGTCGGCCGGGTCGATCAACACCACAGGCGTCCTCGAAGTCGAGGCCACCGCCGCTGGCACCGATAACTCGCTCACGACCATCGTGGAGTTGGTTGAGCATGCCCAAGCTGAGAAGGGCGACCGCGCCCGCCTGGCCGACCGGATCGCCCGCCCCCTCGTGCCCGGCGTGATGATCCTCGCCGTGCTGGTCGGCGTGCTCGGGTCTCTACTGAGCGGCGACCCCGAGCTGTGGATCACCCGTGCCCTGGTCGTGCTCGTCGCCGCCTCACCGTGCGCCCTGGCGATCGCCGTCCCCGTCACTGTCGTGTCCGCGATCGGCGCTGCCTCCAAGTTCGGGGTGGTCGTGAAGTCCGGGGCCGCGTTCGAGCGGTTCGGCGGCATCCGCCACCTCGCCGTCGACAAGACCGGCACCCTGACCCGCAACGAGCCCACCGTGACCCGCGTCGTCACCGCCGCGGGCGCGACCGAAGATGAGGTGCTGGCATGGGCGGCGAGTCTGGAATGCCACAGCACTCACCCGCTGGCCGCCGCGATCAACAACGCGGTTCCCAACGCTCTGATCGCCGCAGACGTCAGCGAGACCGCCGGGCACGGCATCTCCGGCACCCTCGACGGCGCTCGTCTCGCAGTGGGAAGCCCGCGCTGGTTGGCCGCCGGCACGCTGGCCCACGACGTGGAGGCGATGGAGTCCGGGGGGATGACCGTCGTCATCGTCCACCGCAACGATCAGCCCGCCGGAGCGATCGGGGTGCGGGACGAGCTGCGCCCCGAAGTGCCCGAGGTCATCGCGACGCTGAACCGGCGCGGGGTCGGCGTGACGATGCTCACCGGCGACAACGCCCGCACCGCCGCAGCCCTCGCAGCGCAGGCCGGCATCAGCGACGTGCGCGCCGAGCTACGCCCCGAGGACAAGGCCACCGCCGTCGCGGAACTGTCGAAGTCGCAGCCCACGGCCATGATCGGAGACGGCATCAACGACGCCCCTGCTCTCGCGGCCGCAGACCTGGGGATCGCGATGGGAGCGAAGGGCGCGGACGCCGCGATCGAATCCGCCGACGTCGCGTTCACCGGCAATGATCTCCGCCTCATTCCGCAGGCACTCGCCCACGCCCGCCGCGGCCGAAGCATCATCAACCAAAACGTCGTGCTCTCGATCGCGATCATCGTGGTACTGCTGCCGCTGTCGGTCGCCGGTATCCTCGGGCTCGCGGCGGTCGTGCTGGTGCACGAAGTCGCGGAGGTCATCGTCATCCTCAACGGCCTTCGTGCAGCTCGGCGCACGCGCGATTGACGGCGAGAACCCGGCAGTCGCGGTGTCTATGCCGCAGCGATCGCGGGCCGCCTGTTCGGGATGAGCCGTGGAATGAGGCGGACGAACGCGACCATGACGACGAGCTCGACGAGGGTTTGAGTGACCACGACGAGCGGGGCGAGGTTGAAGGCGACCGGGAGCGCCAGGACGAGCGGGAGGACGACGAGGGAGTTGCGGGTCGCGCCGCTGAACACGACCGCTCTGCGTCCGGGAACGTCTAGCCGGGCGACGCTGCCGGAGAGAGCACCGATCGGAATCATGAGGGCGGCGAAGAGCACGTAAACGGGGATCGTGAGCAGCAGTGATGCGATCTGCTGGCTCACGCCGGCGATCTGCGAGGCGACGACGACGGTCAGGGTGAGCATCATCAGCGGCACCATCGCCCCGAGTATTGCGTCCTGCAGCCGCGCGCCCCAACGGGTGCGGGCGGCGAGTTGCGTAAGTCCCGCCGCGATGAGCGGCAGCACGATGAGGAGCAGGAACGCCTCGACGAACGGAGCGAGGTCGACGCTTGAGACGAACTCGGCACCGACGAAGAGCCAGAGGTAGAACGGCAACAGCAGCATCTGGGCGATCATCAACAGCGGCGCGGCCGCGAGCAGGCGGTCCTTCGCGCCACCGGCGATCCCGGTGAACACGATCACGTAGTCCACGCAGGGAGTGAGCAGCACGAACAGCACGCCGACGAGCACCACTTGATCGTGGGCGACGATCCGCGACAGCAGCCAGACCACCACCGGGACGAGGACGAAGTTGACGATCATGACCGTGGTGAGGAATCGCCAGTCACGGAAAGCGGCGCCGATCTTCTCGAACGGCACGCCGAGGAAGGTGGCGTAGAGCAGCAGGCCCAGCACGGGGTTGATCGCGAGCTCGGCCGGGTGCGCGACCGCGGGTATCAGCAGCCCGACCGCAGCGCCAAGGGCGAGGGCGCCGAGATAGAGCAGGATCTGGTGTCGTTCCATCCACCCGGCGCTCGCTCGCATCGTCCCATTGTCCCGGACGGCGGAGCCGGGTCTCAGCAGGCGCAGTTCCCGTCGCCGCACCCGGATCCGCCGGCTGCGGCGAGTCTCTTCGCGATCTGGCGTCGGCGCAGCCACCACATTCCGAGGGCGAGCGCGGCCAGTCCTGCAGCGGCCGCGATGAGCGTCTGCTGCAGGGCCGCGGCGCCGGCGCCCGTGATGATGCCCGCGATGATCAGGTACGGCAGTGCGCAGCAGCCCACGCAGGCGAGCAGGGCGAGCACTCCGGCCACCTTCGTGCGCGTCGGCGCCCCCGCCTCCGTCAGAGCTTTGCGCGCGCAGGTCGCCTTGGCGTCGGTGGTGGTCATGCGTTTGCTCCTTCAGGGCGCGCGATGTCGGCGTAAGGGATCGGGCAGTCGGCGCAGGTGCAGCCGGTCAGACTGGCGCAGCGGGCGTCGACGACCTGCTGAAGGGAGGCGCGGATCGCGGTGAGGTCTGCCAGCTTCTGTTCGATCTCGTCGACCTTCTCGAGCGCGCGTACCCGGAGGTCCGGCGTGGGGTGGCCGCGCCGCCCGGTGTCGAGCAGCTCGGCGACTTCTTCCAGGGTGAACCCGAGCCGTTGGGCGGACTTGATCACGCGCAGCAGCGCGACGGTGTCTTCGGAGTAGGTGCGGTGCCCGCCGAGACTGCGTGATGGCGCTGCGATCAGCCCGCGGCGTTCGTAGTAGCGGAGCGTCTCGATGTTCACGCCGGCGCGCTCGGCGATCTGGCCGCTTCGCAGCATCGTCGTCATCGCGCCGGGCCGGCGAGGCTCGTCAGAGCGCTGAGGACGTCGGCGTACTGCTCGGGAACGTCGATGGTCATCACGATGCTGTCCTCTAGGGGTGCGGTCGTGAATGTGAAGAACGAGCAGCACGCCGTCTCGCGCGCCGCGAGGTCTCTCGCCGTCGCCAGTGACTCCAGCGGAAGGGTCACCACCGCCCGAGTCGGCGAGGAGCGGATGACGGTCTCCGTCGCGGTCGCGAAGAGCTCGGCGAACTCGGAGACGCGCAGCGGACGATCCACCGTAGGCAACGTGCATGCTTCGGGAGCCTGCTCGATGAGTTCCAGAAAATCGGTCATGCACCAACGGTAAACCCGTACCCAAGTACGGAATACAACCCCTGCCGACCAAGACCGCTCGGCCGGGATGAAGGTTCTCCATAGGAGTTGCAGAGTCCGCGCGCTCTTTCGATCAAGTTGCGAACTTGAACTTAGACGGGGCGCACCGGTGCTCGGAACGGCCGCGAATCAAGGGAAGTGACGGAGCGAGAGTTGTGAGTTCCAGGTGAAGATGATGTTGCCCAAGGGCCGACGGAACCTGGCTCAGAGTGGCGCTTGGGTGGGCAGAGTATGCTGTTGGCGATGGTCTCTTCGGCCCGGACTCCGCGCTCCGTGACGCTGAATGAGCAATTGTTGATAATGAGGCTCATTACCAGCGTCGGTTTGGCATTGCTGCTGATGCTGGGTCTGGCAGCGACGGCTCACACAGAGACGGACGGTTCGACTCCTGTTCCGCTGGTGATATCTGGGTTGCTGGACCCGCATGTCGAGCCCGTGGCAGACGCCCCAGTCGAGCATGAGGCAGTCGCCGGTGGCGGCGACTCTGGGTCGAACGCGTTGGTGGGCGCTGCGCTGTGCATGCTGGGCGTGTTGTGCGGGCTGACGTTCATGGTGGTGCTGCGGGGGTTGTGGCGGCGGCGGATGCCTCCGGTTCTCGGTGACGGACCACGAATGCCTTCGCTGCTTCCGGCGCCGGCCGCCCGTGCTCACCCGATTGTCTTTTCGCTGACGCAGTTGGGTCTTTCCCGAACCTGACATCTGGCACGCCGCCCTTTCGGGTGGCGCTTCGTCCCGGGCTGCGTGCCCGGGTTCTGTCCTGTGCCGTGTCTTGGTTTGGAGTACCCGATGAAAACCCCTGTGAAGGCGACACTCGTCACCATTGCCGTTGTGGTGGTGATGGTGATCGCCGCGTTGATCTACGTCCTTGTCAATCAAAGCCAGACAGCTCCACCTTCATCTGGGGGCGGTGACGCATCCCCGCAGGTGGTGCGGGAGAGCTCGCATGTCCTCGACGACGGCGGGGAGGGCGCTGTCACCCTGGTGGAGTTCCTCGACTTCGAGTGCGAGGCGTGTGGTGCGTTCTTCCCGATCGTGGAGGATCTGCGGGAGCAATTCGCGGGGGAGATCACGTATGTGGTCCGCTACTTCCCGCTGCCGGGCCATTTCAACTCCAAGAACGCGGCGGTCGCAGCGGAAGCGGCCGCGCAACAGGACCGGTTCGAGGACATGTATGTCCGGCTGTTCGAGACGCAGCCGGAGTGGGGTGAGGCGCAGGAATCTCGCGCCGACCTGTTCCGTGGCTTCGCGGAGGAGATCGGTCTGGACATGGCCGCCTATGACGCCGCCGTGGCAGACCCGGGCACGACGGAGCGGGTGGAGCTGGACTTCGAGGAGGGCCAGGCGCTCGGCGTGAGCAGCACACCGACGTTCTTCCTCGACGGTGAACTGCTCGAGCTGCAGGCGTGGGACGACCTCGAGAACGCCATCCAGGCTGCGGTTAACGGTGGCCGGTGATGCGGGCGGGTTTGACGCATCGGCGGGCGATCATCGTCGGCGCCGGGCAGTCCGGGCTCGCGGTTGCCGCGGCTCTGGCCGCGGAAGGGCTGCGGCCGCAGCACGAGTTCGTGGTGATCGACGCTGCCAGCACGGGGCAGCGTTCCTGGTCCTCACGGTGGCATTCGATGGAGCTTCTCAGCGACGCCCGGCACAGCGCGCTGTCTCCGCGGCGGCTGCTGGGTGACCAGCGCCGGCATCCGCGAGTGGACGAGATGGCGGACTACCTCACCTTCGTGGAAGCCGGGCTGGGTGTGGAGACGGTCTGGGGCATCCAGGCGACCGGGGTGGAGCACCGCGGGAACGGCTCGACCCTGCTGCTGTCGACGACGGCAGGGGAGGTGCAGACCCGCAACGTGATCTGCGCGACTGGCGCGGCCGCGCACCCGCGGATCCCGGAGTGGGCGTCTCTGCTGACGGTGCCCGGGGTGGTGCTGCACAGCAGCGAGTACCTGTACCCGAAGCAGATCCCCGCCGGTGACGTGCTGGTCGTGGGCGGCGGGAACAGCGGTGTGCAGCTGGCCCGCGAACTGTCCGCGTCGCACACCGTGACGCTGTCCGTGAGAACCCGGCGGCAGCATCGCCCCGCGATGAGCTATCCCGCCGCAGCCGGGGAGAGGGTGCCGCTGTTCTCGCGGGAGCGTCGCCCCGAGCCGGTCTTCGGCGACAGCTATGAGCAGCTGCGCCGCGCCGGGGTCACGATCGCAGCTGCGGTGCAGGACGCGGCCGGCGCCGTGGTGACCTTCGCTGACGGCACGCATGCATCCCCCCGCTCGGTGATCCTCGCCACCGGCTACACCCCAGGCGACGACTGGCTCCCGGAACCGGCCCGCGTCGACCGGCCGCGGCGCACCCTGACCGGCCTGCCCGGGCTGTTCGTGGCGGGGATGCCGCAGTACGGCGGCCGCGGCTCCGACACCCTCACCGGGGTGTGGAAAGACGCGACGACGATCGCCCAGCACATCATCAACCGGCCCTGAAAGGACCATCGCCTTGACCACGGTCACCGACCACGAACACCCGCACCGATCCGGCTCACGGAGACGCGTCTTCCTCCTACCCGCTCTGACGACGCTGCTGCTGGCCGCCGGGCTCCTGTTCGCCCCCGCGGCGCCCGCAGCCGCGCACGATGAGATCGTCTCCTCCTCCCCGGAGTCCGGATCCACGGTCAGCGTGGTCCCGGAGGAGATCTCGCTGACGTTCAGCGGCGAGATCCTCACCGATTTCAGCGCCGTGATTATCGAGGTGGTCGCCCCGGACGGGCAGAACATCGCATCGGGGGATCCGGTCATCGACGGGACCACGGTCACCCAGGCGGTGACGCCCGGTCAGGCGGGCGTGTACACGGTGCGGTGGCGGGTCGTGTCCAGCGACGGGCACCCGATCAGCAACGAGTACCAGTACACCGTCGAAGCGATCACCGTCCCCACCAGCGCCCCCACCCCCGAAGCGACCGAGGAGCAGACACCCGACCCGTCTCCGACGTCCACCGACACCACCGGGAACCCCGGTCACGGTGAGCCCTCCGGGGGCGGGGAGCTTCTGCCGATCTTGGCCGTCGCCAGCGGCGTGATCGTGCTGGGCGGCGCGCTGGTGGTCGTGCTCATGGTGGCCAGAGAGCGTCGTCGCCGCGACCGAGTAGCCGCAGCCGCAGCCACCGCGGATGGTGGACCCGCCGACGACCAGCAACAGAAGGAGAACCCCTCATGAAATGTCCGGTCGACGGGACCGCCCTGCTGATCACGGAACGCTCCGGGGTCGAGATCGACTACTGCCCGCAGTGCCGGGGCGTCTGGCTGGACCGTGGCGAGCTCGACAAGATCATCGACCGTGCCGCCGACCTCGCCGGCGGGGGCCGGCAAACCAGCACCGCCCCCTATCCGCGGGAGGGCGACCACCGTTCTGACCGCGACAGGGATCATCACGGTCGCTCCGGGCGTCGGCGGAAGGAAGGGTTCCTCGGTGACCTCTTCGACTTCTGACACCAAAGGTCTCTTCTTGATAGCCGGTCTGATGGCCGGGGTATCAGCGGCCCCCGCGAACGCAGGAGGAGCCGCTGATGGTTCGTGAGCAGACCCGGCGGTTCGCGGTCGCGTGCCTGGCCGCCGCTGTGGTGGTCCTTGTCGACCAGGCGACGAAGGCGGCCGCACTGGGAGGGTTGAGTCAGGAGGAGCGGATTCCGCTGCTGGGGGATCTGCTCGGGCTGCAACTCGCGTTCAACCCCGGCGCGATCCTCTCCCTCGGAGCCGGGGTCACCGGGCTGCTCACTCTCCTCGGGGTCGGTGCCGTGGTGCTGCTGGTCGTCGCCGCCGCGCGGGCGCGGACTGGAGGGTGGGCGATGGGGATCGGCCTGATCCTGGGAGGCGCGATCGGGAACCTGATCGACCGGCTGTTCTCCCCCCCTGGGTTCGGGGTCGGGCATGTCACCGACTTCCTCGCTTACGGGAACCTGTTCATCGGCAACCTCGCCGACGTCGCCCTCGGCGCCGGCGTCATCGTCCTCGGCCTGAGCTTGTGGACCCGACACCGCCGCTCCCGCGTCAGCGCGGACAGCGCGGCGCCTGCGACGGGCTCCGTGGTGAGCGGGTCATGATGGCGAAGCAGCGGACCCCGTCCGTATACCAGCGCAATGCGTTTGCGCCGGGGCTGCTCGCGGCGGCGGTGCTGTTCCTCGCGCCGGTACTGATGGGCGGGGACTGGTTCACCGTGGTGTTGTTCGTCGCCGCGATCTTCGCTGTCATCGTGGGGTGGTTCGCGATCCAGGCGCGGCAGTGGTGGTGGTTGCCGGTGTTCGTCGTGATCGCCGTGATTTGGAACCCGGTGTTCCCGTTCCCGTTTTCCGGCCCGGTGTGGACTGCGGCGCAGCCGGTCGCCGCGGTTGTGTTCCTGGTGGCCGGCGCCCTGATCAAGGTCAAGCGCGCATGATCCGCTGCCGCGTCCTTGCCGCCGTGACGCTGGTCGCGGCGCTGTTGCTGGCCGGGTGCACGTCCAGCGACTCGCTGGCGCAGCAGTACCGGGACGGGAACGAGAAGGGCTACATCGCCGGCGACTTCCAGATCGTCGAGATCCCGGATCCCGACCGCGGGGAGCCGGTGGTGTTCGAAGGCGTCACCGAGACCGGCGAGGCGGTCTCCAGCGACGACTACCGCGGCGGGGTGCTGGTGGTGAACTTCTGGTACGCCGCGTGCGGGCCGTGCATCGTCGAGGCGCCGCTGCTCGAGGAGGTTTGGCAGGAGTACCAGGAGCAGGGTGTCGCGTTCCTCGGGGTCAACATCTACGACCAGCCCGCGACGGCACTGTCGTTCGCTCGTGACAACAACGTCACCTACCCGAGTGTGATCGACGTGAACGACGGACGGGTCAAGCTCGCGTTCGCGCAGGTCACCCCGATCCAGGCCACCCCCACCACCTTGGTGATCGACCGGGAGGGGCGGGTCGCCGCGCGGATCATCGGGCAGCTGGCCAGCGCGTCGATCCTGTCCACCCTGGTCGCCGACACCCTCGCCGAGGACAGCTCGTGAACCCGGGAGCGGTGATCGTCGACGGTGCCCTGTGGGTCGCGATACCGGTCGCGATCCTCGCCGGGCTGGTCTCCTTCGTGTCCCCGTGCGTTCTCCCACTGGTCCCCGGTTACCTCGGCTACCTCGGCAGCACCACCACGACGACAACATCTCCCACCGTGAACGGCGGGCGCACTGCCACCGCGGAGCGCGCCCGGCTGCTGCTGGGCGTGACGCTCTTCATCGCCGGGTTCACGGTCGTCTTCGTCGCCGTCACGATCCTCGGGGGCACCTTCGGATACCTGCTGCTGCAATACGCGGGCATCCTCACCCGGGTGTTCGGGATCATCATCATCGCCCTCGGGCTTGTGTTCCTCGGGTTCTTCGGCATCGCGCAACGCACCCTCCGCCCCCGCGCCCAGGGCAGGGCCGGGCTGATCGGGGCGCCGCTTCTCGGGTTCGCGCTCGGCGTCGGCTGGACCCCCTGTATCGGCCCGACGCTCGCGGCGATCATCTCGATGTCGTGGAACCTCGGCGACCCCGCCCGCGCCGGCCTGCTCGGGCTGGCGTACTCGCTGGGCCTGGGCATCCCGTTCCTGATCCTCGCGGCCGGGTGGGGGTGGGCGTCCCGATCGGTCACGTTCCTGCGCCGCCACATCCGGGCGCTGAACATCATCGGCGGGGCCATGCTCATCGCCCTCGGCCTGCTGATGGTGACGGGACTGTGGACGGTGCTGATGTCGCAGCTGCAACAGGTGGTGATCAATGTCCCCCTCCCGCTCTGACACCGGCACCGACGTCACCGCCGACCCGCTACGCCCCGGCGACCACGCCGACACCGACGTCGATACAGCAACCGAGATCACCCAGCCGGCGCTGGGCATCACGGGGTGGTTGCGGTGGGCGTGGCGGCAGCTGACCAGCATGCGCACCGCATTGGTCCTGCTGCTGTTCCTCGCGATCGCCGCCGTGCCCGGGTCGCTGTTCCCGCAGCGCAGCGCCGACCCCAACGGGGTCATCCAGTGGGAGCGAAACAACCCCGACGTGTTCCCCCTGGCGGACGCGGTCGGCTTGTTCGACGTGTACCTGTCGCCGTGGTTCTCCGCGATCTATCTGCTGCTGTTCACCTCCCTGATCGGCTGCGTGATTCCACGCGCGAAGCACCACTACAAAGCGCTTCGCACTCGCCCGCCGCGCACCCCAGCGCGACTATCGCGCCTGTCCGAGTACCGGGAGCTCACCATCCCGGCGGGGGCCGCGCAGCCCGACGCGGCCGCGCACGCGGTCGACGTCGCGGCAGAGCAATTGCGCAAGTCCGGGTACCGGGTGGAACGCTACGACGCCCGCAGCGCTGCGTCGGTGTCTGCGGAACGCGGCTACCTGCGCGAGACCGGCAACCTGATCTTCCACGTCGCCCTCGTCGGCGTGCTCGTCTCGGTCGCGATCGGCGGGTCGTTCGCGTACACCGGGCAACGAGTCGTGGTGGAAGGCACCACGTTCGTGAACGCGCTCAGCGACTACTCCTCGTTCAACCCCGGCCGTTTCGTCGACGGCACGGGCCTTGCCCCCTATTCGCTCACCCTCGACGACTTCCAGGTCTCCTATCGGCTGCCCGGCACACCCGGCGCAGGCCAGGCCGGCGACTTCTCCGCCGACATCACCATCCGCCAGCCCGGGCAGGACGACCGGGCACAGAGCGTGATCGTGAACTACCCGATCACCGTCGACGGCGACCGGATCTACCTGCTCGGCAACGGCTACGCCCCCACCCTCACGATCCGCGACGCCGCCGGCGAGGTGGTGTACAGCGAGTCGCAGCCGTTCCTGCCGCAGGACTCCAACATGACCTCGCTCGGGATCATCAAGGTCCCGGACGGGCTGCCCGAACAGGTCGGGCTGGTCGGGTTCTTCTACCCCACCCAGGGGGTGCTGCCCTCCGGCGCGTTCACCTCCGTCTACCCGGACGTGGTCAATCCGGTGCTGACTCTCAACGTGTTCAGCGGCGATCTTGGCATCGACGACGGTACCCCCAGGTCGGTGTACACGCTCGATGTCGCGGGGCTCACCCAACACACCGGGGGCGACACCGCCGCCGACTCCCTCGAGCTCACCCCCGGCGCCACCGTCGACCTGCCGAACGGGTGGGGCACGATTACGTGGGAGGAGGTCACGCCGGAGGAACCGGTGAAGCGGTTCGCGTCGCTGCAGATCCAACGCGACCCCAGCAGCGGCTGGGTGCTCGCGTTCTCCGTGCTCGCCACCCTCGGCCTGTTCGCCGGCCTGTTCGTGCCCCGCCGCCGGCTCTGGGTGAAAGCGCACACCACCCCGGATGGTGTGCACGTCGAATACGCGGGACTGGCCCGCGGCGAAGATCCCGCTTTGGCGCGCGCCGTCGACGAGCTCGCGACCCGCCACGCGCACGCCCTCGGCGTAGACCAACCTGCGAAGGACACGCCGTGACGACCGTGTGGATCCCGGACGCCCCGCCGACCCTCGGCGGGTTCCTCACCCCGGCCCCGCTTCCGGCCCCGCTGCTGCCGCTCCTCGCGGGACTCCTCGCGGTCGCCTACCTGGCTGGCGCGATCCGGATGTGGGTCCGCGGCCGCGGCTGGCCGGTGTGGCGGACGGTCAGCTTTCTGCTCGGCTGCGTCGCCCTCGCCGCGGTCACAGGTCTGGCGGTGGAGAACTACGGGTACGCCCTGTTCTCGGTGTTCATGTTCCAGCAGCTCACCCTGATGATGGCGATCCCGCCGCTGCTGGTCCTCGGCTCTCCCGGCACCCTGCTGCTACGCGCTACCCCGCACCACGGCCCAGGTCTCCTGGTGCTCCGCGCCGCGCATGCCGGGCTACGCAGTCGCACCGCACGGTGGCTTCTCAGCCCGTGGCTGGCGGTGCCGCTATACCTGGCCGCGTTTTACGGTCTGTACCTGGCGAACTTCGCTGACCCGATCCTGTCCACCGTCACCGGCCATACCCTCCTCGAGGTCGGGTTCCTGGTCGCCGGGATGGTGTTCACCATCCCGATCCTGTCGTCGGACCCGCTGCCGGTGCGGATGAGTCACGGCGGCCGCGCCCTGGACGTGTTCGCCGAGGCCGCCCTGCACGCCTTCTTCGGCGTCTTCCTGATGATGGCCACCACTACCCTCATCGACGGGTTCGCCGGGCCGACGAGCGCGCTGGGCATCGACCCGATCGAAGACCAGCGCCTCGCCGGCGGGCTGGCCTGGTCCTACGGCGAGGCCCCCACGCTGCTGATGCTCATCTACGTCATGCACCGCTGGTTCCGCGACGACACCGCCCAAGCGGTCGCCGCCGACCGTCGCGCCGATGCACACGGCGACCCTGAGCTCGACGCGTACAACGACTACCTCACCCGACTCCACCAGAAAGACACCTGACCGATGCGCGCCACCTTGCCGACACCCGCCCCGGCCGCCGCGCCGGAGCAGGAGACGCCGCGCCGCACCGTGGCGGCATGGTCGCTGCCGGTGTGGGCGGCGGTGCTGGCATCCGCGGCCGCCGGCCTGCTGCTGGATTTCGCCTCCGCACCGGTGGGGTGGTGGCCGTTGACGTTCGTGAGTGTCACGGTCGCCCTGGTGGCCCTGATGGGCCGCAGCATCGCCGGGGCGTTGCTGGTCGGCACTGTGTTCGGCGCCGTGTTCTACATGACCCATCTGGTGTGGGTGGGGGAGTTCCTCGGCCCGGTGCCGTGGCTTGCCCTCGCCGGGCTGGAAGCGGTTCTGTTCGGCGCGGGCGCGGTGCCGATCGCCCTCGCCTACCGGTGGACCGCCCGCTATCCGGCCCGCGTCCTCGTGCAGCTGCTCGCGGTGCCGCCGCTGATCGCGGTTCTGTGGACGGCCCGTGAGGTGGTGATGGGTGCGTGGCCGTACTCCGGGTTCCCGTGGGCACGCCTCGGGATGACCCAGGTCGGCGGCCCGCTCGCCGAGGTCGCGTCGTGGACGAGCGTGACCGGCCTGTCGCTGCTGATCGTCATTCTGTGCGCCTCGGTGGTGCAGTGGATCCGCGCCGGCGGCATCCGGTTCATGCTCGGGCTGCATCCTGCCGTGAGCGTCGCTGTTCTCCTGGTCGTGACTCCGCAGTTCCCCACCGCGCCGGCCGGGGATTTCCGCGTGGGATGGGTGCAGGGCAACGGCCCCACCGGGTACTTCGACGACAAGGCGCCCGGCGAAGTCCTGGCCGCGCAGACCGCCGCCACGGTGCCGCTGTACGGGCAGCCTATGGATCTGCTGGCCTGGCCGGAGGGCGGCGTCGACGCCGACCCGCTCAGTGATCCCGCCGCCGCCAAGGCGTTGGACCGGGTCGTGCGCTCGGCCGGGGCGCCGTTGCTGATGAACGCCGCCACCACCCGCGGCGACGATGTCTTCAACACGTCCTTGCTGTGGACCGCGGATCCCACGGGCCGGCAGTGGCACGACAAGGTCAACCCGGTCCCGTTCGGGGAGTACGTGCCGGACCGGTGGTTCTACGAGCTGATCGTCCCCGACCTGGTCGGACTGATCCAACGCGAGTACACCCCGGGCACCAACCCGCCCATCGTGCAGGTCGGCGACGTCGGGGTGGGGTTGGCGATCTGCTTCGACGTGATCTACGACGCCGTGATCTGGGACGGCGCCCGCGCCGGCGCAGAGGTGTTCGTGTTCCAGACCAACAACGCCGACTTCCGCGGCACCGACGAGAACCTGCAGCAGCTCGCGTTCGCCCGGATGCGCGCCATCGAAACCGGCCGCGCGGTCGTCAACGTCTCCACGGTGGGCACCAGCCAGGTCATCACCCCGGACGGCACCACCGTCGACAGCATTGGCGTCGACACCGCTGACGCGTCGATCAGCACCGTCCCGCTGCGCACCGGACTCACCCCGGCGGTGATCCTCGGTCCCTGGCTCACCGCTCTCATCGTCCTCGCTGCCGCCGGCGCTCTCACCGCGGCGGGGTTCTCCCACCGTGCCCGCACGCGTGCGGTCGCCGCAGATCGTTCGACTGATCCGGGGAGGCACCCATGAACAGGCCACGGGTGAGGCCTGCCGGAGGTCGACTGGCCGGTTCGCTGCGAACGCTGGCGACGGGCAGCGATCTCACCCTTCTCAGTGACCCGACGGCAGAGGAGTGCGGGTGTGCGCCCACGCCCGCGGAGAGCCGCGCATTCCGGGCCGGGGTGAGCCGGCGCACTCTGCTGACGGCGGGAACATTGAGCGCGGCCGCCGTCCTGGTTGCCGGCCCGCTGCTGCCGGCAGCGTTCGCGGCGACCTATCCGTCCTGGGAGGACGTGCAGTCCGCGAAAGCGAACGAGGCCACCAAGGCTGCCGAGGTGCAGCGGATCCAGGGTCTCATCCAAAGTCTGACCGGCGAGGTGGTGCGCACCCGCACCGCCGCCGAGCAGGCCGCCGGCGCGTTCTACACCGCCCAGCAGGAGTACTTCGACGCATCCATCCGCGCCGACACGTTGCAGTCCCAAGCCGAAGTGGAAGCGCAGGACGCGACCGACGCGGCGAACAAGGCCGGCCGCATCGCCGCGCAGTTGTACCGCGACGGGGGCGACACCACCTCCCTCGAGCTGTTCCTCTCCGGGTCGGCCGCGACCGCGGACGATCTCCTGTCCCGGCTGGGAGTGATGGACAAGCTGCTGGAACGCAACCAGGCCGTCTACGCTGCGGCGCTCACCGCCCGCGATGCCGCGCAGAGCCTGACCGATCAGGCGGTGGTGGCCCGGGATGAGCGCGACCGGCTGCAGCAGGTCGCCGAGCAGAAGATGCTCGAGTCGCAGCAGGCCGCCGATGCTGCGCAGGCCGCGCTGGACGCGCAGACCCTCCACCTCGGCGAACTGCAGGCCCAGCTCGCCGCCCTCGAGGACACCACCGCGAAGACCATCGCCGACTATCAGGCCGGGGCGGAGGCTGCCCGCATCGCCGAGGAGCAGCGGCGAGCGGCGGAGCGCGCCGAAGCGGAACGGCTCGCCGCCTCGGGCGGCGGTGGTGAGGGTGTGGTCAGCTCCGGGTGGGCACGGCCGACCTCCGGGCACCGCACCTCGGGGTTCGGGCCGCGCAGCTCCCAATGCGGCAATGGGTACTGCTCGACCAGCTACCACTACGGCGTCGACCTCAGCGGCGGATGCGGCGCGGGGATCTACGCCGCCGCGGCCGGCACCGTCGTCTACGCCGGGTACAACGGCGGCTACGGCAACTACATCAAGATCGACCACGGCGGCGAGATCGGCACCGGATACGCCCACATCCGCCCCGGCGGCTTCTACGTCGGATACGGCCAACGCGTGAACGCCGGCGACCTGATCGGCAGCGAAGGCAACACCGGCAACGCGTTCGGCTGCAACCTGCACTTCGAGGCCTACGTGAACGGCTCTCCGGTCAACCCCATCACCTTCCTCGCCGACCGCGGCGTGTCCATCTGACCCGAAACGAACCAGGACATCATGACTGACCAGACCACCCCACCAGGCGGCGGCGACCAGCCCCAGACGCCGCCCACGCGCCGCAGCCTCCGCCGCTCCGCCACGTCACCAGCCACCAGCCACCAGCATCATCACCACCACCCGCCCCCCAGGGCGCCCGCCCGCAGAAACGTCCGCCCGTGGTCGGGTAATCGCGCTGCGCCCAGTGCGCTCCCTGGCGGTCCTCACGGTGGTCACCGGCCTGATCGCCACGTTCGCCCTCCCCGCGTATGCCGCCTGGCAGCCGGCGGACCTCGAGATCCCGACACTGCAGCAAGTCGCGTCCGAGGACGCGCAATCCTTGATCGTCGCCTCCGACGCGACTGGGACGCAGCTCACACGGGAGAGCTACTCGGCCACCACCCAGGCGGAGATCGACCAGAAGAAGGCGGCAGAAGCAGCCGCAGAACGTGCCCGCGCCTCCGCACAACTCGCCTCGGTGCCCTTCGACTACAGCATCGTGCCCCAAGGCAGCGGAGCCGTGCGGTGGCCGGTGGGCGGCCCGTTCACCGTGACCGACCGCTTCGGTGCTCGAGGCGGCGCGCATATGGGCACCGACATGGTCGCTGCCGGCGGAACCCCTTCTACGCGTCCGTCGACGGCGTCGTGCGGATCTCGCAGGACAGCTACGGCGGCTACGGGGTGACCGTCGTGGTGGAATCCGTGCTGAACGGGCAACAGGTGAGCACGGTGTACCCGCACATGCAGACCGGAAGCCGGCAGGTCGCCGCCGGGCAGACCGTCACGGCCGGGCAACTGGTCGGACTCGTCGGCAGCACGGGACGCTCCACCGCGAACCATCTGCACTTCGAGGTCTACCTCGACGGAACCGCCGTGGACTCGCTGGCCTGGCTGGAAGCGAACGCGGGCTGACCCATGTGCACGGATCTACCGCGCCACCCCGCTCGCGGGCACCCCCTGACCGCAACGACGAAGAGGACGACCCTGCCATGACCGGAACCGACGCGCTCTCCCTCGACGGCATCTCACTGCTGCTGGTGTGGACGGCGATCGCCACCTACCTGCTCGCGTTCATCGCGTACACCATCGACCTGGCCGGGCGCTCCGTCCCCGCCAGCGTCCCGCAGCGGGAGCCGGCCCTGGCTGGCGCTGCCGCACGGGCGGGCCAGCAGACGGACAACGCCCAGAGTGGGTCGGTGGACAGTGTTCGCACGCCGCCCGCGCAGCGGCAACGGCTGCTGTGGGCGCGGATCGGGACGTCGCTGACGGTCCTCGCGTTCCTGTTCCACCTGGCCGGCACCATCCTGCGCGGGATCGCCGCGGAGCGGGTGCCGTGGGCGAACATGTACGAGTTCGCGCTGACCGGCACCGTCCTCATCGTCGCCGTTTACCTGCTGGTGCTGCGCCGCTACGACCTCCGCTTCCTCGGTGCGTTCCTGATCGGCATGGTGGTGCTGCTGCTGGGCGGCGCGACGATCTCGTTCTACGTCGAGGTCGTTCCGCTGATGGATCCGCTCAAGAGCGTGTGGCTGGTCATCCACGTCTTCGTCGCCTCCCTGGCCACCGCCCTGTTCGCGATCGCCTGCGGCATCTCCATCACCCAGCTCCTGCAGATCCGCCGGGAGCGCCGCGCCCGAGCATCCTCGGACAGTACCCGCGCCGCCGGTCCCGGGTTCCTGCGCACTCTACCCACCGCCGACGTGCTCGAGTCCCTCGCGTACCGGTTCGCGATCGTGGGGTTCGTGTTCTGGACGTTCACCCTGATCGCCGGCGCGATCTGGGCCAACGACTCCTGGGGTCGCTACTGGGGCTTCGATGTCAAGGAGGTGTGGACGTTCGTGATCTGGGTGCTCTACGCCGGCTACATCCACGCCCGCGCGACCCGCGGCTGGCGCGGTACCCGCTCCGCCTGGCTGTCCATCATCGGGTTCGTCGCGGTGCTGTTCAACTTCACGATCGTGAACATGTTCTTCCAGGGCCTGCACTCCTACTCCGGGCTCACCTGACCCCGCACCCCTGCTCCGACCGCTTGCCCGAGCCGAAAGCACGCACATGACCCCGATACCCTCGATTCCCGCCACCACGCGTGCGGATACCACTGAACGCGGACAGCGGTCACTCCGACCGCGACAGGAATGACTCCTCGCGTCTTGTGGGTCGCAGGGCCTGCGATCCTCGGCGCGGTCGCACTCATCGCCTTGGTCGGCGCGTTGTGGTTTGGTGGGGGTGTTGCGCCGATCCCGCTCGGCGACGCCGGCCCTGTTGTGCGCTGGGGTCTTCCGGTCGCGAAACTGGTCGTGAACCTCGCGGCCGCGGGCATGGTCGGTGTGCTCGTGACCGCGTTGTTCACGCTGCGGGCCGGTGAGGGCGAGTTCGACGTCGCCCTCGATACCGCGTCGATCTCTGCTGCCCTGTTCACCGTGGCCGCGGGCGCGACCGGGTTCCTCACGTTTCTCAGCGTGTTCAACCCGGCCATCGACGCAGGCCCCCAGTTCGGTGCCCAGCTCGGCCGGTTCCTCATCGAGCTCGAGGTCGGCAGGACATGGCTGATCACGACGGTCGCCGGCGCCGCCCTCACCGTCCTGACCTTCGCCGTGCGGTCCTGGGTCGGGACGCTTCTGGTCGCCCTGGTGGCGGTGGCATCGCTCGTGCCGATGGGCACGCAGGGGCACTCCGGCGACGACGCCTTCCACCACGAGGCGATGATGGCGCTCATCCTGCACATCATCGGCGCCGCGGTGTGGCTCGGGGGGCTCCTGCTGCTCATCGCCGTCCGTCCAGTCCTCGACCGTCGCCGCATCCCCGATGTCGTCGCCCGCTACTCGAGCATCGCTCTGGCCGCGTTCGTGCTCGTCGCCGTGTCCGGCACGGTGCGCGCAGCGATCGGCCTGCAGGAGTGGTCCGATCTGCTCTCGCCCTATGGCGCGATCCTAGGCGTCAAGGTCGTCGCACTCGTCGGCCTCGGCCTCTTCGGGGCGTGGTACCGCACCCGCCTGATCGGCAGGATGCGCAGCTCCGACGCGGCATCCCGGCCCTTCTGGATGCTCATCGCGTTCGAGCTGGCGCTGATGGGTGTGGCCAGCGGCGCCGCCGCGGCGCTGGCCCGCACCCCGCCACCGAGCCCGGCCCCGCTTCCCGAGATCCCCTCGCCGGCAGAGCGCCTCACCGGTGCCCCGCTGCCCCCGGAGCTCACGATCGAACGGTGGGTCACCGCGTGGAACGTGGACATGTTGTGGGCGGTGCTCGCTGGGTTCACGATCTTCTTCTACCTCGCTGGGGTGTGGCGGCTGCGCCGTCGCGGCGACGCGTGGCCGGTGTATCGGACGATCATGTGGGTCGCCGGCATGGTGCTGCTGGTCTGGGTCACCGGCGGCGTCGTCAACGTCTACCAGGACTACCTGTTCAGCATGCACATGGTGGGGCACATGCTGCTCACGATGGCGATCCCGGTGCTGTTGGTCGCCGGCGCCCCGGTGACGCTCGCCGCCCGGGCGATCCGCAAACGCGACGACGGCACCCGCGGCGGGCGCGAGTGGATCCTGTGGGCGGTGCACAGCCCGCTCGCCCGCATCCTGACGAACCCGTTCGTCGCGGCCGCCCTGTTCATCGGCTCACTGTGGGTGTTCTACTACACCGACCTGTTCCGCTGGTCGCTATACGACCACCTCGGCCACCAGTGGATGATCGCGCACTTCCTCATCACCGGCTACCTGTTCGCGCTCTCCCTGATCGGCATCGACCCGGTGCCGTGGCGGCTTCCCTACGCCGGCAGGCTGCTGCTGCTCATCGGTGTGATGGCGATGCACGCGTTCTTCGGCATCGCCATCATGATGCAGTCGGGGCTGATGGTCGCCGACTGGTTCGGGTCGATGGGTCGCACCTGGGGTGCCACACCGCTCGAGGATCAGTACACCGGCGGCGGTATCGCGTGGTCGATCGGCGAGATCCCCACCCTGATCCTCGCGATCACCGTAGCGATCCAGTGGAGCCGCAGCGACGACCGCGAGACCAAGCGGCGAGACCGGCACGCCGACCGCACCGGCGAAGCCGAACTTGAGGCCTACAACGCACGCCTCACCGAGCTCGCCGACCGCGATGCTCGCAGCCGCAGATAGGGCGCACAACGTGACGACGAAAGAGGAGCTCGCCGACCGCTACGGTCGCGCCCCGCGGCCCATCCGCCGCCGCGTGTTCTGGATCACCGTCGCGACGGTGGCCGTGCTGTCCATCGTGGGACTGGCGTGGCTGACTGTCTCGAACTCGCTTGACGACGTCGGATTCGACGAGACGGGTTACGAGCTGGTCGATGCGCGCACCGTGACGGTGTCGTTCCAAGCCACCCCGCCCGCTGGTACGTCGTTCGCATGCGCGGTGCAGGCATTGGATGAGGACTTCGGCATCGTCGGTTGGCGTGTCATCGAGTACCCCGCGTCCGAGGAGATCACACGAGCACTCGTGGAAACCATCCCGACCGTCGCGCAGGCAACGACCGGCACCGTGCAATCCTGCTGGGCCACATAGCCGCGCAAGGGAGGCCGTCGCCTGCGCCGGCTGAGTCTCTCAAGCGGTGGGCCTGTCTTCGTGGTCGATACCGTGATGCTCTTTGCCGCGCTCGAAGTTGAGTAGGCGGAGTGCGTTGCCGACGACGATCAGGGTGGAGCCTTCGTGGATGAGCACGACCGCGCCGATGTTCAGGCCGAGGAAGGTGGCGAGGATGAGGAACGCGACGATCGCGAGGCTGGCGATGAGGTTCTGCCGGATGATGCGGCTGGTGGCGCGGCTGAGCCGCACCGCGAACGGGACGCGGCCGAGGTCGTCGCTCATCAGCGCGATGTCGCAGGTTTCCAACGCGACGGTGGAGCCGGCGGCGCCCATCGCGATGCCGACGTCGGCGCGCGCCATCGCGGGGGCGTCGTTGACGCCGTCGCCGACCATCGCGATCGGCCGGTGGGTTTCGGCGAGGCGGGTGATCTGAGCGACTTTGTCCTCGGGGAGCAGCTCGCCGATCGCGGTGTCGACGCCGACTTCCCGGCCGACCGCGTCGGCGACACGCTGGTTGTCGCCGGAGATCATCACGAGCTGCCCCACGTTCGCGCCCCGGAGTGCACGGATCACCTGGGCGGACTCCGCGCGGGACGCATCCATCACGCCGACGATGCCGAGGAACCGGTCGCCACGGCGAACGATCATCAGCGTCTGCCCGGAATCCCTCGCCTGCGTGTACGCGTCGGCCAACGTGCCGGTCAGCGCGAGCTGCTGCTCGTCGAACATGCGCAGGTTGCCGACATCGACCCGCTCGCCGTCGATCGTCGCCGTGACGCCACGCCCGACGACCGCGTTCAGGTCCGTCGCGGTGAGGCGATCGGGCTGGGGAACACGAGGCTCGAGGTCGCGGACGATCGCCTCGGCCAGCGGGTGGTCGCTAAGCGCTTCGACAGCGACCAGAGTGCGGATCAGCTCGGACTCGGGCACGTCGCCAGCAGGCGTGACGGACGTCACCCGGGGGGCACCCCAGGTCAGGGTGCCGGTCTTGTCGAACGCCATCGCCTTGACCCTCCCGAGCGTCTCAAGCGGGGCGCCGCCCTTGACGAGCACGCCCGCACGCGCAGCACGGGCCACGCCCGCCAAGACGGCGGCCGGGGTTGCGATCGCGAGCGCGCAGGGGCTTGCGGCGACGAGCACCGTCATGGCGAGGTAGAACGCGTCGGGGAACGGTTGCGCGAACGCGAGCCAGGGGATCAGGAGCGTGACCGCGACCCCAAGGATCACCGCGGGCACGTACCAACGCTGGAAACGGTCGATGAACTGCTGTGTGGGGGAGGCGGCCTGGTCGGCGGAGCGGACGAGCTCGACGACCTTGCTGAGCGTCGAGTCCGCCGCGGTCGCAGTAACCTCGACCTCGAGCACGCCGGACCCGTTCACCGTGCCGGCGAACACCCGGTTGGCGGCGGGCAGGGTGTCGACGGTGCGCATCGCCCGCTCCGGGTCGGCCACCGGCTCCTTCTCCACCGGAATCGACTCGCCGGTGACCGCGGACTGATCCACTGCGGACACCCCGGAGATCACGAACCCGTCTGAGGGAATACGGGAGTTCGGGCGGATGACGACGATGTCCCCAACGACGATCTCCTCCACAGGCACCTCCACCGGCTCGTCCCCGCTGCGGCGCACCAAGGCACTGCGGGGAGCGAGCTCGGCGAGCGCTTCGATGGACTTGCTGGCACGGCTGAGGGCGTACTCCTCGAGCGCGTGGCCGAGGCTGAACAGGAACAGCAGCACCGCCCCTTCCGCCCACCGGCCGATGAGCGCGGCGCCGATCGCGGCCACCAGCATGAGGAAGTCGACCTCGAACTTCCCTCGCATCGTCGAGGCGATCGCGGTGCGGAACGTGAAGAACCCACCGAAGAAGTAGGTGGCGAGGAAGAACACCAACGGCCACCCGACCATCGGCAGCCCCAACGCGAACTCTGCGATCATCCCGCCGGCGTAGGTCACGCCCGCGGCGATCGCGAACCACAGCTCCCACCGGGCCGAACCGTGGGAATGGTCGGGCGTCTCCGCAGCGGGCGCGGTAGTCGTCGGGGAAGAAGCAGTCATGCGACCAGAATACATCACAAGATCATGATATATTGTAGTTGTGAATGATGATCGTGATCGGACGGCACAATGGTGAGTATGGCTGTTACGGATCGAGGAACTGGGCCGCTGTCTGTTGCGGATGCTGAGCGGCTCGCCGAGATCATGCAGGCGCTGGCCTCACCTGTGCGGCTGCGCATTCTAAGCGCGCTGAGTGTTCAGCCGAGCACCGTGACCGAACTCAGCGAACAGTTGCACATCGGACAGACGACCACATCGAACCATCTGCGGCTACTGCGGCATCTAAGCCTGGTCATCGGCACGCGCGACGGCCGCCACATCCACTACTCGCTCTTCGATGACCACGTCTCCGAACTGCTCGAGGAAGCCATCGGTCACCTCGAACACCTGCCGCACGGAGGGTGATGTAGTGAGTGAACGTGAAGCGGTAACAGGAGGAGGAACTCCCGGACACGGGCATCGCCTCTGGTGACGAGACGAGCGGTTGGCGTAGCCGGCGTCAGACTTCGTTGCGGGCGCAGCGGTACTCGATCCGCACGGTGTCGCGCCAGTGGCAGGAGTGCGGGCCGAGCTGCGAGCCGGCGATCCGCTGCCGGCGGCCGACGACGCGGAACCCGGCCCGCTCGTGCAGGCGCGATGGAGCGACCTGCCGTCGCCAGCGTCTTCGACAAGTGTCGGAACGTCAATTGCTTGTCGTCTGTCCGTGGGGACCGCTATGGCCACGCGGAACCTACTATCACGCAGGGCAGCCGCAACGCGTCGGTCGAACACCGAAGAACTGGCGCTGAAACTGACCGCGGTCGTGCCGGACGGACACGGCTCAGGCGCTCGGGTGGCTCGTCTTCGCTCCGGTTGCTTCCGAACGGTGGGGCGACGTCGTGCGCACCTACTGGGTACGAACACACCGCGATAGCTCGCTTCTTCACTGATTCGATCATCACGCCGAAAGGGTCACTGCGGCGCAAGTTGTTGTGCCAGCCAGGTGAGTGCCGGGATTCCGATGACGAGGTTGAGGGGGAAGGTGATGCCGATGCTGGCGGTGAGGGACAGGGCGGTGTTCGCGTCGGGCAAGGCGAGGCGGACGGCAGCGGGTGCAGCGATGTAGGACGCGCTGGCGCAGAGAATGCCGAGGACGACCGCACCTCCGACGTCCATCCCGATGAGTGCCGCGGCGGCAACTCCGAGCGCTCCGGCGGCGGGGGGGAAGACCAGCGCGAAGGCGATCAGTCCGGCCCCGCCTTCTCTGATGGTGCCCAGGCGGTGTCCGACTTCCAGGCCGAGGGCGAGGAGGAACAGCACCAGCAGTCCGCGGAACGCGTCGGTGAACACCGGTTCGATGGGCGCGTACCCGGCGGGACCGGCGATGAGGCCGATGGCCAGGCCGCCAACCAGCAGGAGCACGGACTTCCCGGTGAGAACTTCGTGCAGGGTCGGCGACCATCCGGCGGTCTTGGCGAGGTGCCTTCGGGCCAGCAGGATGCCGATGAGGATGCCGGGCACTTCGAGAACGGCGAGCAGGGTGGCCGCGTAGCCGGGGTAGGCGATGCCGGCGCTGTCCAGGAACACCAGCGCCGCGGTGAAGGTGACGAGGGAAGTGGACCCGTAGTGCGCGGCGATCGCGCCGCGGTCGACCCGGCTCAGGCGAGTCACCACGCGCAAGGCGCCATAGGCCGCGGCAGGGATGATCACCCCGAGGGCCAGGGAAAGTGCGACTGGGCCGAGCACTGCGGCAGCGGTCTCACCGCGCAGCGCCACTCCGCCCTTCAGACCGATCGCCAACAGCAGGTAGATGGACAGCGCCCGCATCATCGCGTCCGGAACCTTCAGGTCAGACTTCATGGCGGCGGCGAGCACGCCGAGTCCGAAGGCGAGGACGGGGGGTGAGAGCAGGTTGGTCAGGGCTGCGTCGAACAAGAGGGTCCCCCATCGTGATTGGTGAAGCAAACTTCTGCCATCGCAGAATAGCGGAAGTTCTCTTCACCAAATGACAGGGATGTTTGGCAGGATGGGGGAATGGCGCAGTGGACCTTTCTCACACATCACGCGCATGTACTCCTGGCGGTCGCGCAGAACAACGACGCCGCCGTCCGGGACATCGCCGCGGTGGTCGGGGTGACGCCGCGGTCAGCTCTGACGATCCTCAACGACTTGGAGTCGGCGGGGTACCTGGAGCGGGAGAAGCGGGGCCGACGCAACCATTACGTGCTACACGCAGACCGCCCGTTGCGTCATCCGTCCAACGCCGCGCACACCGTCGACGACCTGATCCGCGCCCTCCTCGATATCACGTAGCCCCTCCGCCGAACGATCATCCAGCACCGCGGCGAGAAGACATTCGCTCGCTTCCGCTAGACGGTATGTAGTGACCGCCTTCGGGTGAGGGGGTCGCGGGACGGGGCCTCGCTCACAAAACTCGTGGGTTACCGGGTGGAGGTGGTCCGCCCGGCCTATCCGACATTTGTGGGAGGCCCCGTGTTCACTGAGCGTACGAGTTCACCCTTGCGAAATGTCTATCTGGGGTCCATGATCTTGGCCAGAACGAGCTTTGACTCGCCCCGGCGTGTCCGGAGACATGATTCCTTGGAAGGATCTGTCTCATGGGACGTCCCAGTAAGTATCCGCGCGAGCTTCGTGAGCGCGCTGTCCGCATGGTCGCCGAAGTGCGGTCCCATCGCCGAGCGGGGTTTGCCGATGACGGCGGCAATGCCGGCAAGCGTGGTCGCTCGTAATCCCAGGCGCGCGATCTCCGTAGCGGCGGCGCCGAGGATCTGAGAGTGGGTCTCAGATCTCGACAATGAGGCACCGAGGGCGTGTCGCGGGCACTTTAGGTGAGCCTCGTCGGGCCCCGGAGTGCCTCAAGTCAAGGTGCCCGCGAAAGTTGTTCGGTGCCTCATCTGAGAATGCCCGCGAAACGGGTTAGCTGGCGCGGCGGAGTTTGACG